>CAYULA010000004.1:0-112858 GCA_964445525.1 uncultured Thermoplasmatales archaeon | reverse complement strand
ACATATATACCTCGAAACATACTAATCTTTCGCTCAAAACGCAAAAGTCCAGTTAATTTAAAGAAATCTTTTGAGATACGAGGAAGATCGATGGAACCGGAATCAAAAAAGGACTCCGTATACAAGGATCCCATGAAGATAACATTGATCTATCTAATCCTCGGCACTCTCTGGATAATTCTATCGGACAGTGCTGTCCAGGCAGTGTTCAAGGATCCCGATGCCCTGAGCACTATGCAGACCATCAAGGGCTGGTTCTACATAATCATAACCTCGATCCTCCTCTTCTTTCTGATATACATAAACGTCATCAAGGAGAGAAAGGCGCAAAACAAGTTGAAGAGGGAGACCGAAAGGACCAGGTTCTACATGGATCTGCTGGGACATGACATGGGAAATATCCATCAGGGTCTCAAGATGAGCATAGAGATATTGAAATCAAAAGATGAGGATCCTCAACTCAGGAATACACTGATCAAGGGAATGGAAACCCAGTTGAACCGTTCTCTCGACCTGGCCAGGAATGTGAGGACATTATCCAAAATTGAGGGTAGAAAGGTCAAGCTGGAAAAGATCGATATCATACCTCTTGTAAAAAGTGCCATGAGAAAGGCAAGATCCTCATTCCCGAAGAGAAAGGTGCATATCGAACTGAGTGTCCCTAGGTCTCCCCTGACGGTGATGGCGGAACCCATTCTGGAAGAGGTTTATTTCAATCTCATGCACAACGCGATAAAAGCACAGGAGAAGGACCCTGCCTGGATATGTATAGAGGTTAGATTGGACCGGGATGAAAGAATTGTGACTGTTTCCGTATCCGACAAGGGACCCGGTTTGCCATCCAGGGCCAAGGAGGAACTGCTTTCTGAATTGGGAAAGAGGGAATCCTCGAGGAAAGGTGGATTGGGCCTTCAACTCTGTAAACTACTTCTTGACAGATACCATGGATCACTATCGGTAAAGGACAGGGTCCAGAGCGATCATTCCCAGGGAGCCATGTTTGTTACAAGAGTCCCCTATGCCTGATCATTCCTCGTAGAATTCATCCTTCCTCTTTCTGGTGATAAGCAACAGTACCACTATGAGGATTACCAGAAGTAATGCAGCGAGTATGATGTAAACCGTGTAATCCCGGGGCTGTGAATCCTCCTTGAGTTCGGGAAGATCGGTGGTGAATTCGGGAAGTATCTCTTCACCACCCGCCTCATCGGTGATTATGATCTTGTTGCCCTCTCCAGCATTTTCATCCGGGATAAAGATCCTGTAGCGGTCCTCTTCGTATTCGGGCTGATAGCTCTCGAATTCACCCTCGCTGTCGTAGATAAGGATGAAGATGGACTGTCCCTCTTCAGCGTAGATATTGATGTACCAACCGTCCTTTTCGGCCTCAATTTCCACACTGCTTACCGATATTTCAGGTTGGGGTAGCGGCCCTTCCACCGTGATATTGATGGGATGCGACACCTCGGTCTCACCGTCGTTTACGAAAAGAGTGGCAACGTATTCCGTACCCGTGTAAGTTCCCTTGAAATCGATGATGAGGTTATTTCCCTGGATTGAGAGGTACTGATCAGGTTCCACCCTGAATGCAAGTTCATCGTCATCAACGTCTGATGCCCATTCCGAAAGGTTGATCGTCAGATTCTGGCTCCTGTCCACTGTCAGTATGCCTCCGTTTTCCGGTTCCAGGACCGGAGGATCGTTCACCGGAGTAATATTGAAACTTATCCAGAATATCAGTTCCGCCTCTCCGTCTGTGAGGTTGAACCTGACCAGATCACCTTCCGTGGAATCCTTATCGGGTGAATAAATGAATCTGAAAGGAACATCAACCATTTCGGTCGTGTTATCGGGCATTGTCACCTCTTCTTTCGCATTGGTAACGACTCCGTTTTCAAGGTCTTCGGTTTTGTACGAGTAGGTGAGGTTTTCGTCATCAACATCGGTTGCATTGATCCGGAATTCAACCGGTGTGTCCTCTTCGGTGGAAACCTTGTAAACGGTGATATTTCCGTGATCCGTATGATTCCATTCAAAGGAATCAAGGGGTTGGTCCCCTTTCATCAATTTCCCCATTGGAGGATCGTTCACGGGCATTACCACAACCTCCATTGTGTCGCTGAATAAATCCATGGTATCCGTGAAATTCAACGGGATCATGAGAGTTCCGAACCAATCGGGGTCGGGTATAATTGTGAGGTTGGATTCCAGCAGGACCAGATCGCAGTTCCTCACTGTTGCAACTTCATAGAATATCGTATCATTTTCAACATCGTGAACGTATTCTGATAGATCCAGAGTGGTATTACCGTCCTCAGGGATTTCCAGGTCCGGAAGCGGGGATGTCAACCTCGGAGCGTCGTTGACGGGAAGTACGTTGATGGTAACGTTTGCAAAAGTGGTGTTTTGTCCGGTATCCGTGGCCGAGATGTTCACCCATGAGGCTCCGAACCAGTCCATCTCCTCGTTGGTAACCTTCAAGGTGTGATTCTCTCCTTCGATGGAAGCCGTCAGATCCGGTCCTGTTTCAAGTGTGAATTCCATTGGTTTGCTTTCCGGATCGAAGAAATGCGGTTTGAGATCGTATTCGAGCCATTCATCCTCGTTCACATCCAGGCTTTCCGGCATGTCATTTTCGGGTTTGAGGTCTAAAAGAATATCGAGATATGCGGGACCTTCTATGTTCCAGTTGTAGATGGTGTATCTATTTCCGGGATGTTCATTTGACTCGAATACAATATCGTGATGGAAATCCCTTTCTTGTGTTTCGTTCACCCTTTTGGACCTTACAGCAATATTTTCGAATTTCCCGTCTTCCCTGTCCAGGTCCACAAGTTTGATAAGAGGCGGTCTCCAGATCTCCAGATTAGTATCAAGAGGATCCATGTTTCCATCGAATACGAAAACATCCAGCTCGTACCAGACAGTAACTCCCGCTTTTCCGGATATGTTCCATATAAGGGAGTCGTCATATGTGCAGTTGAACAGATCAACCGTCATGGTCGGATTTGGAGAATTTAGAGCAAATAGCTCGAGTGCGCCATCAAGATCGCATTCGAACATCCTCAGGTTCCCGCTGAGATCGGGACTATCTCCCATAACGGTGTAGACCACATCATCCTTGAATTTCACATTACGCATGTTCACAACGGAGGATCCCAGAAATGAAGTGATAACACCGTACTCAACATCGCTGATGGTGCCTCCGTTGAAGGTAATGTCGTTCATTGTCCCAGAGAAAAGCACACCAACCGATACAGGGGTTGAAGCTCCTTTGAAATCGAAATCTATGAAAGTTATTCTCTTTGAGGATATCAGGTAGATATGATAGATACCTGGATTATTTGTGGTGATATTTGAAAAAGTAAGATTTCCGCAGCCCTCCATTCCTACTGCCCCACTGGTAGAATCGTTGATCAGTACATTTCTGACAATCATCGGAACCTCGCTCGACCCGAAAACCATTCCGAAATTTCCCTGGTCCTCCAAAAAGAGATCATGAATATCATGAGACTGCCGCGATTCCTGAACGAAGATTCCGTAATCACCACCGTTGATGTATCCGTTCTTTATCAGGGAGGATCTGCTGTTCTCAAGTGAAATCACCCTCCCTTTCACATCCTGCATGGTGAAGTTCTCCATGGAAGCGGACCCTGTCAGATTCACGGTTATCCCCCCCCATGAGGAACTGGCGGACCATCTTCTGAACTGAACCATTTCAGCCAGTGTTCCATTAACGACCAGGTCTCCTTCCACATAGAGATGGGAATCATATTTCCCATGAATAACCGCTCCCGGGAGAAGTGTAAGGGTTGCTCCGGATTCTATCGTTGTATTATCCAGAATGTGATCCGAACTGATCTCCGTATCCGATGATATCACGGAAGGAAGTGTGGGAGTGAATCTTGTTTCCGTTGAATCTCCTATCGGAACAAATTCAACCAAGCCAGCAAAAGTCAGAACCATGGCCAGTAATATGACCGGAAATGCATCCCTTCTCATTTCCAAACCCCATATTGATTGTATTTCCATAGTTGATATTCTATTATTTCAAATTTACATATATCATAATGAAATTATTAGCACAATAACGAGAACCTGGATATGCTGAAACAATCGGAAAACCTTTTAAAGTCTTCAAAACATTGATCGAAGGGAAGTGAAGGAGTTGAAATCGAATTCCCTCTTGATCTTATCTGCAACCATTATCCTGTTCGTTTCTCCGGTTTCGGGAATCATGGGAAACATGAAGGACGACAGACTAGGACCTGAGAATCCTTTTCACGTCTATTTCACTGATCCCGAATACTTCAACGATGCGGAACTGGATGCCGAAAACAGAACCCTTTATCTGGCAACCAACTACGGGATCTCTGTGAAGGACCTCGAAACCGGAGAATTCTTACAGATGGGAAACTGGTTCGGACTCGAGAACTCCGTGATCACCCGGATCCACCTGGATATGAAAAACGAGAGATTGTATGCGGTGGATGATTACAATCCTTTCCTCTACGTAATCGACACCGGTTCATATGAACTGCTGGAAAAATACGTATTCAAGGATGAGAAAGGAAGAACGGAAGAAGGTGACATAGATAAATTCGCTGTGGATGCAAAAAACAACAGTATCTATGCAAGCTCCGGCAAGGATTTTCTGATGATCGATCTTGAATCCGGTAAATATGAGGTTAAGGATACCGGTGATTTCTTCGATCCCTGGAGCGGCTGGGATGGTTGGCATCATGTTCAGGAGATGAAATATGTCGAGGAAACGGGTTTGTTATATCTTGCAACATTGAAAGGATTCATTATTTACAATCCGGAAAATGATACGGCCAGACGGGTAATGGATTGTGAAGTATTGAAGCAGAGAACCAACGGATTGGACCTTGATGAAAAAACTGGTAATCTCTACATAGCCGGTTACAGACTTGTGAGATACAACATATACACCGGGGAATGGATGCAATACCCCTACATATACGATGATAGAAGGAATCATACTTTCCTTGTGATGGATGAATATCCGGAGGAAAACTGGGAAGATAGAGGTCAACTTTTCAGGGCCTGTTATGATCCTCTGAGGGATGAGGTTTACTGCCAGATCAAATCGGATAATAATCTGATCAGATTTGACGGTACCGAACCTCAAGTGCTGAGAATATATTACCATGATGATTACCAGGAAGAATCTTTCGCCGAATATACAACCTGTCGAATAATATTTGATTCATTATCCGGAAATATTCTTTTCGTTCATGGCAGATTCAAGAGCGGTGGAAGTTCTTCCTGGTCGGATCCGGATTCGCAATCCAGGATCATGTGGTATCACGTCGATGAGGACAGATTCGAAAATATCGAGATATTCAGAAAGAACCCGGGTGTTCCGGACCACCGCAATGAGTATTACTGGCTCAGAACAACTTCTCTTCATGATGGTTTGATAGTGGGGAACCATGAATCCCTCTACCTACTTGACGAGGAAATGAACATCATCAGGGATTATTCGGAACAGGTCGAAGAGGTTTATGACATGGAATTCAGAGGACCTGATCTCTACGTTTCGGCAGAGAACGGGACCTTTATTCTTAACTTCAACAACATGTCCATATCAAGGATCGGGATCAATGAATCAGTTCATTTCTACGGTTTGGAGATTCCATCTGAAAAGGGACCCGTATATCTCGGAAGCGCATACGGAGTTCATATCTATTATCCGGAAAATCAATCGTTGAGATTTTTCGATCCGGCAGGCAACAGGACCAATCCCGATGAGGGGAATTTCACAAATTTCGGAAGGCTCGCCCCGGGAGGAATATATGTCCATCCGACAGAGGACCTTGTTTACCTTTACACCGATATTTACAGCGAACTTCTTGAACTGGATCTATACACCGGGAAGTACACATATCTCAACAACATCACAACCATCGAAAATGATGAGGTCTTCTACAGCTGGAATGAGGAAAGAGTTGGAATGGTTTGCTATTCGGATGAATTGAGTGACCTTGTTATTATGACGCATCACGGTCTCAGAAACGGGACCTATGAAAAGGATGAAAAATTGCCACAGACAGCCTGTCTGAATTCGATATACCTTGATGAAGAAGAAGACATTCTCTATGCACTGACCGGAAATTTTCCAATGTTTTGTTCCATGGGCCCAATACCATCCTGGCCTTCGGGATCACCATGGGGTTTTTTCAAAATAAATCTCGAAAACGGTAGCTATGACAATTACGTGAATGAAGATGGGGTTCCATGGATGGATAACAAGGGATTCCACTATGACGAGGCAAGGGAGAGGTTCTACTTCGCAGGAGGAAGGTGCTTCTACTGGATCGATAAGGAGGACCTCGATGCCATATACGAAAGGGAAGAGGTCCCGGAAACGAATATCACATTGTTTGACACATCACAAAAGGAATCGGATGACAGAGAAAGCGCGGAAACAGATGATGACAATACAATGAGATTCATCATTTTGGTGGTAGGGTTCCTCATAATCGTTCTGATAATTATCAATTTGAAAATGAAGAGAAAGGGACAGTTCCTCAGCGGAGGACCGAATCTGGCGAGAAGGATCCAGTGATTCACTTACATCTGTAGATCAAGGTATCTCTCAAGTTTCTGTGAGTTACTTCATTCCTCGTAGTATTCTTCTTTCTTTCTCCTTGTTACCATTACAATGACAATGATCAAAACCAAGAGCAGAACCACTGCCAGAATTATGTAGATGAAGAAGTTTACAGTTTCACTTTCTTCTTCAAGCTTGGGAAGCTCATTTGTGAAAGTGGGAAGGATCTCATCTCCGTTCTCGCCATCCGTGATGATTATGGTATTTCCGACATCCGCATCGTCATCGGATATGAACACAGTGTAATTGTCATCTTCCGGATTTGTTTTGAAACTGGATACGACATCCTCACCATCGAGAACGACCACATATATTTCCTGACCCGCATCCGCATAGATTCTTATCTGCCACCCGTTCTTCTCTCCCTTGATCTCGATGCTGTAAACTTTCAGACCCGGACCAGGGAGGGATCCTTCCACCGTGAAACGGAGAGGATGCGACACCTCGACTTCACCGTCGGAGACGAAGATGGTCGCATTGTATTGAGCTCCCTCATAGGCGCCCATGAAATCTATTGTAAGGTTGCTTTCCTCCACTGTCAGGTACTCACTCGGTTCAATCCTGAAAATCAGTTTATCGCCTTCCACATCCGATGCCCATTCGAGCAGATCCCAGGTTTTGACCTGATTTCTGCTGGTAGTCAGATTCCCGTCGTTTTCGGGAGTCAGCACCGGAGGGTCGTTTACCGGGGTGACATTGAAACTCACCCAGTACGATACCTCGATATCGCCATCGGAAATTGTGAATCGTACCAGGTCCCCGATCGTGGAATCCTTGTCGGGCGTGTAAATGAACCTATCGGGAATCGGTACCATCTCCGTGGAGTTATCAGGAAGTGTAACCTCCTCTTCAGGATTGGTTATCGAGCCGTGTTGCAGATCAGTGACGAGAAAACCTTACGAAAGATCTGCCATCTCCACATCGCTTCCGTTGATGCGAATTTCGGTTTTGGAGTCCTCGGTCAAAATAACAGTGAATACCGTGATATTACCGAATTCGGAATGGTTCAACATGAAGCTTTCCAGTTTGTTCTCCCCATGGAACGGAGCACCGGAGGGAGCATCGTTCACGGGATTGACCGATAACAGGAGGTCTCCGGTGATGAAATCGGTTCCGTCAGAAATGTTGAGTTCGATAGTCAGATTTCCGAACCAGTTCTCCGATGGTGTCAATTCCAGGTTGGTTCCGTTCAACTGGATCGAGCAGTTTTCCATAGGTTCGAAGGATATCTCCAGGGTGTCATTCTCGAAATCCGTCAGGTAATCTGCAATGTCCAGTTCGGCGGATCCATCCTCCTCGATTTCCAGTTCGGGAAGTGGATGGGAGAATGTCGGAGGGTCGTTCACCGGTGTTACTTCAACGGTGACGTTTGTACCTGTTGTATTTCCCACATCGTCTTCTGCTGATATATTCACCCACGAAAAACCATTCCAATCTTCATTCAAAGTTGAGATGGTCAGGAAATCGAAGCCGCCTTCCGATCCTGTTTCTACCTCCAGTTCAGGACCTGCACCTATCTCGAAAGTGAGATTATCCTCCTGGTCATGGAAATATTCAGACAAGTTGACAAGATGAGAGGCTCCCTCCGAGAATGATATACTTTCGGGCATTGTATTGTAAGGAGGCAGATCGTAGACAAGTACGTTATCCGAATTACACTCATTCAGTATATTCTCACCTGCAAGATAACTCAGAGGACCTCCGTTATCGAACTCGAGTTCGAAATCGAAGTACAGGTTCTGTGTTCCGCTCTCTGTTACAGTGAATTCTGGAATTAACAGCTGAATGTATCCTTCCTCGGATTCCAGAGACGAGAATATTTCACCTCCATGATAGAACGTGTTCAATGTATAATCCAGTGGGTCCATGTTTACATTGACCACGGTTAGGTTGATGTACCAGCTGAGATTGAAAACCGGTTCTCCCGTGATCGAAAACGATCCGGGACCGAGGCGAGAATTGATGGCCGTAATATTCACATCCGCGGTATCGGAAGAGAGATCGGCAATATTATTTTCCGCGGAAAGTATCGAGTCGAATATCTCCATGTCCACTCCGTGTACATCCTGATCCAGACCAATAAGAGTATCCACGCCACCTACAGGAGTCAAATCAGAAACCGTTACTTCCGATCCGGGAGTTGTATCCAATTCGATCGCAGTATGGATATATTCCACCATGATAGATTCCAGTTCAAGACCGTGAATAGGACCGGAAAGTTGGACACAGCTGGAAGTGATAGTACCCGGAGCCGTCTCATTTGCGGAGATCCTTCTTGCGTAAATATTTCCGCACTCTCCGGTACAGCCTCCGTCTATTCTGAGAGCATTCCTGGAATCGAAAGCTATTATGAAATCCAATGATACGTTGTATGATTCACTTATATGAACAACGCTCGTTGTGACCCCGACCCCTGCCACATATTTGATTTTAAGGCTTTCTTGAACATTCTGGATCCAAAGGACCTCTCCTATATATTTTCCGGATATCCTCCCAATATCATGGTTGCTACCTCCGTGGACGATCACACCTGTCCATCCCCTGTCGAACAGACAATTCTTGACAGTGACGCCATCCCCATAAATCTCGATGTAATTATGACCCCCGACAAACGTTGTATTCTGGATGTCGGCTGTTCCGGTATCGTTTATCGTGATCCCCTCCCAGTAGGAACCGAAGAACAAACTGAAATCGACCTGATCCGCCGGATTCTCACCACCCTGGACGATAAGAGTTCCCCTGACCCATATCTCCGCTTCGTTTTCCATGATAAGGTTGGTTCCACTCTGAATGGTGACGGTCACGCCTTCTTCGATGATAAGGGTATCAACTGCCAGTGTTCCGGACCATGTCTCATCCGAAGTTATCGATCCATACTTGTTAGGGACCCTTGTAGGCCCTTCAAGGTTCGTATCATCTCCCGCTACAAATGGAGATGTGGACATGCTTATCAATAGCAGTGCAACAATAAATATCCTCGAATTCCTCATCGAATATCCCCCTAATTATCGAAAACAATAACTGGCTGATGAAATATAATTAATTTATGAAGGATTTTCACATTATTTCAGTGAAAGCATCCTCTCCAGAGGGGGCTTGTTCTTCTCGATTATCTCGGGATCGAGCTCCACCTCGGGTCCCATATTCTCAAGAGATCTAAGAACATCTTCAAGGGTGATCTTTTTCATGTTCGGGCAGATGGCAGTCTCGATCCTATGGAAAACCTTTCCCGGGACCTCGTTTTCGAGACGATATGCCAGGCCCTCCTCGGTTCCGACTATGAACTCTTTGGCATCCGAGGACTCGGCATACCTCAGCATCCCCTCGGTGGAGGTCACCACATCAGCGAACTCAATGACCTCCATCCTGCACTCGGGATGAACCATCACCCTGGCATCAGGGTGCTCACTCATCGCCTCCTTGATCTGATCGACGGTTATGTCGTTGTGAACGTGACAGTATCCGGCCCATAAGTGGACCATCTTCCCGGGGACCTGGGACTGGACATATGCTCCGAGATTGGAATCGGGGATGAATATGATCTCTTTTTCTTCAAGAGATTTCACTACCTTCACGGCGTTTGCGGAGGTGCAGCATATGTATGAGTGGGCCTTGGTTTCCGCCGTTGTGTTTACATATGCAACCACGGGAGCTCCCGGATGCTGTTCCTTGAATTCCTCCAATCCCTCCACATCCACCATGTGTGCCATGGGGCAGTGAGAATCGGGGACCGGGTGGATAACTCTTCTGTCCGGGGAGAGGGCCTTTGCCGCCTCCGCCATGAAATCCACTCCGCAGAAGAGGATGTTTGCCTGGGATGTCTCCGCCGCCTTCATCGCAAGAACAAGGGAGTCTCCCACGATATCGGCGATATCCTGAACTTCGGGGACCTGATAATTATGCGCCAGGATTACAACATCTTTCTCCTTTGCGAGGTCCCTTATCCTCTTGTGAACTTCCGTGAGTTCTCCCATATACTTTGGATTGTCGGGACCGTTATTAATCTTTCGTCGCTTCACTGTTAATCCCTCATGAAGATCACTCATCTCCTTAAAAGCGGGACCAACTCCTTTCTGTATTCAAGAAATTCTTCAAGTTCCGCCTCAGAAATATAAACCCTTGATCCATCCAATTTTATCAACTCCAAGGGCCGAACCTGAATGCTTTTACTTACCTTCTCAATAAAAATTTGTTTTTTATCATAAATATCTACAATCATTTCTGGATGGAACAATTGATCTCTAATTTTTACAAAATTTCCCCCTAGCTTTTTCAACATTTCGTAAGTAGCAAATAGAAATCCCTGGGAAACATCAAGAAGATTATTCATGTCATCAATATCCAAATGAATATACAGTGTACCTGCATGAAAAGGATTCTCGATCTTATGGAAACTTAACTGAAGGTGGACTCCTTGATGCCTGATGTTTTCTGAATGACGTTCAAGTGATATTCTTGTCTGTGGAAATGACCCTGTGAAACCAATTGATGAGGAATAAATAGCAATTTGAAATGACAATCGGTCTCGGTCCGAGGAGACCTTTGCTTTAAGCCTATCTTTATCAATTGCTACCTCAAAGCATTTAAAATATGATCTGATAATATCAATTGATATAGGGATATCATCCAACAAATCAACCACTCTTTACTACTGTGATTGTGGATATCACATCTGAAAGATAAGAGCTTTCCGGCAGTCCTACTCTAAAAAAAACCCGTTTCCAGTATCTATAGTCAAACAAATTGAGATTATCCGGTATCTTGTATGCTTTATCAAAATGCTCATTGATAATCTTTTCAACAATTCGAAAATGGATGTCGATCATCTCTTCCTCTGAGAGGTCCAATTCTTTAAAAGAATAATTTTTTCCATTTGTGAATACCTTTTCCAGTTGGATATCCATTTGATAGTCATCAAGTTTTTTTATTTCTTTGGGGGGCATGTTGTATGAATAGTGAATCACAAGGTCCAGATTAATTTCTATGGAATCCAATATCCTTTCCACTTTATCAATAGAGAGAAGATTTTTTTGAGTTATCCCATTTCTTTCAATCAATTCTAAAAGTTCTTCATTCTCTTGTTTCAATCTGTCATATGAGTGGATTAATCTTACTATGGTATCCTCGAGACTTTCCCCTGGCATGGAATGATCTAAAATCAAGTACTTGGTTGCCATTCTGAGTCCAATAGAAGTTCTTACCTTATCAACACCCTTTATGCTCTGCATGTACTTTATAATATTTATGCAGTTATATATATTTTTCTCTTACAACCATACCTTATCCTTCCTGTATTTAATCATATTCCTCGGGATTCTTCATTATCAATCTTTTGAGGAAGTTCCTTCTGAGAAATCCTATCCATGCATATTTCAGATCGGATCTGGAAACAACAGGAGGCTTCCTGATATCCTTCACCAGCTCCCTTCCCGGACATCCTCGAATGGATATAAATCTCCGCCGAGATCCCCGATTCACCACCGATCCGCTCCACCTGACAACATTTTATAGCTCATCCCCGTTTCAAGGAGCCTGCCGGAGGTCCTTAGATGCTCGACATGAGGTTTATCAGGGAGAACGAGGAAGCCGTAAGGAAGATGCTTGAGGACAGGGGAGTGGAAGCTGACCTGGACCTCTTCATCGAATCCGACAGGGAGTTCAGGAAAACGGTGGAGGAGGTCAACTCCCTCAAGCATGAGAAGAATGTGGTCTCAAAGGAGATCTCCAAGGAAAAGGACAGGGAGAAAAAGAAGGAGATCATAGAGAGGATGCAGAAACTGAATTCCAGGCTGAAGGACCTCGACTCTCTTTCAAAGGACCTCGACAACAGGAGAAACACGGCAAGACTCTCGATCCCGAATTTCCCTCTGAAAGATGTTCCAGTCGGAAAGGACGAGACCGGCAACAAGGTGGTATCGACCTGGGGAAAACCAAGGAAATTGAAATTCGAACCCAAAGATCATGTAACCCTCGGAAAGGACCTCGACATCATAGACATTGAAAGGGGAGCCAAGATCTCCGGTTCCGGGTTCTACGTCTTGAAGGGGGAGGGAGCCCGCCTGGAAAGGGCCCTGATAAATTTCATGATGGACATACACAGGGAGCAGGGATACACAGAAGTCTGGCCCCCGGCAGTATGCAACACAGCCTCGATGACAGGCACCGGACAGCTCCCGAAGTTCGAGGAAGACATGTACAAACTACCAGCGGACGACCTCTACATGGTCCCAACGGGAGAGGTCCCTCTAACGAACCTCCACAGGGATGAGATCCTTTCCAAAGAAGATCTCCCAATCAAGTACCAGGCATTCACGCCTTGTTTCAGGAGGGAGGCCGGAAGACATACAGGAGAGGAGGGGATCATTCGTGTACACCAGTTCTCCAAGGTGGAACTTGTCATCACCTCTCATCCAGAAGAATCCGAAATGATCCTGGAACAACTCACCAGTGATGCGGAAGAGGTCCTTAAACGCCTCCATCTCCCATACAGAAGACTGCTCCTTTGCACCGGTGACCTTACATTCTCCTCTGCCAAAACCTACGATCTTGAAGCGTATTCCCCGTTCCAGGAAAGGTGGCTGGAGGTCTCCTCCTGTTCCAATTTCACCGAGTTCCAGGCAAGAAGAGCCATGATCAAATACAGGGAGGAGCCCCATCTACCATCCGAGTTCGTCCACACACTGAACGGGTCCGGATTGGCGGTGGGGAGGACCATGGTAGCCATACTCGAAAATTATCAGCTGGAAAACGGCAGAATAGAGGTCCCTGAAGATCTCAGGCCCTACATGGGCGGGCTCGAATACATAGGATGAATCATTTCCTCTTGCTTCGGGGCCTTATCTTCCTCGCACCGGGGCCCTTCCTGTTTTCTTCATCCCAGCTCATCTCCTTCTCCTTGAAGGCAGAAGATATTCTATCCCTGGTTTTTCTCAATCCACCCTCTTTCCATGAAAGCTCGAGACCGGTTGCTATCCTGTCCCTGAATACCATTGCGGAAAAAATAGCTGAAATTGCAATGGCAGCCAGTACCACGAGGATGGCAATCTCCAGGTATCTGTACTTTCTGAACCTGTTTGTCGGGAAATCGTCCCTGGAATCGGGAAGGCCGTCTCCGTCGTCATCCACGTCCTTGTTGTTTCCAACCCCGTCGCCGTCGGTATCCGTCCATTCGGAAGGATCGTCGGGAAGATCATCCTCGTCGTTATCAACGCCGTCACCGTCCCTGTCCGAATCGCTGTTGTCTCCTATTCCGTCCCCGTCGATGTCCGACCATTCCAGGGGATCTGTGGGAAAGGCGTCAAGTTCGTCTATGATCCCGTCACCGTCGGCATCGGGATCGGCATTATCCCCGATGCCGTCCTCGTCGGAATCCGCCCATTCGGTAGGGTCCAACCTGAATGGAATTCCCTTGGATTGTCCCGAGATCATCAGGCTGTCGTAATCCGGCTCGTAGATGTCCAGTATACCGTCTCCGTCATCATCGTCGTCGTAGAATGATCCGAATCCGTCCCCGTCAACATCTCCATTGATCAGAGGATCCTCCGGTGCGTCATCGTAAGGATCGGTCACACCGTCACCGTCGGTGTCAAGATATCCCTTGTAGACGATTATCGTTCTGGATTCGGAGACCATTCCCGCAAAGTTTTCAACAACAACCTTGATCTCATGAGCTGAGCGGTCGAAGGGAGTCATGTTCAATGTAAAACTGTAGAGGTCTCCCTCGCCAATGGGAGTGCCAAGCAGTATGTTGCTTCCGTCAAAATTCAGAAAAGCATACTTAACACCCGCAACCTCATCTATCCTGGCCATTACCATCAGTTCGTCTTCTGCGGCATAGCCGTCCACCGGTGCGATGAGTTCCACACCTGGAGGAGTCTTGTCAACGTATACGATAAGTTCTTTTGATGTGGTCCGGAGGGCACTGTCTATGGCAACGAACCTCATCACATATTTTCCATCCGCAACTCCGTTCATATCGATGGATGCATCGAAAGGATACTCCCTTCCGTTGAAGGTGAAATAGGCTTTTGAAAGGAAAGGATCGTCAGCCTGAGCCTGCGGAGTAAAGGTTCCCGTCACCGCTCCCCCATCCACCGGAAAGAGTACATTCAGTACGGGAGCGTGGTTGTCTATCGGAAGATACTGATAGGCATGTCCTTCCATTCCGGATCTGTCGACGGCCGCCACGTCCAGGAGATACCTTCCGTCAGGTAAACCGAATGTGGCTATCTCTCCCTCGTAGAATCCCGCAACAACCACCGCTTCCCTTGGGCCATCCATCCTTATCGATACGACAGGGTCCTCGGATTCGGTGGGAGGTGTGGGTCCTGTCCTGTTTCCCCACTCGTAGATCCTCGCTTCGGTATACTGGATCCCACCTCCGTCGTAAACTCTGGCCAGAAGTCTCTGTGTTCCGTTCAGTATGACCCCGCCTCCGGAGGGGAGCAGGATCTCCACCTGTGACCGGTTGTTATCGAAATATAGGTCCAGGATCACTCCCCTGGATTTTCCCCTCTGGTCGAAACACCTTATCTCCACCTGATGATAGCCTTCCGTATACTCCCGGGTGTCCAAACCATCATCCTTGTCGTATTTGAGGAAGGGACCGTCATCGATGGAATAGCCTATGTAATCGAAGAATGTGTCCTTGAAACTGTACTCGAAGAATACAACTCCACCCACACTCGATCCGTTCTTGGGTGAACGCAATGTGAACTGGGGGAGTGTGTTGTCTATGATAATGTTCAGCACTCCAGAGGATCCCACACGCCCGGCTGTATCTACTGCCTTGACCTCGAGATAATAGTACCCTTCCGGGATCCTGGTAACATCTACAGGGGACGAATATAGTTCTGTCTGTTCCTTCTTTATGAAACCCTCCTGAACAAGGGTCTGATTTTCATCCCTGATCTCGTATACAACTCTCTGGATCTCACCGTCATCCCTTGCAAGAAGACTGATGGGATCATCACCTCCCAGAGCTCCGTTATCCTTGGGTGTGATCATTGTCACTACGGGTGCGGCCATATCATTAACGACCAATACCTGACCTCTTGCTTTGATTGAGTTACCGGCATAATCGGTAACCATCATGTCCAGGAAGCGATAGATCGAAGCGGCATTGCCCGACTGAGCGATTATGTCCGTTGACGTGAAAATGGTATCGGAGGCGTTCAGATCGTTTCCCTCCCCGGTGTTGTTGAAAGTTATCGGAGGGAAGAATCCGATATCTGTCCCTTCACCGATTATCTTCCATATACCGGCAATCCTGTCTGTCACATTGATCTCTATGTGGAACTTCTCTCCATCTCCGACAGAAGCTCTCCCCTCGGGATAGACCATCCTGACCCATTCGACGAATGGTGCGTCATTATCGCTTATCATCTTCATGAAATCGGAATAGGTGTTGTTGGCCCAGTCCCATACGTCCATTATTATGGTCCTCTCTTCCGTGGGGAGCTCCGGGACCTCATAATACTCCGAAGCCCAGATGTTGTCCCCTGCAATACCGTCGTTGTGGAGGCCGTCGTCGTATAGCTCCACATCCAGTGTAATGTCCAAAGGAAGCATCGCCGTGGCCCTCAGGACTTTTGCGGGATCTCCTGTATTGTAGATATTATCGGCGATATCTCTGTAAACCCTCTCCAAAAATGTTGCGGATGGGGCATAGAAATACTCTCCTCCCGCCGATGTGTCTGCAATCCTCCATAGATTGTATTCCGGTGTTCCGGATTCACCGGACCAGTAAGCGGATACGTTATCATGCTTGTATTGAGAAGGCATTGAGACCCTCTGAGGCTGATCGGGAGGATCATGATGCTCCAGTCCCAGCCCTATGGTGTATACCGGTATTGGAATGTTCAACAATCCTGCCCGGGATTCGTTTATGAAGCTCCTTACCCAGTAATGATTCGATTCGTTACCGAAATCCTCGTACTTACCCCAATGATAATCGAAGTATCTCTCCTGCCCCCAGTTGTACCAAGGACAGAAATGATCGGATCCGTCCTCGAACCTTGGAGGTGATTCCTGGGTAAAATCATCAGCCCCATCGGTGAAAGCAATCACAAGGGGATTGGATTCTGCATTTGATATCGTATAACTGGTTGCATTTCCGATAGTATCCCATATTGGCGTTCCCGTTGCCCCGAGTAGATCCCTCTCCTCATCAATATTATCGATTATCTCTATAGCTGTCTTTTTTCCATCCTGGTCCATCTTTGTGAAGTTGAGAACTCGCTTGGGCCATCCGGGACCCAGTGTCGGATAAGGGAACGGTTCCTCAAACAGCCAATAATACCTGTAAATGGAAACAAAGTCTATGGATCTGGTCTGATTGATAAAGGCTTTTGCTGCTCTTTGCAGATCACCCATCCTACCGGATCTGAACATGGAACCGGAGTTGTCCAGAACAAGAGTGACATAGATAGGTTCGGTGCTGTCATCAAGCCTTGCTTTGATCTGGATATCGTCTCCTTCCTTGGCTCCCTGCTGGCTTCCGGGATAGTCAACCCACATATCCTCTATGAGAGGATCGAGATCGTCCATGGCAACTACAAGCTTCCTCTCCACCGAGTTACCTGCCCTGTCAACAGCCACGAACCTGATCGTCAGATAGGCCCATGGACCGTCCGCCTCGAACTCCCTGGTTGAAAAGAAATTGTCATTTGCGGACCCGTCATCCTGCAGGCCGTTATCGTAGAGGACCTCGTTTGTGAGACCTCCTATTGAATTGGCAACAACATAGGTGGTCTGAAGTCCCGATTGATTGTCGTAGATCCTGGCTTTCAATCTTACCAGGTCCTCGGGTTTCAGAGCTTCCTGGGTTCCGGGGAAATCAACAAAGAAATCGGCAAGAACGGGATCGGTGTTGTCTATATCGATCGAATTGAATATCTCGAGAGACCTTCCTCCGAATCCCTCAAGTACAGCTTTCAGGGAATATGTTCCGTCCTTGAACTGGGTGGTGTCGATTGAAAGGTCCACCCTTCCATTCTGAGGATAACCGACGAACTTGTCAACGAAAGTATCCTCCACATAGAGCTTTGCGGATTTGAGATAATTGGAAGTTATCAGTCTCACACCTGCTGTTCCTCGATTGGAGCTCCCGTAAAGCGGTGACTGGAAATAACCCCACAGAGGATAGTTGTTGACATTTACCCTGATCTGGGTATTGTATCCCACACCATTTGTCATGTCGGTTGCCTTCACCTTCAGGACATGTTCTCCCTCGGTGTAGTCAACCGTATCCCAGTCGATGTAATAGGTCCCGGTATCGCCTGTGCCTCCTCCGTAGGTCATCCTTTGCAAGGTTGTATCTCCGTCCACCCCGAATTCAACCTTCAATATCGATGGTGTTGACCGGACCCTGGCTATCACCCTGTATACGCCGGAAACGTTGGTCCCGGATGTGGACGGCTGGATCATGGAAACAACCGGATTGGTGGATATGTCGGAATAGTTGATCTGTATCCTGTTTCGATTTTGAACATTATCGTAGAGATCCATCAGAATGGGAGCAGAAACATCCGAGGAAAGCGAATCGACATAATATGTTGCGTTGAACTCCTGGGGGGTATCATCGCTCGAAGGGGAGGAATAAAGAGAAGGCTCCACGGTGAAATAGATCTCATCCACACCGGACTCTCCATCGGGCTCGTATCCTTCTCCTTTGATTTGGAAAGGTTCGGGAGAGATCATGCTGGGCCTGAAGTAGACATTCCTATCCTCGGTCTGTGTTTCAATGTATTTGGAGTTGTCCTCCAGGCTGAAATTCCTGACCCGGGGCGGCTCGTTATCCTCCGTGATGTTGACCTCGAAGGTTGTATTGTGGCCCACAACATCCTCCAGTCTGAAGACCATGGGATTGAGAGGCGGAACGGTTGTCACGCTGTAGGAGATCTCGGTCCTGTCGGTGAAGATGAAATCCTGATTCCAGCTCTCGTAATCGAATGCAGGTTCGCCTTCGAATACGTAGAGGTTGTCCTCATCGTAGCTTCCGATATTGATCCTTATCTCCATTCCAAGTCCCTGACCGGATACGGAATTGTAGAAGACCTCATCGGTACCATTCAGATCCGTATCGGCCTCGTAGAAATATGCGGAAACCGGACTGGTATAAACCCTCAAATTGGCATCGTTCAAATCGGGTGCCAGGGTATCCGCTTCGAGATTCCTTGACCTGTTCGAAGAGGGAAGAACGGGTTTGGATTCACCATCCAGTCCGTAACAATAGATTCCCCATGAGGGTATCGATGTGAAGAATCTGTCCTCATGACCGATCGAAGATGATGTTGAAATACAGATGAAAACATCAATGTTTCCCGATGAAGCCCCCGGGAGATAATAGGACCCCGCTCCGCTATCGGGAAAATCGATGATCACCCTCCACTCTGAGGATCCGTTTATGATCTGGACGGATCGAGGAACAAGTCTGGTATCCCGCGAAGAATCCCAGATATCCGGACTTCCCGCACCGTCATCAAAATAGATCTTGATCCCGGATCCCGCGGTAGTACCGATTGGTCTCAGATCGACCCAAGGATCGAATCCCGAAATATTTGCAAGTACTATCTCGATGGAATCCAGGGTCTCGCTTTGCGAAATCCCCGAAAAAATCGATATCCCCTGGACAGCAATGGTATCGATATCGGCTCCCAGCTCACCAACTATCACAGGTGAGGAGGTTCCGATGTAAGATGCATCTGTCAAAATGACGTTGATCGTATCACAGATGACGCTTGAAGATGGCATTGTGGTTGCATCTGAAAACGTGATTCCGGCAGAGGGAATGACCACATTGAACTGATCCGAGGAGACTGCCGTGGAAGAGGTCCTCGCAACCACGATCCACCTGAAAGATCCCGTAATTGAGGTCGGTACGGTCTCGGATGAGACAGTGAATGTGTATGTCCAGGATCCCGATCCGGTTGTGGATGTTACCTGTGATATGGAAAGGGGAGTGTCCGAACTATCGAGTTCATCGTCAACCGAACCGTCATCCCTGTATATCCCGAGTCCTGAGGATGACATGTTTGTTGAGACGGTCTCGAGATCGGATATGCTAAAGGAGGTGGACCTTCTGTTAACCGTGAGTATGACTGTTGTCATGGTGTCGGATCCCGTGGAAGAGGTGGCTCCCAAAGCCAGCACCGGGATTGCCGTGGAGTTTTCATGGGTGTCCTGGCCCGCATTGGTAAGCCTTCGAGCGGCTCCCGTGGATACGGCGGCTCCTCCCTCATCAACCAGGGATAAAAGGCCAAATGAAACCATCAAAATAACAATGAAAACCGCTGCCCATCTGCTGGACAATAGGATCTTGAAAATCGGGAATCTACCCATTTTAAACACCTGGACCTGGCTTAACTGCCTCTACCAGGCGTTCAACTCCCTGCATAATCCTTTAACTTTTTGCTCAGATATGTATGTAATTAAGGCTGGAAATCACTCATCGTCCGATGGTTCTTCTTCCTTCTCTTCCTCCGAGGTCTCTTCCTTATTCTCCTCGGGAGCATCCTTACCGGATTCCTCATCCTTATGAGAGATTTCTTCCTCCTCGGCAGGTTCTTCCTCTTTCTTCACGTAGACCTCTATCATCCTCACGGTTGTTAGGTCCAGGTGGTTTCTGAGATCGGATACAAGCTTGAACTTGGCCATCGCCCAGCTTGTATCGAGCTTCACGATATCGGGGAGAATGATATCTACCTGATCATCATCCTTGAACTCGAACTGGAACTCGTCGGAATTGGGATATGAGGCTTCAACGAGAGCCTTTATCTTTTCTTCCTTGCCCTCCAGTTTTTCCGTGATCTTGTATTTGTATACGATGGTGCGGCCCGCCCACCTGTGATTGAAATCGACCCTCACCCTTCCGGCGAAGATCCTGTTGATATAACCGATCCTGTTGTTGATCCTGATCTCCATTCCCTCTGTGGGATACTTATCCCCCTTCCTGAACTCCGGGAGGGAGAGGATCTTGTTCATGGGGTATACCTCAATTAGCTTGGGATCCCTCTCTCCGAAAGCATCCTGCTCACCCACCTCCACTTCCAATTCCTTTCCCACATCCGCTTCCTTCAGGGATTCGTCAAGGCCCTTTACAACGTTGCCTGCTCCCACTATCACGCTTATGGGAGCGTATTTGGCCCTCTCGTTGAATACATCATGCTCCTTGGCCACCTCTTCGTGAGTGGTATCAACAAGCTGATCGGTCTCTTTGGCATAGGCGTCGAATTCTAGTTTAATGAAATCTCCCTCGTTCATGGGAAGCACCACCAACGCTGAAAAGCGTGGTATTTCGGCGGATAAAGGACCTTGGATTTAAACTTTAGGGAGTGGAAGGATCGCTGCAGACAAGAAGGACCGAGGTCCACGAAACCTCGTTTTTGGTGGAAAAACCCAGGTCCAGGACCGCTTCCTCGCCATAGGTTACATCTCCGGAACAGCCTACCACAAGGTTCCAGATGAGGGTCCTCCCCTCGCCTCCTTTGATCTCCAGCTCTGTGGGTTCCATGAGGAGGATGAACCAACCCTCGTGAGCCCACAGGGAATTCGCCACTTTCTCCACGGGACCATAGGTTGATTCGTTCCAATCCGGGGTGGGCAGAAGTGGATCATAAAGTAATCTTTCACCTTCTATGACCATGATGATCTCCACGTCTTTTTCCATATCCCCGGTGTTTTCCACAGTAACCTGGAATACGGTTGGTATGTCGGAGGAGATATTGAGACTGTCCGGAGAATCGGTTATCTCAACCCCTCCCTCTCCGATGGAAACTATCTCGATCGGGAGCGGATGGAATGTAAGTATCATTATCGCCAGGGAAAGACCGGCTGCGAAGTACTGTCTCCTTGAAATCCTCGACATGTCATCAAGCGGAGGAGGGTGACGAGCTCCCATCAATAGAATCAGAAACGCAAAGAGAAGATATGTTTTGAAGGGAGTGACAAAACCCAGAATCAGGAGCAACCCCACGGTTGCAAATGATAGTATCTTTCCCTTTTCCCCGAAAACTCCGCGTGCTATGTGCCCTCCGTCCAGCTGTCCCGCGGGAAAGAGATTGATGGAGGTTACGAACAGACCGATCCATCCCGCGAGTGCGGTGGGGAAGAGATCATCCTCGGATCCTATTCCCAGTGAGGTCATTATCGCCCTGAAAAGGAGTGGCGGATTGATTTCGAGGTACTGGGCACCCTCGATCAATTCCACGGTTGCGGGATAGGCGCCTGTCAGGATCAGCCCGACTATTGTTACCGGAATCGCCACTATGAATCCTGCTATGGGTCCTGCGGCACCTATGTCAACAAGAGCTCTCCTGTTGGATATGGGTTCCTTCATGGAGATCAGGGCTCCGAAGGTCCCGAATGGGGAAAACATGGGCGGGACCGGGATGAAGTAAGGAAGCGATGCATCAACATGATAATGCCTGGATGTGAAGTAATGCCCGAGTTCATGGGTCCCTAGAATCAGAAGAAGAGGCAGGGCAAATGTCAATGCTCCCATGCCAAGGTCCACCGGATCAATAAGTACCTTAAGAAGATCACCAAAGCTTCTCATGTTTCCCGTTCTCTCCTCCCAAAGCATTGCGCCGGCCCAAATTGTGGTGAACAAAGTCAAGACCAGAAGAATGATGTTCGTTGTGAAATTGGCAGGCTTTCTTTTGGGGAGAGGAAATATGGCAATTATGGTCTCGGTTCCCGTATCGATAAGTTTGGGAAAGAATCCCTTCTTCCTGAGGGATATCCTCAACTTGTCGAACTTATCCAGATTCTTCTCCGGATCGGCAATAACCTTGATGAAGATGCCTGATTGGTCATGATCAGCGGAAATTACCGGATAGAACTTCTTTACCAAGGAATCTACCACTCTGAATGCGGACTGCCTCTTGTCGGGATCCCCCGAGGCTCTCTTACCTTTACCAGCGAGAAGTGAGAAGAGACCCGGAACCCTCGGCCCCGAGAAGGCATCGGCCAGTCTTTCTTCCCTTTCCTCACCTCTTCTATTCATAGTGTCTCAACTATCTCCTTCATGATATTCCTGATGGCTAAATATGAATCCGCGAGGGACTTCCTTGTCTTGTGAGGCCAGATAGCCCTGGGCTGGATATCCATGGCAGTCTCGAATATCCTCTTGTGAACAGAGGGATCCCTGTATACAATATGCCAAGTCCCCATCCTCTCATGGTTTTTGGCGAGGAAAGCATCAAGGATCTCTGCGGACCTCTGGATCACCTCCCTGAACTTGTCCTGGTCCCAGGAGAGGCCCCTTCTCCTGACCATGAAGGATTGTGACCCCGAGGCGTCATACATCGGGATATCATCATACCACTCCATGGGTACAACACCCAAAAGGGGCGATATGGTGAAAATCGATATTCTATCCTCCAACTTCAGATTCTTTATGGCGGTGTGTAGATTTCTGTAAATGAGGGCATCGGTCTTTCCTTTGGTCCAGGGTTTCCTGTCCGCATCCGGGTAAAGAAGGGCCAGCTCCTTTTCCGGGGCCTCATAGTTATCGATCCTCTCGAAATATTCCAGTATCACGGGATTGGATTTCATCGCCTGAAGGATCTCCTCCGGAGTGAGGAAAGCGAGGTCAGGGTCCACTGCCGGGATCTTCTCCCTGATGGAGTCTATGAACATCTTCCTCCTGGTATCCTCGGTCTTCCTCTGAGCCTCGTCGTAGGTTTCTTCCCATGCGGGGGTCATGATTGCGTTATTGTCACCCACTACATATTGTTTAGGGTGGAAAGAATAAATTCCCTCGAAGCTAAAGTAAAAAGAACCATTAAATAGACTCAACGAGGATTAGAAAACAGATGACCGCCAGGATAAGGAGGTCCATTGATCTCAGGTCGCAGGATCTCAGTCCCGATGATATCAGAAGATTCCAGAAGACATTTATCGATTTCACAAAGGATGAAGGAGAACATCAGGAACTTTTGATGTTCTCCACCGGAATCAAACCGTATCAATACACTTCTCTTGGTGATTTTGAAAAAGATCTCAAAAAGATACCTGAAAATGCAGAATATTTCTACTACACTCTTACTCTTCCCAGCGGTGACAGATGTTCACTGTACCTGGATCCTGACAGACCGGCAAAGGTGGTGGTTGAGGGAAAGGAGAATTTTGTCAGGGAGCTGACCAAAAACATGGAGAAAACCTTTCCAAAAGGGGGAGTCAGATACAAGACCCAGGGAAGTTTTGGTTATTTCCTTATCTGGGGTACGGTCGTGGTAACAGCATTCGCTTTCATACTTGCTTACACCCTTCTTTCGGGATCCGGAGCGAATCCATACCTCGTTGCATGGGTTATCTTCGTCTCATCCCTGCTGGGAATATACCTCTCCATCGTAAAATCCAAGGACATCTATCCCGCAAACACCATGTCCCTCACTGGCAGAAGAAAGAGACCCATGATAGATCTTTTCCTGCATTTCATAACGGTGGCATTGGGTATAATATCTGTAATACTGGTGCTTCTATTCGTCGAATTCAATCTATGATCCGTGTCTCAGAAGCCTCATGGCCCTTAATATCGTCGTCATCTTTTCCGGATCCTCACCATGATCCAGGTCCCTGAGCAGACCAAACAGAATATGATCATGATCCTCTGCGAGTATCATATCGTGGAGTTTGTTGTTTTCCTTTAATCCCAGATCGGCGGTTATCTTTCCCATGATCGAGAGATCCAGATATTGACCCAGAACAAGGAAAAGAGAAGCCTCTTTTTCCGATAATTCACCGGGTTGACCCTTTCCGAGTCTGATTATCGATGAACCCATCAAAATCAGTGCCGATTCCATTAGAGCTTTTCTCGAACCTTCCTCAACCTGCTCCCCAATGAAGGGAGCCATTGCAAGTAGCTTCCAGCCGACCTCCCTGGATTTGGAACCCATGAGCGGTGTTGCCAGGGGAAGGATTCTCTGGCCTCTCTTTTCAAGAAGATCATTCAAACGCGGATCGGATTCCTCGGGAGAAATCTGGCCCAGACCCATATCATCCCTGCATGAAAGGCATATTGGCAGTCCCATTAAAGATTCAAGATCATCCTTGCTTGTGTTTCCACCGCAGATCGAACATTTTCCCTTCCCTTCCATCTGCAAACCTCCAAGTGTAATCCGAATCGAGTTGTAAGTGTTTTCGCCCCCGATCAGAGGACCGATTTCACAATCGATTCCATATCGGCCTCGGACAATCCGATCGGCATATTCTTCATAAGAGGGGTGAGATCCGTGGACATTATCCTTTGCAGCCCTCCTTCGAATCCGGCTTCCGGGAAAGTCTTCGGGACCTTCAGGGCCGAAAGCAGATCCACCATATCATCACTGAACGAGAATGCATCCGATCCGAAAGCCTCTGCGAGTCTGTCCAGGCCTTGCACATTCCTTGAATGAAGAAGATCGAAGGTAGGTCCGAGTGTTATGGCAACAGCAATTCCGTGGGGAAGTCCCGTATCATATGTGACCGGATAGGATATGGAATGACAGATGGTGGTGCCCGTGTTGGAAAATGCAAGTCCTGCAAAAACGGATGCCAGAGAGACTCCCTCCCTGTTCTTTCTCACCGATCCATCCCTGTAAGCTTCCACGAGGTGTTCTTTCACAAGGCTGACCGAATTCAGGGACATCTCCCTTGTAAGAGGATCGGATCCCGATGCCCAGTAACTCTCCACCGCGTGGGAAAGGATGTCCAGACCTGTGGCAGCGGTCTGGTCTTCTGGAAGGGTTACGGTTAGCTTCGGATCGATAACCGCCCCTTTTGGATAAATAGATGGATGTCTCAATCCCACTTTGTTGTTTATCTCTTCAAGTGTAACAATTGAATAGGGGGTTATCTCGGAAGAGGTCCCGGGAGTCGTCGGGACCGCATAGAGGGGATAACCACCATCGGGAGGCTCTCTTCCCCGTATGTAATCCATCACGGATCCTCCATGCTTTGCAATCACCGACATGAACTTTGCAGCATCCATTACAGAGCCTCCGCCGACGGCTATAACGATATCTGGATTGAAAACCGCCATTTCGGATGCACCTTCTTCAACAGTAACGGATGAAGGATTGGGTTCAACACCTGAAAAATGGCCGATCTCAGCATCATTGAGCCCTTCCAACCGATTTATTAAACCGAGGTTCCTGGCAGACTTCCTCCCCGACACGATAAATGACCTGCCCATCGGTATTAGCTCTGCTATCCTGTCAAAACATCCCCATCCGAAATGGATTGGAGTTCCGAAATTGACGAATTCGGCCATGCTATCAGATCCTTTGGTGAAATGTCGATATATATCTAAAACATAACCCTAAACATAATATAATTATATCCAGAAAAAACATACGCGTATTGAGGTTCCTGGATGAGGGATGAAGCCGATATGATCGACCGGGAGTATAAAGGGGAGGTTTCATCACATTTGGGGAGACTATCCGAACTCTCCGCACTGGTGAATGACGGTCTTTTCATATACGATCCAAAGTCCAATTGCTTCAAATACATGACCCAGTTGGTCCCGGAGGTCCTCGGAAGAAGCAAGAGAGAACTGGCTGACTGCACAGATCTTCTGTCCCTTTTTCATGAGGATGACAGGGAGATGATATCCGGAGCCATGTCCCATGTTCTTGCCAGGGAGGATGATTCCTCATCCGACCTGGTTGTAAGGGCTCTGATACCGGACAGGGATTTCAGATGGACAAGACTGAAGGTCCACAGGATCACATCGCCTTCCAAGGAAGGGGATTTCATAGGAGGTGCATTATCGGACATACAGACACTCAGGGAAGCTCAGATGGAGGCCCAGTTCTATCTCGACATCATGACACACGACATAACCAACAAACATCAGGTAATGCTCATGAACCTGGAGATGCTCAGATCATCCGGAGATATTCCCGATAAAAAGCTAACATATCTCACATCCTGCGTAAAACAGCTGGGAAGAGCAATGGATACCATTCGCTCCGTCAAGATAATGGCGGATGTCGGAATAGGAGCGATCGAGACAGAATCCGTGGATGTAATACGATCCATAAAAAAAGGTATGGAAGCACTGGAGAATTACCATCCTTATCTGAAATCCCGTGTGGATCTGGATCTTCCCGATCATCCGTTGTATGTGAGGGCGGATGAACGGCTCTCTCTCATTGTCTATCATCTGTTGAGCAACTCGATAACCCACAACCACACGGACGAACCCTTTGTGACCATAACAATTGAGGAGGACAGCGAGAAAGTTAAACTGAAAATCCGGGATAACGGACCAGGTATAGCGGATGATATCATAAAGGAATTGAAGGAAGTGGGTCCGAGAGAGGTCTCCAAATCACAGGGTCGAGGATTGGGGCTCTCCCTTATCTCGATTCTTGTAAGGGCATACAAGGGGAGCTTCAAGCTCAGTTCGGAGGATCCGGCCCATTCGGGAACAGAAGCTGTCGTGACCCTTCGAAAGTCGCAAGTGGATGATTAGTATTATATCCCCGACAGTCTTAAATAATCAGGCTTTTTAATAACCAGGCGGTAAGTGTGAAACCTCATTATATTCTGGCAATCGCAGGAGCTTCAATAATAATAGCGGGAGTAGCGGGTTTCGTTCTCGGTTCACCGGCGGCACTTGTAGGTGGCGGGGTGTTCTCTTTTGCGATCATTTTCGCATTCGTTTACTGGTTCATTGATATCAGACCTGCCGGTAAGGAGGTTCGGGAAGATGATGAAACCGAACCGGAAACCGATTCGGATATAAATGAGGTCAGGACTTATGATCCAGAACTGGAGAGGATTGGAAATGATGAATTCCTCCGGGAAGCCGATATCGTAAGGGAATACATGGAAAACTTCGGGATATCCAAGGACAAGGCCCAGAACCTCTACGATGCCGGATATTCTCACTGGGGAGATTTCGCTGAAGCCATCCCCGAGGACCTGTTAATGGTGGAAGGTATCAATCCCACCATTTCCAGAAGGATCATATCTGTTGTGAGGTCCAAAATATAGATATAATCATTGAACCAATTGACAGCAACACAGTATCGGTTCGAATAATCAACCGATACATTTATTGCAAATTTCATGTTGTTGGCAGATGTTTAGGCCCCCTCGAGGAATATGTATGATATCCAAAAGATTCCTATCACTAGCCTCGATGTCGATCATATTACTAGCCGGAGCTTTCATCCTGGGACAGGTTTCCGCCGAGGAAGGACCCGATGAAACCCCTTTCGGTTTTACAAATGAGTTCTGGTATGACGGAATCGGAAGCCATACCGACATCGATCCTTCGGTGGACGAAGCGGTCTCTTTGAGAGGACCCGAAGCCGAACTGGAGATCGTGGTCCAATTCAATCCCCCCCTTACCGAAGCTGATGTTCAGGCCGCCAGGGAAGCAGGTCTCGAGATAGTGCACAGGATGACTGCACTCCCTGCAATTTTCGCCAGAGGCAACAGGGATTCCATCGAGAGAATATCCAGATACAGTGATACATTCTGGGTGGAATATGACAAGGAAATGGATTTCCTCATGGAACAGACAACAACAACCATCAACGCCACCAAGACATGGGAAACTCCAATAGTAGATTCAGTGGGAAAGGAATATCCGGCCATAGACGGAAAAGGAATCACCGTTGTGGTCCTGGATTCGGGTGTGGATGCTGGACATCCCGATCTCGATTACGGTGAAAAAACCATCAAGAATTACAAATCCGACTCGGATTTCGTCTGGAGGGAGGTCGAAAACGGTGATACCTCCTCGGGACACGGGACCCACTGCGCCGGAACCGTCGCAGGGAACGGCGACGCATCCGGAGGAGCCAGGAAAGGAGTGGCCCCCGGTGCGAAGTTGATAGGGTTGTCAACCGGAGAGGCGGTTTCAATCATAAATGCACTTGGGGGAATGGAGTGGGTCTACAAGAATTCCAAACCCGGACACACCTACGAATGGGACGATCCCATAAGGGTTGTGTCAAATTCATGGGGACCTGCCCCGGGAGATTACAACCCCGAGGATGCCATTTCCATAATCTCCCAGAAGATCACATTCGAAAATAACGTCCTGGTTATCTTCGCCGCCTCCAATTCAGGTGGTGACGGAAGCGACATCCAGACCAACCCCTACGGAAACGTTCCCTCCAACATTGCGGTGGCGGCAATGGCGAGGGACGGAACCGGGGTGGCAAGCTTCTCATCCAGGGGAGAACTCGGAATTCATACGACATATCCCGATGTCGGAGCTCCCGGTGTAAACATCTGGTCCACAGCTGCAAGGAGGACCATGATTTCGGTTATGACAAAGCAGAGTGCCGGTGGTCTGTCAAACATTGATCCGTATTATTTTGCAATATCGGGAACATCCATGGCAACACCACATATTGCAGGAGTTGTTGCATTGCTTCTGCAGGCGTATCCGGACCTCAGGATGTCCGAGTATTACGACCAGGCCGAACAGGAAAAACTGGACGAGGGATGGATGAACGATACGAGAAACAGGGTTCACGAGGTGGAATTGATCCTGGAAGCTGCTTCCGAATACATTCCTCCTTCCGATGAGGGTACTCCACTTGCCGAAAACTACGTTCCTCAGAACTATTCCATCGGATGGAACGGGAAACCCTTTGATTTCGCCCAGGGATTCGGTCTTGTCAAGGTTGATAAGGCTGTTGGAATCGCACTCGCTTTGAAAGAGATAAGGACAAGGGATTTCGACAGGGACGGCATGCCGGATTATGCAAACCATTGTGTCAAAGCGGCGATTGCACAGTACGAGAATACAATGATGGTAAGATCCAATACATACGGGACCGACAGGTTGTATACCGCTTGGAGCGGCGAGTGGTCAAGGTTCTCCAATCAATCGAACTCGATTATTCCCATGAATCATGATACAGCCAAGATGGTCTACATTCCCGAAGGTTCGGAGAAGATGGAGATCAGGTTCACCTACGATCCATGGAACACGGATGACAAGAGGATAGCCTCTCTTTTCGTTACCATCGATCAGACCGGTGACGGAAGTCCTGACTGGACCCAGCCAGGAGAGCTCCTCACAGATTCCAGGATATCGGAGATTTCCATTGATTCAGGTGATTGGGGGAATTACTGGTCCTTCAACGTCGAGGGCAGGGGCATCGACTGGGATATCGGAGACAGGTTCCGGGAGACCCAGTTCAAGGAGGTCAGAGCGGAGTTCACGGTCTCCTTGAACATGACAATGAATCCGGGGAGTCATGAACTCGGACTGCAGAATCCGTTCGCATCCAATGCATACTGGAAGCCATGGATGCCATTCGATTCGGGGGTTGCAGAGGGAAACCAGATCAATATCTCGGAATACATCTATGACCTTGGAATGATAAAACCTCTTGAACAGGAGGAGGTTGAAGAGGATGAACCGATGAACCTCACCTGGTTGTGGGTCCTGATCATAATCGCGGTTATCATTGCGGGAGGATACTTCGCATATACCAAGTATTACAGGAAGAGAAAACCCTCTTCCTGAGGTCCTCTCCCCGTGTAAGAAAACCTTAAATGAAAGTTGACCTTATGGGCCCTTCGAGCCAATTTCTACGGGCCAGTAGCTTAGGTTGGTGGAGCACTCGGCTGATAACCGAGAGGTCCCCGGTTCAAATCCGGGTTGGCCCACTTTCGTTTTTTATTTATATATATTTGAAGAAAGTGGGGTATGATTTGAAATCAAAGTCTCCAACCCGTGAAATCAATTTTAAATAATTGACAGACAAAAAAGCGATTTTAATCATAATAATATCACTTTTTTGGCGATGTCCGGGTTGGCCCACTTTCGTTTTTCATTATTATTTACTTGTAAGAATGGGCCAACACGTGAAATTGTTTATAAATCGTTGGCAAGTAAAAAAGCGATTCGAATTTCTTGTAATTACTTTTTTACGAATGTCCGGGTTGGCCCCACTCCGTTTCAAATTTTAGTTCTTTTCAATCACTTTTACTTTTATAAGTAAGAATATCGATAATCTACTTTTTTAAGTAAATCTTAAATACATTTCAATCTCATTGCCGATTATGCTGGGCTTTATCGAACATCTACTAGGAACAAAGACAAAGATAAGGATAGTCGGGACCATGATCAAAGAGGGTAATAATCTTTCAAGAAACCACCTTGCAGAATCCGTCGGAACCGGAAAAGGTCCTGTATATGAACAGGTAGATCAATTGATCGCTCTTGGTGCTCTGAAGGAAGTTGATGGTAAGATATCACTGGACCAGGATTTCCCTTACCTTGATCAGTTAAGGGATCTGCTATTCCTCAGCGAGGACCACATGAATAACATACAGACTGTCCTACGTTCGATTGACAGGATTCTTGGCATTGATTATTATATCACGGGTTATGCCAGTTCTTGTCAGAACGGAATGCCCATTGATGTAGATGAAAGAAGTATCCTTGTCATGATAAAGGAACAAAACACAAGAAAAGAACGAATGCTCCAAACAATAAAGGATTGCACCGATCTCAAGGTTGGTTGGAGACCCACGAATATTATCCCCGAAGATGTGAAAAGGGATACGCTCTTTGGAGTTAAAGTATGGATCTCATCTGTGGAAAGAGGTATGGTCGATTCTATCAAACTAGACGAATGTGGTCATTATCCGATCTTCCTCCTACTGGTTCAGAATATTTTGAACCGATCCATAGACCTTCACAAGATCATGGAATATGCTGAGGACCAGGATATTGATCACATATTCGGACCTGCAATTTTGGCCATTTCGGATCGATTGAGCGATATCGATCTGCCAATCAATATTAAACATGGGCAAGATCCTGAAATCAGAAAATCCGTCAACCTTGCTCTGAATACCGTTCTGGGGTGAAGTAATTGAGAATCAATCTAGATCACGATGAGAAGATGGAGATCCTATCAATTGTGAAGACATGGGAAAGGAAGCAAATCATCCAGGAGAAAATGAGATCCATTCAAAAGGATACGGGCATTCCCGCAAGGTCCATTGAGATCATGTTCTGGCATTATGACACTCTTTCCCTGCTCAGCAATACTGAGAGTTTTATTTTCAAAGGAGGTACATGTGTCCAATCATGGCTTCCCTATGAATTTCAGAGAGCCTCGGTCGATCTGGATTTCAATTCATCAGCAGGGAATCCAAATTCCATTCGAGATATAATCAATGGATTGAATGATATTGCAAGAGATGAAGATAGGATAGTTAAGATCAGAGGAATCGAATTTGGATCCATTGAATTCAGATATATGGATGATCAGACAAAGACCATGACATTCGTCAGAAAGATGCCTTCGAGGTTTGATGAGGTGATAAGGGTGGGTGGCGATTCAATACAGGGAATCGACCAGAGAATACAGATAAATTTCAAAAATGCATGGCTGCCATCTGTCAAACCTGTAAGGAGTGAACCTAATTTTGTGATACTCAAATATGAAAAACCACAATTCAAGGCCGAGATATTCCACTCGAGTGTCGAGGACCTGATAGCAGATAAGATACTGGCAACTTGCAACGTTCACGGATTTGGTAGGGAGAGATTCAAAGATGTTTACGACCTGGGAATGATACTGGAAATGGAACGGGACAATGAACTTATCATGAGAAAAATATCCATGATAGCTCATAAGAAGGGAGTTGACCCACATAGCTTTATCGAAGGGTCGGTCGAGACAATATCCCGGATCTCGGACAGGTCACAGGAAGCTAGAGGCTTTGCTTCAATGGTGGGAAAAGGTGGCAGAGAAAGGATCATTCCCAGTTGGGAGATGTTCTGTCTTGATGTCATAGAGCAGATCAGATCCATAAACACGGATATCAATAGAAATGTACTGAATAAGAAAATGGAAAAGGTCGAAGAGTTGGATGAAAGTGACATGTTCGAAATTAAATAATCGATCGAAGCAGGCTTCGATCGAACGTACTAACCCCCAGCCCAGAATTTGAGTGTTCTCCAGCAAATCAAGTAATAAAACGTCAGACAGATGATTATCAATGAAATTGTCGTAACTCACTTCCGTCAATATCAAAACAACTCGTGAGTTCGACACCCATCCTTCCTTGAAGGATGTCGTAAATTTTGGAATAATTAATGGAATTTCCACATACAGCTGAATTAAACCGTAGATTGTACTTCTCATTCAGCGCACCTTGAAATTCGATTCCGATATAATATGACCAGTAATTTCAAGGTTGAAATTAAACCGTTAATCCTTACTTTCATTTTACGGGTCTGCAAATTTCCTTAAATATGATTTTCTATTGGGAATTTCCAGAACTGGAATCATTATAATTCCCATATGATGAAAAACAATAGGTTGGATCATAAACCAAAATTGTTAATCGAACCCGCCCATATCAGGTAAAAATGATTTTTATCAAGTTGACTTTAATTATTCCATGAAGAAATATCAAAAGGTTATGGTTACCGGTGTTACCGGATTCCTGGGATCGCATCTAACCCTGCAATTGTTGAATAAGGGATATAAGGTCCTTGGGACCGCGAGAGATCTTAAGAAAGCCAGGGAATTCAAGGAAATCCTCTCGAAATTCACGATAAATATTGAAAACCTTGAGATAAGGGAAGCTGACTTGAAAGAACCGGGAGATTGGAATAATATCATGAAAGATATTGAAGCCGTATTTCATGTCGCCTCCCCCTTCCCTCAGGAACTGCCCGAGGACCCGGATGATCTGTACATTCCTGCGGTAGAGGGGACATTGAATGTCTTGAAAGCTGCCTCCAGGAACGGTGTGAAAAGGGTTATTCTTACCTCATCATCAGGAGCTGTTACCTACGGAAGGTCCAGAGATGATTTCAAAACCGTCTACAATGAAAAGGATTGGACAGATCCCCACAACCAGAAGGATTCAACGTATTATTTCAACAGCAAAACACTGGCGGAAAGGTCTGCATGGGAGTTCATGGAAAAGAATGGAAACGGAATGAAATTGACCACAATTTGCCCGGGTGCTATATTGGGTCCGATTCTTAATGGTGGTATGAGCGCTTCCATCAATATCGTGAAAAAAACAATGGAGGCAAGTGCCCCAATGGTTCCCAACATGGGGTACGACATGGTTGATGTGAGGGATGTTGCAAGACTTCATATACTGGCCCTTGAGAATGAGAAAGCAGCCGGCCAGAGGTTCATAGCATCATCGGGATACCTTTTCTTCAAGGATGTGGCAGATATTCTCAAAAAGGAATATCCCAACAGAAAAATACCAACACGTGTGGCGCCCAACCTGTTGCTGAAAATTCTTTCCCGTTTCGACGGAACGATAGAACCTCTTCTCATAGACCTAGGAAAGGTAAGGAAACTTGACCATTCAAAAGCAGAGGATATTCTGCATTGGAAGCCCAGACCTCCCGAAGATGCTGTTCTTGCAACCGCCGAGAGCCTTCTTCAAAAGGAAATGGTAACCTGATGTCAAAACATTCCAGTATCACATTTCTGACAAGTGATACCAATTATTCATGAACCAAAAGCTCGAACTGGAGCTGCGCGATTGATCTGTCGAGAATATCCACGATCTCGTCAAGTTCATCCTCCGTGATGATGAATGGAGGAGCAAGAAGAATATGGTCTCCTCCGTCCACGATCGATGAAACTCTCCCCGGATAAACATACAAACCATTCTTGAGGCAGATCTGCTGGAGCCTGCTGGCAACGTGAAATTCAACCGGATAGGGTTTCTTTGTTTTTCGGTCATGGACGAATTCTATTCCCGCCAGAAGACCCACGCATCTTACATCACCCACCATCGGATGTCTTTTCAAAGTATTGAGGCCTTTCAGAAAATACTCTCCGAGCTTTGCCACCCTTTCTACGTATTTCTCTTCCAGTATGATCCTCAAAACTTCCAGTCCAACAGCTGCTGAAAGTGGATTCCCGGCGAAGGTATGACCATGAACAAAGGCGCTCCCCGGAGCTTGGGAAATCACATCGAATATCTTCTGATCGATGATCAGAGCTCCCAGCGGCGAATAGCCGCTGGAGATGCCTTTTGACAGGGCTATCATGTCCGGGAATACCTCGTAATGCTCCATTGCGAAGAATTTTTCGGTTCTTCCATATCCTGTCATCACCTCGTCCGCAACGAAGAGAACATCATATTTATGGCATATCTTCTGGATTATCCTGTAATAACCCTTTGGAGGACCAAGAGCGGGAGCTGAGGCTCCTATTATAGGTTCTGCAATGAAAGCAGATATGTTCTCAGGATCCTCGGATACGATTACCCTTTCCAGATCATGGGCGCATTCGAATTCGCAGGTCCCGGATGTTTTTCCAAAGGGGCATCTCCAGCAGTAGGGGGTAGATATTCTGGGAAACTGGGCCAGGAAGGGGAGATAATGCTTTCTCCGTGGATAATGACCGGTCATGGATAGTGCGCCGATCGTTGCCCCATGATAGCTGGTGGTCCTCGAAATAACCTTGTATTTCTGGAGATTACCTTTTTCCACATGATATTGCCGGGCAAGTTTCAATGTGGTTTCCACAGCCTCGGATCCTCCCGAAGCGAAATAGACTCTGTTCAATCTCCTGGGAGTCAGTTTGATGAGTTCCGCAGAAAGTCTCAGGAGAGGTTCGTTCGTGAAAGTGGACATATGAGTGTATGCAACCTTCCTTGCCTGTTTGTTGAGGGCCTCTATCACCCTCTCATTTCCATGACCGAGACAGACAACAGCGGCACCTGCCGCGCCATCGATTATCCTGTTCCCCTTCTTATCATAGAGATGGATTCCCTCCGCTCTTTCAACGAATATGTATTTCTTTGCCAGGTCCCTGTAGAAGATATGCCCGTCGGTCAAACCGTTGGCTCCTCTCATGGAGACTCCCTCCTGGCGGGGTTGTATATATTGAAAGTGACGGCTGCAATATTACCACGGTTTATTGCACTGTGGCCGATGTTGGGTGGGATATGGACAACATCTCCCTCTTTGAATGAAGACCTTATTCCTCCTACCGAGAATTCAAGTTCTCCTTCAATACCGATGGTCATCTGTTCTTCCGGATGGGAGTGATCCTCGAATATCGAACCCGGCAGATAGCGGTATAATACAATCTGGATCTTTCCCTTGGTAATAGTCTTGCCGAAAATACCTTTTCTGACTTCCATCTCTTCCAAATCATCCCAGTTGATACGATCAACCAAATTAAACCCTCGTTACCTGGCATTCGATTCTTTAAAAACATTAATCAAAAGTTTGAGGGGGGAGGCGAAAGTAAATGGGTGGAGTTTTATCATGGATTTGATTCTTTCATCTCTCCTCCAATGTCGTTCACCACTCCCCCGATATTTATGATATTTATCATGATTGCCATCAAGAAAAGTACTTCAAGATAAAACATGACAATTGTCCCAGAAGGGGCATCTTCGTACCTGAATGAAAAAAGAATTGTAATGAAGCTGAAAAGAAATATAACAAGTGGAATCGCAGATGTCCTGCTTCTCTTGAGGCTGTTTTCATTGCCGATAAGGGCCAGAGCTTTTGCGGGAATGTCGATCACCTTCCATTTGAAGAAGAAGAAACCAATCAGTATTCCCACCCATATGAAGAAAAGTAGGGCCTGGTTTCCATCGAAAAGTAACCAGTCAGAGATTAGATATGATATCAACAGCAGGATCGGGATGACCAGATAGAGAATTCTCACCCTTGTTGAAGATCCTCTGTAGCGAGTTGTCCCGAGATCACAATCAAGCGCGGATCTGAAGCCCGCCATTGCGAGTGATGCGATGACATCGAAGACCAGGCTTACAAAGATAAGGAACATCCCGGAAAAAATAAAGTAAAGATCCTGTGTGAAGAGTTCGTTCTCGAATAGAGAGATAATATAGGATCCGATCAGAAACCCTATGGGTATCAATATGAAAAGCGCGAGTGCATAAACAATGGCAAGAAGAAGAAGAGTGATGAATATCCCCAACAGGGAGCTATCTCTCTTCAGGAGAATACCCCCAGTAAAATTATGCAGGTATTGATCACGATGAAATACAGATAGACCATCCTGAATACGTTTCTTTCCTTTCTATCCTTCACATGCTTCTTTCCGGTAAAAGGGTCCTCCACCGTGAATATATATGTGACCGGAGCCGAGACAAGGATGTTGAAAACGGCCATCAGAAGATTCTTCAGCGTCATTGTTTTCCTGTTTTTTTCACCCTTTAAAGAGATCCTAACAAGCCAGATGAGGAAGAACCAGAGAAATATCTCGAAGAATACGGCCAGAAAAAGAGGAGCCCAAACAGTATTGAAATCTATGAATTCCGAGAGAGAAGCGGAGGTCCTCTCAATCATGTTTGAATCCTCTATGGATGCTTCAAGGTCCTCCTCGGGATTGGCATCGAAGTACTCGAAGATGTAGCAGTGTTGTTCCCCGATGAAAGCGGAATGGTCGGCATCGAGGTTCGAATCAAGGGATCTGCCTTTGGGAACCTTAGCCATTATTATGGTCTCCTGGATGGGATTGTCCCATCCTTTGGATGTTCCAAGAGGGAAGTAGAGGTCACCATCATCGAGCTTTGTAGTAACCGAAAGGGTGTGCCCCTGGAAGTCGGTGAAGCCGTAAACTGCAAAGACCAGAGATTCCATTTTTCTGTAAATGTCAAATGGAGTCTCGATCGAATAGTGATCCCAATTGTAATCATGATCATACCATCGCTCAAGGTTCCAGTTCCTCAATTCCGATTCGTTGTATCCCGAATCCACCAATTCCCTGAATCCCATGAAGCTGTTCCATTCCGCCATTTCCCTGGCCTCTTTATAGCTGAGACCCTGTTTTTTCGAGAATCTCCCGATCAATCCTTCCATGGTATCCGGCATTACCTCGAAAAGCCAATCATAATCATCCTCCGGAATGGGAGGAGAGGGCTCCGATTCGATCACGGCCACATATTGATCCCTGTATTCCTCCACAACCTCTCTCGTAATTGTAGGCATGGTACCGAGATCAACCACCGAGATGAAATCATCCAGTGTTGCATTGGCACTCACCGAATAGACGGTTACGGAGGCTCCGTCGAATTCGTAATGGGAAACCTCCTTCACCTCTTTCTCCTTGGATGCGCCCAGGGATCCGCCTGCGTCCTCGGTGTAGCTTCCAAATCCCCTGTCGCTGCCATGTTCGTTATGATAGTTCCTTGCAACATACAAAGTAAGGGTTCCGAGCGGAGTCGTGACAGCAGAGGTCCCGAGGTCCAGCAATGAATTTCCCGTCCTCTCTGCGAACCTGCCTGAGGTCCTTCTGATGTCCTGTCTCTGAGATCTCTCGATTATCTCATCATAATCATTGGCTTCAAGGAAATCGGAATCGTTTCCTTTTTCCATATCGACCTCTTCCGGAAGCTGTCTGAATGGAACGAGGACCGTGAGGTTTTCCCCGGGATCCAGTGAGAATATCGAAAGGAAAAGGTCGATCCTCTGATGGGTTGAATTCAGATACTCCACATTTGCCAGCTGGCGTGATTCGAATGTTGTTCCGTACAATTTCTCTGCTTCAGCTTTGTCCTTCACATAGGAATATACCGGCATGCCGTCTCCGAGGACCGGAGGAAGATATGTGAATAGGATCAATGACAGGATGAAAAATATCGAAGCTGTCTTTCTTACATCATTCATTCCGATCCTTCCCAGTATCCGATTGTATATCGCATAGGAGGTTTATAAATGGCGTTAATCATATGTGGTTCTTTCTTACATCGGATAACATCGATATCAGGAACCTGGAGAATCTTCCAATTTTTTGATTCCTTTGACCTCTGAATTCTCATCCATTTCTCCACTCGATGCATCACCATCAATTATCGATCCTTGATCTTGTGGATTCATCGGGGATCCTGATTCGAGCAAGGAGGACCTCATGTTGCTTTCCTCCTCGGAAAGAGCCTCCGGGGTGATGGACTCGAATTTTTCCTGCTGGTCGTCCACCTCGGGTTGAGTACTTTCATATGCGAGCGGATCCGGATACAGGTCTTCCTGAACGGGTCTTTCATCAATCCCCAGAAGGTAGTCCGGTATCTCTTCCTGGACTTCCTGAACAGGTTGATTTTCCTCCGATCCCATATCATCCTTCTTCCTTCCTGCAAGCAGGAAAATGACCAGTATGGCAAATATTATCGAAACGGCCACGATGATGATTAACAATACCGGAAGCAATGATCCTTCCTCCTCAATCTCTCCCTCGATCTCTTCCGGTTCTTTGATATCGATCATGAAGGTTGTATTCGAGGAATCAAGACCATCCGATACTCCGATCAATACCTCATATTGACCCGATTCATCGGATGAGGGGGTCCAGGTAACCAATCCAGTGGATGGAACTATCACCATTCCGACAGGACCTGACAACATACTGAATTGAAGCTGATCTCCATCCATATCGGATCCGTTGATATCAATGGTGAATTCGGACCCTGCTACCCCTTCCTGGTCATCAACCTGGATTATCTCAGGAGGAGTATTGACTTTGAACGTATGAATACCGGTCAGGGATTCTCCGAATTCATATTCATCCCTGCAAATCACCGTCCAGTAGTACAAAGACCCGGGCTGAAGTGAATCAAGCACGAGGGTAGGTTCATCTGAAATATGGAGGGATGTTTCCGACAGGTCTTCCACATCCGCTTTCGATATGCTCACGAAGAAATGATAATCGAGAGTGTCAAGCTCCGGATCAATACCGCTACATTTCAGCAAGATTTCATGAAAAGGTACGATCGATCCGTTTTTCGGAGATAACATTGTTGCTTCCGGCGGGGAGTTCAGATAGAAGCTGAAAGCCTCATCAGTGCACAGACCTGAAGAATATCTATCATGGGCAATGACGGTCCAGAAATAGGTAATGCCAGTATCCAGACCTTCCACATCCAGTGATGTGTTCAAAACATCTTCGGCAATCAAGGCCCATTCGTTCCTCAACAGCACATCCGCCTTGGATTCATGCAGGTAAACGTCGTAGGAAAGGGGAAGATCACCGTCATCAGACCCCTCCCATTCAAGAATAACCTTTCCACCGATGGTTGAACCGTTCAAGGGAGTCAAAAGAGCAGTGACCGGGGAGGGATTGAGAATCAGGTCAATATGAAAAATATGATCAATTGTCTCTTCACCGTCAGTTGCACTGGCAAGAATATCTATCCTTAGCCGGTCTAAATCTACGACCTCGAAATCATTACCAAAATCAAGCCTGCTTGCGTTCCATTGGAAAACCCCGGTAATAACATCGAAAGTGCAGTTGATCTCGGGATCAGTCGAAATGGAATAGATTATATTGTCTCCCAGGTCCACATCATTTGCATTGAAATCGAAATAGAATACACCCGACTCGTCAACAGAGGTATTTTCCGGAACATCAACCCAGAATGGAACATCGTTTGTATTGAAAACGGTCACAACGAACTCGGTTGAATCCCACAATCCCCTAGGATCGGTTGCAGTTATATTTACAGTGTAATTGCCAACATCATCGTTATCAGGAGTTCCGTTCACAATACCGTTGCTCACATCGATGGACAACCATTTTGCATCCGTTGACATGGTCCAATTGACATCCTCACCGTCGATATCCATGAAATCATAATCAACCTCAAAATACTGGTCCTCATATGCTTCAAAGCTGTTTTCGGTTAAGATCCTGGGGGCATCGTTAACATCGATCACCTCAAGATCGAAGGTGGTGGAATCGATTCCTCCGTTACCGTCATTGAATATCACGGTAATCTCATGGATTCCCACATCATCATTACCCGGAGTTCCTGAAAGTAAACCCCTATCCGAATCCATTTGGAGCCAAACGGTTTCAGCCTCCAGATCCCATGATAGATCTCCGGTTTCCTCATTGCTTTGATATTGTACACTGTATTCCTCATCCTGGAATACATTCAGCACATTCTCAGTAATGATATTCGGTTGCGTGTTTTCGACCTTGATGGTGAATTCAAACTCATCATACCTTCCATCATTATCCGTAACATTTATCCAAACGTCATTTTCACCTACATCTCCGTTATCCGGGATTCCGGTAAGATTCAGGAACTTGGATCCCGGTATCACAGAATGCTGGATCATCTCGGATTCAGGGATTGCTCGATCCCATATCCTTACTTCGTCGATATATCCCTCGTAGAACAATGAACCCCATGAGGCAGGAGATCTGCGACCTATGGAGATGTTGAAATCTCCCGTGGGAAGTCCTCCGTTGTACACCTTGCCCTTGTATGTTCCTCCCCACCCGTTGTAAATGTTGGTTTGATTGACACCGTCTATATATATCCTGAATAGAGAGCCGTCATAAACTCCAGCCACGTGGTGCCAGGTTTCCATTGTGATCGGTTCCGAGGGTGCGGCTCCATACCAGTCTTCCGAATCCGGAAGTTTCATCTGAAATAGGGGGCGAGCGTCATCGATTGTCAACTCGTAGCATTGAGGATCTTCATTGCTCCAGCTTCCGCCCTTGCTTATGATCATATATTCGTCCAAATCATCGATTGTCGGATATATCCAGGCTTCCAGGGTTATCTCATCCGTGATGTTGAGGGTTTGACTGTGCGGGATATCAACATAATCATCTCCATCAAAAGATAAGGCTTCACTATTGCTGGAAATGCCGGAAACCGATGAAGTACCGTGAAGGAAACCGTCGTTTTGGTTTCCTGAAGAATCCGATGCGTCACCGGTATCAAAGTTCCATTGGGCAGCAATGCCGGACATGTTCATCGGTCTCGCATCCGTCAACTCCCATGTCAGCCAATCGGCATCGGTTGTGAAGGTGTTCATATTCAGACCTCCCATTGCCGTGAAAAATGTAGATTGGTAGGTATCGTCTTCCATAACTGAAGAATTTAAATTCAACGGGATTAGTTTATATGCTGAACTATCCACAGGAAGTCTCGTGCCTTCGGATCCTGAACCCGAAAGTGAAACAAATGATAGGTTGCAGGACAGAAAAATGATCAAAAGAACCATGCAAATCTTATCTCTCATATCCATTCCCTCCCAGGAACTGATATGGGCAGTTAATACCCACATCTCAGTGTGATATTGTAAAGTTTGATACTTACAGCTATCTCTTAATCGAGGTATTATTGGAAGAATCGATACTTTTTCTTTCCCTCACCATTCCCCAATGGTCGTTTTCGAGAACTCTATAGGGCCTCTTCACCTCGAAACCGAATTTGCGGTAATATCTCACATTTACCTGTTTATCCGTATCGAGCATCACCGGAAGCTTCTCCTCATCTATCCTCCGGAGCATAGGTTCAAGCAGCCTTCTCCCGTACCCTTTCCTCTGGCGGTCAGGATCCACTCCAAGGATAAAGAGCAGCCAGTGCTCTCCCTGTATTGTCTTCTTGGTCTGGACATCCATCTCCTTGCCGTAGCGGGTGAAGTTCTCCCTCTCCTTCTTATCCAGTTTGGAAACCATCCCCAAGAAACCAGACCTGAGGCTCCTCCAGAAGTTGATTTCTTTTTTCGATGAATGATTCCAAACAGCCACTCCCTCAATATCAGATGAGGGAGCATACACCTCCCCGTATAATAGCCCGAATTTGATGAATGGAATGAACATGATCTCGAGCTTCTTCTTTCTGATCTTCTCATCGGGAAGGAGCTTTACCATATCGGGTTCGGTAAAGAAAGCTCTTGAGAGGACCTCTGATGCTTTGTCGATATCTCCTTTTTTCAATCGGTAAAGTGATCTTGTTGGGTCCGTTCCGAACATAAGCATGATGAAAATTTTTAATTTATATGTCTTGGGTTTCTTTTTCAGTATTTCCTATTTTCAGATCATTGTTAAACCAGACCTCCCTCTGCGGGAACGGTACGATTATTCCGTTCTTTTCCAGACCGGTTTTTATTTTCCACAGCAGGTCCTTTCTCACCTCATACCATTCCGTGAATGGAGCCCATATCTTCACATTGATGTTGACAGAGGAATCACCCAGAGAATCAACGAACATGACAGGTTCGGGGTATTTCAGGGCAAATGGGTGCTTCTCGATTGTTTCTTTGATAATCTTCAAAGCACTGTCGGCATCATCCCGGTATCTGATACCAACCGTATATTCGAACCGTCTGGCCTTGTTCACGAAATAATTGATTATCTTCGCGTTGAATACTGTCATGTTGGGTATCCTGACGAAATGTCCGTCGAAGGTCCTGATCGTTGTGGAAATGATCCTGATATCTTCAACCTGTCCTATGGTCGAGTCGATGTTGACAACATCTCCTATCTTGACCGGCCTTTCGAATATAAGGAAAATTCCCGAAATGAGGTTTCCCACAATGCTCTGTGCGGCGAATCCTATCACAATCGCAAAGATACCTCCGGCCACAGCCAGACCGGAGATGCTGAATCCCACAATCGGGAGGACCATCATCAAAGCTATAAAGAAAACAAATCCGTAGATTCCCTTTGTGATTATCTTGACATGGTCAAGGGACATTCTCTTCCTGAGGAATCTGGTTGTATACAGACTGAGGATCTTCCCGATCATCACCGCGAGAACAATAATCAGTACAACAAGTAAAACCTGTTCAATGTTTATCCCCCCAAGCTCCAGATCCCCCAATTTCAATATCCTCCCTCCATGGTAAATTTGGTAACCATCCTCTTGAAAGTGGAGCTGTTCAACATCTCGAATGCCTTGGATTGGTCTTCCTTCAGCGGCTTCGAACTGAACTTGATCTCCACCTTCTCATCATCTATTATCGTTGCCCTTGCCTTTGCGGAAATAAGTCTGTCGGAGAAGAAGATCTTCATCAGCAACCCGTCGAAAACGAGCATCGATATCTCTCTCCAGTCATTGGTTGAATTTCTGACCCTGACCTCCATTAATCCCTCCTCAAGAGGATTCGTTCTCGGAGGCCCCACATGAACGTCCGAGCTGTAGTACCTGCACATGACACCTTCTTTTATATCTCCGTACATCGAATATTTCGGAGGATTATCAGTGAAAACATCTATTACCCTGTCTTTTCCACTTCTAGTAACTATCACTCCAATTTCCACAGGGAATCTGAGATAAATCTTCTTTGATTCTCCAGGGGGAACGACAAGGGTCCTTTTGAGTTCTATCATTAGGTTGGATGTTATCATCTTGGGACAATTGAATGGTTTGACGGGAGATAGCCGGATCTTCGCTTTGCTGCTGTATATCCTCTTTGTTATCTCCACAGATCCGGTTTCCCTTCGATAAAGTGATCCTCCTTTGAATCCCCTTATCCTGATCCGATTCCTTTCGGAATCATATTGATAGGGAAGGGTCAATGTCCCAAACATCGGAGTATAGCTGATAACCCGAATATTTATACCTTTCTTTACTCTGGAAAAAAAGATTTTTGACTGACCCGGCTAATTGCAATCCATACCGGTATATGGAAGTGTAACTATCATCCGGGTTCCCACTTTTGATAAAGGTTTCTGATAATAAAGGGAACCACCATACCTCTCGACAAGGGCCTTCACGAGCAGAAGTCCGAGTCCCCTCCTGGAATCAGGAATCCTCTCCTGAACGGGTCTTTTGATGAAATTCTTGATCTCTGTTGGCAGACCAGGCCCGTTATCCTCTATGACCACATCCACCGTTCCGCAATCCTCGTCAAGTATTACATTCACATCGATCCTGTGATGAGACTTGTCATTGTGCTTTATGCTGTTATGGAAAAGATTGAAGAACATCTCTTCGATAAGAGTGTCAGCGAGGACCTTCAAACAATTCTTATTTGTATTGAGATTGAAGTCCAGATCATGGTTTCCGTCAATTCCTACTGCGGTTTCACCTGCACTTCTGAGAATTTCAATAATGTCCACTGGCTCTAGAACTCCAGGCGATGATCTTGCTTTGGATAGCAGTTTCACCTTTCTGGTAAAGGAAACCGATCTCCTCATCAAATCTTCCATGGAAATGAGGATATCATCCCTCATCTTCGAGAACTTTGCGGATCTGAAAAGACCGAGGTATCCGTTCATTGATTGATGGATATTGCCGATATCATGTGTTAACAGATCAAGATAAAGCCTTGAATTGATCGATTCCTCCATCAATTTCTTCCTGCTTTGTTCGAGTTCCAGTTCGGTATTCTTTCTATCGGTTATATCCTGCGAGATAACCTGAGCGCCTGTGGTATTACCTTCACGGTCGTAAACAGGGTGAACGGTGGTCAAGAGCCATTTCTCCGCATCTCCGAAATCAACGAGATCATCATAAACCCGAACTTTTTCCCTATCAATTACATCTCTTACACGTTTGGTATACTCTTCTGCCATACCTGGATGAAGTTCCCCGAAGGTCTTTCCGATGAAATCCTCGGGCTTTCCTCCAAATAAGGAGGCCACAATTTGATTCATTAGAAGACATTTGCCGTCACGATCATATATTGATATGAGTAGATTGGAGTTTTCAAGCATCGATTGATATCTCTTCTCCGAAGCTTCGAGCTCCAGTTCCAGCTCTTTTCTCTCGGTGACGTTCATGCTGATTGTACCGAGTAATCTCCTTTCACCTTGGATACCAATAGGAAACTTGAATGTCAACCAGTATGTTGGACCATCCGGACCTGGGTAGGTATGTTCGAATACCTTGGGTTTGTTGGTTGAGAGTACCTCTTCGTTTTCTCTTTTGAAGGACCGAGCCATTTCAGGAGGCATCATCTCATCGGTTTTCTTTCCTATGAGGTTGTCCGGTTTCTTTCCAAGAAAATTTGCAAACATAGAGTTGGTATACACCAGCCTTTGATCCTCGTCCTTGATGTATGCAACACCCGGAAGGAACTCCATGAATGATCTGAACCTTTCCTCACTGTGGACAAGTTTATCCCCTATCATCCTCCTATCAGTGATATCTTCAGCAACCCCGATCACCTTCAAAACCTCGCCGGTGACAGGGTCCTTTACGGGATAGGACCTGTTCTGAATCCATTTGATTCCACCTTTCGGTGTATGGATCCTGAATTCTTCTTTTGTGGATTTTCCCTCCAATTGTTTCGACCAGTTCTCCTGAACTGTTTTTATATCATCGGGGTGGATGGATTCCATCCACTTCGTGGGATCCTCTCTTAGTTCCTGAATAGATCTTTCCCATATCCTTTCGTAGGCAGGGCTGACATATTCCAAACCTGTGGCTGATGGTTTCGATACCCAGAATACCTCGTTAATATGCTCGGTTATCTCCCTGAACAATTCCACAGCCCTGGAAGAGTTTTCTTCGAAAAAGGCGGTCCTGTCATATATTGAAGATCCCATATCCTTATCCATCCATTACTATTAATATTACCAGTTTTTATAATCTTTATCTAGATTCAGTTAATTGATAACTGTAAACCCGGTTATTACAGGGGGATTATTTTTATTTGATACTGATGATATCTTATTTCATGAAATGGGATTTGTCAAAGATAAAGGTCCTATTTGTGTGTGTTCACAACAGTGCCAGATCGCAGATGGCGGAGGGATTTCTCAGGAAGCTCGGTGGGGATGAATTTTCTGTCGAAAGTGCCGGTCTCGATCCGAAACCTGTAAACCCGCTGGTGATAGAGGTCATGAAGGAAGAGGGAATAGACCTTTCCAAGAAGGAAACCAAGGATGTCTGGGACCTCTTCAGGAAGGAGAGATACTACAACTGGGTGATTACGGTCTGCGAGAAGGAATGGGAGGCGAAATGCCCCACCTTCCCGGGTATCTATCACAGATCACATTGGGGATTCCCGGACCCTTCAAGCCTGACAGGATCCGAGGAAGAAAAGCTTGATAAACTGAGAAAGATCCGTGATATGATCAAGCTGAGGATAAATCTCTTCATCGATGAGGCCAGAAAACAGAAGATTATCGATGACAAGAAAAAAGGGGAGCAATAGTACTACCATGGCAGGTTGTCAAGATCCACGTTTCCCCCGGATAGAATTATCCCCACCCTCTTATCCTTGACCAATATTCTCTTTTCCAGAAGTGCGGCAACGGGAACGGCCGCGGAGGGTTCTATTATGAGTTTCGTTCTCTCCAAGAAAAGCTTCATTGCCCTTTTGATTCCATCTTCACTCACTGTAACGATATCGTGAACATTCTCCTTGATTATCGAGAATGTCAGATCGCTGAGAGATGTCAGCAGTCCATCGGCAATGGTATCCGGATTTTCTGAAGGGATCAATTTACCGGTTCTGAAGGATCTGAATGAGTCGTCCGCATTCATGGGTTCCGTGGCTATCATTCTGGTTTCGGGTGAAATATATCTCACAGCCAGGGATGTTCCTGAAAGGAGACCCCCTCCACCTACCGGGGTCATTACAATATCAAGGTCCGCTATGTCGTTGAGGAGCTCGACTGCGGCTGTCGCCTGTCCGGATATGATCCTGCCATCATCATAGGGGTGGATGAAATTTGCACCTGTTTCCTCTACAACCTCGGAGAGAGTTTTTTCCCTGTCCTTCTGTGTGGGCTCACAGAATGTTATGGTGGCACCGTAATCTCTTACTGCCTCAACCTTCACTCGAGGTGCGGTCCTCGGCATCACGATGTATGCGGGTATGCCTCTGATTCTGGCTGCAAGTGCAAGAGCCTGTGCATGATTGCCGGAAGAATGGGTGGCGACACCATTTGCGGCTTCTTTGTCGGTCAGGGACATCACGGCATTTGTTGCACCACGGAATTTGAAGGCCCCAACTTTCTGTAGATTTTCACATTTGAAAAAAAGTGAGCCTCCGATCGATGAATCGAAGGTGCTTGAAGTGAAAACAGGTGTCCTGTTGATGTAGGGCTCGATCCTGTAATGGGCAACCTGGATATCCTTCAATGTGGGAATCCAGTGGTGATCATCGATTTCCATGGGCATTACCCTACTACCAATGGTTTCTTTAGGATATAAAAAATGGCCGGGGGAGGTCCCTACTAACTTCCATTGAGACGATTCCTCAACGGTGCCAGAAGATTTCTCTCCCGCAAACCCACCGCATCATGGGGACATAGTTCGTGACAGCAGTAGCAACGGATGCATTTTCCGTATTTGATTCTGGCTTTTCCATCTACAATATCTATGGCGTCTCCCGCGCAATTGTCCCTGCAAACCCCGCAACCCACACATTCCCTTTTCCTTATGAAGGGTTTTGCCGTTGTGAGGTTTATCAAGGATCTCCTTACGGGAAGAGGGAGATTCCTCATCAAGCTCCTTGTTGTTGCGCCTTTGAAAGGGGGATCAAGCCGGAGATCGGAACCTGACCCCGTTATTTCAGGTCTTGAATTCCTCTCCAGGACCCCCAGGTCCTCCGCTGCGGTTATCAGAGGGATGGTCTCGGGTTTCAGTCCGGTCATATCAATGACATACCTGTCGATTTCAAAATGATCCGTTCCGGATATTATTGCACCAACCGATCTCGGATTTCCACGGGCAGGTCCTTTTCCCTCCATTCCTATTATTCCATCCACCAGGAAAAGGTCCACATTGCATGCATCCGTAAGGTCCAGCAGCATCTTTGAGAAATCCACGTTATCGGGGAACCTGGTATGATATCCGACCTTCTCCGTCCCGGGTATTGCACCGAACATTATTTTCGAGGCACAGGTCAGTCCGCAGAACATATGGGTCTTGATCTTGGGTGCCGCAATTATCAGGTCGCAGTCCCTGACATAATCGCAGATATTGAAGGATTTGACGAACCTTCCCTTGTGATGCTTCTCGGCATGGCTCGATGTATTCAGATTCAATTCCGCCCCTGTCCTTTCGGCTACGTTCTGCAAACCTGTCTCCCTGTAACATTTTTTCAACAAAGATTCATTGAAGAGGCCCCCCGGGGAGTCTCCGATTACGGTTTTGCCTCCTCTTTCACGGATGATATTGATGAGGGCCTCCACGAAAGCAGGGTGAGTGGTAACCATTTTCTCGGGAGATGTTGCTGATAAAAGGTTTACCTTGATGAGGACCTTCTTACCCTTGAGGTCCTTGAATCTCGGATAGAGGTCCAGATGCTCTATCAACTGCTTCTTGATTACCTTGATATCATAATCCCGGCATCTGGTTACATGTATCCTGTTTTTCAGTTGGTCACCCCTTTTCCCTTTATTTTGAATAATATAAATCGGTTTTGATATCTGTTGCAACAACCAATTTCAGCAATCAAAAGCCTTATAGAGTAATTCATATTCCGTTGATCAATTCATATGGGCCCGTGGGGTAGCTTGGTCCATCCTCGTGGCTTTGGGAGCCATGAACTCCGGTTCAAATCCGGGCGGGCCCATTTTCTTTAAAATTTCTTTTTTAATGGGCATTCATATTGATTCCCATAGGTACATAATTGGCACTAAAATCCATCCTTGTCCATGCCCATATTCTAATGTGTAGGAACTTGTACATGCATCGTTAACGAAGATTTAAATGATAAGTACCATAATATCCGGAGTCCGGGACCCGGAAGAGAACCTCAAGGCTTGGACAATGATTGCGTGGACTGTTACATTATGACTTCCGGATCGAGTCAGGGCAATCCCATCGATTCGCTCTGCATGGAGAAGAATGTGGACCCCTACTGCAAGGACATCTTCCAGACCGTGGTCGAGAATGTTGATGACATCGTGGTTGTCCTCAACGAGAAGCTTGAAATTATCTACATCAATCCATCCGTTGAGAGGATCCTCGGCCACAATCCAGAGGACATGATGAATATTGCTTACAAGGATCTTTTCACTCCTGAAAGCTGGGAGAAGGTAAGTAAGCTCATGAATGAAAGATTCGAGAAGGTGAAAAAAGGAAACAAAGATGATAAGAGGGTCAAACATCAACTGGACTTGGTCTCAAAAGATGGAAGAGAGATCAGGACCGAGCTCTTCGCTTCCCCAATATACGACAATGATCAATACAAAGGTGCGATACTCCTGGTGAGAGATGTATCTCAGACCATCAAGGTTCAAGAGGAGCTCCTGAAAAGAGATGAAATGCTCCATCTGATAAACAAGATAATGAGGCATGACATCAGAAACCGCCTCTCCATAGCCTTCGGGTTTCTCGGACTGATGAGGGAAACCGGGAAAATGGACAAGATCCATCTGATGAAGGCATATGATGCCGTTGGAAAGGCCATCCGGATCACCAAGAGGATGAGCGAGCTTGAAACCCTCATGGTGAACGGATTGGAGACGGAAGCCGTCGATATCAAACAGATTATTGATGAGGTATCCTCCGATGCGGAGATCAAGATAGAAATGGAAGGTAATTGTCTGGTAAGAGCTGACAAGGCTCTTGCCTCGGTTTTCGAGAACCTCATCAACAACTCCATTGTTCACGGGAATGCCTCGCAAGCCAAAATCTCCGTGAAAAAGAAGGATGATTTCTGTCATCTCCTTTATGCGGATAACGGGGAAGGAATGCCCGAGAGAATGATGTCCCAGATATTCGAGGAGGGTGTTTCCTTCGGATCAAGAAGGGGCAGCGGTCTGGGTCTTTTCATAGTGAAGAGGACCATCGAGAGGTATGGTGGAACAATTACGGTGGGAAAGAATCAACCCAAAGGACTTTTTTTCAGGATGATGTTGCCTCTGTGGTCCCACGAAGGAAGCTCATGAGATATCAAGACAGCCTTCTTTTCATGAATCTCCCTATCCCGTCAAAGGCCCTCTCCAGGGTTTCCTCCTGCGGGAGAATGACAATCCTGAAATGGTCCGATCCGTATTCCTTTCCGAAACCGGATCCGAATACCGTGAGGACCTTCTCCTCGTGGAGGAGGTCCAAAGAGAAATCCTTGTCCGTCTTCCAGGGGCCTCTCTCCAGAGCATCTATCCTCGGAAACATGTAGAATGCCCCTCCCGGCTTTTGGGAGGATATTCCTTCTATCTCATTCAAGCGCTTGTAGGCGATCTCTCTCCTTCTTGAAAGCTTGGACATTGTATGCTCGATGTGATTCCTGTCACCTGTAAGAGCTTTAAGATATCCGTATTCGCAGATGGAATTTGCACACAATCTTGCCCTTGACTGCCTCATGATCCCATCCCTGACCTCATCCAGGGAATCATCAACATCTCTGATTGACAGATACCCTATTCGCCACCCGGGTGCCAGGTAGATCTTGGAGATTCCGTTCATTGTTATAACGGGAACATCGGGACATTCCTTTGCGGTGGAAGGCGTCTCTCCCTCAAAGGTCATCAGGTTGTATATCTCGTCCGAAATGAGAAAGAGGTCGTTCTCCGCCGCCAGTTCACCAATTCTCCTTACAGTTGCCGCGTCATATAGAGCTCCTGTGGGGTTGTTGGGATTGATTATGGCAATGGCCCTGGTCTTTTGGGTAATCTTTGCTGCAATATCATCCACATCGGGCTTCCATCCCCCTTCCTCCATGGTTCTGTAAGGGACCGGAACACCCCCAACCATTCTGACATAGGTTATATATGGGGGATATGAAGGACCAGGGATAAGGACCTCGTCCCCCGGTGAAAGGGCGGAATAGAAAATCATCTGAAGAGCTTCCGTCACGCCGTGGGTAACGACAACATCCTTACTGTCAACCATATTTCCCCTTGACCTCTCATCCTCTACTATGGCATCGACCAATGCCGGGATGCCGCTGGAGGGGGAATATCCGTTGAGTCCCATCTCCATGGCTTCCTTAACACCATCCTTGATGAATTCAGGGGTGTCGAAATCATATTTGTTGGGATCTCCGATGTTGAGCTTCATTATCTTGTGGCCCTTTCTCTCGAGTTCCATGGCGGGAAGGACCACGTCCCTGATGGCATATTCTATCTCCAGGGCTCTGGGATTCGCTCCGATCCTTTTCAAGACCATCACCTAGTTTTCGGGTAAGACAAGGAGATATTAAATTCCTCTCAACGAGTGGTAAGGGAAAACAGGACCCAAAATGGAAATTTCTTAATAAAAGAACCCTTATAGAACCTGTTCTCTTCCCAAACGGAAGGAACAGGTGGTTAATTGGCCAGCGATCAGAATCGGAATCCCGGGGAATATGTCAGGGTGAAGCTCCCCAACAAGAAGAAGAGAGAGATCTTCGGCGTTGTGGAGCAGGCTCTCGGAGGAGGACATCTCAAGGTCTTCTGCGAGGACGGCAAGATGAGGCTCGGGAGAATAAGGGGGAAATTGAAGAAGAGAATGTGGATGAGGGAGGGGGATCTCGTGATAATATGCCCCTGGGAATTCCAGGATGACAAGGCCGATGTTCTGTACAGATACACACATATCCAATCACAGAACATGGCAAGGAGGAACCTGGTCCCCAAGCACCTGGAATCCCTTCTCGGCTGATCATCCCCGGCAGGTTTTTCTAATCATAGCGTTTTGATGGTGCGTGAGCGGCAAGGATGTCTATGACATAGTCGATAAGAGGTTCGATCGAAAGACCAAGAGGGAGGAACTCATCGTCGATGCTGAGAGGTTCAAAACCTACGATGAGGTCTTTGACAGGCAGAACCTTGACCATATATACAGACTGATGAGAAGGGGCAGGATCAAGACCGTCGAATGCCCCATATCCACGGGAAAGGAGGCCAATGTCTACAAGGTGAACACCACCGAAGGTGTCTCCGCCATGAAGGTATTCAGGACCTCCACTGCCACATTCGGTTCTTTTCTGGATTATATTGAGGGCGACAGGAGGTTCCAGAAGATCGATCGGTCCAGAAGGGGGATAATCTACACATGGGCAAAAAAGGAGCATCTGAATCTGGAAACCATGCATGAAAACGGTTTGAAGGTTCCAAAGCCCGGTGCACTATTTAAAAACGTGTTGTTGATGGAATATATCTCATACGGGGGAAAACCCGCTCCACAGATAAAGTTCCTGGATGCGGACCTTGACGAATGGGAGGAGATGTGGGTGATAGTGAAGGATTTCGTGAGGAAGCTCTTCACGGATTGCAAGCTTGTTCACGCCGATCTTTCGGAATACAACATTCTATATGACGGAGAACCTGTTTTCATAGATGTCGGCCAGAGTGTGGATGTGAGCCATCCCAATGCAACAAATCTTCTTGGAAGGGACCTCAACATAATATCATCCTTCTTCCACAGAAAGGGTGTCAAAGGGGTTTCCGAAGAGGGAATAAAACTCAGGGACGAATTAATTGAGAGCCTCCAGGAGTTGGAATAATAGCATTGATAATCAGACTTTTTCATCCATAATTTACTTCTCAATCTCGTATTCCAGATCGTATTTATGCCTGGCACCAATGGCCTGCATCATCTCACGGGTTATTGGGATATGCCATTGATCATTGAAATGACCCGACTCCCTTACGGTGAATACATCCTTGAGTTCGTATTCCATCTCGTTGTTCTTGTTCCTCAGCATCCCGGAGACCACAATGGAAGATTTCAGCTTCGGAAAAATAATTGCGGTCTCACCCCTGCCGTCTGTGTATAGCATATGCTTGTTCCTCTTCATCCGGGTATCCCTCCGCTTGTAAAACGGTCTGATTATTAATAAGCCCTTCTTGTTTGTTTTTCCCTATTATTTGAATTATTTTGGCAAACCGGTTTGTGTCCTTGTTTGAATGAAAGAACCTTGTGGTCTGCACAACTGTTATAAATCGAACTTCATTACATGGGTCCTGGTCAGGTGAAATGAAATGGCCGAGGATGAGAAAAAGAAGATAGTCCTGAACAAGGAAGATTTCTCCGAATGGTACAACGATGTGGTGGAGGTTTCGGGCCTCTGCGACAAGAGGTACCCGATCAAGGGAATGAATGTCTGGACACCCTACGGCTGGAAAGTTATGCAGTACATTGATTCCATTATCCGCCGGGAATGCGATGCCACGGACCACGGCGAGGTGAACTTTCCACTTCTCATTCCCAAAACAGAATTTCAGAAGGAAGCCGACCACATCAAGGGATTCGATGCCGAGGTCTACTGGGTAACTCACGGAGGCTTGAACAAGCTCGATGTCCCACTTCTGCTCAGACCCACCTCGGAGACGGCAATGTATCCCATGTTCTCCCTTTGGGTCAGGTCCCACAACGACCTGCCCCTGAAAACATACCAGATGGTCAATACATTCAGATACGAGACGAAGATGACCAGGGCATTCATCAGGGTCAGGGAGATACACTTCTTCGAGGCACACACCTGCCATGATTCCTTCGAGGACGCGGAAAGGCAGATCCGGGAGGATTTCTCGATAATGGATAAGGTTGCAAAAGATCTCTGCATACCCTATCTACTGGTAAGGAGACCCGATTGGGACAAGTTCGCAGGTGCGGTCTACACTGTAGGAGTGGATACTTTGATGCCTTCGATGAAGACCCTTCAGCTTGGATCGATTCATCAGTACAAGGAAAATTTCTCCAGACCGTATGATATAAAATACGAAGGAGCGGACGGTGAATTCCACTACTGCCACCAGACCACATACGGAATGTCGGAGAGGCTCGTCGGGGCCGTGGTCGGCATCCATGGTGATGACAAGGGCATCATTCTACCTCCGAAACTTGCACCTATCCAATTCGTTATCATACCGATTCTGGCCAAGGGAAAGACCGAGATCGTTCAGAAAGCCTCCAGGGAGCTTCTGGAGGAATTGAAGAGATACGGTTTCCGGGTCAAACTGGATGAAAGGGACGACAGGCCAGGTTCCAAGCACTATGATTGGGAAATAAAGGGGGTCCCGATCAGGATAGAGATAGGACCCAGGGACATAGAGAAAAACTCCCTGGTGTTCAAGCGCAGGGACCTCTCCACCAAGGAATTCATCGATAGAAAGGACCTGAAAGATGAGTGTACCAGGACCCTCGAAGAGGTGGAGAAAGAATTGAGAAGAAGGGCCGCCGAGATACTGGAAAACGGCATAAGAGATGTGGATTCGCTGGATGACGCACTGGAACTTATGAAGAACTGGGATGGCATATTGAGGACCCGCTGGTGCGGGGAAATGGACTGTGCTGAGCAGATAGAGAAAACCCTGGACAGGTCATTTCTTGGCTTTCCCATGGCAGACATGGATACCGGAGAACTTCAGAAAGAATCCGGGAACTGCATGAACTGCGGGAGGCCCACAGATACCGTGGTATTCCTGTCAAAGAGCTATTGATATCTGTTGATTTCAGAGAAATTACAATGGAGATCATCCATGATAATGCTGACCTTGTACGGATTGTAACAGGGAATTACAATAATCAGTTACATCAATTGATAGCTTAGGGGAAGGGATTAAATAACTCAATCAGATAAATAGAAATAGAGTGGCGTACGCGTCACCACGTACATACGACAGGTGGAGGATGAAGTTTATTTTTATTCTTTACATCCAATCCTCTCTTCTTAACCCTTCGTCCTCTACCACATTTTTCTCGTAACTCAACTTTACATATTAACGAGAAAAATGTACGCATAACGCATTTTTAATTGACGATATAGTTATGCTGGACCTCGAACTCACACCCCATTTATAATTGACGAAAGTGAGTTACGAGATATCATTGGTTTTTCTCGTAACTCAACTTTACATATTCACGAGAAAAATGTACGCATAACGCTTTTTTAATTGATGATATAGTTATGCTGGACCTCGAACTCACACTCCGTAAGATAATCAGTCAATAATCCGCGAGTGGGATCTGCGAATATGAACCTCTTGCCTTTGGTTTTACCTTCGGTCCATATGGCGCCTTTCTCTACAAGTTCATTTATTCTTTGCCTGAGTACATAATCACTCATTCGGGGAAGCCATTCTCTTACATCTTTAAGATCAAAGGGTCTATTGAGCTTCTTCGCTTTCATCAATATTATCTTGGATGTCTCGTCCAGTTCACTTCTCAATAGGTCTTTTTCTTTGAATTTCTCAACAGCTTCTTTGTAGCTCCTCCATACCCCCTCGGAAAAATTTGAGATAAGTTCCGTATAATCACCCGTAAAATCGGTTCTTGCAAGCAGATCATAATAGATTTCCAGATCGGTGACAACCTCTTTTTCGACCAGACACATTTTTGAATTTGGTAAACCTCTATGCTGCAATAGAACATGAAAAAGCGTTCTGCCGCATCTACCGTTTCCGTCAATGAACGGATGAATCGATTCGAATTCATGAAAGAAAACCGCAGCTGCAACAACTGGAAAAAGAGCATTTGCCGATGTATTCAGCCAGGTTAACAAGGAAGCCAATTCTTCGGGGATGTGATCCGGAGGGCATGCAATGAAAACTTCCTCACCTTTGTTCGTTTCCACAATTCCCCTTTCCCGTCTGAATGAACCCGGTCTGGCACTTTCATCTCCAAAAAGCAAAATTGAATGCGTATCAAGGATAGTTTTCAATGTCCAATCCCTTGAATAATCAGCATTGATGTATGCATATATGTGATTGTATATCTCCTGGGAAAAAAAATCCAGCTTTCTATTGGGCGCTCCTTCTCTAAAGGTTTTTCTTGTAATCCTCTTTACCTGGTCTTTTGTTAGAGGATTCCCTTCCATGGAGGTTGACAGATGTATATTTGAAGAGAATGCCTCCGTGATCAGATCCTGGTAATCCTGTCCCGATAATATGCATCGATCCAATTCCGCTTCCATTTGAAATATTTCCGTGTTGATTTCCATGATTTTGTACGGTAAAGATATTGAAGGATTAAAAGGGACCTTTTTTTTATGTCTCACTGGGTATCCGAATTTTCTTTCAGAAGTTATTATCATAATATGTTAGGAAAACATAAATCGGTTATTAATAATTTACTGTTTTTTATAAATACATTATAACAATAAAATAATAAAATCCGGGAGAATTACTTTTTTCCGAAACCAATAAATCCCGATTTGTAATGGGCCTCCCAGAATGCAGTATCATGTCCTAACCACCGAGAGATGCAATCTCAAATGCAGATACTGCGGAGGTACGAGAAACCTCCCCGGCATACCTCCGGATATTGAATACGACATAGAGGACCTCGTGAAGTTCATATCACAGGATGATGAAGCTGTGATCGGATTCTACGGAGGGGAGCCTCTTCTTGCCATGGAAAAATTGGAAGAAATCATGGACAGGGTGCCTGCAAAAGCGTTCACTCTCCAAACCAATGGTACACTTCTTGACGGATTGAAGGATCCCTATCTGCACCGAATCCATTCCATACTTGTATCCCTCGACGGCGGTCCCGATGTAACGGATTCCTCCAGGGGAAAAGGGACATATGATCTGGTAATGAAAAACGTCGAGGAAATTAAAAAACGCGGATACGAGGGGGACCTAATCGCAAGGATGGCATTCTCCGATCAAGGAGAAATTCATAGAGATGTCACACACCTCCTGGACCATTTCGATCATGTCCACTGGCAGCTCGATGTGTTCTGGACAGATCTGGAAACAAGAGGAGATGTGAGGGCATGGATCGATAAATACGATGAAGGAATCAGGAAACTGATTGAGGATTTCTCCTCAGAATTGAAAAAGGGAAGAGTTCCAGGAATGGTCCCCTTCATACCCATCATGAGGACCCTGATAACAAGAAAACCTCACCACATCTGGTGCGGCGCAGGGGTGGATTCATTCTCGATCATGACATCGGGATCCATCGAAACCTGCCCCATCGCACCGGAGCTACTGTATTCAAACGTTGGAAACATCAGAGATTCAACACCCGGAGGGATATTCGATTCCAGGAAGGTGGGTCCTCCCTGCACAAATTGTGATATACTATGGGTCTGCGGGGGGAGATGCCTCTATGCCAATCAGACTGAGGGATGGGGTCCCGAATGGTTCGATAGGATCTGCCTCTCCACAAGAAGGATGATAGGGAAATTGGATGAATTGGTACCCATGGCAGAGGAATTGATACGAAACGGAACCTTGGATCAGGACAGCTTCGAATATCCGGAGATAAATAACGGATGCGAGATCATCCCCTGAATCATACTCCTTTGAAACCAAATCCTATGATAATATACCAGAGAAGAAATCTGGGAAGCCGCCACAAGACGCCGGCAAGGAAATGGGTGTACTTCATCTCCAGCATACCGGCAAGCCAGCATATTGCCGAAAATGGTATGGGCGTCATGGCTCCGACGATAACCGCCCACAGACCGTATTTCTTCATTAGGTATTTGCCCTTTTTTTCGTATTTTTTCAGTCTTTTTGTCACGAATTCCCTGTGCCCCAGGAATTTACCAATCAAATATCCGAGATTTCCCGCGATCATTGATGCAAGTGCTATCGTGAAAATCGCCCGGAAGGTGTTCACATTCCCTGCTATTGAGACAAATATGATTATGTCGGGGGATATCGGGACAATAAATGTATCCATGAAAAGGGTGGCCCCGAACATCCCGAGGTAGCCGAACCTCTCCACCAGGTACTCACCGTAATGTTCGAGATAATCTCCCAGTGTATATCTCAATATTACAAGGATAAGAACCAGAAATGCTATGAAAACAGCAAGTCTCAAGAGATTGCTTCTGGGGTCCACATCTCCCTGTTCCTTGCTTGTAAGCTCCGGCTCATCTATTTCCATGGCATGACCTTTACAAATATCCGACAATGGGGTGCATATTTATTGGTTTTGGAAATAAAACACATACTCGAAAGTCACCATGACATGTGTTTGTCGATGTATTGTTGAAGTACCTTCTTCGGAACTGCACCGGTAACCCTGTCCACAAGCTCCATGTTCTTGATGAAAAGAAGGGTGGGTATGGACATGACCTTGAATGAGTGTGCTGTTTGACTGTTCTCGTCGATATTCAGCTTTCCGAAAACCACCTTTCCCCTGTACGATGTTGCAAGATTTTCGATTATCGGGGATACCATCTTGCAGGGAGCGCACCAGGGCGCCCAGAAATCTATTACCAGGTTCGGATACTGGGATACCATCTGCCTGAAATTCTGATCGGTGATCTCCACGGGTTCACCGGGCCATTGTTTTCTCTCCTCTTCTTCGGTCAGGGTTTTCTTCAACTGTTCGGCCTTTCTTTTTCTCAGAGCTTCAAGCTCGGGATCTTCCTCATCGCCCATGGCAACACCTGAGGATTCTAGGTTTGAACCTGAAATCTACTTTAACGCTGATATGTTAGCGTCGTGAACCTGGATTCCGTGCCCGCGGCCCATGTCGGGCCTGTCCATTTTGACCTTGTGGTTGATGTCAGGCCCATAGGAACCTACCAGTTCCTTGTAATCATCCAGCCAGTATGCATCGGGATTTCTCCTGTATATCAGTACCCTGGATCGATTTTCCTCGTGGGCGGAATTGTGGTATTTGAATATGATATGCTCATCTGTAAGGGCCGTGATCTCGAGCTTTCCGGTGGCATGGGACATTATGAATCTTGATCTCTTCGCCAGACCGGAAAGGTCGGCCTTGGCTTCCTCGAAAATTCGGTAACCTTCCTCTATGGGAACGGCAAATGGCTTGTTTCCTTTAGTAGGTCTGCACTGGAAGACATAGTAAGGAGGAATTCCGATTGCGGCCAGCCTGTTGAAGAGTTCCATCAAGGTTTCCCTGGAATCGTTTACTCCCCTCAAAAGGGGTGTCTGATTCGAGAGTATCGCACCGTTTTCTCTCAATATGTTCAATGCGGAAACGGCCTGAGGGGTCAGTTCTTTCGGGTGATTGATATCGGTTATGAAGTAGAGCTTTCTCTCCTGTTTGGAAAATCTGCTCACCAGATCTCCAAGGGTTGGGTCCTCAAGTATCCTGTAGGGATTGTAAACCGGTATCTTGGAGCCTATCCTGACGAATCTTATATGTTCCATCCTGTAAATCTGGGCAAGTATCTTCTTCAGATATCCGGTTGGAAGCACAAGGGGATCCCCGCCGGTAAGAAGAACGTTATTGATCTCCTTGTGGGACCTCAGGTATTCCAGAGCGGCCGAGAGGTCGGGAACTGCCTCGATATTGTCCGGCTGGAATATCCTCTTTCTGAAACAGAACCGGCAGACTCCCCCGCAGGCCCTGCTCGCCAATATGAGGGCCGTGGGTCCGTATTTATGCTCCAGTCCCTTTGCACGAGTGAAGCTTTTCTCGTTTGACGGATCCATTGAACCGCCGTTGTCTATCTCGCCCATAGTTGGGATTATTATCTTTCTTATGGGATCTTCGGGATCATCCCAGTCAATGAGGGATAGATAGTAATCATTGGAAAAGAATGGATATTTTTCTGTAACTTCCTTCAGGTCCGTTAATTCTTTCTCCGAAAGACCTTCAACGTCTGCTATTTTCTTCACATATCGAATTGGCAATTCAACACCTCCTCCCTTGCCAAGGGATGGATTATCCTCAATGGGGTTTGATCCTCTGACCGAAAACGACAGGACCCCCTGTCAAGAGGTCCTAACGGACCAGGTGATGGCCAGGATCGGGGGTAAATTTTCCATTGGTCCAGGTCATATATGTTTTTTTCCTACCTAAAATATATACAATATTTTTCAATATATATAGGAAATTTGTAGATTACTTATTTCTTTCAATTCCTGTGGAGACCTGGACTTGATATGGACTGTATTTGCTTCAATTATTTATATGTCCTCAAACAATCCGGGGTTCTCTCGGAGGAAGGTCACTGATAAATTACAAGAGGAGATCCGTGGTTGTTGCACTTGGCGGCAATGCCATAACCCGGAAGGGAATCACCGACACCATTGCAAATCAGTTCAAACATACCAGGGAATCCCTTCCCCCGATCATCAGGATGGCGGCCGAGGGATACAAGATGGTTATCACCCACGGCAATGGCCCTCAGGTGGGAAACGCACTTTTAAGGGTGGAGATGGCGAGAGGTGTGGCTCCCGATATTCCTCTGGGGGTACTTGTGGCCGATACCGAAGGCGGAATCGGATACATGATAGAGCAATCGCTTTTAAACGGCCTGAAAAAGGAAGGGATAGAGAGGGATGTTGCAACCCTTGTTACCCAGACCGTGGTGGACAGGGACGATCCTTCTGTCAAGGATCCGAACAAATACGTTGGCCAGTTCTATGAAGAAGAGAAAGCGAAGGAACTGGCGGAAAAGAACGGTTGGATAGTGAAAGAAGACAAGGGCAGGGGATGGAGAAGGGTGGTTCCCTCCCCTATACCAAAAAAAATTGTCAACTCCAGGGTCATCAGGAAACTGGTAAACGACGGCACCATAGTTGTCGCAGCGGGAGGGGGAGGATCTCCCGTCTATTACGAAGATGACGGCAGACTGGAGGGAATGGATGCTGTCATCGACAAGGACAGAGCCTCTGCGGTCCTTGGCAATGAAATAGGGGCACATACATTGATGATACTTACCGATACGGATGGAGTCTACCTCGATTTCGGGAAGAAAGAACAGAGAAAGCTTTCCAGGCTCTCAAAGGAGGATGCCGAAAGATTCCTCCAGGAAGGTCAGTTCCCCAAAGGTTCCATGGGACCCAAGATCGAGGCCGCGATACAGTTCCTCGAAGGAGGGGGGAAGAAGGTGATCATCTCCTCCATCGAGGACGGCCACCTCGCAATGGAAGGGGAAGCTGGAACCACGATCATTTGAGGGTTTCCTCGCCTCCGAACTTTCTGTAAGGATAAAACCCATCAAGGATTATCCTGTCGCTATCCAATGTTTTCCCGGTAAGCTCCCTTGCAACTACCTCCCCGAGACCGGGGCCCAGCATGAATCCCTGTCCGCACATACCGGTCATATGGAATAATCCCTTGACATCCCTGCTCCAGCCCACCAGAGGTGAACCGTCCGGAGTCATCGGGTACAATCCTCTCCATACCCTCCTCACCCTTATGTTCTTCAATCTGGGAAGCAGGTCCACCATTCTCCTTGCAACCTGGGGGAGAAATATGGAGGTCTCCCTCTTGTCCAATCCCTGAATAGCAGGTTCGGGGGTTATGCAGAATACTATCTGACCCTGGCGGTTCTGATAGAAATAATAATTTTTGGAACCGGGACCGGGCCTCAGATCAACGACCATGGAGGTGAAGAACTGTTCCACGGGTTCGGTAATGGCCCCTTCATGAGACTCCGGAAAGACAGGTATATCGATCGCCGAACCAGAGCATATCTCCGGGGAGTGAGGACCCGCGGCATCGACAATTACTGGTGCGAAATAATTCGATCTGTCCGTTCCCACCCCCGCCATCCTGCCATTTTCTATAATCAGTGTCTTGACACCTTCCTTGAAGTGGAAGTCCACATCGTTGGAGAGGGCATACCTGTAAAAGGCGTTGGCCGAGATCAGTGGAGAAGCTGAACCATCCTCCGGTGAATGTGTGCCACCGATCAGCCCATCCGGATTTATCCCGGGAACCACATCCGTTATCCTGTCAGGTCCCTGGAAATCTATGTTCAGTCCGTGTTCCTTCTGGATCGGAAGTATCTTCTTGAGCGCTTTTTCCTCCGCTTCCCGGTATACAGGAAAAGTGTAGCCCCCCATCATCCACTCGATGTCATCGCCGTGCTTTCCCTGCCACGAGGAAAACACCTCGAGCGACCTCTTGCAGGTGAGTATCTTCGCGGGATCGGAATGGGTTGCCCTTATACCGCCGATGGCGTGTTTGTTCTCACCCTGGCCCGGAGAGGCCCTCTTGTCAAGAACAAGGGTCTTCAAACCCATTTCTCCCAGTGACATGGCCAGAGGGAGGCCGACGCTTCCAGCACCAATTACGATGACCTCGTACTCACCCATCGTTTTCACCTCCCTCAATACCGGCGAAGGAACCAAGGGGGACCTCCACGAAGAGAGGTCGGTCGGTCCTGTCAGTGACCTCCCCTAAGTCGATGCCTTCCTCCCTGAACAATCTGAATATCATAGGTCTGCAGGTCTTTGATCCGCAGGCACCCATCCCGGCCCTGGTGACGGCCTTGAGATGATTGAGGTCCCTGACACCTTCCCTGATCGCCTTCCTTATCTCACCCGCGGTCACCCTCTCACATCGGCAGACCACAGCTTCATCGGGAAGGGTTTCCTTCTCGTAGGTTTCCATGGGTTCCTTTTGCTTCTCCTGGACCCATATCCCTGCAATCTTTTTGGCCCTGGACTTATCCACCCTGAACTGGACAAGCAGTGTTCCCGGATATTTCGGATTGTCCATGACCTTCTGCACCGGATATCTTCCAAGGATCGCTCCCTCGTTATCAGTAAGCGGAACCTCCTTGCCGGGTTCCACCTTCTCCCTCCATACCTCGTAGGGAAGGGTTATGGTGGGGTTTTCGGAATCCTTCCTGTAGTCCACCAGTGTAATTGCGAGTCCGGGACATATCCCAACGCAGCTCATGCATCCGATGCATTTGTCAAGGTCGATCATGTAGGGGAGACCGGTGATCTCGTCCCTCTCGGTTTTCAAAGCATCAACGGGACAGACCGAGATGCATGGATTGCAGGGGACCTCCTGGGTGCAGTGAAAGACCGGGAAAACACCATCTTCTTTTTCAACCTCACTCCTTGGTTTGACAGGCCCCGGTTTGGATTTGAGGACGGTGGCTTTCCTGTCCCATTCCACGGGGACCTCGCTTTCGTATCTTCCGAGGTCCTTTGCAATTTTCAGACCCTCTATCTTGCCGGTGAACATTGCCGCAGATGCCTCGGCGATCTCCTGAGCATCCCCTGCCACATACGAGTCGATCCCGAACTCGACCGCTTTATTATGAAATTCGTTCACCTCGTCCAGTCCGACTGCGATCAGGATCGTATCCACATCATATGCCCTCTGGGTTCCGGGGACCACCTTCCAGTTCTCATCCAGCTTGGCAACTACCGCTTTTTCAACCTTATTGTCGCCTTCTGCAGCCACTATGGTATGTCTGGTGAAAATGGGAACCCCGAGCCTCATCAGCTTATCCGCGTGGACCTTGTAGCCGCCCACCTGGGGCATTGCCTCTATCAGGGCCGCCACCTCTATACCTGCCTGAATGGCGTGGTAGCCGGCGATCAAGCCCACATTCCCACCTCCCACGATCAGGACCCTGTCCGATGATTTTACCAGGTCCCTGTTGACAAGAGTCTGGAACGCCCCGGCTCCGTAAACACCCGGAAGGGTGTTTCCCGGAAATGAGAGCATCTTCTCCCTGGCCCCGGTGGCAACAAGGAGCTTTTTCGGTCTGATCATCCTGTATTTGTTTCCCTTGACAACTCCGACGATTCCGTCGGAAAACACCCCGACTGCGGTAGTTTCCAGCCATATATCGACCGAAGAGAGTTTGTCCAGCTCCTCCTGTAGTATATGTCCGATCTCGTAACCCCTTGTTCCCGCATAGGAATCCTCCACGGATCCGAAGAACTTGTGGGTCTGGAGTACCAGCTTTCCTCCGAGCCGGTCCTTGTCATCCACCAGAAGGGTCTTGATTCCGAGCTTACCCAGTTCTATCGAGGCGGACAGACCCGAAGGGCCTCCCCCTATGACGAGAACCTCGACTTCCTCCACCGGTATCGAGGACATTTTCGGAAGTGTGTCTTCATCCGGTAACTGCGGCAGCCCCTCCACGCTTTTCACATTCATTCCCTCTTTCAGGGGTGTCATGCAGGACTTCACAGGCTTGCCGTCAGCTATTACAAGGCACTGGGCGCATTGACCGTTTGCACAGAAGATCCCCTGGGGGCTTCCGTCCTTGACATGATGGCCGAAAATATGCACATCATTTGCAATCAAAGCGGAGGAAATTGGCTCTCCCTGCAAACCAGTGAGCTCATTCCCGTTCCACAGGAAGTTTACCTCTTTTTTTTCCGGAACCTTCAGTATCGGATGTTCGGCGATTCTTCTCATGACACACACCGTTCAAAATCAGATCATGATCGGGGAACGAAGCCCGGTATGTTCTGCTTTTTAAAAATTCTTTTGATACCCGGGGAGATGGTTTCGGCCCGGTGACCGAAATTCTTAAAGCAAGAACAAACCGATTGCACGTTATATAGCAGTCAAGGGGACTATTACATGAATAGAACCAGGTTGGCAATGGCATTTGTTTTGATATCGATGATGCTGGGATTGGCACTAGTCCCCTTGTTAATTGAAGTCTCGGCCCAGGAATCCCCAGATGAGGTGAAGCTCTATCTCCACAGGGCCGGGGGAAGGACCCTTGACACCATTCCTCCCAGTCCGCAGGAAGCGATAGAGATAATGACTCTGGGATCCACCAGGGTCTATAACCTGACCTATCCGCTCACGAGGGATCTCACCTTATCGGGGAACCGGTCAGGCGGTGACCTGACAATGAAACTCCATTTATTCGGCTCCACAGCCGTGGGGATCACCTCATCACATGTTCTTGATGTCAGAGTGATCGAGATAGGAGAAGACAACCAGGAGAACCAGATTGCCGGAGACAGGTTCGAAGGCCAATCAATGCTGGAAGATGAGCTGGACCTGATATTCACATCCTCGGGCTCCACAAAGGTAGAAGAGGGATCCCTGATCCAGTTAAGAATCGAGCTGGAAGGGGATTCAACCCTCATAAACGGTTTCAGCTTCAGCTATTATGGAACTCCCGAGAGTTCCCATCTCTCTTTCAGGGCAAGGTCGATAGAGAGCCAGGATATTGAGATCAGTCTGCTGGACGGAAACGGAGCTCCCCTCGAGGAGCTCCTTCCCAACGGTCCCGAAGAAGCCAGGGAATTTCAGGTCTCGGCAAGGATCCTCGACGCTTTCGGAGCCTACGACATCGATTCGGTGAATTTCCTGCTTTCATCGGGGACAGGGAACACCATCTGGAATCAGACCGGTTCTCCCGATGAGGAGGGAGGGCAGACATTCGGTTATGTTAACCGTACCCATACCATCCCCGAGGGAACCCCCGAAGGCGAATACATTCTTCAGGTGACCGTCACCAGCAATACAGGACAGACGGTGATCAGGGAGGCAGATCTCACAATAGCCTCCGGATTACAGGTCACCCTTGCGGATCCCGAGAGGGAAGCGGATGCGGGGGAGAACCTGGAGTTCTCCGTAAGCATACTCAACGGAGGCGAGGGAACCGACAGGGTCACCTTTACCCATGACTCCGATCTGGGCTGGACCGTGGAGGTGCCCGATCCCATCGAGATCGAAGGAGGTGACACCGAGAGCGTCATCTTCCGGGTCCAGGTCCCTATTAGGTCCTCTCTCGGAGACGAGGATACAATCGAATTCGGCGTGGAATCCAGGAATGCGGAAAAGATCTATTCCAGGGAGACGCGGATAATTGTAGTATCGGTTGCCGAGTTCGGTGTGGAGGTACTGGGCGATTCCACATCGGCCGTGGTTTCCGGAGGAGGGGCTCAATTCTCGATCAGGATCCTGAACATAGAGGACTCCCCCTCAACCTTCGAGGTCGGAGTCGAGGACCTTCCGAGCGGGTGGTCCGTGTCATATTCCGGATCCAATGGTTCAACACAGGGATCTCTCTATATTCTCGAATTGGACGGAGACGAGGAGGCCATCGTCACAATGAACATGATGACATCCCCGTCAGCGGAGGGAGTATATCCGGTCTCATCTTATGTAAGAAAGCAGGGTGAAACGGAAAGGAGATACGTGTATCTCAAGGTGAGAGTTGTGGACCCCGCCAGGAATGTGGTCAGCCTTCTTGATACCACCGACACCAAGCAGTCCGCAAGGATGGGAACAAATATTCCGATCGAGTACTCGGAGGTCTTCTTCACCCTGGAGCTGTACAATCCCTCTCTGGCCGATGCCAGTATCTCTATTAATGTAAATGTTCCCACAGGCTGGGATGCGGAATACGATTACAGTTCCCTTGACCTTCTTCCGGGTGAGTCCTCAAGCTGGAATATATCGATCAAACCCAGGGAAGGAGAATTGTACGACGAGGAACCATACCAGGTGGAGGTCGGTATTAATGCGGGAAATCTCGGAACCTTCAACCAGAACCTCAATGTCGAACTGAAGAAGATCACATCGGTCCAGATACTAACCGACAAGGATGTGCTCGACATAGTCGAGGGTGAGGAAGGATTGGTGAATGCGACCTTCAAAAACAACGGCAATCATGAGGCGACCTTGACGATAACAAAGGACTCACCGGATACACTGGAGGTGAGCTATGACACCGAGACCTTGACCATCCAGCCAAATGAAGAGCAAACGGTAAGGATGATTGTCAAGGTCCTCGACGCGGGCGAGGAGACCACCGTTTCCTTCAGCATCGGATATGAAATGGATGGAATATCCGGAAAAAAGGATGTCTCGGTCTTCCCGGTTGCCGCCGAGGATGAGAACGGACAATTCAATGTGATATTGATAGTGGTGATAGCGGCAGTCGTGATCGTACTGGCCGCGGTTGGATTTTTCCTCTATTCAAAAATGAGCGGACAGCAGACTCCAAAAAACAGGACCCCGGCCTCCAATGCGAAATCCCCGTCGAGCAAGGTGGAGGTGACCGCGGCTCCGGATATCAAGACAGAATCGGGAAAACCTCTGCGGGCACCCAGATCAGAAGCTGTTGAAAAGGCCGATGATATTGCAGCTTCCATACTGGGAGATGATAGCGGCAGGAGGGAATTGTCCGGCGGGGTGACCGTTGAAGCCGATGAAGATGTGATTACTGCCGAGCTGGTGGAGTGATCGAATGATCTCACCTTTGGACGTCTCTGTTCTTGACGGCAATTCCGAAGAGCTGGGAATTGCCACGAATATATTGATGACAAATGCGGGAAAAGCACTTGCCGAATCGATCACGGAAAGGTTCGAGAAAGCCCCGGTTCTGATGTTCATAGGTTCCGGAAACAACGGGGGGGACGGCCTCGTGGCTTCGAGGTTCCTCTCGAAAAACGGCAACAGTATCTCTCTGGTCCTGATGAAAGACCCGTCCAAATCAGGCAGTTCCCTTTCCAGGAAGGCTTTCGAGGACCTCCCCGAAGAGGTGGAGATCAGATCATTCGACGAGGTGGAATCCGGAAATCGATGGGATGAGGTCCTCAGGGGTTCGGAGGTTGTGGTTGACGGATTGCTGGGATCCGGTGCAAGGGGAGAGCCGAGGGGGAAATTCCGGAAGGCGGTAAAACTGATCAATTCCGCCCGAAACATCGTTGCCATCGACATCCCCACAGGATGCGGAACCGATCTTTCGGTCAAGGCGGACCTGACCGTGACCTTTCACGACATGAAATCCAACATGGTCAGGGATGACGGTTCTCCGCTGGAAGAATGCGGAGAGGTTCTGGTGAAAAGGATCGGAATTCCCGATAGGGCTGCCAGGTTCGTAGGTAAAGGAGATCTGCTAAGGATACCCGGAAAAGGAAAGAATACCCACAAAGGCGAAGGCGGCAAGATGCTTGTCATTGGAGGAGGTCCTTTCACAGGGGCTCCGGTGCTTGCGGCATTGGCGGGGCTCAAAACAGGCTGCGACCTGGTCAGGGTTGCGGTTCCAAAAGGGATCTGGGAAGTAACCGCCTCTTCCTCCCCTTGCTTGATCGCGGAGAGGCTGGATACGGAGGATCCATTCAAGCTGGGTCCGGAGATCGTGGAGGATCTGAAATCCGGTATCGATTGGGCCGATTCTGTTCTCATAGGACCAGGAAGCGGAAGGGACAAAGACACCCTTCAGACTCTTAGAGAACTTGTTGACATCTCTATCAGGAAGGGAAGGATGACCTGCATCGACGCCGACGGGATCACGGCAGTTTCCAGGAAGTTGGATGAGTGGCCCCGATCCGAGGATGAGAAAGTACTTCTAACCCCGCACAGAGGAGAACTCGCGGGTTTGCTGGAAGGGGCCGATATCGGATTCGATGAGGACATGATGAAGGATCCGTACATCCTGGAAGGTGAAATCGAGGTCTGGTCTCCGGAAAACCTCGACCCTACCATAAGATTCACAAAGATGACCGGGACCGCCTTGCTGGTCAAGGGAAGGATAGACATGATGATGACGCCGCACCCCCATTCCTTGAACGGACATGTCCTTCACCACCCCGTTCACGTGAGGTACAACACAACCGGTGTGCCCGAGATGAGTGTGGGAGGAACCGGGGATGTTCTCGCAGGTCTCTGCACCGGGTTCATGGCCAGGGGTCTCAAGCCCTTTGATTCGGCCTGCGTATCCTCATACATAAACGGCAGGTCCGGAGAGAGAGCCAGGGGATTGAACGGAATCTCCATGAGCGCCTGCGACCTCCTGGAGGTTATTCCTTACGTTTTATCCTCAGGGTCCGGAGGCTCCTGATAGAGATCATATAGGGCCCCGCACGAACACCTGTACCTTCTGTGGAATGTTATCCGGGATACATCGATCATCTTCCTGCACCTCGGGCATCTGAATGCGGGCTTTCCCCTGAGAAAAACGGGTTTGATACTGCTTTTTGAAACCTTGGGACCTCTGCGGACCTTGTGCAGGATCAAAAGGATGATTCCCACCAACCAAAGAACAAGTCCCGCAATCCCCAGTGGAGAAGGAAATCCCATATCAAAGATGTTCCCCCCCTGATCACCCTTTGTAACAACAACCACCGTAATATCCGCCATCAAGGTGAAGGAGCCAAGACCGAAAGCGATCGAGGCCACGGCCCCTCTGGTGATCCTGGGGTAAGATACCATTGAGGCTCCTAGGATTTCAAAACGTTATAGAACTAACGGAAAGGATCCGAAAATCAGGAAATTACAACATAACCGCAATTGAAACAGGTCCTGTTCTTGTCCCTGTTTATGAAGGACCCGCATCTGGGGCAGGATATTATGTTGCCTTCGGGTCCTCCCGAAGGATCCCTTGATTTCCCCCTATCCGACTCCATTTCCAGTATCAGATTCCTCCTTCCGGTACCGGATGTCCTGAGTTCTCTCATCTGGAGCTTGAACATTCCTGCAAATGCCTTGAATTGTTCCGGAGGAAGGGTATCCTGTGCTGAAGAGATCATTCCCCTGGAGAAGTGGTCAAGATGGAACTTCTCCCTCTTCTTTCTGGGAGCTTTTCTAACGGATTCCTCCAGCTCCCTGAGATAAGAATCATTTTCCACGGAGAGCTTTTCATTTACCCGCTGATCTATGTTCATATCAAGATCTATGGAAATGTGACAATCCCCTTTTCTGAGGGAGATGAATTCCACCTTTCCAGATCTGGCAGGACCCAACTGTATCATGGCGTCCTTGATATAGCAGCCCCTCAGACAGAGACAGTTCGGTGCCTTCGGACATGCTCCCGAAAAATCACATTTCCTGACCATCAGATCGAATCTTCCCTTGGATTCCTTGAGGAATTCTACATCCATCTCCTCTTCGCTGAGAAGGCTCTTCAGAAGGATCCCGTATACCTCAGCCGCAGCCCTGGCGTTCATGGTCCTTTTTACCTCAATGTCAAGGTCCTTCTGCAGTCCGTTTATCTCCCTTTGTGTATGATCCAGTGTCAGATCATTCAGCTTGCCTCGGTTAAAATCCGGGAAGGAGATTCCGTGGCAGTCAAGGGTATAATAATTGGCCTCCTTCAGTCCCTTCAGGTTTACTCGGGAGAATTCTCTCTGCACGTTGTTCCATTTGCGCTGGGCGTAAATAAACTATATCTCACTATTCTCAACATTGATAATTATGGATGTTATTACATATTTATACATACATATTTTTTGATTCGAATATTTATTTGAAAGATGTCGGTTGCATTCATAATGGTATTGATTTTTATGTGTACTATAATTTTTAAATAGGAGCCTCGGTGTTATAAAAAAGTTAAGGATGAAGGGGCAACATTACGGGGCAGGTTCGATCAATTGGATAATGGTTGTAATATCGATCCTGCTGATCACAGGTGGAACCATGCCGGTTATCATGACAGGGACCGGAATGAAAGGAGATCCTGATGCTGAAAGCAGATCCCCCGTATTCGAGATCCTTTGGGATGTGCAGGCCGCAGACGGTCATGATGTGAGAATGTCATCACCAACCATCAGCGATCTCGATAACGATGGTACATCCGAAATAGTTGTTCTGACCAAAAGACACGGCATCGTTGCCATCAACCACGACGGGCAGGAATATGACCTGTCAAAGCAGTTAATTACCGATATCGAGGATCCCAGATCCTCGGGTTTTTATGAAAAAGATCCATTTAATGCAACTGAGGTCTTTTCTTCCGTTCTTGCCAGAAACATTCAGGCGACCGTTCGCCCTGAATTGATATACGGAGGACCCGGTGGAATTTACTGTATGGATCATTCGGGCCAAACAAAATGGGAACCCGATAACACATCAAACGGTCACGTCTTTTCAACACCGACATTCACAGATCTGGAGGGCTCATGGACCAACTCGGCCGGTTCGTATGAGATCGTGTACGTAAAGGAACTGGAGGATCATACAACACTTCTTGAGGCTTGCGATTATACCGGAGAACTGCTCTTCTCCTTTTCAATATCCGAAAACGCGACGGGAACGGCTTCCACAATTGCCGCTGAAGATATCGACGGGGATTTCTGGCTGGGCCCTTACAATAGAAAACCGACAAACATGGAGGAGAGGACAACGGAACTGGTCATTTCGACCAGGGATGCCCATGCTACCGCGATGAGGGTCGAGATATCCGGTTCCGAATACTTGCTGGATACCATATTCAAAAAAACCGATCCCGGATATCACTCGGGCAGTCCGGCCGTGGGCAATCTCGACAGGGACAAATCCCTCGAGATCGTTGTCATCTCAACGGATGGCACTTCAACAAGAGAGGATCACGAACTAAAACCCATTGCAAGATGCTTCGATATCCACGGAAACACCCAATGGGAATACGATCTCCCCGGCATTCCATATCCTTTTCCCAACTCCCCGGTGATCGCCGACCTGGGTGGAAGCTTCTACAGGACCTGCGACGGTCCGACCGATGATATTGAAGTGATAATAACCTCTGGAACGGAGCTATTTGTGCTGGACGGGGAATTCGGATCCTTAGAATGGTCCTATGATGCAGGCAGTCCGATCGAGGCCGATCCGGTTGTCGCAGATCTTGACAAGGACGGTTTGATGGAGGTCCTGGTCCTGGACACTGACGGAAAACTGCACTGTCTGGACGGTGATCCATCCGATGGAATTGACGATGGAGTGCAATCCCCCTCTGACGGAGAAGAACGTGATCTTCTATGGACCCACAGCTCCGGCAAGGGTGCCGGATTTCCAACGCCCGCGGTGGGTGATCTCGATGGAGACGGGAGGGTGGAGATAGTACTCTGCTTACGGGACGGAACAATCAGGGTCCTCTCGATGAACCACAAATCATCTCCCTGCGGAGAGGACTGGCCCGCCTACAGGGGAGATTCGAACAGGACCGGATGGTATCATTATCCCCCGCTCAGGAAATTCGAACTTAAGATATCAAAAGAGGGCGACAGCTTCTACGAAGATTACGTTCCTCCGGGGGGAAACACCAGTTTCAAAGCCCTTGTCAAGGATTCGAGCATAGGCCCTTTCCGGAGCGACGAGTACGTTGTCTCATTTTCTGTCGCTTCATTGAAAGGAAGTACGGATTACGATGTTTTCTATGACAGTCCCTCAAATGAGAGCGGATTGGGTGAAAACTCCATCAAGTTGAACCGATCGGGGACGGGTGAGATGACCATCAGGATCGAGGTCCGGGACGATCTTTCCCATGGAGATTCGATTGATCTGGAGATCAAGGCATTCATGAAGGATGAGCCAATGATCTTCGCATCAAGGAGTTTCAGGATACGGATCCATATCAATGTCCTGATGACCATGGATTTCGAACTCGGAAATGTAAAGGATCCGGAAGATAGCGATCAATACCTGCCTGCCATGACAATGGGGGCGGATCAAACTGAGACAATGATGATAAGCATTGAAAATCTGGGCGACCTTGACGACACATTCTCACTGAAGCTTTCCGAACCTTCCGGAGACTGGACATGGTTTTTTCCGGAGACCGCAACTACCACCATCTCCAAAACCATAGGTTCCGGTACAATGTCTAGCTCCCTTCCATCCAAGGTGATTGTTCCTATTTCTGTCGAATGCAAATCGAATATTCCAGATCCCAACCCGGGAAGAATGAAGGTGCGGTTATCCTCGAGATTGAAGAATGAATTGTATCCCGATCAACCCTACATCAATAGCACGGTTCTCATCTTCGCAGAGGATATCATTGAGATAGAGACGGGTCTCATTCAGGATCTGATCGTTGGAATACCCGGATCCGTTCTTTCCACAACGCTTGATATTCAATATGAAGGAACCATTGAGGAGGTGGTGGTCAGCAATCGTATTCACACGAATACGGGCAATTGGATAGCATCATTTGATGGGGATGTGAAATTCCAGATGAGGACGGGCACAATTAAAAAACTGGATATCGAGATAACGGTTCCCGGGGATGCGAATTACGGTGATAATACAATCATCGATATCGAGACGATAGTTATTGGCTGGGAGACGAGGGAAATTTCAACACTGGAGGTTCAGGCGGGACTTGTGCATGATTTCCAGGTTAAATTGCTGGATTATCCGCCTCAATCACTTGAACCGGGACAATCATCCGAATCGAGAGTGGAGTTGACAAACATTGGAAACGACAGAATCGATATCGGGATGGAAATTTTGAAACCCGCATCGGAAGTGAATTACGGTTTCCTTGACGGAGAGGGAGACAGGATCGAACACATTGAAATTGATCCGCGTGATCACAAAATCATCTTTTTCAGGATCATGGTCTCCCCCGATGCGGCACCCGGAAAAATGATCGCGTGGGCACAGTTCAAAGATCGGCATGGACTTTCCAAAAGAGTGGAACTTGAGTTTAACATTGAACTCGTTTCAAATCAGACATTCGAACCTCTGGCGGGGAATTCTGCCAATATCGGGCCGGGTTTCACTCACCGTTTCCATGCCACGCTTTCCAACAACGGAAACGGAAGACAGACCTTCAATCTCTTCATAGGCAGCTCGTATGACGTGGTGGACGGATCCTTGACCCGTTTGGGAATGGGATGGAGAGGAGGTTTTTCGGGGGTATCAAGAACCATGCATCCCCTCAGCACAAGGAAGATCTATGCAAGCAAGGAACCCCTGGATATGGGTTCGGTTTCAGCAAATGAACATCTTTCCTTCAGAAACGGCATCTATTTCCCCGGAACAGTTGACGATCAATACCTGGAAAGTTTGACCATCGTGCTTGATTCCAACATGAGTGTTCAGCTCAATATTTCCGTCATGTCTCCACATCACAACGGGAGGGAAAAGATCGATGGTTATCAATTCTTCATCTTCTCCCTGGTAGAGGAAACGGAAGATCTATCCTTTTTCAGATACCATCTGGAAGTTGCCTATCCCGATCTTGCTTTCCATGAAAATGCCCTTTACACCATGAAGGACAGGTTGGTTGAACCCGAGTTTTTAGAGGGAAGATACAGATTGAACATGGTCATAGAAAATGAAGGATTTATCTCCTCCTCTCCAACCCAGGTCAGAGTAGAATTGAACGGTGTCTTCAAAGGTAATGTTGACATTCCATCAATACAACCCGGGGGCAGGGTCAACCGGTCATTTCTGGTTGATATCAAAGAGGGTTTGATGGTATTGAAGATGACCATCGATGTGGACAACAATGTATTCGAATTCAAGGATCAGTACATGGAAGACGGACTCAACGACAATAATAAAGCGGTCCTGACAGCCAGGGTGGTTGAAAAAGATGATCACGCAAACAGCCAAACTCTCCTCCTTATCCTTTCACTTTCCATTGTTGGCCTTCTACTTCTATTCGTTGCGGTCTTCCTGACCAAAAAAGCGGCGAGCCGGATCTCGCTCCCGAAAAGAAAAACTCCTCCTACCAGGCAAAAGGAGGAGGAAATATCCCTGGATGATACGGAAGTGAGTGAACTCGAATCACTCATGGGAAGGCTAGGGAGCTGACAAACAATATTTGCCTGCAATCCTATTTTATATCTGGTATCGATTGAGGTGGCGCAGATTTGATCCGAACTTCCCGAGGTGGTAGGTTGCCAGAAGAAAAGACCAAGACCGATTATTTCCCGGATTTCGAATACAGGTTCTTTCCCGTTATATTCGACGAGAGCGAGATGGAAGGCATCCAGGGGCCGGTTTACAGGCCATCGGGAGAGGTAATGCACCTTGGAGATACGGAGACCGTGGGCATGGAACAGCCCGGGGAAGTCTTCCACGAGGGAGATGCAAAGGTATACGAACTCTCCTCCAAGGAGATGGACCTCACCGAGGAGACAGAAGAAGACATTCTTGGACACAAGGAGTGCCCGAACTGCGGCACCCAGATACCAATCAGGTCCAAAAAGAGACCTCTTAAGATACAGTGCCCGAACTGCGGAAAGAAGGGAAAACTGGAATAGGGCCCCGGAGGGGGACCCATGGGAAGGATTAAGGTAGGAAACAGTGGTTGGTCCTACACGGATTGGATCGGTTCCTTTTACCCCAGGGGATCCAAAGCCGATAGGTTCCTTTCCGCATATTTCGATATCTTCGAAACCGTGGAGGTCAATTCCACATTCTACAGGATGCCGGAGAAAAAAACCGTTGAAAACTGGGCGGATGAGGCAAACAATCATGGAAAGAGAGAGTTCTGCGTGAAGGTTCCCCAGGATATCACCCACTATGCATGCATGGAGGAGGATCCCGACAAGATGCGGGAAAAATACTCGGAATTCAGCGAGAGGGTTCTCGAGGTCCTGGATGAAAAAGGAACTCTAGGCGCGGTTCTTTTCCAGGCATCCCCCTATTTCACCATGAGGGGAGATATAAAATACAGGATGAAGAGCGAACCCCGGGTTCCGCCCCCCGATTATACAATGGGTCTGGAGAGGCTCAAGGATATCTGCTTCATGATGGCCGAACATCCGGGGGAAAGGGCTCTGGAGCTTCGTAACTCCTCCTGGCTGGATGAGGATTCCAATATAGTCGAATCCGCATCGAGCGTTTTGAGGAACACGGGTACGGCACTCGTTACAGTGGACGGACCATCCTTTCCCTGGATAGATACGGATACCTCAAGACACAATTATATCAGATTCCACGGAAGGAACAAGCAGGGATGGTTCAAGGAGTTCCAGAATGATCCGTCGGCGAGATACCGATACAAATACACCAAAGACGAGCTAAAAGAAAGGGTCGATCCCATCAAGATAATGGCTGCAAAGGTGGATAAGGACACCAGGGTTTTCTTCAACAACCATCCCCAGGGATATGCTCCCCAGAATGCCATCGATATAATGGAGATGCTGGGAGTTGAAAGACCAACGGGATCAATCGACAGGTTCTGGTGAAGAGCCTGGGAAAAACTTTTATTGATCCAAACTCAAATCCAATTATTATGTCGGAGAAAAGGGAAGCGGAGTTCTGGAGAACAACCGATGACGGCAGAATAGAGTGTTTACTTTGCCCTCATCACTGCAAGATTCCCAAGGGAGGAAGCGGTCTCTGCAGGGCGAGGGCGAATGAGGGAAAAAGACTTGTGGCCGAAGGTTACGGGATATACCCCGCGGTCCATATGGATCCAATCGAAAAAAAGCCATTGAACCATTTTCTGCCTGGATCAAATATACTCAGCTTGGGTTCCGTAGGCTGCAACCTGACCTGCCTGCATTGTCAGAACTGGTCGCTCGCGAGAGGTTCCCCGGAAGGGCTGGATGGCTACTATCTGTCTTTGGAGAACCTCCTCTCCAAGGCCAGGGGCAAAGGGTCCATAGGGGTTGCATTCACATATAACGAACCAACCATCAATTACGAATATATCATGGATGCCGGAAAGAAGCTGAAGGAACAGGGATCCAAGATTGTCCTTGTAACCAACGGATACCTGGAAAGCGAAGCATGGGACAAACTGATGGAGGTAACCGATGCCGCAAACGTGGATGTGAAGGGCTACACCGATGAATTCTACAAGGGCATAACCGGAGGTTCCCTGAAGCCGGTTCTGAGGAACCTCAAATCCGCCTTCGACATGGGAGTCCACATAGAGATCGCCTACCTTGTGATACCGGGGCACAATGATGATGGCCAGGTGGAGGATTTCATTGACTGGGTAAGGACGGATCTTTCCCCCGAGGTTCCCGTGCACTTCAACAGGTTCCATCCCGATCATCGAATGCAGGATGTTGAACCGACCCCTCCCGACACCCTTTTCAGAATAAAGAAGCAGGCCCTGGACAAAGGTTTGGTGAACATCTTCATCGGAAACCTCGTGGGAGCCGGTTCAAATGATACAGTCTGTCCTTCCTGTGGGAAGATTCTCGTCTCGAGAGAGGGGTTCTGGTCACCGAAGGTCCGCATCAAGGACGATAAATGTCCGAAATGCGGAAGAGCAGTTTATGGTGTCTGGACCGAAAAATGAGTTGTTGATATCGTTTTAAGATTTTCAGGGAACAATAATAATTCAGAAGGTCCTATCTCAGGGGAGCGATCCCATGAAGGTCATTCTCATAAGGTACGCCGAACTGGGCCTGAAATCCGAAAGGGTGAGGTCCAGATTCCTGAATCGTCTCCTGGAAGATATCGGTAGCAGACTTGCAGACGATAGAATCGAGCATATTCTGAGAAGCGAGAGAGGCAGGATATTCCTCGAAACCGACGAGATTGACGGGGCGGTTGAAATATTGAGGAAGATACCCGGCATCTACTCCATTTCGGTTGCCCAGGAGGTCCCCTCCGATATTGAAGGATTGATGGAGGCTCTATCGGGATATTCCCGGAAAAGACTGAAAGAAGGGATGACATTCGGCATCAAGGTCAAAAAATCCGTTGAAATGGAGCTCTCCTCCCGCGACATAGCCATCATGGGCGGATCGGCCGCCTGTTCGCATCTCGATGAAGAATCAGTAACCGTTGACCTGAAAGATCCCGATATCTGGTTCGAGATAGAGATCAGAAGGGAACATGCCTACCTCTTCATTGAAAGGATAAAGGGCATGGGCGGGATGCCCTCTTCCACACAGGGAAAGGTCCTCCTCTTTCTGCCGAAAAGAAAAACACTATCAGGTACAAAAATCGAATCCGGCAGAAGGGCTTTGCTGTCAAAAAAGATGATGATCAGGAGAGGGTGCAGGGCGATTCCGGCCTTATTCGAAAAGGATATGGCAGGATGGGATGATATCTTGGGGGAGTTAAGGGAGGAAGAAAAGGACCCGTTTCTATTGAGTCGCAAGAACCTTGCCGAGGCTATCAAGGAAGCTCTGGAAAAAACCGGTTCGATCGGATTGGTTCATCCGGGAACATTGGAGGATCTGATCAACAATGAGGACCTCTCGGAAAAGTCACTGCAAACACCCATATTCCAACCCACAGTTGCCCTGGAAAACAGCGAGATCAAGGAATGGCTCTCGAATCATTTATAAACGTCTCTATGTGGGTAAAACCGAAAGTTTTAAGAAAGTATTTATATAGCGTAACTGTACCAGCTTACCTGTTTGACCTTGCCGTAACAAGATATCATGAGGTGGTCCATTGGATATTAACGTGGAGAACGTAGTAGCATCAGCGTCGGCCGGTGCCCAGCTCGACCTGCAGAAGATCTCTATGACACTGGAGGATGCGGAATATGTGCCCGAGAAGTTTCCGGGCCTCATTTACAGGATCAAGGATCCCAAGACAGCCCTTCTACTATTCTCGTCAGGGAAACTGGTTTGCACGGGGGCAAAAAGCGTTCAGATGGCCAACGAGGTTGTTCAAAGGGTCATGAAGCAGATCAGGGAGATGGGGATCGATGTTCTGGAAAAACCGGACGTACAGATACAGAACATCGTTGCCACAACCGATCTCAAGACCGAGCTGAACCTGAACTCCATCGCCATCACACTGGGTCTTGAGAGAGTGGAATATGAACCGGAACAGTTTCCCGGTCTGGTATACAGGGTTATGGAGCCCAAGGTGGTTGCACTACTGTTCGGTTCGGGTAAGATCGTATGTACGGGAGCCAGGGAGATACCGGATATAGACCGTGCACTTTCCCAGATCACCAAGGAGCTTTCGGAAGCCGGACTGCTTTGAGGAGGAATGATCATATGGGTTTTCTGGATAGGTTGTTTGGAAGAAAGAGAAGACCCCCGGCCAGGGCGGGACATGAAAGATACAGGGATAGGGAATTCGAGGGAGAATACGACTACGAAGGTCCGGAAGAGACCGATGCCACCTCTCTGCTGGTGGACCATCATCTTGATTTCATTCCCGAAGAGGACTATGACAGGCATTTATCGTCCATGACCTACAGGATGGAGATCGAAAACGGTACCGATTATCCCATGGGAAACGTCAGAGTGGAATTCCCTCCTTCCACAAAATTGGGAAAGTTCGGAAAACCGGATGAAAAGGGAAAGATGCTGGATCCGGGAGAGAAGATAGATGTATCGGTTCCTTTCATGCCCAGATACCAGGGAGGTAAGGACGAATTCGAATTCGAGATAGTGTTTTTCGATTTCCAGCACAAGGTGGAAGAGAGGATCGTCTTGAAAAGCGAACCCATCAAGGTGCTTGTTCCGAGATTCAAACCCGAAAAGCTTGACGAGGACTCCTACAGGTTCCTGACCGGGGACCTTTACAGGTGGTCAACAGAAACAGATATCATGAAGGTCGATCCGAAGGAACTCTACTCACTATTGAAGGAAAGGGTGGAATCCATCGGTTTCTCGGAATCCAACGAACTCGTGAACGAGAAGATGTTCAGAGGCATAACCCAGATGGCTGCAACCGACGACAAGGGCAGGAAATGGGCGGTACAGATACAGGTTATCGGCCAACCTGGAGAATCGAAGCTTCTCCTTTACGCATTCGGAGAGAGACCCCTCAAGGCATACAGCCTGGCTGTGAAGATCCTGCTGAAATTGGATAAAAGGGATAAGATAATTGATTCTATTATCAGTTGAAATCGGGATTTAGGCAAGTTTCAAATATCTTATGAATCGTTCCCGTTCTGGAGTGATCGACACCTTGGTCGATTCTTTTCGAGAGGTGAAAAAGGATGTCACCGTCTTTCTTTAAAAGGGGAGGCTCAGCTTCGGTAAAGCTGAAGACCGCCACGAGAAATGAGATCAATCAATATGCCCAGACCCTCTCGGGACAGGGTTACCAGATAGTTGGAACGCCGATAGAATACAGACAGAGGATGAGCAACGAACAGCTCAGGGAGTCCGCAAAGGGCTACGCTTACCAGAACGGCTGCCAGCTGGTGGTCGAGGTCAACGATCCCAACCCCATGGCCAATCCGTTCAATCCCTACAAGTATTACCTGTTCCAATTTCAAGGCGGCGGACCACCACCCGATCCCGCAGAACCCCCGTCCAGGTCCGGTGGGGGCTCACCTCAGCAGGGGGGACAGACCTTTGCCAAGTTCAACTGCCCTTACTGCAAACAGCCCTTCACGACCTATGTGAATCCCGGCAGGAATGTGATCACCTGTCCAAACTGCAAGGGTCAATCACAGGTGGATGTGCCAACACCAAATGCCGGTCAGCAGATAGACAGGGATACCCAGCAGAATCAGGTACAGAGCCAGCTTTCCAAAATCAAGCTTCACTCTTCCTACAACACCCACAACGAGATGGTCCTTGACTGCCTCGAGGTTCTGGGTAAGATTCTGATGGTGGAAAATAATCCACTCCCCTTCGAGGATACCGGAGAATTCCTCTATCCCTTCATCAGGATGAAGGCCGCGGCCTATGAACACATAGGTTTCAGGAAGATGGACATGATCCTGCTCCAGGAGGCCACCCACGATTACAAGATAATAGGCTCGGAGCAGCACTCCCAATCACAGGCGAATGTGAATCCTCACAAGGACGATCTGTTTGCGATAAAGGTTCTGGGAGGGGTGAACTTCCTCGTTCTTGAAGAATTTAAAGCCCTGGAGGAGGAACAGAAGACCCAGATCATCAACCACTTTTATCAGTTCCTGGCCCAGTATGTGGGCGTTGAATGACCTCAGAACCCTTTTATCGTCAAGGTCCATTTACCCCCTCATGGAGCTTCTCAGGGGAAAGCCGGTTTCCGATATGATAGAAAATACGGTCAGAGAGATGGTTTGCCAGGAGAAGGTCGTTCTTTCCGTCTTTCTCACCGGGTCGGATCCCTCTTCGTTATTGTATGCCAGGTCAAAGGAGAGAAAGGGTCGCAAACTGGGGATCGAGGTTAGGATAAACCAGTTTCCACAATCGGTTGATGAGGAAAAACTCCTGGAATCGATAGCTGCGGAAGCCTCCGAAGATGAGGTCAGGGGAATAATGATTGAGAGACCGGTCCCTCCCGGATTGAACCTCGAGAAACTGATGGAGGAAATCCCTCCGGAAAAGGATGTTGAAGGATTGCATCCTTTCAACCTGGGCAGATTGCTGGGTGGCAATCCCTATTTCATTCCCCCCACACCTCTCGGGGCAGTTCTCCTCCTCAGGCATTATGCTATTGAAACCGAAGGCAAGAAGGCCCTGGTGATAGGACGCAGCATGAATGTGGGAAGGCCTGTATCGGTACTACTATCTCAAAAAAAGCCATGGGGAAACTCGACTGTCACCCTTGCACATTCCAGAACAAAGGATCTCGGGGCTATCGCACTTGATTCGGACATTATCGTATCTGCGGTTGGCAGGGCCGGATATATTACCGGAGAAATGGTGAAAGATGGTGCCACAATTATCGACATGGGCATCAATCCCCTGCGTGACGGTTCAATTGTCGGTGATGCGGATATAAGATCTCTGGAGGATAGGGAGGTCCGGGTCACCCCGACTCCGGGAGGGACGGGTCCTGTCACGGTATCGTCAATGTTCTTGAACATGGCGCTTTCATGCTCGAGAGATAACAAACGCTCTTTTTCCGGAATAGATCCAATGATAACCGAAATATACCGATGAATCGGATCGGGTACGGGGGATCAGATGGTCAGGATCGGTCGATGCACCAGTTGCGGGGCCTTCCTTCACGAGATCTGGAGGGAGAGAGAGAACTGTCCGAATTGCGGAGGCTCCATCGACCATATGGAGGTTAAAATAGGGCCCGTGGTCTACCTTCCCCGGGCATTGAACATGGTGGGTCTGATAATGCTCGTCATCGGAATGATCCTTCTGATTGCTGCACCGGCCGGTAAAAATGGCGGCGATGGAAGCCTCACGCCCACGTTGATCCTGGTCCTGGCAGCTGTTTTTTTCTTCATCCTGTCTCTGGTATCACAATTGCTGATTGTCAGGAAAGCAATTGAAAAGAAGGCCTCGTCCCAGGTAAAAGAACGCAGATTAAAATCCAACAGGGACGATCCTCCGAGGAAGGGGAAGGTGGGTAAAAAGTTGATCAAATGATGATCGGATATGGGACGGAACGAGGCACAGCTGTAAAAGGATACCGCATGCGTCATTGATAAATACTTCATGCTGACCAAATGTAACATATCCAACCCATACCCATCCATTTCTTCAAAATAAACCACCCATGGATTGAAATAAAGATAGTTTTTAATAATGAAGGCTTATTCCCACCCGGTTCAATCTGGTACGGACCCTTCGGGTCCGATTCTGGAGGTTTGATGATGAAAGGATCCACAAAGGTCATGCTTCCCCTTGCCGGACTGTTCTTGCTCGTTTTGTTGATTATGCCAGCGGCAAACGGTGCCATCGGAGGCGAGGCAGCCGACAGGTCAATGGTCACAACGGAATCGGGAAAGGACACCTTCTACGTTCAAGGCGGTAAAAGCAGTTTGATCGTATGGGATATGCTGGAAATCGGTGACAGAAAGGTCAACATCAACGTGCATGTGATCAATCCCGACGGGAATACACGAGACATCAGGGTAAATCTCTCCTCGGGCGAGGACGAGGATTGGTCGATGAAGATCACGGAGATCCGGGACTCCAGCGGCAACAATATCATAGACGAGGAGGACGAAGTAAACCAGATCGTGGATGACAGGGAATATGACATCCTCCAGGTGGACGGAGGGGACATGGTAACGGTCGTCCTTGAAGTGGAATACGAAGGTGATGAGGATGATGTGGAAAAGAATGCTTTCTTCAAGGCCCAGGTCCTCAAATCAGGTTCGGGAGATGTAGCATTCTCCACCACCAAGGAGCTTACATTCGAAACCTCCGAGAACTATGATTTCATAATACTGATAGGCGGAGGATTCGCCCTTCTCGGTCTAATATTTGCTTTCTTTGTTGCCAATTCACTGAGGAAGAAGGATGTGGGAGACGAGAAATTAAAGGAATTATCGGGACATATCAGGGATGGGGCAAACGCATTCCTGAATTCCGAATACAAGGTTATTGTATTTTTTATCGTGGGAATCGTTGTTCTTCTTGCGATCCTATCTATCGCACTCGGCCTCAACTGGAAGATCATACCGGCTTTCCTAATTGGCGCCCTTTTTTCCGCTTCAGCGGGAAATATTGGGATGAGAATTGCCACGATGGCCAACGCCAAAACGGCATGGGCCTGTAAAGAAGGCAAGGAAAAGGGCCTGAGGGTGGCATTCAACTCGGGATCGGTTATGGGTTTGACCGTTGTCGGTCTGGGACTGTTCGGGGTATCATTCCTCTATTTCATCTTCGGCGATGTTGATATGTTATTCGGTTTCGGATTCGGAGCTTCATCCATCGCCCTCTTTGCCAGGGTGGGAGGAGGAATATACACAAAGGCAGCCGACGTCGGCGCCGACCTTGTGGGGAAGGTGGAAGCGGGCATCCCTGAGGATGATCCGAGAAACCCCGCAACCATCGCAGACAATGTCGGAGACAACGTGGGCGATGTGGCCGGAATGGGTGCCGATCTCTTCGAATCCTACGTGGATTCGATTATAGCCGCCATGGCACTGGGGATAGTGGGAATTTCCGCTTTCAGCAACAATCTAACGGGAGGAGGAATAACAGGTATGGCTACTCTCCTGCCCCTCCTGCTTGCCGGTGTCGGGATCCTCTGCTCGGTTATCGGAACCCTCTTCGTTGGAGGAGGAAAAGGTCATGCACACTCGCAACTCAACAAGGGGATCTGGGTTGCCGCAGGCCTCATGACCCTGGCGACGATCATTCTTGTGGTGCTCCTGTTCGAGGGATTCGAGCTTCAGGCAGCCCTCATTTTCTCGGTTCTGGTGGGACTCGGAGCCGGTATCATTATCGGAAAGGTAACCGAATACTATACCTCGGATCAGGCAAAACCGACACAGAAAGTTTCCCAGGCATCCACAACAGGTGCAGGACCCAATATCATTGCAGGCCTTGGTCTGGGAATGATATCCACTGCCGTTCCCGTAATAGCCGTTGTGGTGACAATAATCATAGCATTCACACTGGCCGGACTATACGGGATCGCCCTGGCGGCGGTCGGAATGCTCTCAACCCTCGGCATTACCCTTGCAACCGATACCTACGGTCCGGTTGCTGACAACGCCGCCGGACTGGCGGAGATGGCGGGCATGGGCAAGAAGGTCAGGGAGACCGCCGAGGAACTCGACGCGGTTGGAAATACCACCGCCGCAATCGGCAAGGGATTCGCAATAGGTTCGGCTGGTCTTACCGCCCTTGCGCTGTTTTCGGCTTTCACACAGGCCGCGAACCTCGATCTCTCACAATTCACCCTTGTCAATCCCTGGATCGTGTCCGGTCTGTTCATAGGAGGACTCCTTCCGTTTGTCTTCTCTGCCCTCACAATGCAAGCGGTGGGAGATGCCGCCCAGGACATGGTAGAGGAGGTAAGAAGACAGTTCAAATCCATCAAGGGCATCATGGAAGGGAAGGCCACCCCCGATTACGAGAGATGCGTGGCAATATCAACCAAGGGAGCTCTCAAGAAGATGGTTGTGCCCTCGCTTCTGGCAGTCATCGTGCCAATAGTAATAGGATCGATATCCATGGAGGCTCTGGGAGGACTTCTGGCAGGTTCCATAGTAACGGGTTTCGTTCTTGCGGTGATGATGGCAAACGCAGGAGGAGCATGGGACAATGCAAAGAAATTCATCGAGTCGGGTAATTTCGGTGGAAAGGGTTCGGATGCTCACAAGGCTGCCGTAGTCGGCGATACCGTAGGGGATCCCTTCAAGGACACCTCGGGACCGTCTTTGAACATCCTTATCAAGCTGATGTCCATCGTATCTCTGGTATTCGTTCCGCTGTTTCTGGTCGTCAACGGCTGGCTAGGCGGAATACTCGGTTGAATATCAGGAAGTATCGATAGAGGGCCTTCAAGGAAGGCCCTTATTTTCCTTTCATCCATTTAATATATCACCTTTACCTTTTATTCAATCAGGAACGGGAAAAGGTTGGATTTGATTCATATTGGATCCTGACCTTTCTGATGAAGGTGAGAGTATGGAAAGGATGAAATTCACAACGCTCGCGATAGCCCTGGCCATGGTCATTGGAGCTGTAATTGCTCTTGACCTCGTAGTGGAAGAAGGACTCTTCGATGAGGCTGAAGGAAAGATACTGAACGTCCCCGGCAGCTATTCCACGATCCAGGATGCCATAGACGATGCGGACCCCGGAGACACGGTGCTTGTCGGTAACGGAACCTACAACGAGAGCTTGAGTATTGGTAAGAGCCTGATACTGAAGGGAAACTCAACCAATTTCGTGAAGATAATTTCATACGGTTCGGGGGATGTCCTGACCGTGACATCCGATGATGTTATGATCTCCAAGATGACCTTTGAACACAGAGGACTGATAGGCAAAGGGTCCTGCATCCATGTGAATCAGGCTGAAAATATTACCATAAGTTCAGTGAAGGCCTACAGCGCAACGTACTCGGGCATTCACCTCAACGGTGCAGACCTCTGCAGGGTATCGGATGTGGAATCCTGGAATAATACGTATGGATTAAGGATCAATGATAGCGATGATAATGAAATTCATATGTGCCATATCCATGATAATTCCCGCACGGGATTGTTGATGGAGGGGGGTTCGGATAACAATTCAATCCATGACAATCATCTGAAAACAAATGAGATGAATGCGATATGGTCGATTATCCACAACACCTGGCAGATAGGTAACATCATCAGGAACTGCTCGATCAACTACTCCAAGAATACGGCAATAATGATCGGCGGAAACAATTCGGAATGGGTGATCGAAGGAAATCAATTCAATGACACGAACGGCGTTTATACCCTCAATTCCACGGGATTGAAATTCAATTCCAACGTAATGAGAAATCTCACCTATGACGGTATCTTGCTGGAAATGTGCGTGGATTGCGAGGTGGGAGATAATTCGATCTCTGGTCCAAATGTCGGTATCACGATGTGGGATTGTGAAAATATCGATGTGCATCATAATCATATAGATGATAATACGGTCGGAATAGACCTACTGGGTCCTAACTCCTCTGACATCGATATCAGGAACAATACGATAAAGGACCAGACCGATGACGGAATTTTTATGTGGTCTAATGCAAGGTCGGTCAATGTTATGTCAAATAGAATTGAAAATGCCACCAGCGGAATCAATATCACCGATTCCAGCGAGATATTTGTTGAAGATAATAGAATTGATGATACGAGGGAGGGCATCCTGCTCTCTCATGTAAATGATTCGGTGATGATCAAGAATTCCATATCAAACTCGACCACGGGCTTCAATACGGACAACGTGACGGGAACTTTTTTCGTGGACAACTACGTCACGGAATGCGATATCGGACTCGAGATCAGGGATTCCGGATCGAGCTCTATCATTAACAACGAGATAATGGGAGGGAAGGTAGGTATTTCCACATTCAATCTGGTGGATTCAAACATCAGAGAGAATCGGATACGGGGTGCGGATGATGTCGGAATCTATGTTGTGGGTCCTTTCGAAGCAAGCAGACTGGAGATCAGCGAAAACCACCTTGTCTCCAACAATGCGGGGATACGAATCCGAAACGGAACCATCATGCTTTTGGCTCAAAATACCATAGAATCCTCGGACAGCTTCGGTCTGGACCTGGAGGCCAGAACCACCGATATCGATGTTAACGGAAATGTTTTCATGCAGAACAATCCGGGAGGAGACCAGGCCAACGATGACGGATTGAGCAATACCTGGTATCTGCCATGGCCCGCGGGCGGTAATTTCTGGTCGGATTACGAGGGGAGGGACATATACAGAGGACCGTTCCAGGATACCCCGGGAATGGACGGTATCGGTGACGAACCTCATCCCATAGGCGGCTTGTCAGGCTCGGAGGACCTCTATCCCCTGGTGAATCCCTCGGGCGAGTATCCCGAGGGTGATATCCTGATCACGAGCCACGTTCGCGGACAGCATGTGAGCGGGATGGAATTGGTCGAGGCCCAGGTAACTCTGATGAGTGTCAACAGCGTCATCTGGACCGTTAACGGTGTTCAGGTAGGAGTCGATACATCATATCCCTACCAGGCGATTTTGGATACCACCCTGTTTCCTGATGGAACCCATCTCAACATAACCGCTGAGGCGGACAATCCATCGGGGGATAATCCAGAGGACATGGTCCGGGTAATCGTGAACAATGAAGAAATGACCGGACCCTTTATCGATGTATCAACAGAACGGGATGATTATCATCCGGACCAGATGGGGACGGCTCATATCAGGACCAACATGCTCACGCCCTTTGCAAAGGAGGTAAGGATACATCTCAAACTGGATACGCCGAATGGAGAGGTACTCTTCATTTCCGATGAGATCTACATGATGGCCGATCATTGGAGCCTTCCATTCCCCGTACCAAGCGATGCTGCGACAGGAGAATGGACCCTGAATGTATCCGTGTTCGGACATGCAGGAGAGGCCATATTGTGGTTCGCTCAGGGAAGCTTCAATTTCAGGGTTACTGGGGATAACACCCACGACATGTTAACGGCAATGCAGGAAACACTGGATATCCTCGATTTGCAGAATGCTTCCCTGAACCAGATCATGTCCATGCTATCGGAGATGTGGATGGACCTGGACTACATGAACGGAACCAGCCAGGACTACTTCCATATGATACTTGATAAGTTGAACATGGTGGAGTATAATCTCACGGTGAAATTGGAGGGATTGAATTCCTCCATGAGGGAATACCTGGATTCGAGATTGACCGAAATCACCGATGAGTTGAACAGGATCTCAAACGAGATCAACCTCAATATTTCAACCATCGGAGAAGGTGTTGATTCAATCGGGGTAATGCTGGAGGAATGCTGCAACAGCACTGCGAACATGATTTTCGAGCTGAACTCATCCGTCAACCAGCACATGGAAGAGATGCAGACCGAGATCGAGGATGCGATCGATTCATGCTGTTCTTCCCTTCAGGGTTTGTATTCCTTCATTTCTGAAATGGAAGGCAACCTTACCTCTGCCAACATTGATGTGATGCACCGATTGGATGATCTCGGGAACCTCATGGTGAATCTATCCAATTCAACCATCAACGAGATCAGATCGGGCGTGGAGGACCTGATGGAATACCTCTTGTTGCTGAACACCACCGAAGCCACCAGACATGCCCAGTCGCTCTCGGAGGTACTCGATGAGCTAAATCAGGTGAACGGGTCCTTATCGGATCATATTCAAGACATAGATTCCGCCCTGGAGGCCCTTTCTCAGCTCTCGGGTATAGTGGAGGAGCTGGATACACTCGAAGCCGAGGTGGAATCCACCCAGGGGGATGTGGAGGACGGAAATGATCAGAATACAATGCTGCTCATTGCCCTGATCATAGGAGCCGTCATCTCCATAATCCTGCTCGTTGTGCTCGTCGTGAGGACCGGCAAGGAATACGAAGCATTGGAAGAGACCTGAACCGGAAATATTTCCAGATACTGGCCGGATTTGAAAGCTGTAGATTTGGGTTGGTTTATCCGAAGAGATACAGCCATAATATGGAGGGATCGGTTTAATAACCTTGAAAATAATGTTTCGTTCGGTGACAAGAAATGGACGAGGAGAAGAATATAAACATGCCGCTTTTAGGGGACGAGTTTCCGACCATGAAGGTAAAGACAACCCATGGAATGATGAAACTTCCAAAGGACAAGAAGGGAAAATGGTTCGTGCTGTTCAGCCATCCGGGCGACTTCACTCCGGTTTGCACAACGGAGTTCGTGGGATTCCAGAAAAGGATGAAGGAATTCAAGGAACTGAATGCAGACCTCATAGGTCTTTCCATAGACCAGGTTTTCGCCCACATGAAGTGGACAGAGTGGATCAACGAGAAGCTTGATACAAAGATAGAGTTCCCCATAATCGCCGATGACCAGGGGATCGTTGCAAAGAAGCTCGGAATGCTTCACCCCGGAAAAGGAAGCAATACCGTAAGAGCCGTGTTCGTTGTGGATGACAAGGGAATGCTGAGGCTGATGCTCTACTATCCACAGGAGATCGGAAGGAACCTCGACGAGGTCGTGAGAGCGGTCAAGGCACTCCAGCACTCGGACAAGAACGGAGTCGCAATGCCAGCAAACTGGCCAGAGAACGATTTCCTGGGAGACAAAGTGATAATACCGCCGGCCGCGGACGAGAAATCAGCAGAGAAGAGAAGGGGCAAGGAAGGCTGCTACGACTGGTGGTTCTGCACCAAGGAACTATGATTGGGTAAAACTAAAGGGGAAGGTGCTCTTTGGCCATCTTCCCTTTGTTTTTTTCTCTATTTTTTTTATGGTCAATCTTATCATTGATGTGAGCCTTTTCGGGGTGGGGCCGGAGGTCCCGGAGGAATAGGCATGGGAAGGTATTCTCTAGACAGTTTCGTGAAGGAAACGGCTCAGGAAGATAAAGGCCAGGGTAAATTCGAACTTGAATCATCGCACCTTCTGGAGATCAATCTTGATGGCAAGGTATGGACCAAATGGGGTTCCATGGTCGCTTACAGGGGGTCCATCAAATTCGACAAGGCGGGACTTTCGGACAAGGGCCTCGGAAAATACTTCAAGGAGAAGTTGACCGGAGAAGGCATGCTGCTAACGAAGGCATCCGGAGACGGGAAGCTCTATCTGGCGGACCAGGGAAAGAAGATAACGATTATCGAGCTGGACGGGGATTCCATCTACGTTAACGGAAATGATGTCCTGGCATTCGAGGACAGTATAAATTGGGATGTGAAGATGATGAAGAAGGTGGGAGGGATGATGGCGGGAGGTCTCTTCAATGTGAAACTTGAGGGGAAGGGAATGATAGCGATCACCACCCACAAGGATCCTGTCACACTAAAGGTGACAGGAGATGATCCTGTCATGACAGACCCGCAGGCCACGGTGGCCTGGTCTGGGAACCTGCATCCGGATTTCAAGACCGATATATCCTTCAAGACATTGACGGGGAGGTCCTCGGGAGAGACTTTCCAGATGAAGTTCAAGGGAGATGGATTCGTCGTGATCCAGCCGTACGAGGAAGGAGCTGTAACAGCCCCCAGGGGCTGAGGGACAAACCTTTGACGAAAGGGGCTCTTTGAAAAGAGCCTCTTTTTCATTTTATCCGATTCTTCAATCTAAAGTACAAATCAAACCAACCCCTGATTTGATCGGATTTTCAGTGATTGAAATTTTTAGGAGATGATTGACTGGGTACCTTGAATTTCCCATATGATGAAAAATTTTCCATATCCATTCTTTTTCAAATCCTGTGTCAAGTTATAAATATTCGAATTCCGGGTCATATATGTGATCAATGACACTTGAAGATCTCCCGGTGGAGGAATACCTGAAGAGGATTTCAACTTATCATCCTCAAACCAAGCCGGACATGTGCTATTCCGCTTCTTTGATGAACTCACTTAACGATCTTGGAAGAAGGATTAAATTGTCCAAATTGAGGTTCAGCCTCAAGAAAATGAACAAGATTTGCGGTTATCGAAATGGTATGATGTGCGATGAGAGCATAATTCCAAAGGCCATGTCCGACATACTTGAACCATATAATTATGAATGGAAGAATGAAAGAGCCCCCGGAATGAACATTGAAAAATTGAAGAAAATAAGTGATGATTCAGGGATGTCAAATCCAATAGTAACTGTCTCTTCGGATCATTTCTCCGAGATAGGTGTGAAAACATTTGGGAGAAGAAGACTGGATCACGTGATTATAATAATGGGAGTTGATCATACCATCATCTATTATTACGATCCGTTTGAAAGTTTCTTCAAGGGAACTCATAAGATCAATAGAACCATGAAGATCAGAACATTCGGTAAATTATGGGACGGTGCTTATGAACCAAGATGGACATGCTGGGCACAGCCAAAAAAAGTATCACAAAGATTATTATCCGATTTCACACCTAGAGGAGCACGAGAACAATGAAAACGGAGATCCCATTCCAAAAAGGAATGGACCTGAACGATGTAATGGAAGATTGGACCAGAAACCGGGTCAGCAGAAATATTTACATTTCAGATAGCAGAGTAGTTGAGAATACGGTTTATCATCAAATGGGATTGACCATTCCAAGGATCATCAATTCCCCTGGCAGGCCTCCCATCATAAGGTTCATTGATCTGGATAATGTGGCTTCCATATCCACCAGAAAGATTGGCGACAGGCTACTGATCGATCATCCGGCCAGACAGGAGATCCATGAAAATCTGGAGGACATGAGAAATTCTCTGATATTCAAGGCAGAAAATGCAGTTATGGATTCATTTGGTGATAGATTTCTGGCCATACCAAAGGTCCAGACAGGGTTGAATCCCATCAAGGAGATCATGTCATCTCTTATTCATATGGGCGAGATACCCATTTCTCAATTGAAGGCAAGAATGACAGGGGCAAGGGCAGATTCCTACATCTCATTCCTCGAATCCCTGGATTTCATAACAAAAGATGAAGTGAAAATCTATCCGGGAAATGAGATCAATAAATATGATCTGGCCGATATCGATGAGAGGGATACCAGGAGAGGACTTCTAAACGAGGTTTTGAAAGAAGGCTTCAGGTATCTGAGTGAGGACCTTAAGATCTTCATCCTGACACCATACCTTGAGCTATCAAATGCATTCTATCTCCAATCTCATTATGCAGAGGGCCTCATCCCCCTGGAACATGAGGAGATCGGAAGACATTACGATGACATGTATCAAAGAGCAAGGAAGAAGCAGCCATTTCAGATCCTCGCAAATCTGATGGAGATCTCCGATGCAGGCATACTTGATCAGAAAGGAACGGTTTTCTCCGGGAAGGAGGAATTATTCAACAGTTTCAGCAAGGCTCTTCCCGAATACATCTAAAGAGGAATCATATTAAGTGAACGGTCTGAGAAGGGCGATCATTCTTTCTTCAAGGTTCTCTTGATGAAAATAACCAGAATGCATATGTTGTTTCATGAAAATGCATGAAAGATCTCCGAATTATTTCAATAAATCTATCACAGTCTCTGGCAGTAATAGATATCAGCCTCGATCATATCTCCGCTCTCGTAATAATGGTGAACGAAGTAGAGGTTTCCCTCCCCATCCAGTGTGGGTTCTCCTGCGAATTGAGAGAGGATCATCTCCGGACCGGACCAGGTGTCGTTGACCTTTATCGATCTGAAGATGCCGGGTGTTCCAAGATGGGTCCTCGTGAAGAAGATCTCTGTCTCGTCCTCGCTGACCCAGGGAAGTGATTCCTCCGAGGGTGAGTTGATTTCTTCCATGTTGACAGGATCCTCCCATCTGCCTTCCACGAGTGAGGTCCTCCAGATGTCATTTCCCCCCTTTCCACCGTTCCTGGGCGAATGGAAGTAGATGGTGTCTCCGACTCGATGCATCTCTCCCATCTCGATCTCCTCATTCAGCCTGTCACCGGTGTATTCCCAGTTCGTAAAGCTTCCATTTTCCTTCTCGGCTCTGAAATAATGGAGGCCGGTGTATCCCTCCCTTGCCGATGCGAACCATATCTCATCGTCATCCGCCCAGTGGGCTCCGTCGAGTGCGAGCTTGCCGGGATCCTGCAGCCATACTCTTTCGGGTTCGGACCACTGGCCACCGATCAACTCCGAAACCCAGATCCCGGTGACATTGTCCAGAAGCTGTTTTTCGGGGGGAACCCGGACATCCGGTGTGAAAAAGAAATAGAAGGTCTTCCCATCTGGAAGGATAAAAGGTGAATCCTCGGCTCCCGCAGTGTTGACCGGTCCTTCCATGGGGATTGGTTCGGAGAATATGTCCGAATGAAGAATGGGGGGTGTGGCATCTCCCGAAGGAGTCCTCTTGGCAATATCTCCGGGAAGTGATTCCTCCCTTGTGGTGTCGGGATATTCCAGAACCGAATCATCTTCCTCTCCGGAAGTAGGATCTTCTCCGTCCTCCAGACATCCCGAAATCGGAATGGTCAGGATCAATACCGCAAGTACGGGAAGATATCTCATGATTTTTCCATGGTATATTCAAAATTATAAATTATTGGGTCAAATTCACTTCTCGACATAGCGGTACTCCACCGTCCATGTGTAATCGTTTCCCTCATCCTCTACCTTCATGGCTTCCGAGCGGTAATAGAAGGGATATTGATCTCCGCAATGGATCAATTTCACAACGACTCTGAAGGTAAGGGGCCTCGATATGGAATCGTTCTGAACGAGGTCCCCCTCCACATTAACATAGGTCCTTCCCTCACAGTATTCCGCGTTGACATTGGAAGATACGTGATTGATATGTTCTCCGCTAGTGATCCTTACGGAAAACGTATCCCCTTCATTGTGATAGGCCATACTCCTGTCAACAGGCGGTTCATCCTCCCAGTTGATTATGGCCCTCATATGGATCAGGTACTGAAAATCCCCTAAGGGGAGCTCGAAGAGAATCTCCTCCGCCCCCTCCTCGAGATATCCCGAACCGTACAGAGATTTATCAAAAGGAGTTCCAACAAGCTTCGTTTCTGAATCGGAAGTGAGGACCCCGATATCGAGACACCCCGAACTGAAAATTATCGAAACGATGGTAATGACCATTATCCAGACCTTGTTCATCTTCCTCACTTTCCGGAAAATGAATACATTTGATGGATAATCAATTTTTCCCGTTTCAAAATTGATCTTCAAAAAATGAAAAATCGATCGAAGCAGGCTTCGATCGAACGTACAAACCCCGCCCACCCCGGACTTGATCGGTATTTTTGTAATCAACAGTATTTAGAGACTGGAATAACTGGACTTATTAAATTTCCTATATGATAAAAAAAAATGCGGGATGAGGATCTGTCCCACCCCGCTCCAATATCTGTTTGGTTTTTCTTTTCAGCCGAAGAGTGCGCCGAGTCCGGCCATTGCCTCCTCCTCGGAGGGGGCTTCCTCTTCTTCTTCCTCTTCTTCCTTCTTCTCTTCCTCTTTGGGAGCCTCGCCTCCGGCGGCTGCCGGGGCTGCGGCGGCGGGAGCGGCGGCCACTGCGGTCTGCATGGCCTCCTCGATGTTGACACCCTCAAGGGATGTCACCACTGCCTTGACCCTCGCAGCCTCGACTGAAACGCCGGCGGCTTCGAGGACCTTGGTGAGTTCGCTCTCGTTTATCTCCTTTCCTGCTGAGTGAAGTAGAAGGGCACCGTAGATGTATTCCATTTTTCATACCTCCTATCTTTGATCTTTCTTTTCTCCAAAACCTTGCTCATCCGAAGAGGGATCCGAGTCCTGCCATTGCTTCCTCTTCTCCCACTTCTTCCTCCTCGGCCTCTTCCTCGCCGCCGCTTTCGGCTTCTCCCTCGGCGGGAGCCGCTTCCTGCTCGGGAGCTGCGGCCTGAGCCGCAGCCGCTCCGGCGACGAGGGCCTGGAGGTCATCATCGAGCGCATCAGCGCTCATGAGCCTTGCCAAGGCGAGCATGCCTCCGTAGGCCTTGGAGAGTATCAGGTCTGTTGTATCCTTGTTCAGTATACCTGCATGTGTTGCCAGGCTCAATGCCTGCATCCTGGCCTTCTGAATGATCGGTACCGATGTTTGCGGTGTCATGTATGCCGTGAAAACGGCCAGATTGAATGCCATCTGGACACCGTAGGTGAGGTTCTGCTTGTAGGCATCCATATCGATGTTGAGATCGGAGGGCTTGTAGATCAGTCCCTCCTCCCAGGCTCCGTCAAGTGTTATTCCAACCTGGAAAGGGAATATCTCCAGCTTGGTCAGGACCTGTGCCAGATCCTTGGATATTGTCTGACCCTTTTTTACAGGAGTAACATTCTTCCTGATCACTACCTTGCCCTTTTCAATGGCTGCCGGGATTCCCACCTTCCCGAGTTCTCCGACTATGGGTCCGGGGGGGAAAGGAGTCTCTCCAGCATCCACCTTGATATCCTCTGGAGCCTCTTCCCCGCCTTTTGCGGGCATGGGCTGGACATTGGAATCGAGAAGCTTGAAAAGCGAAAACGGGTTCATATCGGTTCCAAGAAGGGCCGCCTGGCCATCTAGAACATCTCCGAGTTTCTCCAGTTCGGGTCTCTCACTCTTGGTGTTGTCCAGAGCCAGTTTTATCAGTGTCTTTTTTGCGACCTGGAACCTGAGTTTTCCCCTGAACTGTGCCCTGAGTGATTGTAGCTGCAATCCAGGGATCTTGTCAACCTTTACAACCGCAATGGTCTTGTTGTTGGTGATGATTTCCTGAAGGCTGGCCACCTGGTCCTTCTTCCAATCAGCGACATGTGCCATCTCTATCACCTCAATTCCAGTTTGATAGCCGGTCCCATCGTCGTCTTGACGTAGGCCGAATGAATGTTCATAACGCCTCTTTCCAGCTTGGACCTTACCCTGGAGACAACGGCTTCAATATTCTCTGCTATCTTTTCGGGGTCCATGGTCCGGGTGCCGACTGCCACGTGGAAAGTTCTCCTGTCCTTGGTCCTCAATTTTACCGTGCTCCTAAGATTGGAGATTATACCGCTCGGATCCGCTCCGGGAGGAACGGGTTTGGGCATCTTTCCCCTGGGACCAAGGATCACGCCGAGATTCTTACCGACCTGGGCCATGAGATGGGCCTCCGCTATGAAGAAGTCGATGTCGGAGACCTTCTTCTTGGTCTCGGCCTTCTCATCCTTCATGGTGGATATCTCTTCGGGGGGTATCATAAGATCGGCAATGTCTTTTGCCTTCTCCCTCATCTCGGGGGTTGCGAAGATCCCGATCTTCACATCCCTGCCTCTCCCGTGGGGAATTATGATCTCCTCTGTCAACCTGTTCTTGGGATTGGAGAGATCGACATCCTTGAGGTTGATGGCAAGCTCTATGGACTCGACAAATTTCCTCTCGGGGGCCTTTTCGATAGCCTCCTTGACGGCTTCAAGTATCTTCTCATCTGCCATTTCCTTCACCCCGTGTAGTTCGGCGGGGGTCGGTCAAAGACCGAAGCCCCTCCTACATCGGAATCATTTTTTTAACACGGTCACTCCGCGTCGAGGAGGGCCTTATACTGGCCCTCGTTTATAAGGTTTATTACCTCCTTGGGATTCTTTCCGTCCACTGAAATGTGCAGTGATACGGCAGTTCCGAGGACCTCCTTCACGGCTTCCTTGAGGTCCACTCCGAGGAGGGAATCCCTCTTCATCTTGGCAACCTTGATCGCCTTTTCGATGGGGAGGTTGGTTGATTTGCCCGAGACATCTCCCGGACCTTTTTCGATCCCAAGTTCCTGCATTATGAGGGAGGAAGTAGGGGGGGTTCCCACTGTGATCGAAAAATCCTTTGTCTTCGTATCAACGGTTACTATCACGGGCACCTTCATTCCGGCAAAGTCCTTTGTCTTGGTGTTTATCTCCGCAACGATCTTGCCGATGTTCACTCCGAGAGGTCCCAGTGCAGGACCCAGCGGTGGTCCTGCGGATGCTTTTCCGCCATCGACGAGGGCCTCGATCTTCTCTGGCATGATTTCTTCCTCCTTTCATTCCATGCGTACAGCACGGACACTTTGTGGCCGAAAGAGGTTTTCATATTAAATTGTTTTGCTGAGGCCGAGTTTTGCTATAATCCATTTTTCATCATTTTATCAAAATAATCCATGGTTATTTTTGATAAATTGGAATTGATCAATACCAACTAATATCAACAGAATTCAGGTTATATTGAACAAACAACAAAATGGATGGGAATTAAGAAATAATCCAGAATTAATTTCCTTTAAATATGAGACAGGTTTGAAATCTGGAATATTATATGTCAACCTTATTCTCGTTGTTTTGAAATTCTTTATTCTTATTGGAAGATATCTTCATTATCACTATTATCAAAGTGACTATAGTTATTAGAGACAGAATTGTAATAATGGCTATAATAATAGCCGGAAAATTATTTTTCTCTTCGCTAACGGTCACAGATAGTTGTTCTTCATCGCTGTTACCGGCTCCATCTGTAACACTCAATGTGATAGAATACTCTCCAGAGGTTGAGAATTTAAAGGTGGTTTTTTCTCCATATAGATGGATTGAAGTATTATCGGATCGAATGGTCCATGTAAAATTTTTGATGCCAACATTATCATTACTTGAATCCCCATCGAGAGTTATTGTCTCTCCAATTTCAATATCTTTCAATGGTTCTATCCTAGCAATAGGGAGAATAACATCATCCCAGATCAAGTGTGGATATGTGGTCCCATCATCAATATACCACACATTTTCAAAATCCCAACTTGCATTTATGAATGTCTCGCGTTTCTTCATTTCTCCTGTTGACTTGGATATTCCACAGGCACTTTCGGATATTTTGGAAACATCACTATCCCAAAAACAATCTTTTTTTTCTTCCTCATTTACCATGTATCCGACCAAACCTCCGGAATCCTGAATGCCCTCAACTTCGCCTGTTGAATATACTCTTGAAATAGAATCCTCGAATAATAATCCTATCAATCCACCAACATATTGTTCTCCTTTCACATTACCGGTGGAATATGAATTGTTAACTATACTATCATAATAGTTCCTTCCCACCAGACCACCAATTGTATCCTTACCTTTGACTTCAGTTTCAGAGAAGGATTCCTCTATTTGACCTTTATTTACTCCCGCAAGCCCCCCTATGTTATCATTAATCGATGTTACATTTCCCGAGGATGATGACCTAAAAATAGACCCAATATTGTTACCACCGACCAGTCCTCCTGCCGAGTAACCTTTTCCGACCACCTCCACAATGGCATCCGAGTACGAAATCAAGCCGTTATTCATACCAGTAAGACCGCCTGCCCTTCCACCTACAACCTTTCCCGTGAAAGAGGAATTCGAAATTCTTCCCATATTCATACCTACTGATCCTCCTGTCGGGTCAATATCATCTCCTTTAATATTCCCCGTTCCGTGGGAGTTGTTTATTGATCCATAATTCAAGCCAAGCAATCCACCAACCAAGTGTGTTCCTGATATCTTGCAGGAGAATTCAACGCTGGATACGGAACCATTGGAAGCTCCAGCAAGACTGCCGACCATAAAACCGCCAAAGATCTCGAAATTATCAAGAATCAGGTCCTTCACTGATCCTGAATCGTCAATGAAACCGAAAAGACCCGCGTGTTCATGATCTGAATTGTTAATAAAGAGAGATTTTATGGTATGTCCGTTGCCATCCAGACTGCCTGTGAACTTCGAGGAATAATTACCGATCGGGAGGAAACCATGTCCGCTGTTCCATGTCTTGGTAGAAGAAGCATCAATGTCCGCAACCAGTATATAATTCGAATCCAGGTCCATTTGCATTTCCTGAAGGTCCTGAAGATCCGTTATCTCAATTCTATCTGTGTAGTTAATTGAGGATTGAGAATCCACTTGTATGATGACAAATGGAACTATCGATAAGATTATTATTGCAAAAATCGAAACAATAACAAGAAATAAACCTCGTCTCATATTTTCTTTCTCCAAACATATCGATAATGGAATATTAGTTAAAAAAGGTAGCTTTTCATAATGCTGTGTTGCATAATTAACATCATCAAGGGTTCATTTAAGAAAGTAGGGGGTCCTTTCCACTTTCAGCAAAATTTTTGGAATAATGCATCCTACTTTTAGGATGACATATCGAAAAATTATTTGAGTGTTCATTGGCGGAAAATATTCAAAAAATACTTAGGAGTCTGACTCAATTATATATTTCAATGGTTCCAGTTCCTTGTTGTGAGCAATGACTTCTTTATCCTTGACAGCGATATATTCTTCTTCATATTCTTCATGTAAAGAGGACCGATTATCATTGATCCAAACATAATGGTCCTCTATCGATTGATATCTTAAATTAATGGAACATACGGCTACAAAATCCAGGGATAAGGTTCGCTTCTGAAAATTTCTTCCAGTTCATTGTATACATCACACCGGGAAAAATTATTATCCAGCCGAACATTGGTGAGCATATGGGTGTCAACCCCCGGAAGCTCTCGGTCCTCACCACATTACTGGTTCTGATCCTATCCGCCTCCTCTGCTGGAGGCAACAACGGATCTGCATCAGAGGACCTCCCCGACCTGGAGATATCATCTTTTTCCGCCACCCCCGATAAGGACGGAGGCTACCGGATAGAGTTGACTGTCACCAACAGAGGTCCCACAACTGCAGGGAGGAACGATGCCCTGATCTGGGACGAATGGAACCTCCTCTCGGGGAACAGGACGAGAATAGGAAAGATGACAATTCCCCCGCTCGATCCGGGTAGCGATCATACCCTGGAAATAAAATGGGATCCCGTATCCCCGGATCCTCACAGATTATGGGCTCTCGTGGACAGGGAATCCATGGTGGAGGAGACAACCTCCTCCAACAACGTTGCCTCCCTTCTTGTCCAGATCCCGGAAATATCATCGGTTACCTCACAGCTCGACGGCAACGTGGACCCCGGGGTCCTGGGAACCTTTCTGAAGGATGTTCGGATGAAGATCTCTGTAATCGTGGACCTCAACACCGAAACCGATCCCGAGCTTGTCAGGATCTATATCGAGGACGGGAAGGGAATGCAGGTCTTCGTTCCCTACCAATCCGACGGGACCTTCAGAGCGGAGATGGATATCTCCGATCTCGAAGAGGGGAAAAATGAACTTTTCATAAATTCTACATTTGCAAGGATCCCCCTGAACAAAAAAGATTTCATCATAGAGGTAAGGGAGTTGCCTACCTGGTACGATTCACTTATAGATCCATCTCATACCTTTGAACACGGGGAAAACGGATACCATATTTCCGGCTATGTTGATATTCCCGACCTCGTCTGGTCCTCCAATGTGTCAAATGCTTCCGGGAATGTTTCAATACATGCGGCAAAGGAAACCCGGGACCTCTTTCTGCAGTCGAAAATTACCACCGACGGGATCGCCAATTTCGAGATCACGGGGTCGATTAATCTTGGGATATCCGGGTCGGAATCGAAAGTGAGAATGTCCGGTTCCATGCGCGCGGAGGACCCCTGGGCGAAAAATGAGATATCCGTTTCCGGGATCTCGGATCTCGATGATATCGGTTTCTTCAACGGCAGCGGCAGGATCCTAGAGAAGTTGGATGACGGAAGGGATCTGACAGTACCACTGGATCCGACCCTGGACGGATCGGTATCAATGAATATTGAACTGGACCTTTTCGAAAGCATTGGTGTCGGTGGAATTGTGGATCTGAACCTTATTGGAAATTCAACAGAGATCCATTCACTCAATCGAGCGGGTTTCGAAAATCCCATCACGGAAATAACATCAACCGTGAACTGGACATCCACCAGCACCCTGGAAGAAGGATGGATGAACGAGGGAGAGATCGATCTCAATTACACCTTGAATGCCGTGGATACCGGCCTATCCCTCATCGGTGAAGAGGGATATCTTCCTTCAATCGGTTTCGGAGCCGACCTCGAATATTTCGGTAACAAGACCTCAAGCGTCAGCATAACAAGGGAGATTGGACACAACAGTGCCGTAACCATGATCCGCAATGATACGAGAACACAGATCTCAAGGGACAACAGGTACAGGTCCTCGCCGCAACTGGAATTCCTGGAGGACGGAAGCCCGGTTGTTGTATGGACCTGGTGCGAGAGCTGGTCCACTGATCCTATCGAGAGATATTCGTCCCTTACCGTAATGGCATCCATAGGCGATCCTTACGGAAATTTCATGGTAAATGGGACTCCGATAGACAATTCCGAGGGGTCCAAACTCCATCCGGACCTTGCCTCCCGCATGAACAGAACCGCGGCGGTATGGACCAGGGACCTCGACTCCGATCCCAGGACCGTCTCCGATACCGAGATCCTGATATCCATCCTCGAGGATGGAAACTGGTCGGAACCCATAGAGGTAACATCCAATTCCCTGTCGGATGATCAACCAAAGGTGGAAATGGACAATAACGGCAATATCTGGGTATCCTGGCTCCAGGATCAGGAAAGACCGATGCTCAGAAAGATGGAATGGAACACAAGGTCCTGGGGAATGGCTGTCGATATCGACATACCGGATTCGGAGGCCGTTATCACAACCGACATGGAAAGAATAGAAGATATCATCGTCACCATATCAACCCTGGACAGCGGAAATCATGGCAGAATACGGGCGGTTGCCGTTGTGGGGGAGGACCCGATTCAGACGGGTGATGCAACACTTCTGGAAATTACCGACGGAATTATCCCCGACATAAGGATCAACAGGCAAACCACAGGCGATCCCGTCATTTCATGGATATCTGTTAACGAACTGAAAAGTGATGTCCACTTTCTGGAGGGATCGATCAATAACGAAAACATCACCTGGTCCAGGCCCCTGCCGCTCACCAACGATCAAGTGACAAGGTTATCCCACGACCTTCTGGTAACGGAGAATGGTAATTCCCTGGCATACCTTCCCGGATTGGTGCCGGGAGGCAATTCCACGCTGGGAGAGGAGAGGGAGATCTTCGATAAGGACCTATCAGGAGCCGCCGAGATAGAAGAAGTTTGGTATGAACTGCTGGGAGAATACGAGAGGGGGGAATCCGTTTCGATTTCTGCTGACGTGAGAAATGTCGGTCTTGCCAATAACAAGGTGCTATCAGCATATCTCGAGGTGATCAAGAGAAATCCGATTGACGGTACCCTATCATCAACCAATATCGATCCCCCGCAAGAGATCCGATTCGTTGAAAGAGGTGAGATCAGGACAGTCACCTTCACAACAACCCTACAGGAACATCAGCTGGCCTATGTGGTCAGGACATCCTCATCATGGTCCGTGTTCAATTCCACCTCCTACATACCCCTTCCCGTGACCTCCGATCCCAGGATCATGGATACTTCCCTAAAAATTCATGAAAACCCCCTGAATTCCACTTTCTCGGTTTCGGTCAAAAATGACGGTCTGGCAACCGAGGATCCCCTGAGGATCAATATACTTGGGGGAACAATAGATATCGTCAACGGCCCCGGATTTGATCTGCCTCGACAGGAGCTTTCAATACTCAATTCAACAGTTGACGGACTGGGTCCGGGTATCAGAAGGGATTACGATCTGAATATAACCCTTGTTCCGGGAAGGAACCTGGTATATGTCGAGCTCGTTTTGCAGGACGGGAGCATGTTATTGGACGGCCCCATGGTGGTGGACATCTTCCCCGAGCCTCATATGGAAATTGAGGGACCGGAGATTCTGAAACAGAGAGGAGGACAACTGAACCTCACCCTCCTGATCGAAAACAGAGGCCTGATCGACACATTTCCGGGAAATGAAACCCTTGATATCGCCATAGAACTTACAGACAGTGAAGGTATGATCTTCCTGTACGAGGAAACCAACAGTTCCATTCCACCATCACATTCATCTGTCAATCTCTCCGTCGATATGCCCCTACTGAACCTTTCTCAGGGAAGATATTCGATCAAAGCTTCCCTGAAAGATATCAACGGGCTGCCATTCATTCCTCTAACAAAAACCGAAGAAACAAAGGACCTCTTCATTCTGGGTGAGATCGATCTCCGGGTATCCAGGAATCCGGAGCCGGAGGATTTCGGTTTCATCGGAAGAGCTTTCAGGGTCTTCGTTGAAAATCCCACAAACAGAACCATACCGATAACCAGATTGGTCCTCTACAACGGTGTACCCGGTGACGAGGTGATCGTAAGCGAGAACTTTGTTACCTGGATCGGACCGAATTCAACCATCAATACGACCCTTCCCATACCTCTTGAAGAGGGGCTCTACCTTCTTTCGATCGAGGGAACCACCAGCTCCTCCACCGACGCTTCCATACCCTGGAAAGAAGAAAAAAGGCATTCCATCTCATTTGAATTCATACTTGAAAAGAAGATCATACCCCGGGAGGAAGAGGACGAGATAGACATGGACGAGGTAACCGAATCCATACTCATAGGATCCTCAGCGATAGCTTCCGTGATACTGGTATCCGCCCTGTTTCGAAAGAAAGAGGAAGATGATGAGGATAAATGATCAATCCTTCTTCTTTTTCTTCTTCTTGTGCTTCTTTTGCCTGTTGGCTCCGTATCCGGTCAGGAATACGAATATCAGCACCCCTATACCGACACCTGCGGAGATCTCGAAGCTTACATATTCCAGCATTATGAGGAAGGTTCCCGATCCGACCAGAAGGCCCCCGGCAAGGGAAGCAGCTCCTGCAAGCATCCTCCTTGCAAGGAATGAGAATATCCAGGATCCCAGGAGTCCCGCCAATATTGCGATCACCCAGATCATTACCACGGAGGCTCCCAGTGATTCGGCGGCATTGGCTCCGACGTTGAAACAAACTATGAAAACAACAATGGTGAGCATCAGCCAAAGTAGCGTGGGTGCAAGCAAGGCCCCCAGAATGAGACCCAATATACCCCCAACCACGGCTCCTATTATCGCTATCAACGGTCCGAAAAGAAGGCCCACTATGAATCCAACCACCATGAGGACCAGACCCATTATCAGGGCTCCAGCGGTCCTGACAAAGCTCTTGAGTATCTTCAAACCCCTGTAAGCTATCAGAAGGCCCAGCAGAATCAGAATCGAGGCCCCAATGATCATCATTACGTCTGCCAATGAATCCACCTTGGTATATAATCAGCATTTGACAGATATTTTTTACTTTTGGATCAATTGAGCTCATCAGGATATCATCTTGTCGTATTTGTGACCGCAAATACTTAAAAGCGGTCCCGGATAATCATTCCAGTATACAACCGGTGATACACCATGAGGATCTCTCCCGCCATCGCCGCACTGCTGATAGTGACCCTTTTCACATCTATTGCATCATCTATTTCGGAATCCGAGGTGACGGAACAGGTTGAAACCTCCATATGGCAGGTCCATCTTCAATTCGATGAACCCTGTCTGGAGTACAGACCGGAAGGGGTCTCCATCAAGATAGAAGGAGTTGAAAATGATCCCAGGGCTTCTGCCCTTTCGATTCCCAGGATGAAGGAGAACCTCCAGATACCTGTCAATTCCAGGATAATATCCGTCGATCTTGAGGATCCTGTTTTCTATCATCGGGAAATGGACCTTCCCATAGCAAGGAACCCACTGGCTGTTCCAAGCGCCGACCTTTCCCTGTGGGAGAGGATCCAGGAGGATGTCCCCATCCCAAAGGATCATTTCGAATACCTGGTGGGAACCGGGATCGACCTTGATACGGGAGAAACGGTCTCCAAGCTTTCCTTCAGCATCTATCCCTGCGTTCCCGTTAATGGAGGTCTGAGATATCTTAGGTCCGCCACCCTGAAAATGGAATACCGGGAACCTCTGAACAAGCCTATTGCAGGGGAGGAGACATACGATCTTTTGGTATTGTGTCCGGATACCTTCAAGGATGAGATGGAGGTCTATTCGCAATACAGGAACCAATCCGGTGTCGAAACCAGGGTTGTCACACTCACCGACATATTCTCCGATAACATCTGGAACATCACCGGTGTGGATGCCCAGGAGGAGATGAAGAAATTCATTCTCGAGGCAAGATCGAACTGGTCGATCACATCGGTGCTACTGGTTGGAGATGTGAACGTGATGCCAGCCAGGCAGATCATGGTGCTTGACGGGTATGACGACAGCGGAAATTCCGACGGGAGGTTCCTCCCGAGCGATCTCTATTTCGCAGATCTTTACGAGGAGGGAACCACAAACTTCTGCTCGTGGAATGATAGGGACGATGATTATCATGCCGATCTGTGGGGAGAGTACAACAGCGGAAACCTGGATGGAGTCGATTTCTATCCCGATGTGACCATAGGACGGATTCCAGCAAGCAGCGAATCGGAACTGGACCTCATGCTTGACAAACTGATGAATTATGAACTGCTGGCAATGGGTTCCGGGTGGTTCAAGAACGCCACCGTCTGCGGAACAAACACCTTCGTTCCAGGATACCCTCACTATGACGGCTCCGGGGTAAATGAAGGGGAGTACATGTCCGATCTCATCTCATCGGGTCCCCTATCCGAATTCAATGCTACCAAACATTACGAATCGCTGGGAAACCTGAACTCAATAGCCGCCACCGTTAACGAGGGATGCGGGTTCTTCGAGATGTCGGATCACGGAGGTTATGATGGCTGGGGTTATGCTCCGGGAGCTTCCGTAACCAACAATATGGCCTTCGGTCTTAGCAACGGATACAAGCTTCCGGTGGTTGTTCTGGATGCCTGTCTTACACATGGTTTCGACAATGACAACGCGACCGGTGAGCCGGAATCCTTAGATCCGGTGTTTGGATATTCCTATTATCCCCCCGGATCCAGCAGGGTCTGGAGGGACTGCCTCGGAGAACAGTTCCACAAGGCTCCTGACGGGGGAGCGGTTGCAACCTACGGTTGTACCAGGGTTGGTTACGGGGCATACGGATCCAGTTATTCAACCAGGAATTCCGGTTACATAAATCTCCACATCCATGAAGCCTACGACGACGGATACGATATGGCAGGGATGATGCTTGTAAAAGCCATGGAAGATTACATGGGAGGGCCGGGTCCGGGAGGTTCATCTTCCTTCAAAACGCTCACGGAATACGTTCTGCTGGGGGACCCCACACTTACTGTCGGAGGCGTGAACGGTGCCAATATCGAGATAGCATCGAATGAAAGCGAAATCGGTTTGCTTCCAAACGTTTCAAGGGTTGTTGAATTCAACATGACCAACACCGGTTTCATGGCCGATCAGGTCAATCTTGATACCTTCTTCGAGGTCGGAGAGACTGGGTCATGGATAATCGATGTGGAACCCAAAACGGCTGATATCTCGCCGGGGGAGATCATCAACGGGACTCTCACGGTAAAGGCCCCTGAAAGAGCATTGATGGGGACGGAAAAGAAACTCGTCATACAGGCGGAAGCTTATCTTATGTCCGAGCCCGAGAAATACATTATCAACGTTACAGTGGAGAGGTCCTGGGGATTGGACGTTGTATCCGATCCCGATTCGGCTTCCACGATTCAGACAGGTGTTGTTGCCGGGCATTTAAACCTGACAAACCACGGGAACGGACCCGAGATGGTGGATATCAACTTTACTGGAATGCCTGCCGAATGGGAGCTCGAACTGGGCAGTGCGATTGCGGAACTGGATCCCTTCGACGAGGACAGGATACCCTTCAGGATCTCCATCCCTTCAAGATTTCTGGCAGGCAATTATGTCATATTGGTCGAATGCGGATCGGTACTCGATCCTGCCTATGCTTTTACAAATCTGACCATCATACTCGATCCCGAATACGATCTGGTGCTGGAGGTCGCTTCGGGTAGGATGGATATCGGACCGGGGGAGAACGGAATGTTTTTCCTCAACCTCACAAACAACGGCAATTCGGAGGTGGATGTGGACCTCCAGGTCAGGAAAGGCGATCATCCTGGATGGAATTTTTCATTCTCATCGGATATGGTAACGGTCCCCGCTTTTTCCCATATGGATATCGGTGTTAATGTGGATTCCCCGAAACTGGTTCCCCCCCGGACCTATCAGGTCTTCGTGAATGCATCTGATGGTGTATCTACAGCCAGCACCTATGCCACGATCAATGTTACAAAATTGTACAAATTCGATGTTATCTGCTCAGAACCGGTCAAGGTCCAGAACGGAAACGGTGCAACGTACTTCGACCTGAACATACATAATCAGGGGAATATCTACGACATCTACGAGTTCTCCTCGGACCTCTCCGGCAAGGAGGGCTGGACCTTCAATCCGGAACTTAGCGAGGTCAGCATAGATTCCAACATAATAAGAAGGAACTTCAGGGTGACATTTTCCAATCTATTCCCGCTGAAAGGTAACTATACCTTCCCTCTCACCGTATATCCCAGGTCCGGTATCGCTCCCAAGACCCTGGAGTTGAAGGTTGTTGTTCCGGCCATATTCAATTTCACCGCGGATTCCGAGATTACCGATCCCGAGGCCCTTCCTGGGAGGGGTATCGGGGGAAGCATCCGGATAGAGACCGAATCCAACTGCAGGGATTCATATTCCATAATACCCGTTTTAACCGAGGGATTCATCTTCCAGCTTGATGATGGAAACCTCTCACTTGATCCCGGTCAGAGCCTCACTGTCAACTTTACGGTGAGGTCCTCCACGGAAGCTCTCGCAGGACCTTATCCGGTAAAATTCAGGGTTGTTTCCGATGGTTCGGGATGGAATGTAACATTGACCGAAACGGTCTATGTGGAAGAGATCTACGGAATGACGATGGAACTCGTGTCAGGATTGACAGGGGAGCTGATCCCCGGAGAAACCTATCAGATGACCTTCAGAATAGTGAATGATGGTAATACTCCCGACAATGCGGAGATCGACCTGAATTGCTCGGGATATGTTCTGGGATGGGTGAGATTGGAGGGTTCCTACTTCTCCTCGATCGATCCCGGTGACAATAGAACCGTAAGGATCGTGGTCGTGGTCCCATCATGGAACGTGACCGAGGGTGAGTACAATATCTCCGTATGCATGTCATCCTACGGAGAGGACATTGAACTTGGGAATTATACATTCAAGGTTCAAGGATCCAAGGATGACAACGGCAGCGGGAGCTTCAACTGGGTATATGTGATAGTTGCCGGATTGGTGGCTTTCGTTATACTCCTGACCGTAATCATCATGGCCGTGATAGTTGCCAGAAGGAACGCCGCCATGGATGTGGATGAGGCGGGGTTGGAGTGGGAGTCAGATGATGAAGATGAGGAATTTGATGAGGATGAAGAGGACTGGGATGATTGGGAGGACTGATTAATTATCCGTGGAAAGGGTAACTGATTTACACTTGAAAACATGGAAAATATAATTACTGGCTAGGTCATTTTACCGATCGGAGAATTAGGTGAAACTATGACCTATTGGGAGGTAATTTAAATGATGAATATCAAGCTATTTACCTTGATTTCACTATCAGTATTGCTACTTTCATCCATTTCCATGGGATTCGATAATACTTCGGCAAAATTTTCAGGATCAAATGGATCAGAGTATTCCGAGGAGAAGCAACTCCTCAATACTGCAGGAGAGGCAATATCATCGTTGAAAGAGGATCCAATGAATACGATCTATCATCTGAAAGACGGCTATTTCATTGAAAACAAGGGGCAGATTCCTGATAGGGATATAAAATATTATTCGGAAAACGGTGATGTTCGATTCCTTCCTGATAAGATAGTGATGAGATTCAAACATACAAGCCGTATTATTGAGCCGGAACAAGACAGGATACTGGATCTATCTCCTGAATTTTTTGAGAGGGAATACATCGAGAGAGGTGTTATACTTGAATACTCATTTCTTGATCCAAATGATGTGTCACCTACTAGCAGGAAACAATGTTCGTGGAATACCAATTATTTCAGAGGAGATGATCCGGATAGGTGGTATACGGACCTAGAAAATTGTTATGAGGTACTGTATCCTGAGATCTGGGACGGGATCGATGTTGTATTCAAACTGGATAATGGAGAAGTGAAATATGACATCATAGTCTCACCTGGATCGGATATATTTCAAATAGGTTTCGAGATCAATGGCTGTGATTCGATTTCTACCAACTCCGATAATGAATTGCTGATCAAAAGTGAATACAGGACCATTATTGACAGGATTCCAATAGCCTACTATGAAGATAATGGCGAGGAGATCGATATAAAATACAATATTATCTCAAATAACCAATTTGGTTATGAATTACCCGATTATGATAAAGATAGGAAAATTGTCATAGATCCATTGGTCTATTCCACATATCTTGGAGGATCAGACGAAGATTTCTCAATGGACATGGATGCAGATCAAAATGGTTGCATGTATCTCACAGGATATACAGCGGATGGAACTACGGATTTCCCCGTAAAATCCGGATCTTATGACATCTTATACAATGGTGGTGAGTTTGATGTTTTCGCTACCAAAATCAATTCCAATGGGACATCATTATTATATTCCACTTTTCTGGGAGGATCAGATGATGATAAGGGGCAATCAATACTAATTGATTCAAAGGGTAATGCCTACATTACCGGTGTAACAAAAAATTCCACGATAAATTTCCCTGTGATCGCAGGCTCATACGATACAACACATAATGGATATGGCGATATATTTGTCACCAAACTGAGCAGTAAGGGGAACTCTCTGATATATTCAACATTTATTGGAGGATCCTCCTATGAGATAGGATATGAGTTGAGTTTAGATCAAACGGGAAATCTTGTGATTGCAGGGGCGGTCCAGAGTTCAGATTATCCAACAACACCGGATGCCTATGACAGGTCATTTAACGGGCATACCGACATATCGATATCATGTCTGAATCCTTTAGGAAAATCTATCAGCTTCTCAACCTTTTTAGGAGGAAGCGGGATTGATGTCTGCTATGGTATGGCCCTTGATCCGAAAAATAATATCTATGTCGCTGGCGGTCTGAGCTCTGTCAGTGCCCAATCGTTTCCAGTAACAGATGGAGCATATGATACCACATTCAACGGACAGGATGATGATATCTTCGTTTCAAGTTTCAATCAAAATTGTTCCATTCTGAGATATTCAACATTCCTGGGGGGAAACGGATCAGACAAATGTATGGGCATAGATGTGGATCAATCAGGAAATTCATATCTTACCGGGTATACATATAGCAAATACTTTCCTACAACTGAAGGAGCCTATGATACAACACTGAGTGGGGGTTCTTATATTTACGATGGTAGGGACGCTTTTCTAACAAAGCTTAACGAGACAGGTTCATCCCTGGTTTTTTCAACTTTTTTAGGAGGAACCGGAAGCGATCTGGGAATGTGTGTCTATGTTAATTCGACAGGTTATTCGATGTTATCCGGTTATACATACTGTTCCGATTTCCCTGTCAGTAATGACTCCTTCGATTCATCTTATAACGGCGAATCTGATGTATTCTACTCAATTATTGTTCCCAACGGATCCTCTCTCACCTACTCAACCTACATAGGGGGTTCCAAAACTGATCGAGTCAGATCGATGTATATTGGAGAATTGGGGAATTTTATCTTTTCGGGGTATACACAAAGTACGGATTACCCAGTAACCTCCGGTTCAAATGATACATCGTTCAATGGGGTTTATGATGTTATCATTACGAACCTTCACCCTGATACCCGGCTTCCCGAATTTCATCTTGACACAACAAATACAACCGGAACAACCGGGGAAGATCTTGTTTTTGAAATCAATGTCACAGATAACCTCGATGTTAGGGAGTGCTTTGTCGAATACTGGTATGGATTCGGTGCCCATATCAATATCAGCCTTCTCGGAACGAATCCCTATTCGAAAAATATTACTCTTCCATGGAACTCAACAAATGTAATCAGCTATGAATTCCATGCAGTCGATGTTGTTGGAAATTGGAATAAAACACGTATAAAACGTGTCATTATATTGGATAATGACCCGCCAAGTTTTGGAGCAAACTCCACTGATAATTCAGGAACTACAGGCGATACGGTTACATTCTCAATCCAGGTTTCCGATAACATCGATGTTGAGGATGTCTATGTGGAATACTGGCAAAACACCATGTTCAGGAATAACATGAGTATGGTTCTCACCCAGGGTACCTATGATTATTCCACAGAAGTCCCAACCGATAATATTTCAGACTTACACTACTTGTTCAGGGCCGTTGATGAACAAGGTAATTGGGTGGAATCAATGGAGGATAATATCATCATTTCCGATAATGATCCTCCCATCTTCGGAGAGGACCTCACGGCCGATTCCGGGACTACCGGGGATCCTTTCAGATTCGAGATCGAGGTTTCCGATAACATCGAACTCGAGGAGGTCCTTGTAAGCTACTGGTTCGGATCTGGAGATGCCAGGGATATTGCAATGAGCAATGGGTCCGGGACCTATTTCCTCGAGATCATGATTCCTTCGGATGTTGAATCTCTCCACTACTACTTTTATGCTGACGATACCAGCGACAATACCAATGAAACAGACGTGGAAGATGTTACCATACTGGACAACGACAGGCCCGTATTCGGATCGGATACATCCGATGCGGTTGCAACCACAGGAGATGAGTTTCGATTCGAGGTTGAGGTTGCCGACAATATCGAGATTGCGGATGTAAGGGTGGAATACTGGTTCGGATCAGAACCACATAATAATGTCAGTATGGAGGGAGACGGATCTTATTTATTGACCATCGTGACAACAATGAGCTCGCTCGAGCCTCTCCACTATATTTTCCATAGTATCGATACAGCCGGGAACTGGAACCATACCAGTCAGGTGAATCTGGATCTCATTGACAATGACCTGCCAGTGTTCCTCACCGATTATTCGGATGAATCGGCCACCACCGGAGATGAATTCACATTTGATATTGACATAATCGATAACATCGAGATCTCGGGAGCATATGTGGAATACTGGTTCAGTGATGGTGACCATCAAAATGAGTCTATGGAAATCGAGAATACTAACACATTGACCATCACAATTCCTTCCGATTCCCTGGATGAACTTCACTACATCTTCCGAACAGTGGATTCCTCCGGTAACTGGAATCATACCGATGAGAAAGAAATCGAAGTGACCGACAATGATGGTCCGGTCCTGATCTCGGGTGAGACCCCGGACGAGGCATTTACCGGAGATGATTTCCTGATCAAGGTAACCGCAGAAGACAATATCTTTGTTGAGATGGTTGAGGTTGTATGGAGGTTCGGAACAGAAGGTGGAGAAAACTCAACAGAATTGGAACTTGATTCAGGATATTATGAATATCCTATCTCAATTCCGATCGATTCCATCGATCCTCTCATTTACAAGCTTTTAATCACCGATACCTCGGGAAATACCTATGAGTCTGATGAGACAACCATTACCGTCACTGACACTATCTCCCCCACCGTCGATCCTGTTGAAGATATCACAATCTACCAGGGACAGGAGCTCAATGTCACTGTTATCGCAGAGGACAACATCGGGATCGTTTCCTATTCATGGGAAGGAGCTCCCATCGAAGAAGATGATTCCGAACTGAAAGGAACAGTGACCGATCCAGGTGAGTATGAAATAATTGTCACCATTTTGGATGAGGAGAGCAATACCAATTCCATTTCGTTCAAGGTTACAGTTCTTTCGGAGGACTACGATACCGATTCTGACGGCATCCCTGACCTTGTCGAGATGGAATGGGGTTTATCAAAGGGTGATCCCTCAGACGGAGAGGAGGATGCAGACAGCGACGGACTCAGGAATTACCAGGAATTCGCAAACAGGACAAAACCATTCGTCAGCGATACAGATGACGATGGTATGCTGGACGGGTGGGAGGTTCAATACGGACTGGATCCGACTACTCCCTCCGCCTACAATGACGAGGATGGAGATGGAAAGACAGACATAGATGAGTTCCTCGATGGAACCGATCCTCTCGTTAAGGAGAAAGAAGATGATGATGGAATATCACCGATACTGATCATCATACCAATAATCCTGATACTGATCGGAATCGGCATAGGAGCATTCCTTGCGGTTAGGAACAAGAAGAACAAGGAAGAGGCTAAGTCCGAAAATCCGGATATTACGGATATTCAAAATGATTCACAAATCAATCCAGATGAAGTATCCAACCAGGAAAACACAGATCCCACATATCCATAACTGACCGTTTAGAGATCCAACAATAATCTCTCTCCAATTTCCGAGATCCTGTTCTCGGAAACACACACCTTCTCCGCGATATCGGGCCATTTCCCGAAAGCCGAAATTACCCGGTCGATCAGGTCATTGCATTTCCTCTTCTTCATTCCGGCCAAACTTCCCAGTGCGATCAGGTCCTCCCGATCAATATCCTCCCGCTTGCCATTGATACTCATCTGATGACGATTGGTCCAGCTTCCCGATGGGTTCCATGCATAGGTGATGTCATATGCTGGTGATAATCTCCATTCTCCTCCCCTGTTCATCAGGAAGGCAATATTATTCATGATTTAGGTTTTACCGGAACTTTATTTCCTCTTATACCATTTTATCAGAATTAAGCGGAAAGATACTTCCTTTTATTACTACTTCGTGGGTTGGTTCCTGACACGGTAGAAAACTATTGATATTTGCACTA
>CAYULA010000003.1:0-117473 GCA_964445525.1 uncultured Thermoplasmatales archaeon | reverse complement strand
GAACAAGATACAACGTATCGGTGTCAATCATGCTTGAATTCGAGGGAGTTCTCGGTCTGAATGAAACCTTCGAGTGGTCCTTCTGGACGGATGAAAAATTGATCGAACCAGAAGATGAAGAAGAAAATGACTGGGAAATGAAATGGCGGATTCCCTTTGTCATTCTAATGATAATTGTTGTAGCAGTCGGGTTATACCTCTATATGAGAAAGAATAAGGAAGATTTCAATGGGGATTACCAGGAATGATCCTTCCATGATTCCAGGCAAGGTAACCTTTTTCAATAAAACAACGTTTGAGCCCGGATGACCGAACTGATCGGAGAGGGAGCTGGCCTGGCGGCATCACTGTTCTGGGCCCTTTCCTCTACCCTTTTCACCCTCGGAGGAGTGAGAAGAGGGCATCAATCGGTCAACGCGATCAGGCTCATCGGTGCAACCGTGATGCTCGCTGTCAGCCATTTCATCCTTCTCGGAACCATCCTTCCCGAAGGTTCCCTTTACATATGGCTGATGCTGGGATTGTCGGGCATGGTGGGGCTGGCCCTAGGGGACGGACTGCTGATGTGGGCCCACGTGACTATAGGACCCAGGAGGGCCATGCTGATCATGTCCCTGGTTCCGATCGTTACCACATCCGTTGCCTGGGTAATATTTGCCGAGACTATCGAATTCCTCAAATTGATAGCGATAGGGATCACCGTTGCGGGAGTATCCTATGTTGTTGTCGAGAAAAAATCAGGAAAATCCATGTTCAAGGTAACCTGGCTCGGGATCCTCCTCGGGGTCGGAGGGATGCTCGGACAGGCCATTCAGATGCTGATTGCAAAGGATGCCATCGAATCGATGAGGGGAGACATGATCTCGCTTTCTGCGACATATATCAGGATCCTCTGGGGAACCGCCGCCATATGGCTCGTCCTGCTTGTGAGAAAGAATCTTGGAAATTCGTTCAGGGCTTTCAGGGACAGGAAATTCATGACCTACACCCTGATCGGAACCTCCGTAGGCCCGTTTATGGGCGTGTGGGCATCGTATCTAGCGATAGAATATGCACCGATAGGGATCGCATCCACATTGATGTCACTGGCACCATTGATCATGATTCCGATCTCCTTTGCCGTGTTCAAGGAGAAGCCGACATGGAGAGCGATCATCGGAACACTGGTGGCGATCTCAGGAGTTGCCATCATCTTCCTGGCCTGAGAAATGGACCTTCCTCACGTATTTGCTTGTGATCAATCCCACCAGAGCCCCGTAGGAAGGTATGAATCTCACAATGTCTCCCGCCTTGTATTTATTCTTTTTATCATGCATCACCATGTGATCGGAGGACCCTCCGAAAAGCTCAATGCAATTATCAATCGGAGAGAGGTCCTCGGGTATGGTATCCTGGATTCCAAGAGCTACTGCTATCCTCTTGACATCTCCCATGTCCTCGAATTCCGGGGTTTCCCCGAAAGCATTCTGGGTTACCCTGCCGAAAGGAACCGAGGGCTTCACCTTGGCCTCGATGACCTCGGCTTCCGCAATAAAAGCATCCTGATGAGTCCCGGGAACCGGTTTTCTGTAAACAGTCTCCAGGCCCAGCAAAATAGCTTCTCCCACCCTGAGGTGGTCTATTCTTCCCTTCCGGGGTTTTTCAAGAAGGAGAGGTACATTTCCGGAATTTCCCCCCGTTACCATCTCGAATTCGAGGCCAAGCCTCTCCTCCTGCTCCAAGACGAATTTTTCAAAAAGTTCCACCTTCTCAAGTGTCGGTACAACCCCTGCGAAACAGGCAAGGTTCATACCCATCCCGTGAAGTTCTATACCTTCGAGATCGGAGGCCATGTCCAGGAGTGATGGAATATTCTTTTTCAGCTCCCCTTCCCTGAGGTCCCCCATCTCCATCATTATGATCACTTTGTGGTTCTTCCCGGTCTTGACTGCCTCTTGTGACAGTTTTTTAAGAACGGATTCCTCCGAGTTCAGGGAAATATCGGCATATCTTACAACATCTCCTACCTCGCTCATCATGGGGGTCCTCAGAAGCATCATGGGAGCTCCGATACCCGATTCCTTCATTCTTTGAATATTTTCGATCCTGGAATCGGCAAGACCCGAGGCCCCTCCTTCGAGCATTGCCCTTGCAACTTCAGGATCGCCCGAGGTTGCCTTTGTTACACCGAAAAGCGACATCCCCGACCTTTCCACCAATTTCCGGATAACAGATGTGTTTTCCTTGATCTTCCCCACATCGATCAAGAGCCGGGGATATCTATTCATCCCCGTACACCCCCATAAGGAAATCCAGAAGATAGTTTTTGGTCTGTATCATATCACCGATGTTCACATATTCGTTGGGAGCATGAATATTTCCACCCCCCGGACCGAAAACAAGTACAGGAGCCTTGGTCCTGGTTCCGTATAGATTGAAATCACCGACGCTGCTGGAAGTGAAAAGGCATCTCTGTGCCTTGCTTCCGCCCGCTTTTCTCTTAGGAAGCATCTCAACGAATCTGTCGATGTAGGGCTCATCCTCGTTGAGATATGGTTTGTATTCCAGGTCCGGTGCGGGGGAATACCTTTTTCTTATGGAATATTTGGATTTGATGTTCAGGGATTTTATGATGCTCTTGAGCTCTCTCAAAACGGATTTATCATCCTCTCCCAGTGTAAGCTGCCTGTTGACGAAGATCCTGCATTTTGATGGCACCGTAAAGGATTGGTCTCCCCCGTCTATGTTTAAAACGACGTAATGGCCCCTTCCCATCTTGATGTTGGAAAAGAGATCGAACCTTGCAAGCTCGGTTATTACCCTGGCAGCGTCATGAAGGGCATTTATGCCCTGGGAAGGGTGTGAAGCATGGGCAGCTTTACCGAAGAAATCGATCTCGAAAAGGGCCCTCCCCTCGGCACCGATTATAGGTACGGGGAACGAAGATTTATGGATCTTCTTGTGGACCGTGCAATAGTCGTTTATCGCAAGCAGGGGAGAGGGCTCTGGTACGATTATCAGATCATAATCATCAAGATCGAATTCTCTCAGAAGAGTGTCGGTTCCCAGAGGATTAGGAGACTCTTCACCGTAAACACATGAGAGAAACACTTCTCCTTTCGGTTCGGGTACCTTTTTTAGAAAAGATAGGAAAGCTGTTATGGCTGCGGCGCAACCCCCTTTCATATCCGCTGCACCTACACCGTACAGTCTCCCTTCATCCTCAACCGCATCATACGGAAGATGATACCATCCTTCCCTCATCGGGATCGTATCCAGATGGCAGTTAATCATTATCTTGGGTCCCTTTCCCGATCCTGCTCTGGAATAAACATTGAAGAGTGTATTTCCGTGAGTCAGTGGATTTTTCACCGAAGGTCTGGATACGTCAACTCCCTTACTCTGCAGGTATTCCTCAACGAATTTGTATATCCCGTTACCATCCGAAGCTGCGCTGGGAATTGTGATGAGTTCCTTGGCAAGGTCTATGAGGGACCTCTCCTCATCGGCCTCTATCGACATCTCATTCTCCGCCCATGTAAAGCATTCGGTAGTATTTCCTTTTGAGTCCCATCTTCTCATAGAGCTTGATGGCTCTCTTGTTTTCAACTTCCACGTGGAGGGAAAGTGAACCCTTTGAAAGCTCTATGGCCTTATCCATGAGCTGGGTCGCTATGCCCATGCCCTTCAGGTTCTTCTTGGTAGCTATGTAGGAAAGATGATAATGGGGGAAGAATACGTCCCAGTTTGACCTGGAAAGAACAACGGTTCCGACCAGGTTTCCATCTTTGAATGCGCATATAACATGTCCCTTCTCGAAGGCATTGTCTGTCGCCTCTATGATCTCCTCTCTGGGGTCGGTGAACTGGATAAGCCAGTCGTCGAGGAGGTCCAGGAATTTATCGTAGCTCATGTCCAGATCCTTCTTTTTTACCTCCCTTACATCTAAGTGGACCCTTCCGTCGTTTAGAATCAATACATGATTTCCCTTTTCAAGGTCCCCGTCCTTGGCGGCTTTTATAAAAGCTGCAATGGGGTAGGCATTCTGTATCGAGAACTTGAGCTTCTCTTTTTTCCTGAAATACGATGTGAATTCCCTTAGCTCATCATCGGATACACCTACCGCTTCTCCGTTTGTATCGTATATTGCATTCAGAGCGTCCTGGCCGTTGAAACACTTCCAGTTCAAGGTTGTTCTGTTGTATTTTGAAGGCTTCAGGTCAACCGGATCCAGTGTGATTATGTCCCTGCTCTTTTTCTCATAGGATTCGACTATGGCGTTTCCGTGGGAAGTGCTTGTTGAGAAAATCCGGGGAAGTTTGTCGATATCCTCGCTTACCCAGAGCTGCTTGAATCCAAGATGCAGTCCCGATATCGAGGATCCGCTGGAAGTCTGGCAGAAAATTGAATCCACAGGATCGTCCATCTGCCGGTTGAGCTCCCGGGCAATGTATGAGAAAGAGTACATGTTGATTATGTTGTTTGCCAGACCGGGATTTGCATCGTACCAGCCGTTTTCTCTGGACACCTTCCTGCTCTCTCTTACGCAGTCCTCGTAGGTTTTCCCGTGTTCAATTACCTTCACGCTGTCGTCTTCCATCAGGTCCTTTCTCAATGTCTTGCTCTTGCTGGGAACATAGAAGACGCACTTTATGGGAAACTCCTTGGTCAGATATGATAATGATCCCCCGACAGTTCCGTAGGTTCCGAGACAAATTGTATCTTTGCCCCTTGACATTGCATCCCTCATCATGAGGTATGCCATTCTGTCCTCTCTGTGACCGGAGGGATTGTTGCCCTCCAGCTTCAAATAAATGTTTCCAATGTTTAGGTCCTTCTCCAGTCTCTTTGCCCTGATGATCGGTGTCCTTCCGACCCTGTTCTTCATCAATTCGTCATTCATGAGGATCAAATCCGTTTTTCCCTTTATTCTTATGATCAAGACGGTGAATCGTCCGATAAATCAACTACGGATGGTATTATAAAAATATTTTCTAAGTCCAAAAATATTTCTTTGTGGAATTTACCAATAGTTTTACCGTTTTTTAAAATGATGGAGGGATAAATTATTAATAATCAACTACCCAATAAATTTAAAAGGAAAAATAGGAAAATACCTTGTAATAACCAAAAGGAGCTGATGAAGGTTGGATGAAAAGTTGGATACCGTCTGCCCCCGATGCGGCAGAAAAACCCTGATAAGAAAGGATAAGGGAAACGGAAAATACGAGATAATCTGCACCGCATGCGGTTTGGTAAGGGGCGAACTTCCACCGGACGACAAAAGAGGAGTTGTCTGAGATATATCTGTGAATCTTTGATTCAGGTCATCACTGACAATAACGGTGATCTTTCATATTTCAGTTTTAAAAAAGATCGTTTTTCAGATAGGAGTGGAAAAACCGGTTGTAATCCACCTGTCAAGTGTTGTCTGGAGATTCTTTAGGTCCCCATTATTTTCAAATTCCAGATTCGAGACGGATATCCCGAGAAGCCTGATAGTTCTCTCCCCCGCCTCGGTCTTTTCCAGGAGATCTGAGATCGCATCCATAATAATATATGAGGATCGAACGGGGAAAGGAAGTGTCGATGATCTGGTGATCCTGGTCCTGTCTGAATATTTTATCTTCAGGGTAACGGTCCTTCCCTGGATATTCCTTTTCTCCATGGATGATTCCAGCATCCCGGCTATGGATTGGAGTTTATCCAAAACGACATCCATATCGTCCGTGTCCTCGTGAAGGGTCCTCTCTTTTCCCATGGACCTCCTCTGGTGATGTGTTGATACCGGTGGATCATAAAGGTTGTTTACCACATCATGAAAATAGACTCCGGTCCTTCCAAAAAACGAGACCAGTTCATCCTTGGAATATTTTTTGAGGTCCCTTCCATTTAGTATTCCCCTCTCAATCATCCTTTTCTCTGTGGCCTCTCCGACACCGTGGAATTTCCTTATCGGAAGATTGTCGAGGAAATCATCGGCCTCTTCCGGCGAGATCACCTTTATCCCGTTGGGTTTGTTGATGCCCGAACCAACCTTCGCCAGGAACTTGTTGAATGAGATACCGGCGGATGCTTTCAGTCTGGTTATCTCGAAAATTCTCCTGATTATTTCCTTTGTTATCTCCAGATAATCCTTTCCCTCCTTCACAAGATCGGTCATATCCAGATAAGCCTCGTCGAGGGACATGGGTTCCACCAGATCCGTGAACTCGCTGAAAACAGTCATTATGTTTCTGGAAGCATCCCTGTAGGCATTGAATCTCGGAAAGATGAAGACAGCTCCCGGGCATAGTCTGTGTGCATGGGAGGAGGGCATGGCGGAATGTACTCCGAAGCGTCTTGCCTCGTATGAAGCGGAAGTTACCACACCCCTGCCTCGAGGGTCCCCTCCGACTATTACAGGTAATCCCCTCAACTGAGGATTATCCCTCTGCTCCACCGAGGCATAGAAAGCGTCCATGTCTATGTGGACTATGCATTTTTTCCATTCCATTCTCTGATACCATGAAAAAAAAGGCTGATGCTATAAAAGAGAAAACGTCAGGGGGGTTGTGCGAATCTGTAAACAATATATCATTCGTGCTTGCAGATCGCCACTCTCGAATGGCCCTTTACCTTGAGATCTTTCATATCCCTATCACTCAGGAAAATCTGGTCATGGTGCAGGTTCTTGTGATAATTGTCATCGATCCTCCTTGCTGTCATTACCACCCTGTGGTCTCCGTGTAGGACATCGATCTTGTCACCGTTTTTGATATCAAGATATTCCATCAGAAATTGCGGGAGCAGGGCATTGTTCTTTATTCCCAGTGATTCGTTGCTCACATGAACCTTCTTCGTTTTCATGTAATCATCAGCCAGCATGGAATCGATGGAATCGAGTTTCTGAAAGATCTTGACCTTGATCTCGTGCTCGGTAATTCCTCTGTGCTTTTCAACCTCGCTGGCAATCATCTTTGCCCTCTTGCGGTCCAATCCCACTGTTTCGAGGGATTCAATTATATCCGATCTCCGGAATTTATCATCCGAACCATCCTCCAATCTAATTCTGACTGTCATTGTATCACCCCAAATTAATGTGAAGAGTTACCTCCACGATTGTAATATATGGATCGGAGTGGTATTAATCATTTCTTGGTAAGCCTTTAAAAAAAAAGAAGAGTTGTCATGGAATAATTAATAAGAGAATAAAAGAGACTTGCATATCATTATCTCCGAGGTAATTGATAATGATCGAAATGAAGGGAATGATTGTATACGATTCCTCCCACGGGAATACAAAAAAGGTTGCAGAAACCATAGCTGAAACATTGAGGAGATCGGGATTGGAAGTGGACCTCTTCTTCGTCAAGAAGGTCGGGAAACTCAGAGCTGGTGATTACGATTTCATAATGGTAGGATCCCCCACCAAGTTCGGAACCATGACCTTCCCCATCAGATTGTTCATAAGGAGGATCAAGGAAAAGGACTGGAAGGGAAAAACCTTTGCAGCTTTCGATACCCAGAACCCTGAAAATATCGAAAAAGGAGACACCTGCGCTTCCGAAAAGATCGCAGAGAAGCTGAAGGAGAGAAAGATGAGGGAGATCTCCCCTCCATTGAAGGTCCTTGTAAACGACTGGAAAGGACCTCTTCTCGATGGAGAGACGTTGAAAGTGGAAAAGTATGCAAAAGACCTCGAGAATAAATTGATCAAGTTATTAACAAAAACGTGAACACTGATCCAAAAGCAGATTCTTATTCATGTTTGACATCTCAAACATTAATAAGACTCAGTCATTTAAAATATCCAGATAGTCCTTGAACTCGAATACTCGATTTCTCTTCTGACCGGTTACCTCCTTTAGTATACCTATCGATTCCAGTCTGGAGGCCAATTTGTTCGCATTCTGATAGGACAGATCGGTCATCTCGGCTATCTTATTGATCCCTACAACAGGATGAAGAAGAAGATCGTCGATAAATTGTGAGGCCTTGGGTCCTGTCTTACCCAGTTTCTCAAGGACCTTTTCCTTGGTGGTTTTTGATATGTCCAAAATCATCCTTGCCCTCTCTGATGCCTCTTCGGCAACCTCAGAGATCCCGACTAGAAAAAATCTCAGCCATTCCTCGAAATGCCCCCTCTCCCTCACACCTTGCAGCTTTTCGTAGTATGTGGACCTCATTCGTCTAAGATAATGTGAAAGATAGAGCAGAGGTGACCTTAGATGTCCATCCTTTACAAGTGAAAGTATTATGAGGAGTCTTCCAATCCTACCATTTCCATCAATAAAAGGATGTATTGTCTCGAATTGAACATGGATCAACGCCGCCTTGACCAAAGGTGGAAGTCGGCTGTTAGCGGTCATGAATTCCTCGAGGTCTTTGAGTGATTTCATCATCTCTTCGGGAGGGGGAGGAATAAACATTGCCTCCTTAATTCCGCAACCCGGAGGACCTATCCAGTTCTGAATATTTCTGAATCTCCCGGGATCGAGACTTCCTCCTCTGGAATCCTTCATCAGAATGGAATGCAGCTTCTCTATCAATTCCAGGTCGAGGTCCCTTCCATTTTTAATCAACTCCAGTCCCTTGTCAAGCGCTCTGATGTAGTTGACCACTTCTTTCACATCTCTTGGTGCATCCGGTCTCAGGGCTTCGGCTTCGAACTCAAGAACGTCCATTAACGACGCCTGGGTGCCCTCGATTTGGCTTGACCAGACCGCTTCTTTTTTAATATACATCATAACAAAGAGGTCCGGATTGGGGAGTAAATCGGAGAGGCTGTCAAGTCTTCCAATGGAAACATCTGCCTCCGAAAGAAGTATGACGATATCACTCTTCAATTCAAGGTCTGAAGGAGGAAGTGGATCCGGTTTGAAGGCCTTCACTTCTTCATCAATAGTTATCAGACTACCGGCACGATCGCTCGAGATCTTCATATTTATCTTTCCGTTATTAAGAAGAAGTATATTGATTTATATTAATGTTTAGTCTAACAAACATGAATAAGACTCCCTTTCTTAGGAACTCATATATAAATATATCATAATTTATTCAGAATATTATCAAGGCTTGTGGAAACCCATCATTATCGAATGGATTCCTCAATCAATTATTACATCGATCATGGAACCTGTATCAAATCCTAATATCTGTAAACGATAATTTTGAGATTTGATACTGAGCCAGTATCCATTTAATAATAAATCAAAGTAATCATATCAAGGAGGCTCATTTTTGAGTGGAGAGAAGGTTCCCCTTATACTGATCGTGGAAGATTCGAGGTTCATGCAGAAGATGATATCCGTTATCGTCTCAAAGAACGGATGGTCGAGCACCGTTGCTGTTGACTATCCCGAGGCGATGAAGAAGTTCAACGACAGAAAACCGGACATCGTCCTGCTTGACCTCCACCTCCCGGGAAAAAGCGGTCTCGATATCCTAAAAGAGATGAAATCCGAAAACGACAGGGTAGAGGTTATTGTTGTTACCGGAACTGAGGACCGAATCGAAAAGGGCAAATGTATGGAATACGGAGCATATGCTGTAATATCCAAACCCTTCACATCACAGTATCTTAAAAGTGCAATCGATTCCGCTTTGAAGAAAACCCAGTTATTTGATGGTTGAAAAAGGAATAGTTTTTCAAGGTCTCCAACATTATCAACTTCTGCAATGGAGTTTGACAGTGATTGTACCATAAGAGATGATTTGAAACCCGGTGATATCGGATACCTCATTCATCTTCAGGCTGAACACTACCATAAAGAATTCGGCTACGACCTGGAGTTCGAGGCACTCATTGCCCGATTATTTTCGGATTTCGTAATGAGAAATGATACGAAGGAAAAGCTCTGGGTGGTTGAAAAGAATGAAAGGATCGTTGGTTGCGTCGCGTTGTTCGAAGAAAACGAGACCACAGCGAGGTTGAGACTGCTTTTTCTCCATCCTGAGTCAAGAGGTAATGGAATGGGAAAGAAACTGGTGAAATTGGCAACGGATTATGCTGAAGATGCGGGATATTCTTCGGTGGTATTGATGACCGAGGACATACTGGAAGCTGCTGGTAAGATCTACAGGGACCTAGGTTACAAGATTGTAAAGTCCGAGGAAAAGACAATGTGGAATGTCAGATGTCAGCTGCAGACATATGAAAAAAAGTTGAAATGAAAATAAGATAACCGAGAAGGAAGATATGATAATAAACCGGGAGGGAACTCATGCAGCTTAAATTGAAGATGAAATGCCCGCTTTGCGGATCCGAGAACGGACTCAAGGTATACGAATACAACGAGAACCATGTGAAGCAGGTTGCCGATATTGCCGGCCAGTGCATCAAATGCCCTCTTGAGTACAATTTCACCATCAAGGGAGTGAATTCAACGGAGAAATTGAGAGAGTTGGTCTATGCAGAAGACTGATCCCCCAAACAAACATATCTTTATTACATCATTTTCTCCATCAAATCACTTTTATATTCCTTAAAACCAATTATATTCAGCTGGAAATATTATGCAAGATCCTTTAAACGGTTCGCTGGGTTCGATCCAGTTATTGCTGTCCCTCCTCGGAGCAGGCCTCATAGTCACTTTTACAATACTTTTGATACTGCTGCTTACCAAAAAGAACCTGATGGACAAAGTAAGGATAGTAAGTACCTTTTTCAGAATCGAGAAATGGCCTCTGGCCGTTTCACTGGGTCTGTTCTTTCTCTATGCTACCTTCCCTTTCGAGGAGACCGGTGATGAGTCTCTCACCAAAAAGATGCTTACAATAGCGTTCATCGCATCATTGACTTGGTTTCTCTTCAAGCTTGTGAGCGTGATTAAGCAGGTAGTTGTTACCAAATTTTCCATAGAGACCGAGAATAATCTGGAAGCTAGAAAGGTCCAAACCCAGTTCCAGTATATCCAGGCCATACTATCGATAATAATTGTTATCTTCGGTATCGGTCTGATACTATGGCAGTTCGAGCAGTTGAGAGCCGTAAGCACCGGGATACTTGCATCGGCCGGACTGATAACAATAGTAATAGCATTCGCAGCCAACCAGACACTCTCAAATCTCATCGCTGGCTTTCAGATAGCATTCACCCAGCCTTTCAGAATCGATGATGTTGTAATAGTGGAAGGTGAATGGGGAAGAATAGAGGAGATCAAACTGACCTATGTGGTTGTAAGGATATGGGATCAGAGAAGGCTGGTACTTCCGATCACATACTTTATCAACAAACCCTTTCAGAACTGGACAAGGACCTCGGCCGATATTCTCGGAACCATCAACCTCTATCTCGATTACAGGGTTCCGGTGGAGGATATCAGGGAGGAATTGAAGAAGATAGTTGAAACAACAGAGCTCTGGGACAAGAAGGTAGTGGGCCTCCAGGTTACAGACACATCGGACAGAACCATCACTGTGAGAGCGTTGGTCAGTGCCGCCAACGCATCGGATGCCTGGGACCTCAGATGCCATGTGAGGGAGAAACTTGTAGACTTCCTCCAGGAAAAATATCCCGAATCCCTGCCGAGAATCAGGGTGGAAGAAGGGCCTCTTTCCAAATCCAGAAAGGATCCTTCCAGCCTCAACATTGACCCGAAAATAATCGATTAGATTCTATACATCTTTTGCAATCCCCCAACGAGGTAATTTCATGGCCCGAGGGACCTTTGCTACGGTTATCAACTGCATGGACGGGAGAACACAGCTTCCTCTGAACGAATGGATGAGAGAGGAATTCAAGGTGGATTATGTTGATACCATAACCGAACCGGGTCCAAACGGAATACTTGCCAGGGGACAAGGCCCTCTGGTGGAATCGATCAAGAACAGGGTCGATATCTCCGTCAACGGCCATGGATCCAGGATTGTCGTTTTGGTGGGTCATTACGATTGCGCAGGCAATCCGGGTCCCAGGGAAATGCAGGACGAACATGTCATGAAGGGAATCGAAACGATCAAGAAATGGAATTTGCCTTTGAGGATCCTCGGTGTCTGGGTGGGGGAGGATTGGAAGGTTGAAGTAATACACGACTCCGAGAAATGATCTTTTGCCCACCCCTGCAAAACCCTTTTAATCCATGGGCGGCGTCCAACCATCCCAGATGGAACTCTGGGGTCCTCCATTGCTGAATTCCGAATCCGGGGGAGGCCCTTTTTCTTGGAGGTGTGGTCTTGAAAAATGATAAAGAGATGAGGGGCTACCTTGTACTGGAGGATGGAAGAAGATTCGAAGGTAATCTTTTCGGATCAACAGAGGACTGCTCGGGGGAAGTTGTCTTCAACACCGGAATGGTGGGGTATGTGGAGGCCCTGACCGATCCTTCATACCGGGGACAGATCCTGACCTCCACTTATCCGTTAATGGGCAATTACGGTGTCCCCGACACTGAAAGTTTCGAATCGGAAAGAATTCAGGTCAGGGGAGCAGTCGTTTCAACGAATGTTGAAACGCCTTCCCACTGGGAGAGCAGGTCCTCCCTGAACGATTGGATGAAAAACAACAATATCCCGGGAATCTCCGGAATCGACACAAGGGCATTGACCAAGCATCTCAGGTCCAGGGGTACGATGCTCGCAAGGATAGTTGCTGAAGGAGAATCCGAAAAGGATGAAATCCAGGATCCGAATGAATTGGACCTGGTATCCGAGGTCACTACAAAAGAGACCACTGTTCATGAAGGAAAAGGTCCCAGGATACTTCTTATAGACTGCGGATCAAAAGAGAGTATAGCAAGATCTCTGATTGAGAGGAATTGTACCCTGATCAGGGTTCCTTATGATCATCCCTTTGAAAATGATGAATATGACGGGATCCTCATTTCCAACGGCCCGGGAGATCCCGAAAAATGCACAAAAACAATTGAAAATATTAAAAAGGTCATGAAAAAAGATAACCCTCCCCCGATTGGAGGCATCTGTCTCGGAAATCAGATTCTGGCTCTGGCATCCGGTGCCTCCACATACAAGATGAAATTCGGACACAGGTCCCAGAACCAGCCGTGCATGGAATCGGACACCGAAAGTTGTATTATCACCAGTCAGAACCATGGGTATGCTGTTGATCCGGGATCATTGGGAGACGGCTGGAAGGTCTGGTACAGGAACCTCAACGACGATACCGTCGAGGGAATAAAACACGAAAAACTCCCCTTCATGGCTGTTCAATTCCACCCGGAAGCAAATCCGGGACCCAAGGATCCCGAAAACTTCTTTGACAGGTTCATGGAGGTGGTATCCGATGCCTGAGAAGGTGATGGTCCTCGGAAGCGGAGGATTGAAGATAGGCCAGGCCGGGGAGTTCGATTATTCGGGATCCCAGGCGTTGAAAGCTCTCAAAGAGGAAGGCATGGAAACGATCCTGGTGAATCCCAACATTGCCACGATTCAGACAACAAAGGAAATGGCCGACCGACTCTACCTTCAGCCTGTTGACCGGGAAACTGTCGAGAGAATAATCGAAAAGGAAAGGCCGGATGGAATCCTCCTGGGTTTCGGGGGTCAAACCGCTTTGAACGTGGGGGTGGAGCTTCATGACAGGGGAATCCTGGAAAAATTCGGAGTGGAGGTCCTCGGAACACCGGTCGATCCGATCAAGGATACCGAAGACAGGGAAAGATTTATTCAAAAGCTCAGGGAGATTGATGTAAAAACAGCCAGGTCCAGGGCGGTATCCGGTCATATTCATGCGAGGAAAGCGGCAGAAGAGATAGGATACCCGGTCATGGTTAGGGCCGCATTTGCATTAGGGGGTCTGGGAAGCGGGGTATGCAGGGACGAGAAGGAACTGGATCATACGGTGAAGAAAGCCCTGAACCTGTCTCCTCAGGTATTGATAGAGGAATACCTTGAAGGATGGAAGGAAGTCGAATATGAGGTTGTAAGAGATACGAGAGACAACTGCATGATCGTATGCAACATGGAGAATCTGGATCCGATGGGGATTCACACCGGAGAATCCATAGTGGTTGCCCCGAGCCAGACATTGAATGACAATGAATACCATCTTCTGAGGGAGATTGCGATCAGGACCGTGAGGCATCTGGGAGTCATAGGGGAATGCAACATCCAGTATGCCCTGTCTCCCGATTCGGAGGACTACAGGGTGATAGAGGTCAATGCCAGACTATCCAGATCCTCGGCACTGGCATCAAAGGCAACCGGGTATCCGCTTGCATACGTTGCGGCAAAACTATCCCTGGGACTCACTCTTCCCGAATTGCCGAACAGGGTCACGGGGAAGACCGTGGCATTCTTCGAACCGGCACTGGACTATATTGTTGTCAAGGTCCCGAGGTGGGACCTGGAAAGGTTCAGGGGGATAGATACAGAGATCGGTTCCCAGATGAAATCCGTGGGGGAGGTCATGGCAATAGGCAGAACCTTCGAGGAGGCTCTCCAGAAATCTCTCAGGATGATAGGCACCGGAATGCACGGTCTGGTCCTCAATCGATTGAGCTTCGATGAGGTGGAGAGGGAGCTATCCCATCCGACCCACAGAAGAATATTTGCAATCGGGGAGGGCCTGAAAAGAGGGATTCCAATTGACAGGATACACTATCTCACCGGAATAGATAATTGGTTCCTCCATGGCTTGAAAAACATTGTGGATATGGAAAAAATTATCCGGGATGAAGGAGAGAATATTACCAAACATACACTCAAAAATGCAAAGAAAATGGGATTTTCCGACTTTCAGATCGGCAAGGCGACCGGCATCGAAATGGATAATATAAGGAAGATGAGAAAGGATATGAAGATCACGCCGGTCATAAAACAGATTGATACCCTGGCTGCGGAATACCCGGCGGAGACCAACTACCTCTACATGACCTACAACGGGACGGAAAACGACATAGAGCCCAGAGCCGGAGCGGTTATGGTCCTGGGAGGAGGCTCTTACAGAATAGGATCCTCCGTCGAATTCGACTGGTGCTGTGTGACCGCGGTCCAGACTGCAAGAAGGATGGGTTACCGCACGATTATGGTCAACTGCAATCCGGAAACGGTTTCCACGGATTATGATATCTGCGACAGGCTCTATTTCGAGGAACTGACACTTGAAAGGGTTCTGGACATCTACGAGTTCGAATATCCCGACGGGGTTATTGTTTCAATGGGGGGACAGGTCTCGAACAATCTTGCACCGAGGTTGAAGATGGAGAATGTCAGGATACTCGGCACATCCCCCGATGATATTGACAGAGCCGAGGACAGAAACAAATTCTCATCCCTGCTTGATAATCTCGGGATTGACCAACCGGACTGGATGGAGGCGTCATCACTCGAGGAAGCATCCCGATTCGCAGACAAGGTGGGATATCCGGTAATGATCAGGCCTTCCTATGTTCTCTCCGGTGCCGCAATGGCGGTTGTATTCGATAAGGAGACCTTGGCGTCCTACCTTACAAGGGCAACGGAAGTTGATCCGTCGAATCCTGTGGTTGTTTCCCAGTTCATAGAAAATGCCAAGGAGATCGAATTCGACGGTGTGGCCAGGGAAGGGGAGATCCTGCTGTATTCCATCGGGGAGCATGTTGAAAACGCCGGTGTACACTCCGGGGATGCGACAATAGTCATTCCCCCTCAAAGGCTCTATATCGAGACCATCCGTAGAATAAAGATGGCCTCGAAATCAATAGCAAAGGCACTGAATATCACGGGCCCGTTCAACATTCAGTACCTTGCAAAAGAGAACAGATTGAAGGTTATCGAATGCAATCTCAGAGCATCAAGGACCTTCCCTCTTGCCTCCAAGGTGCTGCGAAAGAACTTCATCGACCTGGCAACCAGGGCAATGCTGGGAGAGGATGTGAAAAGGGTGGAAGGATCCTCCATCGACCTTGAAAGGGTGGGAGTGAAGGCTGCCCAGTTCTCATTTTCAAGATTGAAGGGAGCTGACCCTACCATGGGTGTTGCTATGGCATCTACTGGCGAGGTAGGCTGCCTGGGCAGGGATCTGGAATCAGCCCTCCTTGCATCCCTGAGATCGGTAGGTCTGAGACTGAATAAAAAATCAGCATTGATATCCGCAGGACCAATAGAGACAAAAAGCGATTGGCTGCCGATTGTCAGGGAGCTTGAAAAAAGAGATTACAGGCTCTTTGCAACATCGGGAACTGCCAGGTTCATGAGGAAGAACGGGATAGAGACGGAAACCTTGAGATGGCCCAATGAAAGAAGCAGTCCAAACAGTCTCGATTACATCAGGGAAGGTAAGATAGGCCTGGTCATAAACATACCTAAAAGCAACGAGGAAGAGGAGCTCTCCAACGACTATCTGATCAGGAGGACCGCAGCTGATAACAACATACCAATAATTACGAATCTGAAACTTGCGGAAAGGTTGATGGAGTCGCTGGAAATATATGATTTCGACAGGTTGCCCGTACCAGAATGGGATGAGACCTGAGATCATTTTGGTATGGATATGTAGAATGTGGAACCCTTGTCCTCACCATCGCTGAGAACCCAGGCCCTTCCCCCATGCCCTTCTGCTATTCCCTTGACTATTGCAAGACCCAGTCCTGTTGATCCTTCCACTTTCTTGCCTACCCTGTAGAACCTGTCGAAAACCTTTTCCAGCTCCCCCGGAGGTATCCCCCTTCCCTGGTCTTTGACGGATAAGACGTGGTAGGTTCCGTCCTCGACCAGGCTGATTTCAACCTCGGTTCCGTTGGAGGAATACCTAATTGCGTTCGACAGGTAGTTATCAAGAACCTGCCTTATTCGATCAGGGTCAACATATGCCTCCACATCATCGGGAATCTCGATTTGGAATCTGATGTCCTTTTCAGAGGCCAGGGGCACCATGTCCCTGACAGATCCTCTGACTATATCTTTCAGGGAGGTGTTCTTCTTGTTGAAGACCATACCGCCCATGTCCATCTTGGAGATGTCTAGTGTATCAACCCTCAGCTTCTCAATGCGGTTCATATTGGCTATCAGATTCTCTATAGCCTTATTCTGCCTGTCATTGAGCTCCCCGTAGGATTCGTTCTCGAGAAGCTGGAGATTCATCAGTATGGCGGTGATGGGATTTCCCAGATCATGAGCCAGTATCGATATGAAGGAGTTCTTGATCTCGTTTGCCTCCTCCAGCATCCTGTTTGCGAATTCCAGCTTGTGATTGGTCTGGAGAACGCTGTCCTTGTGAAGCTTGAGATTGATAAGGGAACCCACCCTGGCAAGCAATTCCGGTTTGTTGAACGGCCTGGTAAGGTAATCCTGGCCTCCAACTTCGAAACCCTTTATCTTGCTGTCTGTGTCTCCCTTTGCCGTCAGGAATACAATGGGAATATCTTTCGTTTTCTTTTCCTTCCTCAGAGCCTTGCATGTATCATACCCGTCTATTCCAGGCATCATCACATCCAGGAGAATCAGATCATAATTCTGATCAGCTGTCTTTACCACGGCCTCCTCTCCGTTCATCGCGTAGTCTGTTTCGTATCCCGCCTCGGTCAATGTATCCATCAGTATCTTGATGTTGAACATTACATCGTCAACTATCAGGACCCTTGCTTTCTTGGAATGCGCTGACATCATCGGATTACATCTCCCAAAAGATCAAATTCCGGAAATTTTCGGTCTCGATCAAAGAAAAAATACCTTCCCTTTAGAACCTTTTCATTTCAGAATCATTTCGGGTTTTAACATTCAAGGTTTTCGGGAAAGAGGATTAAAGTATCCATTTCAATGTAGGAGAAGGTGAAAAGGGATGGAAGCCGACACCATCATAGTGGGGGCAGGGGTTATAGGGGCAGCAGCTGCCTATCATCTTCAGAGGATGGACCCCGAAAGAAGCATTCTGCTTCTGGAAAAGGAGAAGAGGGCCGGCGCGGGAAATACCGGAAAGAGCGCGGCACTGTATCGAAATATATTCTCCTCGAAGACATCCAAGCTTCTATCTGCTTCTTCCATAAGATATTATCTGGAGCTCGGTCAGCGAATACAGATGAACCCCATCGGATACCTCTGGATGTTCTCTAAGAAACAGTGGGAAGCTTCCAGTTCAGCATTAAAAGGACTTGATCCGGTAAAAGATGAACTTGAATTGATTGACCATGAAAAGATATCCTCGATGTTGAATATAAACAGAGAGGGGAAAGATCCCTTCCCTTCTGTTGATCACGGCATATGGGGGCATCTCTGCGGATCTCTTTCGGGAATGGGATTGGCCCAGCATTACACAGAGGAGTTCGAGAAATTGGGAGGGGAAATCCAGACATCAACCACGATCTCGAAATTGAACTTAAAAGGATCAAAAAGCAGGTTCTCTCCCTGGGACGAGGCTGGTCTGGATTCGGTCGAGGACCTCGATGGAAATATCTTCAAGGCAAGAGATTTCATTTTCGCGGTAGGGGCCTGGAGCCAGGAGCTTCTGGGAAGATACGGGATATTCACCGGAACCCTCCCCAAAAAGAGGCAGCTGTTCGGGATAAAGGTAGACGATCCGTATCAGATAGCTGGTGATATCGATCTCGAAGAGGTTCCCGCGATGATCCTTCCGGCGGGGGGGACCTACGTAAAACCCATACTTCACAGGAGGATGATGATCCTCGGACTGGCAGATGATCTGGGGCAGCCCTATGACATGAATGAACATGGACCCGATGAAGAATACTTTAAAAGTGGAATAGTCCCGGTTCTCGATCATTATTTCCCGGAGCTAAAGGATTGGGAGCTCAAGATGAAATGGGCAGGTTACTATTCCTATCATTGGCCCGACAAGAATCCTATTGTGGAATCTCTTGAGAACATAACATGGGCCGCCGGGACCTCCGGATCGGGCATAATGAAAGCCGATGCGATCGGGAGGGTGACAGCTTCCAGGGTGCTTGGTAGGAATGTTACAGAATTATTCGATGGAAGCAAGATATTGACGGATTCCGTTTCATTAAAAAACAGGGATGTGGATAACGAGAAATTTGTGATATAGGTAACAGTTATACCCATCTTTTTTATGACATATATGTTTCGAAATTGTAATAATATGGAGTTAAAGTATATTTCCATTATTGTATAGAATGACATGTAATAATGCAAGAAATAAATAAAATAAGTTTTTTTAAAAGGGAAGGAGGATAATATGTCCAGGATTCTTCCAGCAATTATTTCTTTGCTGCTTGTTTTTTCGACCATGGTAATCATCAGCACCGATTCATCGGGATCAGGATCGATTCTGATTCCAGCTGCTTCGGATTTCGCAGGAGGCACTGGGACCGAGAGTGATCCGTATCAGATATCGAATGTTACACAGCTCCAGAACATGAGCTCCGACCTCGATGCCCATTATATTCTTGTGAATGACATCAATGCATCTGCAACAAGGACATGGAACTGGAATGGAACGACATATCTGGGTTTCATGCCTGTAGGAAATGATACGGATCAGAATCAGTATGGTTTCCAGGGAACAGAATTCACAGGCTCCCTGGATGGAAATGGGTACAATATCAGTGACCTCTTCATATACAGGATATACACGGATTATGTAGGATTGTTTGGAAGGATCGGCGATTGGGGATGCATTTATAATATTTCAATTATCAATTTCGATCTGACCGGAGGAGATTATATTGGAGGTATTGCAGGGGAGAATCACGGAGGGTTAATCCATAATTGCACTACCAATGGCAATTCCACCGGTTATCAAACGGATTATTTTGACTTTATCTATGATGTAGGCGGTCTGGTAGGTTACAATAATGGTGAGATAAATGATTGTAATAGCGCGGGTAATGTGACCGGACAGGGACGAATAATGTACAACATTGGCGCTTTTGTTGGATCAAATTCCGGGAATATTACAGGATCCATTAGTCATGGAAAGGCAACCGGATCTGGTGAGAATACATACCGAGTCGGAGGATTTGTGGGATACAATATTGATGGGATGATCAAAAAATGTCACAGTACCGGAAAAACAACAGGCTCAACTGCCAGTTCATATGGTAGAATGTACTATGTTGGAGGATTCGCCGGAACAAACGAAGGTGGGATTGAAAACTGTTATAGTTCAGGGGACACTTCGGGAGCCTCTGCCCTGACCCTTCTTTATGTCGGAGGATTTGCAGGATATAGCAAGGGGATAATCACAGATAGTTACAGCGAAGGAAATGTAAGTTGTGGGCAGGTCTACGGAGCATATACAGGAAGCATGGGATCATTGGGAGGATTCGCAGGCAGGAATGAAAAAGACATTACCAACTGTTTCAGCAAAGGTTGGATAAGTGTTACCGGAACAAATAATGTCAATATTGGAGGTTTCCTGGGGGAAAATATTGGAACCACAATATCCTCCTACAGCATTGGAGATGTGTCGATCACGAATAATGGCGATTATCGCACATCCAATGTTGGAGGATTCGCAGGGAGTAGCCAAGGACCCGATATTGCAAAATGCTACAGCAAAGGTGATGTGAGCGTTACCTCATCTGCCTACTATAACTATTATATTTTTCAAAATTTTGGCGGATTCCTGGGATTGAATGGTGCAGGTGATATCACAGACTGCTTCAGTAGAGGAGATACCACTGTTTTCGTTTGGAGTTCCTACGCTTCATTGAGCGACATAGGGGGTTTTGCAGGTCACAATGATGATTACCTCGAAAACAGTTACAGCACAGGATCGGCCAGTGGAAGCGGGGCCGGAGGTGCTACAGATGTAGGTGGTTTCTGTGGCGAGAACACCGATACCATCTCGAATTGTTTCTGGGACACGACAACTTCCGGTACGACCACAGGCGTAGGGACCGGAACCGCAACAGGGGTCACCGGAAGGACTACAACACAGATGATGACAAAGACCACTTTCACCAATGCTGGCTGGGATTTCAACTACATCTGGTCAATTGTTGACGGAAGTGAATATCCGCATCTTGGTGTCTTCGATATCAATTACACAATAATGAACGTATTTGACCTCCAAAATATGCGATACGACACGGATGGTAATTTCACTCTCGGGGCAGATATCAACGCATCAGCAACAAGGACCTGGAACTCCGGTTCCGGCTTCTTTCCTATTGGAGATTCAACAACAAGGTTCGAAGGGACCCTTGATGGTAATGATCATAGCATATCGGGATTGTTCATGAACAGGTCCCTGGATAGAGATGTAGGTTTGTTCGGTTCAACAGGAGCGGACTTCAGAGTGGAAAATGTAATTCTCGAAAACGCAACGGTCATAGGTGACAAGAACGTTGGCGGCCTGGTCGGAGATAACCAAGGTCTTGTATCCAACTGCACTGTGGATGGCAATATTTCCGTATTTGATCCTGCTCTTGAATTCGATGACTCGGATGAGGACTTTGTCGATTTCGGTTCGATGTCGGGCTTCATGAAAGACACTTCATGGTCCATCATAGAGAAGGTAAAGATCCCAGAAGATGCCGATAGGATAGGCGGATGGCACATGTTCAGGGGAAGCGCCTGGAACGACAAGGAGGGCGATGTGGCGTTCCAGATAAGGACCGGCACAACGACAGGTAATATTTACGTGTGGCTAAACAAGGGTGGATGGAAATCACTCACGATGGACAACGGCGATAGCGGCATATACGTCGATGAGGGAGTGTGGTATACCATTTGCGTTGTTTATGATTCACCGGATGATGAATACAGGCTTTATGTGAACGGAACCATGGTGGACAGCGACTCCACAATTGGGGCGATGGATGACAGTTCGAATACCAACGAATTATACTTCGGGGGACAGCAGGTGGATCCAATGTGGGTAGTAGGTGATCTTTACTCCGAAGTGGACATAACATTTGCTCATCACGCCTGGTTGCAAAGAGAGCTTTCAATATCCGAGATATCATCGTACAACGGATGGATAGAAGCGTCAACCGATGATCTATATCTTTCAACGAAGATCGAGAAAGACGGCATCAGCGACCTGTCAGGAAACGGCAGGGACGGAACCTTTGGGAATTCACCGATTCCCTACGATACACCATCCAATACCACGAATTCCCCGGATAATGCGGGTAGCATTGCAGGACACAATTCCGGAAGTATCATGAACTGCACATCAGAAGGAAGAGTTTCAGGGTCCTGCAATACAGGAGGGATCACAGGATACAATATGAAAGGAGATATTACCGGATGCAACGTATTTTCAAATGTTGTCAACAACGTGGAAGCATCGGGTGGTATCGCAGGCCACAATTCGGGTTCTGTGGACCTCTGCATTTCCTCATCGAATATCAGAGGGGGCTTTAATGTGGGAGGACTGATAGGATGCAACACTGGCACCATATCAAACTCATCATCATCGGGAAATGTAAATGCCACGGCCGGACAGATCGGAGGAGTTGCCGGAGAGAACAACGGCGGAACGGTGAAAAATTGCGTAAGTTCGGGAAATGTCACTGGTCTGGACAGGGTGGGTGGAACGGTCGGCTACAATACGGATGGTTCGGAGATCGATTCATGTAAATCGACCTGCCTCGTGATAGGGGATGATTACACGGGGGGTATAATCGGACACAATTTTGACAGTGAGGTTACTGACTGCTTAGTATCTGGGAACATAGAAGGGAGGAATTCCACCGGAGGTATAGCAGGATACAATAATGATGCGATTATCAAAAACTGCAGTTCCAATGTTACGATCAACGGCATCGATATGGTAGGTGGAATTGCAGGACAGGCTTACCATGGGACCATATCCGTCTGCATCTCATCATCGAGGGTAAATGGAAGCAAACACCTCGGTGGAATTGTGGGAAAGAATACCGAGACCTACCAATCTAGCGTTGTTAACAACTGCACCAATACCGGTGATGTTGTGGGAACCGGTAATTACGTGGGTGGACTGATAGGAAAGAACGAAGGCTCCGTTTCGGATTGCACCTCCGAAGGGTTGGCAGCGGGAGAAAGAAATGTCGGAGGATTGATGGGATCCAATACCGGTGAGGCGATAAGGAGCTTTTCTGTCGGGAATTCCAATTCTACCGGAATCAACGGAGATTATGCAGGTGGTTTCGCAGGATACAATGAAGGTACCATATCACAATGTTTCAGCACTGCTGATGCGATCGGAACAGATGACGGGATAGGAGGATTCGTCGGAGAGAACGCGGGAACCATCAGCAACTGTTACTCTACAGGTTATGCACTTGGAGCGGGTTCCGGAAGCGATCATATCGGAGGGTTTTCTGGACTCAATGACGGAACAATAAACGATTGTTACAGTACCGGGGAAGCTTCCGGAAACATCAATGTCGGAGGATTCTCCGGCAGCAATTCAGGAACGATAACCGATTGTTTCTTCGATAATCACACATCAGAAATGAACACAACTGCCGGAGGGACCGGAAATAACACAAGGGACATGATGACAATGGAAACATTTGCCAAATGGTCCCTGGATGATGTATGGTGGTTGTTTGATAACAAAACCTATCCTTTTCTCAGATGGACCGATCCCGAACCATATCCGATCCACAACTTGAGAGACCTCCAAAATATCGAACATGATCTGGACGGACAATTCTACATGATAGATGATCTCGATGCGAGTGAAACGCATCTTTGGGAAGGGGGTTTCGATCCGATCGGGGACTGGTTCGACAGGTTCGTGGGAAAATTCGACGGGAACGGATACAATATCACGGATCTATTCATAAACAGGACCTCATCCGATAACAACGGTCTGTTTGCCGGAATATATCAGACTGGCCATGTAAAGGAGATCAATCTGTTGGAGGCTGAAATTCACGGCGGCAACTACCGGACTGCAATACTTGCCGGAAGTAATATCCAGGCGACTGTGGAGAACTGCTCTGCAACAGGAACGGTTTACGGAATGAACATGACCGGAGGTCTTGTGGGTGACAATTTCCGGGGGACAGTAATAGGATCTGCTGTTGATGTGAATCTAACCGGAGGACACATGAAGATCGGAGGATTGACAGGTGAGAACGGTTACGGCAGCATCCGGGATTGCCATTCAACAGGAAACGTACATGGAGATGACCTCTACATCGGGGGACTTGTTGGTGATGGCGGTTCTGGAACCATTTCCACTTCATTTTCGAATGCAGATGTGTGGGGAGGTTCTGAGGTTGGGGGCCTTGTTGGCAGGAACCTCGGAAACATCCAAGAATGCTATTCAACAGGAGATGTCAATTCCACCGGTTCCAATGCAGGGGGCCTGGTGGGTGAGAACTTCCATGGTACCATCAAGAACTGCTATTCCATTTCCGATGTTGTGGGAAATACATCCGTTGGAGGTTTCTGCGGAAAGAACAATGTTATGTCCGACATCGAATACTGCTATTCGGCCGGTTCGGTCAATGGTTTATCAAACACCGGAGGCTTCTGCGGATCCAATCAGGATACAGTAACGGATTGCTTCTACGACAACATCACTTCCGGGACAACCTCATCCTCGGGAGGAATGGGTAAGTCCACTTCCAACATGATGGAAAAGGATACCTTCTCCGATGCGGGATGGGATTTCAGCATCTGGAACATAGTGGAGGGAAGGACCTATCCCTATCTCGATTATTTGGAATACCCGGACCCTGTAATTATCACCGAGAACGTGGAGGATGCATACGAGGACACATTGTATTCTGTTCATTACACCTCTTCCAGTGATCTACCCGGACAAACATATTCCACATGGGCCCTGACAACGGATGCAGCATGGTTGATAATGAATACCAACGGGACTCTATCGGGAACCCCTCTGAATTCCCATGTGGGAATATATCATGTAAAGATCACCTGCACCGATGCAAGGCAGGTATCGGTATCAACGGAGTTTGACCTGACAGTTCATAACACAAACGATGCACCGATGATCACCTCAACACCCGATGGAAATGCAACGGAGGATCTTCTCTATTCAACACAATTAGTTGCATCCGATATCGATCCCACAAATGACACATTCACATGGAACCTGGTGACAGGACCTGATTGGTTAACAATGGATCCCGGTACGGGATGGTTGAACGGAACCCCTGAAAACGATGACGTAGGAACCTATGTTGTCAATGTTTCCGTGAGTGACGGAAACGGGGCGTGGGACTGGTTGAAGTTCACGGTCACGGTTGAAAACACCAATGACGATCCGACCATTACAACCATCCCTCCGGGGGCCGTCAATGAAGATTCCGTTTATTCAATATACTTCGAGGCCGGCGACATCGATCCCGTTTCCACTTCATTCCATTGGTCGATGGAGACAGATGCTTCATGGCTTGCATTGACCGGAAACCATCTCCATGGTAATCCGAAAAATGGAGATGTGGGTTCATACTGGGTCAATATATCCGTCAGGGATGGACACGGAGGATCGGACTGGCTGAACTTCACCGTATCGGTGATCAACACCAACGACAATCCGGTTTTCACATTCACCCCCGATACAATAGCAACCGAGGACCTGCTCTATTCTTCATTGCTTTCAGCAGTCGATCCCGATCCGACTTCAGATGATCTGATATGGGCCCTTGAGACAGGACCTTCCTGGTTATCGATGGACAGCAATACCGGATGGCTGAACGGGACACCCACAAATGATCATGTAGGACCTCATTCGATCAACGTTTCCGTAAAAGACGGGAACGGAGGAGTTGATTGGAAGGAGTTCACGATCACCGTGGAAAACACCAACGATGATCCCGAAATAACAACAAGGACACCACCCTCCACGGTCAATGAGGATTCGGAATACTCGGTCCATTTCTCTGCTGTTGATATCGACCCGACACCAACAACCTTCCAGTGGTCCATGGAGACAAATGCAACCTGGTTTTCACTTGACGGAAACCACTTGCATGGCACTCCCACCAACGATGATGTGGGCCTCTTCAGGGTCAACATCACACTGAGAGATGGTGATGGCGGATCTGACTGGAGGGAATTCATCGTGGAAGTGATCAATACAAATGACAATCCGTATTTCACTGTTGATTCACTTCCGGCAGCTACCGAGGATGAGGAGTATGAATACACCCTGGAAGCCGAGGATCAGGACCCGACAAATGATGAACTTACCTGGGATTTGATCTCCGGTCCGGCTTGGCTCACAATTGACCATGAAACGGGAATTCTCACCGGCACACCCACAAACGATAATATCGGCGCACAAGAAGTATCTATCTCCGTATCGGACGGGAATGGAGGATCCTCCACCATTGAATTGGAAATGATAGTGAGAAATACAAATGATGACCCGGTGATAATCACCGAACCTCTCACGGAGATAGAAGAAGATGAAGATTATTACCTCAGACTTACCGCATCGGACATCGATCCGGGAACCACCTTCTTCCAGTGGGCACTTGACACGAATGCATCATGGTTATCACTGGATGTTGACACTCTCAAGGGTGTTCCCGATAACTCCGACATAGGTTCTTTCTATGTCAATATCACAGTATACGACGGGGACAACGGATACGATCATCTCTATTTCCTCATCATTGTTTCAAATACCAATGATCCGCCAAGGATCGTTTCCGATCCGGTTGCTTTTGCCACCGAAGATGAACCCTACACAATGCAGGTTGAAGTGGATGATGTTGATGAAGGTGAACAGCTGCAGTGGTCCTTATCCGGTCCGGATTGGCTCAACATAGATCCCGACACGGGTCTCGTCACCGGAACACCCACAAACGATAATGTCGGCCAGCACTGGATCAAGATCATGGTAACAGACATCGCAGATGAGACCGATTCCATCTCATTCATGCTGAATGTACAGAACACCAACGACGAACCGACATGGAAAATGGTCCCGGGTGACTGGAACATGACCGAGGAGGAACTTCTAACCGACTATGCAAGCGCTGAGGATCCTGATGGTGATACATTGACCTACACCATATCATCCACACCGGACCTCTCCATAAGCATCAACCCTGACACCGGGATGATACTGTGCAATATGCCTCAACCAGGTTCCTACGTCGTTACAGTAACAGCATCGGATGGAACCGAAACCATAGAGATGTCATTCAATGTGAACGTCTCCGAGGTCCCCGAAGTTATCATACCCACGGAAGAAACGGATACCGATTCCGACGGAATGCCCGACTGGTGGGAGGACCTCCATGATCTAGATCCCGAGGACCCCTCCGACGCGATGAAGGACCTTGACAACGACGGGATCACAAACCTGGAAGAGTTCAACGGCAGGACCTCTCCCACAGAGGACAACTCCGAGCCGGAGGAGAAGGGGACCAATCCTGTATTCTTCATTATAATTGCAATTCTTGCAATACTGGCCATTGTTTTCCTGGCTCTTTTCCTGCTGAAAGGTTCCGGGAAGGGTGATTCTAACCATGAAACCGAAGAAATTCAGGAACCCTCATCTGAGGTTACTGAAGCCAGTAATGAATCAACAGTCACAGAAGAGGCAGATCAGAAGGACCCGGAAAACGAATGATACCTAACAAATCAACCTTCCCAAAACTTGACGCATGTCGATTTCAGCTTTGATAGAAATAGTTTGACAATATATGTTCGTACAACAGGATTTATTAATCATGAAGTACGATTTGAAGGTGAAGGCTGTTTCCCGACTGCTTTCACAATCTCTCGGAGGAAATCCATTTGGGTATTGGAGATCTACTTCTAGGTAAAGGGCCCACAACCCTCCACGGCATAAAGAAAATGCACAGATCAAAGGAAGTGAGGGGCCTCGTCAATGCGTTGAAGGTTGCTCCTGCAAACCTGACACCCTATATCTTGGACTATCTTGACGAGTACGAAAGCGATGGCTATCTCAAGATGATGATTGAAGCCGATATTGTTACCAGAATCGAGGATATTTTGGAAAATAGCGGTGAAAAATCCAAGAGAAAGGCCTTAAAACTCCTGATAAGGTTCGTCTCCTGGGGAAAGGGGAAGGAATTCCTCACGGAAAGAAACACAACTCATATGGTGAGGATGCTTCACGGAGCAGACCTCGACCTCAGAAGCTGGATTACATTCTGTCTTCCCGAATCCATATCCAACGGCAACGGGCCGATAGTCTCCATCGAGGAGGGCATCCCGGAACTGATAGATCAGGTGGATACATTCGACGACAATCTGATCTGCTACACCTTGATGGCCCTATCGGAGATGGAAAAAGCGGGATACCAGAACGAGATCATTAGATTCGACACCGTTGAGAAGCTGAAGAAGTTGAGGTCCTCGGAGGATAAATATGTGTGTTCTTACTCCGATAATCTCTATCTCAGATTGACATCATGGAAGGATTCCTCATCCAGGGTGGGAGATGTATTTGCTAAGCCCAGAACGGATATGCAGGTAATAAAACAGGTTCAGAAAAAGAATGTCAAGGAGGAATCCCTTGAAAAGCACCCCGGAGAGGAAAAATACGTCAGACCAAAATTGAGGGACCCTAAAAAGAAAAAGAGCAGGAAGGGTGCACTTACCTCCAACGGAAGGAGAACTCCCGAAAAGGATGAAGAGACCATAGTGGAGATACCATCATCTTCAACCAAGCCACTCAAGGAGAGATTAAAAGAAGAAAATGAAGAGGAAGAGTTCGAGATATCGGCCTGATCCCGAATCAACCGATCAATTTTGATACGGCTTCCAATCTCTTCTTTCTGTCCGTCTTTTTACGAGAAGGATTTCTACCATCAAGAAGAAGTTCAGTGTATTCGGGCCTATTCTCTTTAAGGAAGAGTCCTATAGGCCATTTATCCTCCTTCAATGCCATCTTCACCGCAGCTTCCCTGTTTTCGGGGACCTCTTCCATGACTTCTGTGATCTGAGAATAGAGTTTGTAGGTGTTGTTGAAGGTGTGGCACGGCTGGAGTGCATCCACGAAGGAGAATCCTTTGTGATCGACACCTCCCCTTATGAGGTCAGCAAGATGATCCATCTTCACTGTGAATCCTCTTGAAACGTAGCTTGCACCGGCTTCGATCATTAGTGTAAGAGGATTGAAAGGTTCCTCGATGGATCCTCTCGGTGTGGACCTGCCTTTGAAGCCTTTTGTGGACAGAGGTGTGAACTGGCCCGTGGTCAATCCGTACACACCGTTATCGTGGACAACAACCGTGATGTCGATGTTCCTCTTGGCAGCGAACATCAAGTGTTCCAGGCCCTCTCCCATGATTCCTCCGTCACCTCCGAAGACTAATACCTTCAGGTCGGGATTGGCTATCTTGATCCCCTGCCCTGTTGAGACTTCCCTGCCGTGGAGCGCATATACTCCCGATATTGCCAGGTAATCGAATATCTTCGGACCGCATCCGATACCGGCAACCATCACGATCTTTGATCTCGGGGTTCCATCCTCTTCCAGTTTTCTTATGGCCTTTTTTGCGGCCTCGAAGAGACCGAAGTTGCCGCATCCCGGGCACCAGGTGCATTCCGCATCGGTTGTGAGATCATCCGCCATCTCAGACCACCTCCTTCAATTGGTCAGCCAGTTCTCTGGGATCGAAGGGCCTCCCGTCATACCTCTTGATTACCTTCTTGACCTCGATACCCGCTTTTTCCTTCAACAGATTGGAGAATTGTTCCGTGGATGACTGCTCCACCACTATCACATCATTTTCCAAATATTCTTTTAGCTCCCAGACAGGGAAAGGTCTGAGGTAGATTGGCTGGATTACCCTTGCCTTCAATCCTCCCCAATCGAGGGCCTCCAGGACCGAGAGCGTTGTTGATCCGTAGGTGAAGATCACGGGTCCCCCTTCACCGAAAACATTCACGGTTTTCATTTCCCTCAGAGCCTTGAGCAGGGTTTCTCCCTTTCTGTTCCTCTTGTCGTGCATCTTGACGATCCAGTCAGGGTCCTCTGTTGTGATCCCTTTCTCGTCATGCTCGTAGGAGTTGACCTTGATAAGTTCCTTTGACGGAGGGAAAAGCATGGGAGAGATCCCGTCATCGGTTATCTTGTAACGGTAATATTCCCCTTTACCCTTGTATTCGGATCCACCCGCTTCCTTCACTTTGGAAGGGTCAATATTCAGTGTTATCCTGCTCTCGGAGAGATGCTTCTCGGTGAGAAGGGTCGCAACCGCCTGGTATTTCCAGGCGAGGTCCAGGAGCTCTCCTGAGAGATAGAAGGCTTCCTCGATGGATCCGGGAGATGCGACAATTCTGGGGAACTCCCCATGGCCTTGATGAAGTGCGAATTCCAGGTCCGCCTGCTCTGTGTAGGTTGGTACACCGGTGGATGGTCCCGGTCTCGATGACATAATACACAGAAGAGGCACCTCACACATTCCTGCGAGGGAAAGTGCTTCCTCCATCAGAGCGAATCCTCCCCCGGAGGTGCCCACCATGGTCCTGGCTCCCGCGAAAGCGGAGCCTACAGCCATGTTGGCAACACCCACCTCGCTTTCGGGATGAACGGTTGCGATCCCGAGCTCCCTGTCATGCTTTGCATAGTAGTGTAGGATCGATGAAGCCGGGGTCATGGGGTAGGCAAAATATGCATCCAGTCCCGCTGCGGCAGCTCCCAGTGCTATCGCCTCGTTTCCGGATAAAACGGAACCGGTTTCCTTTCCTTTGGGAAGCTCCCTCGGGTCAACCTTTTCCTTTGTCAGGTCATGGATCACATTTGCGTAAGCCACGTTGTTTTCGAGGTCCCTGGGGTATTCCTCGTTTATCAGATCCTTCAATTTATTTTTACTTATTCCCGTGACTGCCGCCAGAACCGCCACCGCTCCCACTCCCAATCTAAGAGAGGGATTGGGGAACTTCCTCGCTTCGGAATACAGCGGGATACCTGTGCCTTCTCCATCGTCTATCTCGTCGGAGTTGTAAACGTGTATGCCATCTTCAAGGAGGTGTTCCCCGTGCAGGTCGTAGCTCCTCTTGTCAAGGGATACTACCAGGTCCGCTTTGATGTAATGGCTCGTGATTTTCTCATCGGAGGCAGATACGACAGAGAAGTTGTGGCCTCCTCGGATGAGGCTCATGTAATCGTCCATCAGGAATACCTGGAGGTCGTTTTTTCGAAAGAGGTTCATGGCAGAGGTCCCTGCTTTCTTTACACCTTCACCTGCCTTTCCGCCAACAATGAAACTGAAGACATTCTTTGACACTTCAACAACCCCGTGTTATTATTATGGAGAAGGGACTCTCTATTTGCGTTTATCGATTGGCCCAAAAATGTTAGAGTCTTTTTTATGGATGGAATAAAAAACCTATCACGTTGGTTAACAATATTGATAACTTACGTACACCTTTTTTTAATGGTTTACTCGACTCTGGGCTCTTAATTATCACATTTCTGTTTGGTTTCCTGTTTCTGATACTTCTTCATTCCCGAAAATTCCATCATCAACCGATTTTACATCATCCTCGGTATGGTCATCCATCTTTCTCTTCAATATCAGAAATGCAATCACCAGTGCAATGGCGATCACGAGAATAATCAAGACGATGAGGATCCAGACAGGGAATTCGTCCTCGTCATCCTTTGCAGTATCATTCCCATCGGGATTTTCATAGGGATCCTCTTCCTTCGGAATCGTGATCTCAACGAATTCGGTGGGAGGACCTTCCCCGAACTCGTTGATGGCGTAAACAGAGTATCTGTATGTGGTGTTACGGCTTATGTTACTGTCCGTGTATTCGGTGCTCAGGGAGGTGTATTCCATCATATCGGATCCGTTTTCGAGGGTCCTCACTATCGTATACGAATCGACTTTTGGATTCGAATCATCATAGGACCAGGTGAGGAGGACCTCTTCATTTTCGAATACGGCTTCGAGGTCCTCGGGCGCATTTGGAGGATCCCCCATTGGAATCGTTGCAGAAACAGGACCCGCTTCCGGAGACATCCCTCTCTGATTCAAAGCGACAACCTTGTATTCGTAGGTGTCTCCCTTTTCCACGTAGGTGTCATTCCAGTGAGGGTCATTCGAGGAGGGAACGTTCATGAGATTGATCCACCTGCCATCGTCAGTTTTTCGGTAGACGATGTACATATCAACGGGAAATCCTCTCTCGAACTCGGGAGGATCCCAGTAAATCTTAACCATGGTGGTATTGGCCCAGGTTGAGATATTCCTGGGGGTTGAAGGCGACCAGCCGGGAACCGCCTCGATCTCATCGGAGAGGTCCCCTTCACCGATCAAGTTGACGGAAGAAACCCGATACGAATACAACTCGCCGTTGACGAGACCTGTGTCATTGTAGTATTCATCATCGAAAGGGACCTCCTGAAGAAGAGAGCTGTCCCGGTAGATCCTGACATGAGTGATGTCATATTCCCGTAAATAGAATAATGACATGGACCAGTTGAGGCTGACCTCACTGTCATATCGTCCGATGGTTACGGGTAGTGGAGGTGGCGGGGGACCTAAAGATTCTCCCCAGAAAGTACTGGTGGGAGCTCCCTCACCGTATTCGTTGAAGGCAGTGATATAGTAACTGTAATTCACTCCCGGATTGGCAACATCATCGATGTAGAACAGATCGGTTGTCTCTCCATGAAGCAGGAATATACCTGCTTCTTTTCTGTATATCTTGAATCCTTCAATCGAATATCCGCCATCGGTAAGAGGTCCTTCCCAAGAGATATTGAGATATGCAGGTCCGCTTGAAACGGTAACATTTCGGGGGGCGGAGGGAGGACCTCTCGGAGTTGCATTGAAAGGGCCAGCCAATTCGCTTTCTCCTTCCCGGTTCACGGCAGATATCCAGTAGGAGTATTCCACTCCATTGATCACATCGGTATCGTTGAAGAACAATTCATTTGCAGGAACCGTTGTAAATAATTCAGGATCGTTCCCGGAGGTATTCCTGTATACATTGAAATTGAGGATCTCGGCTCCTCCGTCATCAATGGGGAGGTCCCATGAAAGATTAATATAATTATTGCCATTTAACAATGTTTTATTCATTGGAATAGTTGGTTTTAAAGCCCCAATGCAATATAAATATCCATCAAAAGAGGTTATATAAACATTACCTTTGTTATCTATAGCTGGAGAATCTCCAATTTTTTCTGACAATTTCAACTGCCATTTTAAGGAACCATTTGGATAGATTGAATATAGATAATTATCATCGGAACCGATATAAATTATGCCATTCCCATCAATTGCTGGAGATGACTCCCAAATAGGTTGTTTGGTAGAGAATTTCCACTTTAGTGTGCCATTTGGAAATATAGAATATACATATCCGTCTCTGCATCCAAAAATTATTTCTCCATCAATTCCAATCGACGGAGATGAGCTTACAGAATTTCCTGTATTGAAACGCCACTTTATAGTCCCATTTGGATAAACAGCATATAGAAATGGTAACGAAGAACCAATATAAATTATTCCATCATTGTCAATGCAAGGAGAGGAAGAATAATCGGGAGAAATACTTATATTCCAATTTTCTGTTCCATTTGGATATATTGAATATAGTTTATCAGATGAACCGCCGATATAGATTTGACCATTATTCCCAATAGCAGGCAAAGAGGAATAAATAGGCATACTAATATATTTGCATAATAACAAGTCTAAATCAGTATTAAAAATATATAAAAAACCGTTCTGATTCCCTGTATATATTTTATTTTCATATATTGTTGGTCCCGAGTACCTATCATTTGAAGAAAAATTTGCACGGACAGTACCGTTATCGTACAATGAATAGAATTCACCATCAAAAGAATCGAAATAAATGTTGCCAAAATCATCTATACAGGCAGGATTTATTACACCACCATCGATTTTATTTCCATATTCATTGGTTTTATAGGTTTCAAATATCCAATTTATTGTTCCATTAGGAAAAAATGAATGAAGTTTTGTGGTATAATGATTGTTTCTCATTCCTATTAATATATTTCCTGAACTATCAATAACACACGAGCTATCATAACTTCCCCATGAAATTTTTTTATTCCATTTTATCCTTCCAGGATTATTATTAATTGCATTGAAATTTAATCCTGTATGTTGTGGATTCTGTTTGAACATTGGCCACGGAGCTCCCTCCGAATTCCTGGAAGGGGCCTCACTTTGAATACAATCGGAGAGGACCTCAACAACTGAAGGAATGGATTCCTCCTCCATTTCCTTAGAAATATCAAAATCTTGTTCTTTTTCACCGGAGGAGAGGACCAGGATGGAGGAAAGTAGAAGTAATAATATCGATGAAAAAACAAGGACTCTGATTCCTCTCATATTTGACCTCCGGTATCTCGAATATCAGGTCCTGGCCATAAAAATCTTTTGTTCCGATACTTATTAGCGGTTTTGACATCATGGTAAATTAGATAATTACCGGTAATGATAGGGACTGTGAAGAACAGTATCGATGAAACTTGGAGCAATATCGATGAAAAGGGAAGAATTGATACGAAGACTTGAGGATATTGAATGGGAAGATTTCGAAGTAAAGGAAGCAAAAAATGAAATCCCCAAGAGCTCATGGGAAACAGTATCAGCATTCTCCAATACTTCGGGAGGTTGGTTGATATTCGGAATTAGTAAAAAGGGTAAGTCATACAAGGTCATTGGTGTCTCGGATCCCGAAAGGATCGAGCAGAATTTCACCACTACATTGCGAAATGGATCCAAGTTCAATAAGATAATCAAGGTTATCTCAAAAAAGTATGAAATGGAAGGAAGATCAATTCTTGCGTTTTATATCTCAAAATCCTCCACCAGAGATCGTCCAGTCTATTTCAATTCATTGAAGAATACATTCATTAGAACTGCAAGTGGAGATCAAAGAGCAACTCCCGAAGAGGTTGATTCTTTTTTCAGAGAATCATCAATAACGAATAAAGATTCTGAATGTGTTGATCACACCATTGAAGATCTTGATAAGGACACGATCGAAAGGTATAGAAACTTGTTTTTAAGCATCAACCCAGGTCATAGATTTGTTACCCTGAATAACGAGGAATTCCTCCAGAAGATAGGAGTTCTTAGAAATGACAAGGTAACTTATGCTGGATTACTTGTTTTTGGTAGAAACGATGTTATCGCTAATACATTGGCGAATTACAGAATAGAGTATCTTGAAATCCCTGGGACTACTTATGAAGATGGACCAACCCGTTATACATACAGACTATCAAGTGATCAAAATCTATTTTCTACTTTTTTTGATATTTATGATCGTTTATTGAAGAAGATAGAGATACCATTTTCAATGGTTAGTGGAATCAGAGATGATGATCCCCCACAAGTACAGGCAATCAGGGAAGCTCTTGTAAATCTTCTGATCCATTCGGATTATTTCAGCAAGATGAATTCCAGGGTGAGGGTATTCTCGGATCGAATAGAGTTCTTCAATCCAGGACCACTGCCAAAAAATATTGAAGATATTATAAAAGAGGATATTTCATTACCCAGAAATCCAACTATAACCAAAATATTCAGGTACGTTAAACTGGCAGAGAATATTGGTAGTGGTTTCCATAAAATGATGGAAGGTTGGAATTCTCGTTATCATATCGAACCGGTAATAATGGGAGGGTTTGATTTCTTTAAAATTACATTTCCTTTGAATCAAGCAAATGAAAAATTCAGAATAAGTGGGGTAGAAAAGGGGGTAGAAAAGGGGGTAGAAAAGGGGGTAGAAAAGGGGGTAGAAAAGGGGAGCTTCTACAAAGAAACTCTAATTACTGAAAAACAGAAAAAAATCCTTGAGCTAATGATGAAAGAACCAGGAATTAGTAAAAAAGAGATACAAAATAAGACCGGATTGGGGAAAAAGTCAGTAGATTATAATATTCAATTGCTCAAGAAGAATGGAATTATCAAGAGAGTGGGTCCAGCCAGAGGAGGTTATTGGAAGGTGTTATTGGGTGATTAATACCAGATCAATCTTCTGGTTCATAATTCATGGATATATTACTATTCTCAACAACTGATGCATATTCCCGAGATTCGAATGGATCTTTGGGATTACCATATTCATTTTCTGCTGAATTATCATTCTTCTCTATCTTTTTCTTGCTCATCAGGAAAAATACCAAACCCGTAATGATAAGTATCAATACAACTCCAATTAATATTGCTATTATCCAGACAGGGAATTCTTCCTCTTCAACATTTGCCGTTTCGTTTCCATCGGGTTTTCCATCGGGATCCTCTTCTTTCGGAATCGTGATCTCAACGAATTCGGTGGGAGGACCAGGATGGAGGAAAGTAGAAGTAAGAATATCGATGAAAATACAAGGACTCTGACTCCTCTCATATTTGACCTCCGATATCTCGAATATCAGGTCCTGGCCATAAAAATCTTTTGTTTTCTTTGTTTTAAACAATCCCTGTTCTTGCCGCCTCTACAATATCTTCAGGACCCAGTACCTCGATCTCATCATCTTCAAGCTTCTCTCTTGTAACAAACACCTTCCTGCAGGAGAAAACTTCCACCATTACTGGAATTAAAAATGGCCTAGGTAGGTATCCGGGGACCATTCATGCCAAATATCATTCAGGAAACTTTAATTATACCCAAAATGGATGAACATCAGGTGATGAAATGCCTTCATTGAGATTAAGAGGGGTCAGTGCGAAGGTATCCAACAAGGATATCTCGAAAAAGGTAAAGGAGATCAGAAATCTCCTGGGACCTGATTACAGGATCATAATCGAAGGCGACCATATCACCATCGAAGGTGACATTCAGGACCACGATCTTAGAAGAAAAATTGACAAGGTCCTTGCGAATTGATAAATTGTGAAGAAAATATACCCGAGTTTCAGTTTGTTACAATAATAAAACTGTGGATAATATCCTGGCCTTTATTGATACGGGGGCAGATCTCTCCATAATCGGAACATCAATTGTAAAGAATCTTGAGATCGAGGAAATAATATACGAAAGAGCCTGGATCGCTTCAGATGGTGACAGGAGATTGAGTCCAATAGTCGAAGTGGGAATCAGAGCGGAGGACGATGATGATTTCATAGAACTTGACGAGGTTATCATGGACGATGCTCCACTGGATGATGAAAGCGATGAGGAAGTTATACTGGGGCTTGATTATCTTCAGAAAGGCAAGAAAACCCTTGTTTTCGATGATTAGTGATTCCACTAACCACTGACGGCCATTCAATTATCCATTTCAATTCTTTGATATAATCCCATATGGACCTGAATGAGGGAAGAACAATGAATTTGTCCTGATAAACCTCGAAATTCCCCCGTAAATGAGAAAATTCATTTCTTTTTAATCAATGTTCCCGCCATTGCCGCCTCTACAATATCTTCAGGACCCAGTATCTCGATCTCCTCATCTTCAAGCTTCTCTCTTGCAACAAACACCTTCCGGCAGGAGAAATCCTCAACCTTCTCCTTGAATTTCTCCACGTCCCCATTATCCGCCTTTCCCCATTTGACCTCTCCAACCAGATATGGTTTGTTCCTTCTCGTTACAAAGATATCCAGCTCCATATCCCTTTTCTTCAGGACCTCAACCCTTCCCTGCAATAGATCCCCAAAGAAATCCGCCAGGAATTCCTCAACCGAAAACTGTACGAGCTTGTTCAAGGTAGGTTCCATCTCATCCGACGGAACATCCCTGTTCTCCAGATCATACCTCGATTCAAGATAATAATATGTCTTCATTACCCGGGAAGTCAATCTGTATACCGAACCCCTCTCTTTCCACTTCCTGTATTCGGTAACCAGTCCCATCTTGACCAGGTTCTTGAGATACGGTATGACGCTTGAGGAATTTGGATTGGAGACAATCCCCCGATCGCAGAGGACCTTTCCCATCCTGTTGTAATCCTCCATACCCGATCCGAGGAGGGAAATAATCGATTCATATGTTCTGGTAAGTTCCCTCTCCTCTTCCGAGAAAACCTCTCCTAACAGACCGGGGACGACATACCGGAGTATTGGGATTATATCCAGGATGTCTTCTTTTTCTTCCAGCATAGGTATTGTCCAGGGGTCCTGCATGAAGGGAGACATTGTAATGGCCCTTACGGGATCCATTCGATCGGAGAGACCTTTCAGGATATCCGAGGGTTTGATCAGAGGAATCTTCACCGGATACACCATTCCAAGAAGGGGTGAATTATTGGAAAGGACCCTGTCAACGATCCTGAGGCTGGAACCTGACAGGATCAATCTGCCTTCGGGATGTATAAGGGAGATCTCGTCCCAGAACGATTCCGGCAGCCTCTGGAATTCGTCCAGTACCACCGTTTCATTGTTTTTTAAGTAGAATTTAAGGTCAGAAAGAAGATCCTGAACATCATCATAAACCACGGGTTTCTCTTTTTCATTGATTACTGACCCGTCCCTCTTCACCATGAAGAATCTGTCCCATTCAATGAAGTTTTTCAATAAAAAGGTCTTTCCGACCTTCCTCCTTCCGAAGATCAGGAGCCAACCTTTCATCTCATTTATCCGATTGATCTCAAATCTATTAACCAGCATTAATTAACCGCCGTTAATTAACCACGGTTCAGGATATATATATATTTTATCATAAAAAACAAAATGGGAGACCCTGAGGCCTCCCGTTCAATCAGATTCTACTCTCTCTCGCGAAAAGGAATCTCCTCTTCGTCCAGCTCATCGACCTCGTAATCCTCGGTGATGTCGGGTTCCTCTTCCTCTTCCTCGTATTCCTCTCCTTCCTCGTCCTCTTCCTCCTCGAACTTCGCACCGCAGTCGGGACACTCCATGGCTTCTCCGGGAATCAGGGTTCCGCATTCCGGACACTCGAAGAGGTCCTCTTCAAACTCCGCTCCGCAGCTGGGACAGTCGGGGTCCTCCGGTCCTACAACATTACCGCAGACGGGACACATGAACTCGCCTTCTGCTATCTCGTCATAATACGGCTCCCTTTCCCTGAGAGATTCCCTCTCCCGTGCTCCTCCGAAGGCAGCCGGTCTTCCCCTGGCTCTTGCAGGTTCCTCAACCGCTTCCACGGGCCTCTCGCGCCTTCCCAGGAACACATAGAGAAGTATGAGAACGATCACAATCACCAGGATGACAAGAACTATGGCTCCGATGTTATCCATGATCCCTCCGTCTTCCTCCTTTTCATCCAGTTCGATATCCTGAAGATTGGTATCCTCGCCGGCCACAATGGTGAACTCATCGGTGTGCTTCTTGTAATCAGGGACCTGGATGGTAATTGTCCATAGACCGGCTTCCAGACCGGCTCTTTCGAACTTTCCGGCCTGGTCAACATTCAGGGAGATCGGATTCTGGTCTCCCTTCTGGATGTTTATCGTCACTTCGGTGGGGAGGAAAGGCTCTCCATTGTCATCCAGGACATATCCCATCACTGTTCCCGTGGTTATCAGCGGCATTGTCTCGAAGGACCATGTAGCGCCCAGGAATATGTGGTTCGGGTCCAGCGGTTCTACCAGGTTGTTCAGTGATACCGAGTATCTTCCGTTGTACTGAAGATTGGATGCGGGCGTGAACCTTGCGGTATAATTGTTGGAGTAATATACAACCGAACCCGGAATTGGAGATCCTCCGCCCCCGCTTATGAAAATCTGGAAGTTATTGGTATTTATTGTCGATCCGTCCATTGGTTCGGGGAAAGTGGCAGTTATGCTGATGTCAATTGGGACCTCACTCTGATCGTCTCCGGGATAGAAGGATTGGAGCTCGACCTCCACTATCTGCACCTCGGTGGTGAAGCTTGCGAACCGGATGTCGGGGAACGGGTTTCCGTTCACATCCTCCACCATATCGGTGACGGTTATTCGATAATCCCTGTTGTATTCCAGCAGATTTTCGGGTTCCACGAGGACCTTGTTCTCCACATCGATGAATGAAAAAGCAACGGGAAGGGTCTCGCTCGTTGTAAGATCAACCATGTAGATTGTGGATTCGTTTACCGTGGACCTGTTGATCGGCCTGGAGAACTGAAGCGTTATGGTAGGTGAGATAGATATCGACAATTCCCCGTCAGGAGGTGAAAAGTCAACCGTAAACTGTATCTCGCCGAGGGTGAGGTCCAGCGGATTCCAGATCTGTTCTATTATCAGAAACGAAGGTCTCTCATCGTTCTCGTAACCTTCCAAACTTGTAAAGACGCTGATCTGACCTGCCTTGACCGTTGTAAAGGAATAATTACCGTCCTCATTGGTGATCTCCGTGGCCAGGGGTTCACCGGGTACGTTTATCGAAACCTCGGCTCCAACCGCCGGTGTCACACCGTCGGGAAGGAATACCTTTCCTTCAAGTCCACCGACTGCCATCTTGTTTATGGTGGCATTGACCACAGTGGTCTGTCCATCGAAAACCTCCACGGAAGAGTTCAGCTCCGATGTGGACCAGAGCTTGGTGAACTCCAGTGAGTATATTCCGGGAGCCAGATCCATGAACTGATAATAACCGGATGCATCGGTCATAATATTGGTGTCTATGGAACCGATCATTGCCTTCACGTTTACGTCCGAAACGGGTGTTCCGGTGGAAGTCTTGACCCAGCCCTCTATGGATGGGGCCTCTTCTATGAAGAAAAAGACCGTGAATGTGTCGTTTTCCGGATAATAATCATCAGCAATGTCGGTGGCATCAACAGTGAATACGGCCCTGTACTGGCCGGAGATCGCGGGAGTCCATCCCGCACCGAACATCATGGAGAATTCATGACCCGGATCAACCGGAGTGGAATTGTACATCATTATCTCCATTTCCTCGTCGTAGCTAACCTGGTTTGGCTCGGAATCAACGTAGGTGATTACCAGGTCAACAGTAACGTTGCCTGCCCATCCCATTACGTTTCCGTCGTATTCCACGGAATAGCTGGGCATCATCTCCTCGCTCAGCGGATAGGTTCCTTCCGGTTCGAAGAAATCACTGTCAATGGAGAGATCCACCACATCCGCAACCGTTACATCGATTTCTGCACTGGAGTTGACCCCTCTTAGTGTGGCATTGATGACTATGGTGAACTCACCTTCCGGAAGGATGATATCCCCGAATACGAACTCTCCCATTGTGGAGGTTTCATTGTCAACCGCAATAATACTGTCCTCCTCCATCGACATGTAGAGAGTGTCGTTGGGATAGAATACCTTCATGTAAACTGTCGTAAGGTCCGTGAAATATTCGGTGCCAGTGTTGTTCACCAGATATGAGACCTCATGCGTTCCGGAGGCATACTCACCATCGGGTCCGAGTTCTCCATCCAGCATCACATCGACTATCTCCGCCGAAAGGGTCCTCGTTGGTTCCGCTCCCGCAAGAAATGGAAGTAATCCTCCTATTAACATCACGGCGACAACAACAAGCCCTATCCTCTTATGCATCTCTTTGCCCTCCCACTGATCCAACCCAGCATTGACCAGGTCCCTCGGGACCTTCCCCGTTAAGGTACAATACTGGTATGTCGGATGTACCGGAAATGTATATCCAATTATATATTATATTCCGACAGGAGGCTGGAGGTTACCGAATATATGTACTTATGAAATCGGGTATTCACCGAATGTAAATCTCCCCCATGTCAATCTATTTTCCCAACATGTAAGAAATTATCCCTGTTTGAATCAGTATACGGGACATAGTTTTTAGTATAGGAATCGATAGTCCGCCAGAGGTGTTCCACATGCATCAAGTTCTCTCGGTTGACATGGAAAGGGACCTGCTTGCGGCAAACAGGAAGCTTGCGGAGGAAAACCACGATCTGCTGAGGTCCAAGGACATCAGATCCGTGGATTTCATGGGATCCATCGGATCGGGCAAAACTCTTCTCATCGAGAGGCTCGTGTTACTTCTGAAAAAGAGAGAAATCAGATCGGGAGTGATCACAGGCGATGTGGTTGGAGATGACGATTACAGGAGGATCTCGGCTCTTGGAGTTCCGACCGTGAACGTCAACACGGGTAACGAGTGCCATATAGACGCTCATCTGGCCGAGCATGCCCTTGAGGACCTCAAGCTGGACGATATCGACATACTTCTTGTTGAGAACGTGGGAAATCTGGTATGTCCTGCGGATTTTCCCCTGGGAACCGATATCAGGGCGGTTGTCATCTCCGTCACGGAAGGTGATGACATGATAAGGAAGCACCCGGTGATTTTCAGGGAAGCCGATGTCATCGTCATCAACAAATCCGATCTTGCAGGCATCATGGAAGTTGATCTCGATATCCTGAAGAAGGACGCATCCACCGTGAAACCGAACTCCAGGGTGGTAATAACCGATGCAAAACATTCCCGGGGCATAGAGGAGCTTGCCGAGGCCCTGGGATTGATAAAGGGAGATTGAATGTTCAGGATAGAGGCCAGGGGTGTTGTTCAAGGGGTCGGATTCAGACCCTCTGTCAAGAGAGCCGCTGATATTTTAGGGGCAAGGGGTTTTGTCAGAAATGACGGCTCACATGTAACCATCGAATGCGATATCGATCCGGAAAAACTTCTGAAAAAACTGGAATCCATTCTCGGTCCCATGGCAAGGATCGAAAGCTGGGATATCATCGTCCTTGACCCGAAAAAGGAAATTCCACCTTCATTTGAGATAATCGCCTCCACGGAAGGGGAGAGGGATTCCTCCCTGCCGCCGGACACTGCCATATGCGAAAGCTGTCTGAAGGAAATGTCGGATCCCGAAAACAGGAGGTATCTCTATCCATTCACAAACTGCACCGACTGCGGAGCGAGATACACCCTGATAGAGGGCCTCCCCTATGACCGGGAGAGGACCTCAATGAAGCATTTTCCAATGTGTCCTGACTGCAGGAATGAGTATTCCGACCAGACCTTCAGGAGATTCCACGCCCAGACCCTCTCCTGTCCGGAGAACGGACCCAGATACCGCTTCCTGGATAGTAAAGGAAATGTTGTCCATGAAGACTACCGGGCATTCCGTAAGTGCGCCGATATGATCTCCTCCGGAGGGATCGTCATCGTGAAGGGGTGGGGAGGAATGCATATAGTATGCGATCCCGTCAGGATGGATCGCCTCCGAAAATGGTACAGCCGCCCTTACAAGCCGTTTGCATTAATGGCAAGGGACCTGGCATCAGCGAAAGAACTTGCCGGGGTCCCCGATTACGTTGAAAAAACCCTCCTCTCCCCCGCAAGACCGATCGTGCTTGTTAAGAAAAGGGATGATCTTGCCAAAGAAAAATCACGAATCCTTGAAGGGGCCTCACCGGGACTGAGTACGGTGGGTATCTATCTCCCGTATTCCGGCATACATCATCTTCTATTCAAGGCTCTGAAGGATAATGGCAGCGGACTTAAGAGCATCGTCATGACATCGGCCAATCCTCCCGGGGAACCCATGGCGGTGGACCTCGAAAACGCATTCAAGATGAAAGCCGACGGATACCTGGTTCATGACAGAGAGATATCGGCCAGATGCGACGATTCCGTTCTTGTACCCAACCCCTTAGATCCAGATACTGCCAGATCGTTACCCGGACCTTTCTCCATCAGATCCTTTCCCATCAGAAAAGCGAGGGGACTGATACCTGATCCTCTGGACCTTCCGCATGAAAGGGGTATACTCTCGTTCGGTGCCGAGAGGAACGTCACCGTGACGGTTTCGGTGAAGGGCAGGGCATTCACAAGCCCTTACATCGGAAACAGCAGGCACCCCGAGGTTCTGGACTATGCCTCGCAATCCGCTGAAAGATTGATGACCCTTTTCGGCGGGCAGAAGATCGAAGCTGTTTCTGCGGACCTCCATCCCAGATACGAGACCATACCACTTGCCAGAGAATTTGCGGAGAGGTTCGACGTTCCGTTGTACAGATATCAGCATCATGAGGCGCACGCCGCCTCGCTTATGGTGGACTCCGATCTCCGCTCCCTTCCGGTCCTCGTTCTTGACGGGGTGGGACACGGAAGGGACGGACTCCCGTGGGGCGGGGAGATAATAGGATCATCATGGGGCCTCTTCGAAAGGCTTGGATCCCTCGAGCCTTTCGGCCTTCCCGGAGGGGACAGCTCCGTCTATCATCCCGAGAGGATCGCCCACTGGATCTCCAGGGAATCGGGAATCGATCTTGACATCCATGATGAGGCGGCAGCCTCATTCCTTTCAAAGACCCATGGCCGGGCAGTATCGACAACCTCGTTCGGGAGACTCCTGGACGCACTATCATCCCTTGTTCTCGGCATAACATGGAGAACCTATGATGGTGAGCCGGCAATGAGACTCGAATCGTTACTTGACAGGTCAAAAAATCCCGAGACCTCTCTATTCTCCGTACCCTTGAAGGGAAATCAGGTGGACGTAACGGGACGATGGAAGATACTTGTGGAGGAGTTGTTCGGAAATGACAATCCCTCCATCGGAATAATTCCTGATCAAAGAAATACTCCGGACCTTGTTATGGGCATGGTGGGATCGATTCTGGACGACATGGTGGAAATATCACTGGTGGACAATAAAGGTGATAGTAACAAAAGGCCCTATGTCGGGATCTCCGGAGGAGTTGCCTACGACCTACCCATAGTGAGGTATTTCGTGAGGTCCTGTCGGGAGCACGGGGCCTTTCCGGTTTTGCATTCGAGAGTTCCTCCCGGCGACGGGGGCATCTCCGTGGGTCAGGCAGCGTTGGCAGGTCTGGAGCTCGAAAAAGCGGGCAATACTCCGCAAACCTGATTAAGGACCTTTCGGGTGACCCCATTGCATGTGCCTTGCCATTCCGGGAAAGGTCGTTGAGATAATCGACGAGAACAGGGCCCTCGTTGACTACGGGGGCACCCGCAGGGAAGCCAATACAATCTATGTCAGGCCCAAACTTGGAGACTGGGTAGTTGTCCACGCAGGATTCGCACTCCAGATAATGGACGAGGAAGACGCGAAGGAAACCTTGAGTCTCTGGGACGAGGCCCTTGACGCTTTCCAGGCCAGCGAGGTATGAGGGGGGAGGACCTCGCACGAGCTTCAGATAGCTTCCAATCTGGTCAAGGCCGTGATCCAGGCAGCCTCGCAGTACGAAGGTGTCCAGAAAGTGGACGAGGTGCACCTTTCCATAGGGAGGCTGACCTTCCTCGGAGAGGAGCAGCTGAGGTTCTGCTGGGAAGCCGTAACCGCGGAAAACGATCTTCTGAAAGGATCTGTTTTGAAGATATCTGACGAGGAGGTTTTCGTTAAATGCTCCTCATGCGATTATGAAGGGGACCTCGAGGTGAAGGAGAACCCTCTTTACCATTACATGATGCCTGTTTTCGCCTGTCCCGAATGCGGACAGGACGTGGATATTATCAAAGGAAAAGGGGTTACAGTGAGCAATGTTAAGCTCCTGATCGAGGATGATGAGGATGGACCTGAAGCTTAGGAACAAAAAAACGGCAAGGAAAGCCCTTGATGCGATAGGTTCCATCGGAGAGAGTATCACCGTAATGCACGTTTGCGGAACCCATCAGGACACACTGGTCAGGTTCGGGATCGAGCCTCTTCTCAGAGAAGTAAGGGTAACCGTCAGGCAGGGTCCCGGATGTCCGGTCTGCGTAACAACCGGGAACGAGATAGAATCCGCCATTGAACTTGCAAGGAGGGGCAAGGTTGTAGCCTCCTTCGGGGATATGGTCAAGGTTCCCGGAAGGGAGGGGACCCTTTCCGAGATCAGGTCAGGGGGAGGTGACGTGAGGATCATCTACTCTCCCACGGATGTGATCGGGATGGCGAAAAAAGAACCGGAAAAGGAGTTCGTTTTCCTCGGAATCGGATTCGAGACAACTGCCCCAACCACTTCCGCCCTTCTTCTACAGGGGGATCTGCCTGAAAATCTATCCATAATGTCATTTCACAGGACCGTCCCCCCTGCGCTGAAAGCAATAGCGTCCGCGGGCGAGATAAAACTGGACGGCCTGATCGAACCCGGCCACGTATCCATGATTATAGGGGAAGACCCCTACAGGTTCCTGTCAGCCGATTACGGGCTCCCGCAGGCGATTGCGGGGTTCGAGCCGCTGGACCTCATCATGGCATGCCTCGAGATAGCAAAACAGAAGAAAGAAAATAGAGCGGAGTTGACCAATCTCTATGGAAGAGTTGTGAGACCTGAAGGCAACCCGGAGGCCCTTTCAGCCATGAGGGAAACCTTCGTTGAAACCGATATCCAGTGGAGAGGGTTCCCCGTCATACCGGGTTCGGGACTGGCAGTATCTCCAAAATTCGCTGAAAAGGATGCATACCGAATCTACGAGGACGAGCTTGAAGAGGTAAGGAGCATGGACATACCTGAACCTGCCGGCTGCCGCTGCGGGGAGGTTCTGAGGGGACTCATCGATCCAAAGGAATGCCCACTTTTCGCCAATGGCTGCGATCCTCAGCATCCGATAGGTCCCTGCATGGTCTCGAGGGAAGGGTCCTGCAACATACTTCACCGGTGGGGAATGGAGCCGGTCTGATACTTTCGGTCCGTACACGACTTTGTCGTGCGGGGATATTTGTCATACTTTCATTCTACTTACCCCCGGGGAATTGCTTATATTCTACCGGAGAGGATCGTCTCCATGTCGCTGCAGACCGTTGGCGGCGGCATCGAAAAACAGAAAAACGGAGTTGTAAGAAATGACAACAGAATCGAAACTAATGGGTTTTGTGAGGAGATCCCGCAACGGCGGGGCCCTCAAAGTGAGCGTGAATCAGAACGCATTCGAGTCCGCGGAGAAGTATCAGACCTCCGACGGCACCGAATACGTGGGAATGATAATCAACCTCAACAGGTTGAGGAACCTCCTCAATGGCGAGCAGGAGGTAACGGCAATCAATCAGATAGTCGAATCCGCTCCCCAAGAGAAAGCATCCTGAGCGAGCGGGATCCCACCCACACCTGTGGTCCAAACCACACCCGGGGCGGGAGTCCCCCACTCCCGCCCACTCCATATCAAATTATTATCGATAATTCAATCCTCGAAGAGACGGTCGAGGAGCTCGTCGTCTTCGCCTTTTGAGGATTCGTCACCCTTTTCCACCTCTCCTTCTTCCAGGCTCTCATCCTCTTCCAATCCAGGTTCCTTACCTTCCTCCTTTTCAGGGACCTCCTCCTTCTCTATCTCCGAGGTTACAGTGCTCTTGGCCTGCTCCAGTTCCGTTTTCCACTGGGCGATCTCCTCCTCTGTGGGATCCTGATCGTAGAGGTCCTTGTAGGTCTTTATACGATCCTTGAGGGGGTCGGATTCCTTCTTTCTCTTGGAAGTTACCTTGTATATCGTTATACCGATGAATGCAATGACAGCCACTATCAGCAGTACTATCAGGATGAATGCCGGAATTATCAGCGACTCAGGCAATACCGAAAGGAAGGGGAGGACATCGGTGATGTCTTCCGTTATCGGCGCGGGACCGTCCTCTCCCGGTGCGTCCTTGACCTCGATCACCAGGCCCGGGACAACCGTCTCGGTCACTCCGTCCTCGGAAACCGCCCGTATGGTGAATATGTACTCCCTCTTGGGTGTTTTTTCCTCCGGGGATACCACGATCTTGAACGGAGAGGGGATGGGATTATCCAGTCCCTTGGAGGAAAACACATCATAGGAGGCCTCAGTGTCGCCGGTGGACTCGAAATAGACCCATCCGGCTTCCACAGGTTCGCCTTCAAGGTATAATGTCACATTGTCGCTCAATGTACCCAGATTGGTTATCTCACCGCTTAGAGGGCCCGAGATCGAGAACCCTTTTCCCCTGAAAGCCGTATGGCTATCGGGGACGCTCAGGTTGACCCGGTAATCCGATATCTTGAAAAGGGCAGTCCTCAACCTGGAAAAATTACCGTTGGCCCGGGCCATTACCTGGATGGAATACGATCCTGTATCCAGGTTCAGTCGGGACATATCATAGGTAGTTTCACTTCCCAGTTCGGTCCAGTCCATAACATCTCCGGTAAGATTACGAGATCCGACCCTGATCCAGTAATCGGACCCTTCGATATCGGCTTCCTCCCAGTCCACCTCGACCGAACCTTCGGAACTGAAATATGGGCCGAATTCAGGGACCCTGGAGGGCGGTTTCGGACCCTGGTCCTTGATCTGGAACTGATGATCGTAATGGTCCTCCCCTCCGATCCTGTCGGTTACATGTATCCTCAAGACGTAGATATCAGGGGTCAGGGCCTCGCTGTCGGGAAGATCGAAGAAGGTGTTCCTTCCCAGGTCATAGAATTCAGTCAGCTGCAGATTGTTCCTCAATATCTTCGCCCTGTAATAGAGAACATCCCCCTCCTCGTCGAAAGCGTCATCCCACCAGAAATGAGGAGTTGGTGATGCAACCACATCCGGCCAGGCCCTTCCGGTGAAAACGGGCCTGTAATTATGTGGAACATCCACCTTGACGAGGTATTCTCTGGATTCCACAACGTTCCCGATATTATCCTCGGCTCTCCAGCGTATCTTGGAATATACACCCTCGTCGGGGAAGGTTACCGTGGCCCAGGTTCTGTATGCCCCTTCATCGATCTCGATGTAACCATCGGGCTCGTACCAGTCCGAGAATCCCTCGGAAGTGGTCATGTAAGAATATCTTATGGTTTCGGGATCAACTCCGGTGAAATCCTCATTTGTGCTTCCCTGCAGGTTGTCCCTCAAAGATATGGAACAGTTTACCTCGGGGTAGATCCTGGTCTCGTTCTGAAGCGGGCTGACATCCAGGAAAAAGGGAGGTACTGGATCTAGCCAGATATTTATGGGATCGGTCGTGAACGGTCCATTCCCCGCCCTGTCGTAGGCCACGAACTTCAGGTAGTTATTCTTCCCGGGATACATGGTCGCGGATCCCCATGCCTCCACTGTGTCATTGTCCATGACTTTGAATCCGCTCATCCTGATCCCCTTGTCGAACTCGTCTGGTCCCTGGAAGGAAATGTTGAACCTGATGCTTTCGGGATCCACTCCGGCACCTCCGGTGTCCGTTACCCTTACCCTGCATTGAACCTTCGCGGAGCTGTTCCACACTTCCGGAGTCGGGCTCAGGATCTCGATATCCGGTATGGAGGTATCTATCAGAGGACCTGGCAATATCGGCGAGGATATCACGGCCGGATCACTCTCATCGGATACCTCGGTCTTCCAGTAGAACCTTCCCTCCTCCGGCAGGGTGATGGTTGTGTTGTAGGGAACCCCGTCGATGTAGTAGATGTCCGCGGGTCCTCTTGTCTTACCCATGACTATCGGATCCGAAAATAGAGGGTCGTTTCCCGAAGGATCCCTGAAGATCTTCAGCCTCGGGAAGCCCTCCCGGGGTTCGTCATTGTCCGCGTCACGGTAGGTCATGTTGAATGTGAAATTCGTCTCGGTGGAGCCCACTGTGGGATCAAATTGAAGCTCTCCTCCGAAGTAATAGGATTCGATATCCGGAACATAAGTGGTTCCGTCAAGAGACCTTGAATGCCTGGATATGAACAATGATCTCTTTATGCCGTCTCCGGACCTGTAACCTCCGTAATAGACTCCCAGCACCCTTCCCGTCTGATCGTAAACGCCTCCGGTATATTTCTGGTCCAAACGGTCCTCCTTGAACCTGTCCTCGTCATCAATTCTCAGAGGTCTTCCCCAGGTATCTCCACCGTCGCTGGAATCGATGTAGAATGCCTCGGATTCCACATCCGGATTGCCGTAATTGTTGGTGAATTCAACCTTTCTCTCCCAGGTAACGAATAGCCTTCCGCTTCCGAATGTGCCTATGAAGGGGTCCAGATCACTGGTGTCGGGAGGGGGGTCTATCAGCCTTCTATCATCCGAGAAGTTTTCCGCGTGATCGGTGCTTTTAACGAACCAGATCTCTTCAATATCCGATCTCTGATCCACCCATGAGATGTAGAGGGTTCCGTTGTCATCCAGAGCCGGATACGCCCGGTCTCTCACATTACCCTCCACCAGATCATCCACGAAGGAGGTCTCCTCCCTGAATGTTTCGCCGCCGTCATGGGAGACTGCGACATAAGGTTTGGTTCCATAGGTCTTGTCCCTGTTGTCATGCCAGGTAACATAAACATTATCCCCTTTCATCACCACCCTCGGATTCCTGATTGCAATGCTGCTGTCGAATTTTCCGTCATTGTTGATCATCATCGGTGATGACCATGATGACCCGTCATTGTCGGAATATGTGGTCCAGACATTGTTCTTTGACCCCACTTCTCTCTGGTCCAGCCATGCAATGAAGACCCTCCCGTCATCGTTGACTGCCACATCGGCGAAGGATGCATGCTGGACACGATCCGGTGGAGGGGGAGAAACCAGTATGGAATTTCCGAAGCTCTCCCCGTCGGATGAAACCGATAATCTAACCTTCCTCGGATGGGTGAGGGCTATATCCTCCCTCCACTCCCTGTGATCCGTCCAGACGATATAGACGGTTCCGTCAGGACCGAGGGCCATTTTCGGATGGACCTTCTGTTTGATGAAATTCCCGTCACCTGATTCGTTTCCGTCCCTCAATACGTCGTCAACCCTGACAGGATCGGACCAGGTAAGGCCGTTATCGTCGGAATGTATGAGATAGGCCCCGTAGTAGAAATCAGGGTTTCCCTCGTAGAGGAGATATATCCTGCCGTCCGGATCGACCTCCATATCCTGCAGAGCCTGCAGATTACGATCGAAATCTTCACCCAGTATCTTGTAGGGTCTGGAGAAGACGGGATCCCCTGCATCTGCATTATCGGGGATCAGGGTCACCATGGAAACCATTAGCAGTGCGATGCTTGCCAGAACGAGGGGTGCGGTCCTATTCATCGAGGAACCTCCCAATAACAACGGGCGGGATATTATCTGGATAGGGACCTCGGTATAAATACAATACTGGTTTTTGGGTTCTTAAAGAAGAGAAGTGAGTCCGGTGAACAAAGCAGTCAATCCCGCGATCATTACCAGGATCAGGGCTATCCTCCTGAACCAGTCCTCGCTGACCTTGTGAGATAGATATTCCCCGATGATAATTCCGACCGGAAGAGGCGGAACAAGCATGATCGACAGGATCAGGATTTCCCCGGTCAGGACCCCTGTCACATAAAAAATCACAAATGTTATGATATTGAGAAGAAAGAAGTAGGTGACAAGATTGGCCCTGAAGTGGACCTTCCCCACCCTCTGATTCGAGAGAAACAGTATCACGGGAGGTCCGCTCATGGATACACTCCCGTTCAGTATCCCGCTGGCAAATCCCACGGGGATCAGGGCTTTACCCTCACTTTTCAATGTTCGGGAAAATCCCGAAAGCAGGAGGAGGGAAAACAGCATGATCACTATCCCTATCAGGACCTTGAGGCCGTTGGCGGGAAGTATGATCAGAATTGCCGCTCCGAAAGGTATTCCCAGAGAACCTGCGAGAAACAGGGGGAGGACCCTTCTTCTCTGGATGTTCCTCCTGTTTTTCACGGACAGATACATGTTCATGAGCAGTCCGTGGACCAGGGTCAAGGGTACCACCATCTTGGGGCTCATTAAAAAAGAAAGCAGCGGAACAGCAACCAGGGCGGAACCGAATCCGACCAGACCCTGGATGAATCCCGAAAGAAAGAGGATGATAGCGGCCGCCAGAATCAGGACCGGTTCCATATCCCGAGAAGATGCGTCTACATTGAAAACCGTGTCGGATAAAATCAATTCCTCGACCAGAAATAGAATCCGATAACCGCAATCGATCCCCTGACCATTACCGGAGGTATATCTTCCGAGAGCGAGAAGACAAAGATCACGGCAAGGAACAGGGCGATTGTTATCCGATGACGGATTTGATGTTCTTTACCGCCATCGGGGTTTCCATCTTCATCTTCTCCGTCAAAACTTTCCTGGATCCGTAACCAATGGTCAGACCCAGAAGGATCGCAAAGAACTCGATCAGATCGAGGTCCCACATCTCCCCCTTGGACACTGGGACCTGTTGTCGTGAACCATGACCTCTGCTCCCCCGCCAACGAAATGAACATGAAGATAGATAACTCATTTGATAGGCATTCCTCTGAAAGTTTGCAGTGAAATGCAAACTTTCCTTGAAAAGTTTGCAGTTTAAATGCAAACTTTAATAAGTATTTCGACCAATATTGCAGTATGGACCTCAAGACTCTGAAAGAAATTCTAATGGATCAAAAAGAGATGGTAGAGAAAAATATGGCCGATCCCGGTATAATAGAGAGAGAGGTTATCAGCTACTGGAAGGAATTTACGGATATCGATCAGGTAAAGGTTGCCATGGGCCCCAGGAGGGCGGGAAAGACCGTTTTTTCCAATCTTTTATACAGAAACCTGAATTATGGCTACGTGAATTTCGATGATGAAAGGCTTTCTTACATTACCTCCGGAGATCTTAACGATGTACTGGAGGTTCTCTACGAGATCCACGGAGAACTCGAGTATCTGATACTTGACGAGATCCAGAATGTCGCGGGATGGGAGCTATTCGTAAACAGAATGAGAATGACCGGATTAAAGATTATAATAACGGGAAGCAACGCCAACCTTTTAAGTCGTGAGCTGGCAACACATCTCACAGGCCGCCATATAACAATGGAGATCTTTCCATTTTCATTCAAGGAATACCTCCAATTCAAAAATATTGAAAAGGATTTCTCAACCACAAAAAAGAGAGCTTTTATAAAAAAGGCCCTGGAGGAATACATCGAGATTGGTGGATACCCGGAAATAGTCAAGAATCCAAAAATAAGGGATGTATATACGAATTCACTCTACTCATCCATACTTAACAAGGATATAGTAGCCAGACACCGAATAAAGTATGTACAAACCCTGAAAGAAATGTCATATTCCATGATCTCTAACTTTGCCACTCTTATTAGCTACAACAAGATCAAGAGAACTCGAAACATGGGCAGTTCACACACGGCAAAAAATTACATGGGCTACCTAGCCGAATCTTACCTCGTTGTGAAACTGGATAAATTCTCCCACAAGGAAAGAGATATCCACAATTCACCCAAGAAGATATACGCCATAGATCCGGCCATGATAAACGTGATCGGAAGGCAATCCAGCAGAAACAGGGGAAGGATGATGGAAAATATCGTAATGCTTGAATTGCTCAGAAGGAGGTCCTTGGATCCTCAAATCGAACACTTCTACTGGAGGGACAACCAACAAAGGGAGATTGATTTCGTATTAAAGAAGGGAATCGATATAATGGAGTTGATCCAGGTCTCCTTTTCCATTGAGGACCCCGGAGTTAAAAGAAGGGAATTGAGGTCCCTTTCAAGGTCCTCCGATGATCTGAATTGTAATGATCTGAAGATAATAACATGGAATGAATCCGGCAAGGAAAAAATCGGCGGAAAGGAGGTTGAGGTATTGCCTCTCTATCAATGGCTGCTTCAAGAGTGATCCTTGCAATCATATCAGGAACGGGGCCTTCTTCCTGTAAGCCTGATAATCATGGTCCTTTCCCATCTCCTTTTCCTCCTTCCTGCAGACCCTCACATACATGAAGATCAGGACCGGGGCAAAGATCACCGTAAGGAGCGTGGGCCAACCGAGGAGCCACCCTCCTATGACCATTATGAATCCGAGGTACTGGGGATGCCTGGATACGGAGTATATACCGGTGGTGACAAGGCCCTCTTTTCCTATGTTGCGGTAAAGCGTTATCCATCCCCAGACGATAAGCGCTGTTCCAAAGATCATCAAAACGGCCCCGTAGATCATTGGAATCGTGAAGGAGAATCCCACACCTAGAAAATTAACAGTCAATGGTCTGTATAGTTCCATACCTCCGGTGGGCTGTATGGCTCTGGATGCAAAAAGGATGGCAAATGGAATGCCGTACATCTCTATGAAAAGGGAGATGAAGAAAGCGGCCACGAGTCCGTACTCCTTCCAGTTGGCCTTTCTCCTGAAGCCCAGAGGAATGAGAAAAGCCGAAAATGCAAGTATGTTGAGTACGACTATCAGCCATTGACCCTTTATCACCGTCGATTCTATGGAACCGGTGAAATGCGCGTAGAAATGATCCCATAGATGCATCGGGAACATTAGAAGTGACAGGAAAAACAGGATGAGAGTTATCCTAAGGCTCCAGTTCAGGATCCCTGCCCTGCCATCACTCATGAGGTGCACTCCGCTTACCTCTATTTATCTTTTTTACGAGAAGGTCGGGCCGGTCGGTTATTATGCCGTCAACTCCAAGAGAGATCATTCTTTCCATCTGGTCGGGATCGTTAACGGTCCAGGCATTGACCATCAGACCCAGTTTCCTGCACATATCGATGAAATCCGATTCAAGGAACATGTAATTAGGATTTACCGCCACGGACCCTATCTGTTTTGCAAATTCCTCCGCACCTCCCGGATTACCGTCTATGAGAATTGCGGTTTTGACATCGGTTCGAGTATCCATGAATTCCTTCAATGAAACGGGAGAGAATGAGGATATAAGGATATTCTCCCCACTCCATCTTCCGCTGTTGATCTCTTCTTCCAGCATCCTGGAAACCGCAAGGGCGGTTCCCTCCCCCTTCAATTCAATATTGAGGAGGCATCTATTTCTCAATAACTCGAAAACCTCCGAAAGTGTGGGTATCCTTTCTCCATCACCAGCATCAAGGGATCTCAATTCCTTCAGGTCAAGGTCCGATATCCTGCCCACTCCATCACTGGTCCGGTCAACGGTATCGTCATGCATGATTACAATATATCCGTCTCCTGAGAGGTGGACATCCAATTCTACCATGTCGCACCCCTCGTCCACGGCCCTCAGGAATGAACTCATGGTATTCTCGGGTTTCAACCCCGCGGCACCTCTGTGTCCGATAACCGTTACCATTGAGATGACTCACCTTGAAATCATTTCGGGTTTTTTGCCCAGTCCCAGTCATATCCGGACAGGGAGAGCTCATCTTTCATCAGGGCAACCTCTTTCTGCAGACTCGAGTTGAGTGGAACTCCGATGTCCCTTGTCCTCAGCCAGTGGAGATGTTCCTTCTCTCCCGGAGTATAGATCCTCTCTGCTCCGGGGGCCTTTCTCGAGGCTCTCAACTGCCTCATGACTTCCCCCGAGGACCTCTTGAACTCTTCGAGTGTCGTGAATGCCTCGATATCAACCGCCATGAAGAAATGACCAACATTTATCCCGTTGACCGCCTTCAGAAAAGGACCAGCCTGAAGCGCCGAGGAGAGGACCTCAACAACAGTGGAGTAACCGTACCCTTTGTAGCCGGCGGTTTCTTCACCCAGTCCCCCCAACGGTAAAAGGGCTCCATTCCCTTCCACCAGCTCCTTCAAGATAAGCCGGGGATCGGTCAGAGAGGTCCCGTCCTTTCCCACAACAAGATTTTCGGGTATCTCCTTTTCTTCCCGGGCATAATACTCTATCTTGCCCCTCTGCCAGATTGAGGTGGCACAGTCCAGGAGAAAAGGAAATTCCTCATCGGTGGGAAACCCGATGGTGAAAGGATTGGTACCCAGCATGCCCTCGGTTCCGAAGGTGGGCGCTACAGAGGGCCTGGCATTTGTACCGTTGATTCCTATCATTCCGTTTTTTATTGCCATCATCGAATAATATCCGGCGGCACCGTAATGGGTTGAATTCCTGACCGCAACCATGCCAAGACCGTAATCTATCGCTTTGTCGATCGCCATCTGCATTGACCTTTTGGCTATGGCGTGGCCCATCCCGAACCTGCCGTCTATCACCGCTGTGGTAGGACTTTCCTTCACTATCTCCCAGCCCGGATCGGGATATTGAAGGCCTTTTCTGATCCTGTCGTAGTAAAAGGGTTTCATCCTGTTTATTCCGTGGGAGGAGATTCCTCTCCTGTCAGCGAAGCTCAAAACTTCCGCACAAATTGCGGAATCCTCTTCCGGAACACCAAGAGCCCTGAATACATCCGCCATGAATCTCTCAAGCTCGTCATAACCGACATGAACCACATCTTCCGCCATGAAATACCACCGGCATTAACGGAAATGCAGGGTTTGAATCTTATGTTTTCCCCTGGAGAAAGCGGTTCAGACGTTTCCCGACACACCGCAGTAAGGGCAGATGATCTCCTTGTCGGTGGACTTTATGGAGAATTTACCCTGACAGGAGGGGCACCTGACGCTGACCTCCTCGGTCTCCTCCTCTCCGAACCTCTCCTTCAGTCCTGCCTTCGTATCCTCGTCAAGTTCTCCCTTCACGTTGCAGAACGGACAGGTAGCCTCATCCATGACATGGTCGAGTTCGAACATCCCTGAACAGGAGGGGCAGATGATCGAGATCGGTTCGGGTCCCTCGTCCTCTTCCTCTTCTTCTCGGGTTTCCTCTTTCTTATCGTCACCCGGAACCTGGGAAATGGATCCCTTCGCCCCGCAGTGGGTGCAGGTCATGGTCAACGGCCTGTCTCCGGTATCCTCTACCTTGAACACCTTCTTGCACGAGGGGCACTTGACCCTCACAATCTTGGGTCCTTTTTCCTCCGGAGGTTTCTCTTCGGGTTTCTCCTCCTCTTTGGGAGGTGCCTGTGTGGGTGGCAGATTGGCCCTTTGAGGGGGTTTGGGAAGACCTCCAGGTGGGACCATGCCAGGAATACCAGGCCCGGGTCCGGGGGGAGGCCCCATGAGTTCCTGAGCCCTTGACTTCCTCTTTCCGAATAGAAGGAAGAACATCACAACAACCACGGCAAGGACCACGATGAAGATCACTATTCCGGCTATCAATCCCGAATTGTCCTGCTCCACGGTGTTGGAAACCGTAAATGTGACCGAGGATGTCTGTTCCACCCCGGTATCCAGCAGGGCCCTGACCTCCAGTTCGTGTTCTCCATCCGGGAGGTTGAACGTGTTCAACTCGTATTCCCAGTCAGGGGGATTGTCTGCCCTCTCCCACTCCCCTCCGTCTATCCTGACCTCCACTCTCTCTATCCTGTAATCGAGAAGGTGATCCACATAACCTCTCATGATAACATTGCCCTTAAGCGTGGCTCCGTTCCGGGGGAAGCGGATCTCCAATCCTTCGAATTCCACCACCGTTATCGTGGACCTGGCAAAACCCCACAGATATCCGTCGGTTACCCAGGAATAGACCTCGTAGGATCCGGGTTCGGTATACTTGTAGGATGTGGTGGACTGGGTATCGTTCCTTACGTTACCGTCCCCGAAGTCCCAGTGGTACCTCAGATCCCTGGTCTGGCCGCTGTCCTCGTCCGTTGCGGTTGAGGTAAAATCTACCGTGGAGTTGACATAGATCTTGGACTTCTTGTTGGTTCTCAGATCCGTAACATCAGGGGGGTGATCGCCTCGAATGAGGATGATAAGGTATGATGAGACACCCCTCTCATCGGTGGCATTGAGCCTTACCCTTAAGATATCGTCGTCCTCTACCGGGACCCTGACCGTGTCTCCGCGTTTTGTGAAATCATTGTCGTCTATACCATCCCTGTTTTCATCGTCCTCGGCATCGAGGTCCCAGGTAAAGGTCAGATTGTTCCTCTCTCTGCCATCGATTATCCCGTTGTTGTTGCTGTCATCGTCGGGGTCGATGGAAGCGCTTGCATCGAGCTCCACCTCTCCCCTGTCATCCTCGAGAGCGACTATAATGGGATCGTCGCCCTCTTCCCATCCCACGATAGCGGGAATGGGCGCCTCGTTGGGAAGTTTGGGCCGGAAGATCACTTCAGCCGTGGAGACAGCGAAATCATCGTCGACATGAAGTGTTACAGTGAACTCCCCCTCCTCCTCGTAAGTGAAAGAAGAGTTGAAACCGGATTGATCGAATAAACCGTCGCCGTCAAAATCCCACCTGTAGGTAAGATCATCTCCGTCCTCGTCCGTTGTACCGTTGGCGGAGAATTGGTATGACTCTCCCACGATAATATCTCCGGGTGGCTCTATGACTGCTTCCGGTATGGTGTTGACATCGATCCTGACCGTGTCATTTCCCAGATTGTCTTTGGTTGATCCGTCATCGACCTCCAGTGTTACGTTGAAGGTTCCGAAATCGTTGTAGATGTTTGTGACATTGACACCGAAAGCGGAGGTGCCGTCGCCGAAATCCCAGCTGTATTCCAGATCGTCACCGTTGCGGTCGAAAGAGTTGAAAGCAGAAAAGGAAGCGGTCTCGCTTACATTGACGGTCCTTACGCCGTTCCTCGACCTGATTTCGGGTGTGGAAATAACGGCAACCGGAGGATCGTTGGATATCTCTATCGTCCTGAAATCAACAGAGGTCAATCCATCCGTATCAGTTACTTTCAGGCTGATGTTGTGGAATCCCTCCTCGAGGGTAACATTCAAAACAGCGCCATAACCAAGTATTCTTCCTCCGCTTATGTTGGTGCGCCAGGTAAAATTCATGGTCTCCAGCGTATCGAAGGTATTGGGGTCCTCCGTATCGGTTGCATCCAGAGTTATGATCTCTCCCTTTGTGTATATAGAACGATTCGGAATGAGATCCATGACAGCCGTAGGGCCCCGGATGTCCTCCCTGACCTTTATCTTCTTTATCAGAATCGACTCTCCCCCGTTGGGATCGGCGACGGTCAGGGTTATGTTGTGCCAACCCAATACGTTCATGGTCCTGTTGAAGGCAGGCTCCGATGGAAATGATCTTTCACCTTCCACATCCGATTCCCATGTGAATGACAGCTCATCCAGGGTGGATTCGGAATCGGAAACGGTTGTGGCGTTGAATTCGATTGGTTCCGATATCTCGTAAAATGGGCCCTCGGGCCCCGAATCCGCCGGCATTATTGAAAGAGGGTCCACAGTGGGGTCCTCGTTGATATCGGGGATCACCTCGAGTTCATCCGTATCCGTTAGATTTCCCGGATCTGTTACCGTGAGAAGGAATGTGATGGTCTCCTCGGTGAAAACAATGAAGGAAGCCATTGAAGTGTCATTGTCGAGTATTTCCACATCCTCATGTGAGGTGCATTCCCAGGACCATGTGCAGTTATCTATATCCTCGTCGGTTGAATTCGAACCGTCGAGAAGCACCTCCTGGTTAAGGAGTACCTCCGTGATGTCATCCCCGGCATTGGCAACCGGCGGAGTATTCTCCTGGGCGGAGACATCATAATTGAAAACTGCCGGTACAATTGTGATTGATGATAGAAGAAGGACTGAAAGTGAGAATACGAGTCTCATGACCATCCTCCTTGAGGGGTGACCCGCATTTGGATTTTTGTTTTTCAATAGGACCACTCCTTTTCCTCACGATCTGTTCATGTTCCATATGTGATATCTTTATAAATCCTTTGGCTGGAGCTGGTAAACAATTCTGGTTTCAGAAGAAATCCTTCAGAAGCAGAACCTCATCCATCGGACCCTTTACCTTTATCTTCTTCATGGCATAGGCCATTAGAGGATTGAGCTTCTTGTCCAGTATCTTCTGCATTGTCTGGGTATCCGTTATCACAAGAAGCGTGGGATCTTCGAGCTTTCCCTCCCTGGGTTCCAGAACCTTGCCGTCTTTCACTTCGAGAATGTAGTCATTTTCATCGGTGAAATGGAGTGAAATTGTCCTGTCTTTTTCCTCTGCCATCTCCCTTATCTTGGGATCTGTCTCTATCTTCTTGTTCACCTGCTTGCTCAGATTGATGAGTTTCTCCAGCATCGGATCACAACCTTGCATTTCCCTTCCACACTGAGATCCTTCCGGACACTGGGTCCAATTCGAGGGTGTCTCCGGTGGCAATATCGTTCATTATATCTTCATTCACCCTGTTTATCAGGGGAATATCAGCAAGAATGCAACCGATGGTTATAATTGCATCGGCCCTGGACATTACCATTGCCAATGGGGCTTTGTCATATAATCTGAGATTGTAAACTACATAAGACCCCACAGTGGATCCCGCCCCTTCCTCGAAAACAAGGATCCTGTCTTTGAGATCTCGTACCAGATCATCCTTTGTCAAGGTTCCTTTTTCGGGATCCACATCACCCAGAAACGAGATCGATCCTTTCCACCTCAGTACCTCTCCCTTGACTTTCTCTTTACCAACTCCTTTCAACGGAATTCCGAGGGCCTCGATCCCGGATTGTCCATCGGATTCAGTCTTCATCTTCATCCCTTTTTCCTACCATGTTATTGGGTGGGGGGGGAGGGGCCTTGAAGCCCGAATCGGAAGGTTGTTGTGCGGGAGGCTGAGCTTGATTCGATCGGGCAGGTGGCTGGGCCTGTTGGGTATTTGCTGGCGGCCTTGCAGGTTGTTGATTGGCGGGAGGCTGGGGCCTCTGAACGTTTGACGGAGGTGAGGCCTGGGGTCTGTTGGCTGGAGGCTGAGCCTGTTGGATATTTGCGGGAGGTGATGCCGGTGTCTGAATTGCCGGAGGCTGCGGCTTCTCGGTTTCCATGGGAACCTGTCCTTCCTGCTGCGGTACGGCCGGTTGTTTCTGTGCTTCGCCCATCATCATGTCCATTGCGTTGATTTCCTCGGACGGGTCTGTTGCATCGGGGACATCGGCCTGGAGTTCTATACTCTCCTCGAAAACCGGACCTTTGGATTCCGCCCCCTCATCTGCATACTCTCCCTGATGTTCGTAGGGATCGAAAGTGGAGATCGCCTGGATCGCCTCGTTGGCCATCCTGAGCTCATCTGATTGCTTACCCCCGGAATCGCCTTTGAGGTCGGAATCCTGATCCAACTTCAGGTCGTCAAGGGCACGCAGGTCCTCATCCGATACATGGATCCTCCTCTGGTCGAGCTGCCTCTGGATATCATCATATGATCCCATTGTATCCTTGTAATTGGGCCTGGCCTTTTCCTGCTGTTTTGCAATACGCTCCCGGATCTGATCGGGTGTGGCCCTTCTCCATACAGCATATCTGAGCCCTTTCCAGGGCATATTCACGTAAATGGGATCATAGATCTCAACAATGAGCTCCCCTTTGAGATCCTTTGCGACGCTCATGGCGTCCTTTCTCAGCTTTTCAGGAGGTTTGTGCAGATCGAATTGGAATGGGTCATCGCAGAGTATCCATCCCTTGTTCTCAAGGGCGCGGAAGACCTCTGTCTCCCTGTCAATTGTTATGGTCTCGAACCTTACCTTGGGCTTCTTGCTGAACAGACCCATGGAAACACCTCCACAAGGAACCGCATCTGGACACGGGGGAACCAGTGAGCGGCCAGGGTTAAGTGGGGTTTCAGTTATTTTTTTGTTTCCTATGAAACCAGCTGGTTATCGGATGCTCGCCCGTATCTCGAGTTACCTGCGGATGATTTCAATAGATGAAATAATAATGATTCCATGGGAAAAAGTATTAAAAATGGAAAGCCAGATCGGTGAGTCCGGTATTCGGATTCCTAAATGCGGGCAATTGGTGGCAGTGGTTCCGTCAAGTGCTTCAAACATATCCAAAAAGGAAATACTGGTCGGGATCCGCTAGTTTGGACCAATCAGGAAAGAAAGTGCTTGGAAAATTATCAGGAGGATAACCTATGGATTCGGAAGGAGATTCGCCCTCTGGGACCTCAATAAGCCGGGATTTCTACTCGAATAACGATTCAATGCTCAAGATGGTGATTAACTCCATACCACAATTCATCTTCTGGAAGGACCGGAATTCCGTCTACATGGGCTGCAACGAGAATTTCGCTACAGTGGCAGGGGTGGGCTCGCCGGAGGAGATAGTGGGAAAAACGGACCATGATCTTGCCTGGAAGAAGGAGGAAGCGGATTTCTTCATTAAATGCGACAGAGAGGTCATGGAATCCGGCATACCTCGATACCATATAATTGAACCTCAGAAGCAAGCCGACGGTAAGAATGCATGGCTCGATACAAACAAGGTTCCCATCAGGGATAATGATGGAAATGTTGTCGGGATCCTGGGAACGTATGAGGACATAACCGAAAGAATGGAGTCACAAAAAATGCTTGCTCAGCAGGAAGCTGAGCTTAAAGCCACCCTTTACGGCATAGGGGATGCCGTGATCTCTACCGATATTGATGGCAGGATAAGGAGGATGAATTCAGTTGCAGAGGACCTCACCGGATGGGATGAGGAATCTGCCAGAGGGCGTCCTCTTAGTGATGTGTTCAGAATAGTCAATTCGCATACAAGGAAGAGGGTTGTGGATCCTGTTTCACAGGTCCTGGAATCCGGTTCGATTGTGGGGCTTGCAAATGATACCCTTTTGATCGACAGGGAAGGCAACGAGCATCAGATAGCGGATTCGGCGGCTCCGGTAATCTCTTCGGACGGAAAGACATCGGGAGTGGTCCTGATATTCAGGGATGTCTCCGAGGAATACGAAATAAGGAAATCACTGGAAGAGAGCGAGGAGAGATTGAGACTTGCCATAATGGCGACCGATCTGGGCATGTGGGACTGGAACATTCCCACGGGAAAGCTGATATTCAACGATCGTTGGGCGGAGGTACTGGGATACAGACCGGATGAACTGGACCTTGATCTCAATACATGGAAAGGTCTTCTCCACCCGGATGATGAAGAAAAGGTTATGAAGATCCTTCAAACCCATCTTGACGGAGAAATCGAATACTACGAGGCAGAGTACAGAATGAAGCATCAATCGGGTCAATGGAAATGGATCCTGGATATGGGAAAGGTTTTCGAGAGGGGAGAAGACGGATCCCCGATCAGGGCCTGCGGAACTCATATGGATATTACGGAAAAGAAACTATCCAGGGAAGAACTGGCAAGAACCAAGAGCATGCTTGAAGCGGCATTCATCAATTCACCTTCGGGGATCCTGGTCGCAGAAGCACCCGATGTGAAGATCACACTGGCAAATCCTGCCGCTTTCGGCATCCGAGGAGGAGAAAAGAAAAATCTTACGGATATAGAACTGGAAAAACACAGCAGCAGTTGGCAGACCTTTCTACCGGACGGATCGCCCTGCCCTCCGCAAAAGCTTCCCCTCTCGAGAGCGGTTCTCAATGGTGAAACGGTCAAGGATGAGGAGGTGATCATAAGAAATGAAAAAGGAGAGGACAGATGGGTAAGCGCAAACGCCTCTCCCATTCTCGATGAAGAAGGCACGGTAAAGTCAGGGATAGTGGTCTTTCACGATATCACGGATAGAAAGAGAACCGAAGATGAGCTGATGTACAGGAGCAGACTGGACAAGGTTGTCGCGGAAATCTCCAAGATGTTCGTATCAACGGAGGAAGCCGACTACAACACCATCCTGAAGATTATGGGCCAATCCGTTTCTGTCAATAGAGCCTATATCTTCCGCTTGAGGGAAAACGGAACCAAGATGGACAACACACATGAATGGTGCTCTCACGGGACCGAACCACAGTTGGAAAATCTTCAGGACCTTGATACGAGTATCTTCCCCTGGTGGATGAAAAATCTGGGAATGGGGAAGACCATACCCGTAAATAACCTTGAGGAACTCCCGGATGAGGCCTACTCCGAGAGAGAAGCTCTCAAAAGCCAGGATATCAAATCGGTATTGGTTGTTCCCATTATATCCAAAAGCGGCAGTCTGTGGGGATTCATGGGATTCGATGATACGGAGAAAGTGAGGAACTGGAAATCTACCGAGACCGAGATCCTGAGGGTAATAAGCGACCTCATGACAAGCGATCTGGAGAGGAGATGGACGGAGGAGGCCTACCGTGAAAGCAGGGAGCGATACAAGACCTTGATGGATAACCTCTCCGATGCCGTGATGGAGATATCATTTGACACCGACATTATCTACTGCTCACCCCAGACCGAGGAGATTTTCGGATACTCACCCGATGAGGTTGTAGGGAAAAGCTATGTTGATTTCATACATCCCGATGATATCGAAAAATGCATGGAATTGCTCCATCAGATGATCGAGAAACGAAGGATTTCCAACTTCATATACAGGACCATTCACAAAGACGGCGGGGTCAAGCATATCAGCGCCTCGGCCAAGATGGTTGAGGGCAAGGATGGAAAGATCACCATCGTGGGAGTCCTTAGGGATGTTACGGAGAGGATCATGTCCAGGGAGCAGGTGGAACTGGAAAAGAACAGGGCGGAGTTCTATCTGGATCTGCTCTCCCACGATATTGGAAATATTCATCAGGGCCTTCAAGCCTGGACAGCAATCGCAAGGTTAAAAAAGGACAACGAGAAAGAGAGAGAATACGCTTTCCAGAAGATGATTGAGCTCGAAAAGAGGTCGATCAAACTGGTAAGGAACGTACTTCTCCTTTCCAGGCTGAAGGACATGAAGGAGGACCTCTCCAAGATCGATCTGATACCAATTCTGAAAAACTGCACAAGGGAGATAAAGACACTATTCGCGGACAGGGATATGTCAATCTCTCTCAATGCGCCCCAAGGAAGCGCGGAGGTATATGCAGAACCCGTATTCGAGGAGGTCTTCTTCAATCTGCTTCATAACGGTGTCAAGTTCCAATACGGCGATATCGTGAGAATTGACATAGACCTCCAAAATCTGGACGACGAGATACAGCTTGATATCTGCGATCACGGCATAGGTATCCCAGACGATCAGAAGGATCAGGTCTTTGACAGGTTCGTCAAGGGATCCGATTACGGCTACAGCGGGATCGGTCTATCTCTTGTCAGGGAGCTTGTGAATCGATATCAGGGAACGATCCAGGTCCTGGACAGGATTGAGGGAAAACCCGAATCGGGTGCGAGGTTCAAAATAACCTTACCCAAGGCCAATTGATCAACTCCGTAAGGGTTGGACCTGCGTTATTCTTTTATTCCAGCTCCATCATTGGAGCAGAGCCCCCCTCCAAGGTATGATATGAATGGTTGATGACGGATCGAAGGAAAAGAAATCGAGGTCTACCTCGATATATGTAAAATGGATCGCCATTGGCGTAGGTGTATTCATGGTGATGGTTGGAGGAATGCTCCTCCTGTGGGGGTTCTCCTACCAGGCGACCGTAGGAGAGCCCCGGGACCTTGATGGGGACGATCTTACCGGAGGGCCGATTCTGATTCCAGCGGGGGCAGCCTCCATGGCATTCGGAGCTTTGTGGCTCTTTTACGGAATAAAAGGATTCAAGCGGCCCGGAGAGGAGCTTGGAATGAAGGTCTGCCCCAATTGCGGGAAGCAGATCGAAGAGGACCTGAACTTCTGCTACCACTGCACGACCACATTTTCCTCCACGGAGGAGGAAAAGAGATCCGGATCAAAAAAGGAGGAAGGAGAGGAGGAGGAAGAGACAGACGATGAGGATTGCGGACCCTCTCCCGGGCAGATAGCCAGGATGAGGAGGCAGAGGGAGAGGAGATCGAACATTGAATGTGCGGAGAACTCCTCTCAAAGAAAGGCCGAGCCTCTGGGAGGCATGGGGAAGGGGGACAAGGGTCGGTGAAAGTATTTTTAGACCATAGTCTATACACACGTTCATGAAGACCGCCCTCGATGCGCTGAAGCGAAGCAACATATTCAAGGACCAGTCCAAACTGTCCTTCGACTACGTACCGGAGGAGCTCCCCGGCAGGGAAAAGGAAATGGACGGTCTTGCAAGATTATTCCGGCCAGTCCTCTACGACGGGATGAGCCAGACAGCCCTGGTCACCGGACCTGTAGGATCGGGAAAGACCGCAGTGGTGAAGAGATTCTGCATGGTCTTAGAGGAAGCGGGTCTCGAAAACAGGAGAAGGATAGAGAGCGTGCATGTCAACTGCAGGAACAGAAAATCCGAATCAATGGTACTGCTTTCAATACTCACCCATTTCGATCCCAGGTTCCCCGACAGGGGATTCTCCATCCCGGAGATGATAGAGATACTCAAAAAGCACCTCAAGAGAAGGGAGTGCCACCTTGTGATAGTTCTTGACGAGGCGGATGTTCTCCTGAAGAGGTCCGGGTCAGATCTGGTCTACAATTTCACCAGGATCCAGGAAGAGGACGAGGAGCTCCTGGGATCCATATCTCTCGTGATGGTGAGCCAGAAGGCCATCGTACAGCTCCTGGACAAGGCCTCCCTTTCAACATTCAAGAGAACGAATCACCTGGAGTTCGGAAAATACGACATGGAGATACTTCAAGCCATAGTGGATCAGAGGATCGATCTCGCCTTTCATCAGAATATCGTGGAAAACGGTGTATCCGAGATGATTGCCTCCATGTCGGAGGAATACGGCGATGCAAGGTTTGCCATAGAACTGCTGGAGAAATCCGGCATGGTTGCAGAGGAGAGGGGAAGCGACACAGTCAATGCCGAGCATGCACGGTGGGCCAAAGCCGATGTAAAACCTTTCATCTTCGAGGAGACCATTCATCAGCTCAACGTCCACGAGCAGGTCATGCTTCTGGCAGCCTCCAGGCTTTTAAAGAAAACGGCATACTGCTCCACGGGGGAGCTCGAATCCGAATATCAGGCCCTCTGCGAGCAGGTGAACAAGAAACCTCTCGGCCATACCCAGTTCTGGCAGTACATGAAGGAGATGGATGCTTTCGGCCTTATTTCGACCAAGAGGTCCGGGAAGGGGACTGTGGGCAATACAACGCTGATAACGATCCAGGATGTCCCGGTACAGGAATTGATAGAGTACCTGGAAAGTACATTGCTGAACTGAACCAAGTTTTTCTTCCAGTTTCTATTCACTTATGTATCATCTGGAGGGAATGATTGGCTGTTGAAAGAGTTTTCAGCCATCTTACCCTCTTCAGGTTCCTTCTTTTTTACAATGAATATTAAAGTCAACACTCCCAGGATTCCGAGCAGGATAATTACTCCGACTATGATCATTAGAATCATTACCGACGATAAACCCTTGTCTTCACTATCCTCTCCCTCAACATCAGAATCCCTATCATCGTCCATATCGTCATCGCTATCTGTATCTGTATCTGTATCTGTATCATCATCTATTGGTTCATCGGGTTTCACAATCGTTATTGTAACAGTTTCAGTGGAACAGAGTCCCATCAAGTCACACACTTCGAGTGTTACAATATATGTTCCTGGTTCATTGAAGGTATGTTCAATATTTTCTCCTGTTTTATCCGATTCATTATCATTGAAAATGATCGTCCAGTTATAATGAATGATACCCACATTATCATTAGATCCTGAACCATCAAATGAGTATTCAACAGGATCTTCCCCAATTTTTTCAAAGGTAATATTGGCAGTTGGAGCTGTGACATCCAAAATCCTAATTCTTAGCAATCCCGAAGCTGAATTCCCAGCTTCATCCTCGATTATCAATGTAATCGTGATCTCACCGGAATTATGGAAAGTAAATTCTGGATTTAATCCGTATAAGGTAAAAAATTCGTCATCCAGAGTGAAAGACCATGTATAATTTGTTACTGCAACATTATCAGAACAGGAACTTCCATCCAATCGAAGCACGTCGTGTTGGTTTATTATAATCAAAGGATCTATATCGATAACCGGATCAGTGATATCAATCACTTTAACAAGGAAGAAACCTGAAGCCGAATAGCCCGCTTCATCTCTCAATATTAAGGATATATTGTAGATACCGGCCTCGTGAAAAGTGAATTCCTGTATCATACCAAATAAAGTAATCCCAATCCCGTTGTAGTCAAAGGACCATGTCCAATTCACGATACCAACATTATCCGTGCAGTAACTGCCATCAAATTGCGGGTTTTCATGCTGATCAATAACTACCATCGGTTCGATGACAATTACGGGTTTAGTGATATCATTAACAGTTACCAAGAAGTAATCCGAGGCAGTATTACCTTCATCATCTTTCACTGTTACACTGATGTTGTAAATCCCTGCATTGTTGAAAATGAATTCTTGAAATTCACCAAATAAATTGATTGTTGATCCATCATATCGGAATGACCATGTCCAATTGACGATACCTACATTGTCCTGGGAATCATCACCATTAAAGGAAACAGCTTGATGCTGGTCAACAACCACATCCTCTCCCGCTTCAATGAACGGATTGTCAACATCCCTTACCTCAATATTGATTATTCCCCAAGCGGAATTCCCATCGGGATCAGTTACTGTTAGATTCACAGGATAGGTCCCTGCAATGTCGAATAGGAAAACAGGATCTATCGAATATAGGATTACCTCTTCTCCGTTATAGTTGAATCTCCATGTGTAGTTGACAATTTTCCAGTTATCCGTGCATCCGGAACCATCGAATGAATATACCTGATGTTGGTTGATCTCATCATTGGAATCAAGCACTACAACTGGATCAAAAATGTCATTTAGATAATATGGTACGTCCGGGTAAACAACCCAATTTCCAGCCGTATCACAGGCGGTGAAAGTCACATTATGCCATCCAGGATCAGTTCTCTGCTCTGGAAATCCTTCTTCAGGAACGAAGTAGAGTATTGAATAAATGTCCTTTACCTTTTCTTCAATAGTGATATTGAATGATTCATCAATACTAAGAAAATCCGTAATAATATTAACTTCTTCGACCTCGACATTATCTGTCACTTTAACTTCAAAATTATTATACTTATCAAGAAAAGGCCTCTCGTTCCAAGAATCTAGTATCATGACGACAGGTTTCTCCTCATCTTCAAGAATGTTAAGTGTCCATGATTGCATATCATAACCAGTCAACCCATATGGGATTCCGTTCCAAGCTCCATCTGCAACAACACAATCTATCGTATATGATCCTGCATCACCGAAATCTGTCGAAATCGTGAGAGTATTCCCCTGACCAATGAATTCATCATCGAGGAACCAGTAATATCTGAGATAATTTCCTTCACTATCGGTGGCGGAAACATTGAACTCGATCTCCTGAGTCTCAAAAATAGAAACCTTTGTCTGGGTGGGGTTAATAACACTAATTACGGGATCGGTATTTGTAGGTTGTAAGTAAAATTTCCAAAGTAGATCCGGCCAGTATGTGTCCTTTGGGAAGTAGAAATATTGATCCTTTGTATACTCGCTGTTATAATAATCGTATGCAGGGAAATATAAGGAGAGACCAGTAGCCCAGTAAGGATATCCGTCGTTATCTCCATCGCTCCAGTTCTGGTAGCAATAAACTCCGGTGAGATTGTTGACCATCCTCTCAAAAAGATCGTTCAATAAAGAATGATTGGTCTCAATAAAAATTGTATTAAAAAGATCCAACATATCACAATATTTTTCACTGTAATTCTCCCTAACACCCCATCCATAATTGATATAGTTCTGATAAAGAGAATAATTATTGTAAAGCTCGTAAGTAAAGTTATAAACCGCATAGATTCCAGAATAGAAATCCGAAGTAAAATTCACAACAGACAAGGTCACATCGTTTTGATAGGCAGAATAGATCGTCTCATAAGACTCCACATAATCATCAACTATAACTTTACATACTTTTTCAGTTGACATATCTGGATTAGAGGCAAGAGCCCCAAATGACCAGTTATATATCCATCCTTGACCAGGTTCAGTCATTTCTGAAGCTATCATATAATCCGCATAACCCCACATTTGATAAGCAACCTCTGCGGATGCCATTAAACAAGCATCAAAACCAATAAAATCCATGTGGAAACCCTTAATAATGGTTAAATTGTAGAAAACTTCATCCAATTCTGACATGTTTAAAAGATTTCCATTATCTGTATCATCTGAGCATACACCATTCCATTGGTCTCCGTGGTCCCATAATATCAAACCATATCTATCTGCGGGATAATTGGTAAGGGACCAAGCAATGAAGCTATAGAGTGTATCCGGATCGCCCATATCTTGTTCTCCAATATCGGAAATAGCATTGGAGGAGATGGGTGTATCATCTTCTCCCACTAGGAATCTTTTGGTCGAAGACCAATCGCCATATCTGTCATCATCTGCTATATTTGCTTCATATGCTGCTTCTGTAGATGTATATCCAAGGGAAATGTAGTGATCATAGAGATCGCTCCAACCTATCCTATCCATCTGGACAACAATATTGACATTGGAATCGGAACCCACTTCAGCCATTTCAAGAAAATCGTTAACACCCTGGCCCTCAAGATTGTTATCGGCATCGAGGTAAACCATTATTGTCCAATCCTTGTTTGCCTGTGCATCAATATCCTGTATCTGATCAGCATCTACCTCTCCATTAATTATTGTCATCAAACTATATATCACCAATATACTCAATAGAAAAGAACCCAACATTTTTCTCAACATACTCCTCACGTCCTGGGTACGCATGTTACTATGAAAGCTTAAACTTTTTCATAATTTTTTTGAATAATTATTGATCATAGGATGATTAAAAAAATTTAAATTGTTTTAAAAGATGAAAAATTTAGTTGAACTATTAAAAATGAAACTGGCGGCCTTTCGAGGCCGCCCATTTTTTTTCTAAATCAAATATCATGGTGCCGGAGGCGGTGGTGGAAGACCAGTCTTTTTGGAAGGCTCGGGAGCCTCTTCATCGGAAGCCTCTTCCGGCTGTGAAGGTCCTTCGGGAGCTTCTTCCCCCGGAGGCTCGGCGAAGAGATCATCAACCTGGCTCTCCTGAACCGGTTCCTCCGCCTTCGCAGGAGGTCTCCAGATGTTCTGCTCGGCATCACTTTCGGAAGGTTCTTCATCCTTCAGGGCCTCCGCGGCCGATTCAAGGAATGAATCGGGGAGCTCCTCTTCGGGCTCGGGTTCCGGGGCTGGAGGGAGTCCCTGAGCGTCCTGACCGGCCCCGACATTCTGCTGATCGGATCCGGGAGGAAGCTGCTGAGGTGCCTGTCCCGGAAGTCCCTGCTGGGAACCGCCTGGCAGTCCGGATTCCGGTGCATAAGCCTGCTGCTGGACCACAGGCTTCGGTTTCCTGAGAACAACGAAGGCAAAGAACCCGATGGCGGCAAGGACCAGTACGACAACTATTATCACAACCAGGTAAAGGATGAGGTCCGACCCTCCGTCGTCGGATTCCTCCTTTGGAGGATGTGATTTCGGATCTATGGGATTTGTCTCCTGCCGGTATTCCTCGATATTGGTGAAACCGTCACGGTCCTCATCCATGGTGGCATCGTTGGGATTGTTCTTGTTCAAACCGTTGTTGTCCTCGTAGACATCCGGCATTCCGTCTCCGTCGGTATCCAGATCGGGATCCGGATCGTCTTCCTCCTCCGGATAGATGGTTATCGTCCTTGTCAGCTCGCTTTTCTCCCCGGAAGGATCCGTGACCGTCACGGTTATGATATAGGATTGATCGTTGGCAAAGCTGTGGGTTACGGTCTCTCCCGTCACCTTGCCCGTATTGTCGCCGAAATCCCATGTGACTGTCAGGTTGTCTCCGTCCGGATCGGTGAGGTCCTCCGCAAAGAAGGTGATGTTTCTACCTACTATCAGTTCCGATCCGGTTTCCCAATCCGCCCTGAAATCGCCGGGAGGATCGTTGGTGTTCACTACCTCGTATTGGACTATGACCGAATCTGTCTCATCTTCCTCGTCAGATACGGTTATGACAACCGTATGGAAACCTACCATCTCCTGCGTTGGTCTGAGGGTGAAATTTCCTGCGAATTCGTCCAGGGGATCGGGGAAGAACTGGAATGAGGTGTCAGGAAGGCCCGAAGCATCCCTTGCCGTGAACTTGACCGTATCCCTGGGATCTATATCCTCGGCTACTACATAGATATAAAAGAGCTGATCCTCGAGTGCATACTTCCCGGTCTCCTGGGTCAGGAAGATCTTCTTTGAGGCTCCCTCCTCGACAGGGACCTCGTCGTTGACGGTCAATATCTCGGGAGGATCGTTTCTGTTCTCTATTGTCAATCTGATCATTATGTCATCCTGGCTCATGGCGTTGGCAGTGTCCATGCAGAAGATGTTTGTCTCCACCGTTGTTGCTATGGAATCCTCGTTTGTGGGAGTGTAGGTGACATAAGCTTTGAGAGGATCGGTGGGATGCGGATAGACGTTCCATCCCTGCCCGCCGACCGACCAGGTAAGCTCTTCTGGCTGGCCGATGACTATGTCGGGATCGTATGCTGTTATGGTGAGATTGATCTCCGATCCCTCCTTGACATTTCTGAAGGTGGGATTGTCCTCTGTTGTCAGATCGAATGTGGTTCCCTTTATGATCCATTCGATCTCCCTGAGCTCGGGCGGATCGTTCCTGTTTGTCACGTTGAACTTGAGATCGAGGTAATCGTCCTCGTCCCTGCCCTTCTGGTCGTCAACCCATATCCTGACATATGTTGCTCCGACCTCTTCGTTTGTGGGTATGAAATCTATCTGACCGTTCTTGTTCATGCTGAAGGCGTTTGTAGTGGCGTTATGCGAGTAGACCAGTCTGCCCTGGTCCTCCGTATCGTAATCCCGTCCGTATACCTTCTTGGACCTGTATTGATTGCTTCCCTGCCGGATGGTGATGGTTATCAGATCATGTTCGTTATCGATGGTTCCGGTAACACCGTCAACCTTCTCGATGTAGGCGGGATCGTTAACCGGATTTATCACCACTTCGAAGTCGTTGGAAACAGCTTCCCTGTCATCCACGGAAATTGTGGGGTCAAGGACACCGTAGTCGTAGCATCTGATCTTGTATTCGCCCTCACCGAACCAGTGCTCCTCTGTAACATTGATCCAGAGGTACCTGCCGTCCTTTACTGTCACCTCGATTTCATCCGGATTTTCCACACCCGATGGTTTTGTAACCTTGAACTCCAGTGGAGTGATGGTATCCTCATCGGTGAAATGGGTCAGGAGATCGGTAACGTTCCAGGGGCCCTCATCTTCTGCGAAATCCTGGTCCTCTATTGGAAGCGAGAAGACAGGTGCCTTGTTCGGGGGAATGAGATTTGCTGAAACAGAGGAGATGTTGAAGAACATCTCCGCGTTTCCCTCTGCTGAAGTCGCTGTTTGTATCTGGCCGTTAGGTGCGATCCAAAATGTAACAGGGCTTACACCGAGCCAGGCGTGGTCGGCTTGAGCCTGGAAGACCAGGTTCATTGGATCATACTGTCCTCCTAAAAGTGCCGAGCCAAGAGGTAGACTATCGCCCGGAGCGTAGATATTCAATTCCTGGGAGGTATAATTGAGCCATACGAGATATGCTATCAAAAATGAGGTTGTGGGTGATTGGGTACCGTAGAGTCCGTAAGGATTGTACATCGAACCTCTTTCCTCTGTCGCAATATCAATACGCAGACCGAATCTGATCTCATCTCCCCTGTTAGTATCCAGATTGGTATCCGTGATGGCTCCCGTGAGGTCATACCAATCAAAGAAATCGTGTGACCTGTTGACACTCTGCATATTGGCCGGTCTGTTGGTACTGTTGTATGCGGGCCCTGCACCAAAGAAACCGTTCCATTCTGTCCTGGTTGTGCTGGTGATATCAACCTCGAAACTGAAGTTCAGCATGGTATTGTTCCATGACCTGAACCTGAACATGATGGGGATCTCCAGGTTTAACGAGGTGTCGCCTTCCGGAACAATGACTATCTTCCGGCTGCTGCCGTGGAATTTTCCTACAGATTTCATTCCGGCATCCGTCCACCTGCCCATAAGGAAATCGACCTGCAGGATGTCCACCGTCAGAGAAGCGTTCTTGTCCACGGCCTCGGTTGAGGTCACCGTTAGCTCCAGCTTTTCGACTGTGGAGTTCACACCATCGCTGGTTAGATTGATCTGATAGTAATCCTCGTCGTCGAATGTGATCTGATTTCCCGAGATCGTTGAGGTGACATTGTTTGATATGTCGTCATCATCGTAAGCATAGAACGGGGAATCTATGGCATCTGTCTCGTTATCCGCAATCGGTGCATCGGAGAGTGCCCTCATCCTGTTCTCCCTGATCCAGCTGAGATCATAAAGAGAAGCGGAAATTCCCCCCTCCCCTATATCGACTGTCCTGTAGTTCCCGATACCGGCATCTATCATTTTGTTGATATCGATGAAATTATCCTCTGGTTCCGCTGGAGTGAGGATCGATGGTTCTTTCTTCTCTTTTTCGATCTCCCCTCCGTTCTCCAGGGATTCCTCCATGTTAGAGGATGAGGTCCCGGCATCGACCATAAGGGGTACGAGGGTCGTGATCATCATGATCGCAATAAGCATGGCAAAAAGACCATTCTTCTTCATTCATTTTCCTCCTGGATGGCTGTTTCAGGTGATTATTTGGACAGCGTATGCCCTACTTGTTTGTCCAGATGATTGATATGATTATAAAGTGTTTATGGTCCCCTGAGGCACCCCGGATGTCAGATATCCCTTTCAGGCCCTCGACCAGACGTCGTCGGGAATGTCCTTGTAGATGTTGTAATCCTCGTCACCTGCTGCGCACTGCTTCCCATCTGCGCAGGACATGTGCTCGATGGCATTCTTCTTGAGTAGCCAGTAGTGGATCCTCCACTCCCTGCCGTCGTAAAGGGTGGTCTCCTCTCTCTCGGTAACCAGCAGACCGAAATCCTCCAGCATGTAGAAGAGATCGCGGTCCTCGGGTTCCAGGATGTTATCCACTATCCTGTCACCGAAGCCGAAGAAATTGAGAACGTGATATGCCATGTTCTGGGCATCCTCACGGCTCATGTTGTGCTCCTTGTATGAATTGACAATAGCCTCTGTCATACGGTTCAGACTGATGATAAGACCCATGTTGCCTGCCACGATACCACCATCTATTCCAATTGCGGAGGGCATCTCCTCCGGGGGCGGTCCCGCCTATACAAGAAGGTGTATATTACCATTTTGGGGATCGACCACCATTCCTCTATAAAGCACCAATCCTGCCGGGTTGTATTGCACCTTTTGATGGCAAACTATTATAAGTCCCGTTGGATTTTGGTTGATATCCCACCTGGAGGGATGTGATTGGCCTCGACCGACAGGCAACATGAGAAGAAGCTCCGCGAAGCAGAGAAGGCCTACAACAAGTGGAAGAAGGCATTCCTTGCAGGAAAGATCTCCAAAGATGAGCTCAAAGAGAAGCTCCGCCCGTACAAATACGAGCTGCACGAACTAAATCTGGTCAAGCTCAAGGAAGGAGACATGCCCCCCAAGGAAGGAGAGGAACAGCCGAAGGAGGACAAAGAAGAAGAGATTGAGAAACCTGCGGCTCCCGTCTCCTATCCGCCTTGGAAGAAGGGTTCCCCCCTTACACTTGAAGAGATAGAGAACAGGATCGACATGCTGTCACTGGATTCACGTCCTTCCGAGACTCTGCAGATGCTCTATGAGAAGAGATACGGGGAGTCCCTTTCCCCTCCTGCGGACCCGGTTATGTTCAGGATAGAAGATGAGGAAGAAGAAGAGGAGCTGCCGGGAAGAAGCCCTGGTGAGCTCCCATCATACAAGGAAGAAGGGGAAGATACCCTTCAAGAACCAGAGGAGCCTGCCAGAAGAAAGGAGAGAAAACCTTTCTGGAAGGGGCTCAGAAGAAGGAACAGGGAGAAGGCCTGAGTGGTGATTCAAGATGGACAAGGACCACTACGATCAGGCGGCAACCGTTTTCTCTCCGGACGGGAGGGTTTACCAGGTTGAATACGCCAGGGAGGCCATAAAGAGAGGCGGCCTGGCCATGGGAATAAGGTTCCGCGACGGGATCCTCTTCACCATAGACAAGTCCATATTCTCTCCCCTGGTGGAAGAAGATAACCTTGAGAAATTCTTCAAGGTCACACCCACCATCGGAGCCGCAGCCTCAGGCCTCATAGCCGATGCCAGGGTCCTGGTGGATATCCTCAGGGATCGTGCCCAGCTCGAAAAGAGAAGATACGGGGAGGAACCCGACATCCATACAATAGTGGAATGGATATCAAGGATCTACGAAGTATACACCAGATACGAAGGAGTGAGACCCTTCGGTACGGCCATAATAATCGGGGGGGAGGACCCTTCCGGATTCCACCTTTTCGAGACAGACCCTTCCGGGGTATTCCAGGAAAGAAAGGCAACCGCCATCGGAAAAGGCTCCAAGACTGCCATGGAGATACTGGAGACAAAACACAACATTGACATCACCAGAGAACAGGCAATAGCACTTGCTTTTGACATCCTGAAAAATACCATAGTGGAAAGACCCCAGGACATCCCCAAGGGCGAGGAGCTTCACATAATAACAAAGGATGGTTTCGAGCGAATCGACCTGGATGAGGACGATGACAGGGTAAAAGAGCTCATGGAAAAGGTATCCAGAGCTTCCCTGGAGATAGAAGAGGAGGGACCGGATTCCCAAGAAGATGAGGCAGCCGATATTGATGGATTCCTTTCGGGGGTCCAGGGCCTGGGAGAGAAGAACATCGAATCCATCAAGGAGAAATATCCCGACCTCAATGCCTTGAAGAAGGCTACCATTAAGGATCTGACCAAGGTTCCGGGAATAGGAAAGGTAACGGCAAAGAGAATAATGGATGCCCTGAAGGACCTCTGAGTTGCATCCGATCGCTTATGAATATTTCTCCGTATTTTTCAGAAGCTTCACACAGGCCTCGACAGCTCCCCTGGCATTTTCGATCCTTGCCTGTGCCTGGCCTCGGGACATTCCCGGACCGGTTATCCCCAGTCCCACAGGCTTGTCAGCCTCCAGGGATATGTCTATGATCTTTCTTGCCGAATGCTGGATCACGACATCGTCGTGATCGGTCTCTCCCTCTATCACGGCTCCGAGGGCAACCGCACAATCTATTCCGTCCTGTTTCATCAGCCTTTTCAGGGCGAAGGGAATGTCATACACTCCAGGAACCCTTACAACATCCTTGACATCGCAGCCCAGAAACTCTGCGTGAGCTTGAGCCCTCTCCAGCATCATCATGGTTATGTCGAAATTGTATTCGGCCACCACGAATCCCATTCTGATCTTTCCGTCCGTCAATCCAATTCCTCCTTTGCTTTCGATCTTCAATGATATATTCCTCCGGTGGACTCCGCAGGCCCCTCATCCTCGAAACCCTGCCTCTGACCCGTTCCTGCTTCCTTGACAAGTTCTCCGGGTTTGAAAAGGAGCAGATAGGTGTTGCGGGCGTGCTCCCTTGTCCGGTTGACGGCAAGTTTCACGAGTTCCCTTTCCTCGGAGACCTCGTCCATGTGGACGAACACCTCGATTATATGGGTGTTGGTCATCAGCTGAGCCTGGATGATGCCCTGGCTTGCCTCATGGGCGCATATCTTGTCGATGGATTCCTTTCCGGGCATGCCGAGTGCCATGACGATATGGCATCCGTCCTCTTCAATAAGCTTCTTGGAAGCGACCGGAAGGTCCTTTACGCCGGGAACCGTCTTTCTGATTATCCTGAATCCCGTTCCTACGGACCTGAGCTCATCCTCCGCCTCGCGTCCCATGTCAACCCTTGAAAATGTGGTATCGACTATACCTATCCTTTTCAAGGACAACCTCCCGCCTCCTTCAATCTTTCAAGAATCTCCGATGTGGCGTTAACATCCCCGGACCTCTTGTCGATCCTGACTATCTCCACATCCATCCCGTGTTCCTTCAGTTGCCCTCTGAGATCGGATTCCTCATCCTTCTGATCATAACCCAGGGCAATTATGTCGGGATTCAGCTCTCTCACTATCCTGAATCTGTCACCCTGGTATCCCAGGTAGGCCCCGTCCACGATATCGAGTGACTCCACCATTTCCCTGCGGGACCTCTCGGGCATGATAGGGTGCCTTTTGGAACCTTCAACCGTGGTATCCCTGGCAATTACCACCAGCAGCTCATCCCCCAGGTCCTTTGCCCTTCTGAGGAAATGAAGATGACCCGGATGTAAGATGTCGAATACACCTGTGGCCATGACCCTCTTTCCACTTTTCTCGGGAACGGAGACCCTGATCTTTGTCCCTTCCAGGTTCCCGTTGCCTCCGGCAGGGTGGTCTGAAGGCGGGGTGTATTTCTCCTTCCATTCACCATCCCATGACCTCCAGGCGTCAATGATCTGCTGTCCGACCAGGAATGGAATGCCATTTTCCTTTGCATATTCCATTACCTTGTCCTTTGGCATTGCCCCGCCATCCTCTCCCATGATCTCGCATCCAACGGTAACTCCGGACTTGCCAGCCATGGTGGATAGCGCACAGGAGAGCTCGGTATGGCCGAATCTGGTCTCCAGTATCCTATCGGATCCTATACAAAGCGGGACGTGCCCCGGGGTCCTGAAATGCTCCCCCATCCTGGAAAGCGATTCCGCATTTTCCAGCTCGGGTACTTCAAGCGAGAGCTTTCCGAATTCCCTCACGGTATGGGACCTGTCTATGTCGGTTATTCCCGTGAATGTCTCCCTGTGATTTATTGAAACAGAAAAGGAGGATCTCGTGTCGTAGGGTATGTCGTCCGATATGAGTGCCCTGAAGATGGGATATTCCCTGGAGAACCTCGGAAATATATCCTGAAGGAACGGCAGACCCAGGCGATCCCGGATATCGGGTCTGACCATAAGGAAGATCAACCCACCGCCATCCTTTCTCATGGTTCTTATATGACCGGGCTGGCAATCCTCGGCCGGAAGAAAGAAATCGCATTCTTCCTCTCTCCCGTCCGCATCGTAAACTATGACGAAACCACCATTTTGGAAAGTATCCATCGCCTCTGCAATTTCGGAATCCATCGGCTAAGCCATCGGGAAAGGTAAAATAAATATTTTGTAAATACCAATTTATTGGTATCAACTACTCCTTTTCTTCTTTTTGGAGGTCGTCTTCGATCATGACCTCTTTCATGTGGACCTTGCCGTCCTGTTCCCTGGCCTCCCTACCGTTGACATCCTCCATGTCGAATACTCGGCCTTCCTTGTCAAGTGCCCGGCCAAGGACCTCTCTGGCTTCTTCCATCTTGCCCTTTTTCTGCAGGAGGCGGCCCTTTGAGTAGAGGGCGGGATAATATTTGGGGTCCATTTCCAGGGCCTCCTCAAAAATCTCCATGGCCTCGTCCTCTCTTCCCTGGGCCTCTATCGAGGTTCCAAGATTGTTCAGCACCGGAGGGGAGGGGCCCAATTTGTCCATGAGCTCCACAAGCATCCCCTCGGCCTCCTCCAGTTTTCCCAATTTAATCAGGACGGTGGACATGTCGAAGTATATCTCGGGAGGTGAATCATCAAAAGAAGCCGCCTTCTGGTATTCCTCAAGTGATGGTTCGAGCAACCCCATCTCCCGGTATATGAGACCCATGATCGATCTTGTCATCCAGTTGGGCTCGGACATCTGGGCCAGTTTTGTATAGCAGAGAGCGGCTCCCTTCCATAACCTGTCGTTGAGCAGTCTGTTGCCTATCAACGAGTATCTCTCCATCTCCACCTTGGGACCGTTCCCCGGGGGCCACTTGTCACCCTCCATGAGTGTAATGGACCACTTGGCTTCCGGGTAGTGGCCACTCTTCGAGGTGGCCTCCATGAACGAACTCCTGGCCCCCTCGAAATCACCGTAGTATAGCATTATCATTCCGTTGAGCTCCCAGGCCCTCCCCAGGTCCGGATCGAGCTCGAGACATTCCATGATGGGGCCGTATGCCTCATCGAATTGCATGGAGGAATACAGATCCTCTGCCTCTTCTAGTTTCTTTACCGCGGTCACGTGTTCTTCGTATTCCTCATCCATGTGGGGAACGAATCAACCTGCTGTTGTTTAAATGTTCCCCGTCGAGTTACTCCGCCTTGATCCAACCGTTTCTTTCCAAAACCTCAACGTCAGGCGGAAATTCCCAGTCGGCCATGGAGAAATGCCTGTTGCATCTGGAGCAGGAATAGAGCGATGATCCGTATTCCATCAGAGGATCCTGGCAAAGGGGGCAGAGGGCCTTCTTCCTGGAGGAGACATCGATGTAGAAACAGTGACCCTCCGAGCATTCGATACCGGTCACCCGCATCCTGTAATGTGAAAGGGTTCTCTTGGTGATCTCCCCTCCCATGAGCTTCAGGCCGTGCATGTTTATCCTCCCCCCCTCATGGATCAGGTCCATCTCGCTGTCGATGGCCTTGGTTGGAGAATTGCATAATGGACATGGACAATCGGGATCGAAGGACTTCAATCTCTCCTCTTCTTTCTTTTTTCTCTTCTCATCCCCATTCTCCATCCTGCTGTTTTCCCTTTCTTTGTAGGCTGCCATGTCGTAACCGCATTTCCTGCAGGTTTGGGCATTTTCCTCGTACTGATAGGCACTGCAGTTGGGACAGTATCGCATAAATTCACCCCAGGGTGATCCCGTTCCCCTTCCGGTAATGGATTATAATCTATTTTGATTTGTTGGCCTTGCGGTAATAAACGATCCCCGCAGAGGAGATCACGACACCAAGCGCGACAAGTGCGGCAATGCTGAAACCTCCACCGAAAACGGAATCCTTTTCTGAAACGGTGGAGACAACAATTTCCACCCTGCCGTCCTCGGAGTGAATGAACCTGTGCTCGCCTCTTTGATCTCCCTTCTCGGCCGTCAGCGTGTATTCCGAACACGGAAGGTACTCGAAAGAGACTGTTCCGCTGCCGTCGGTCATCAATTCGAAGGTCGAGTTATCCACCTCCGACTTTATCCTTACATCCGCTCCGGTTATCGGATCCCCGTCACCATCCCTGACCAAAACATCCAGAGTGGTAAGGGGGGAGAAGGCAGCATAAGGTTTTGGAATTATATCTATGAGATCGTCGAAGGCATATTCGGGATTTTTCTCGGCATGGTCCGAGACGATGAAAGGTTCTCCGCAGGAATGGCCGAATCTGGCCCATACCTCCATCCTCAGGGCCATGGACCTGTTGGTGACCTTTCCGTCAAGGGAGCCGTGTGGATAACCCGAAGCGTTTTCTACATGACCGCATAGTGTGTGAGAAGAGGGATTGATCTTTTCCTCGACGGTGTCATAATGGTCTCCCAGGTATTCCATTCCCTTGTAGACGTCAATGGTTCCGTAATCCCTCTCTGAAAGCTGCTCCCACCTAACCCATCTGGGATAGCAGCCGTGATCCCATCCTCTCGGGGCGCCCATCTCCTCTGCGACCTCGGGATCCCAGGGATAATTGCAGGAGGGAAGGAATCCGTTCTTGGTCCTCTTGAGCTCCCATTCGTAGGATCCGAGTTCCAAAATGGCAACTTCATTGGTCTTTGCATCTGCCAGAAGATAGTCGCCGCAGTAGGCTCCGTTCGTGTTCTCCAGCATGATATCCTTGAATTCGTCGATTGAACCGGCGTACTGGACAGCTTTCCTCAATCTTACGAAGGAGGGGACGCCGCCCCATCTGTACGGACCGGTCCCCAGGGTGGTCTCCGCGATCACCATTCCGGCCGAGTTCATGTAATATTCTGTACCGGACCAGATCATTCCCGCCGTAACCTCCATGAAGATCCGGTTTCCCTGGTCTGGTATTATATCAATGAAAACAGCATGAGCGGGTGAGAGGAAGTAGGGCATCCACAGTGACTGGGCCAAAACGAATCCGCCGTCTTCCGTGGCATCGCCGGTGGCCACGAATGCAGAACAATGATGGGGGGTGTTGGAAGGAGGAGAGGGCAGTCCGCTGCCGAAAGGAAGCCACCACCAGATGTTACCCGGAGGCTCCGCTCTCCACCAGATGTCCCATATGGCATTCAGGGCGAGAATATCCCAGGTATCAACCGGATCCCCGAGGGGATTGATCGCACCGTTTTCGGAAGCTCCCCGGGCAATGGCCTCTATCTCCTCTTTTTGCTCCTGGGGAACCAAGGCCCAGTAATTTCGACCGTGGAGTCTGACCCGATCCCAGGTCAAACCGTAGGACCTCTCGGTTGCGTGAGCATAGGCTGAAAGCGATCTCGGTATAAGATCATGAAGGATGGTTCCGTGCTGATAACCGATCTCGTCGGGAGTCCCGCTCACCTGGATATAGCGGAAACCCTCCTTTTCGGTAACGTATGCTCCGCTGGGATCCACCTCTCCCGATACAATGGTGGCATCCACCGGAATGAGGAAAAGAGCAGGTGCGATCATCAAAACTGACATCAATATTGCGGTTTTGAGGGAATTCCTTAGGGGAAACATCGGTTATCTCCTCCGACGCAGCGTCAGGGCGGCCGCAAGGATCACTGCGGTAAGCATCAAGGGGGCTTCGAACCCTGGGATCGAAACTCCCCTCTGACGGACGTAAACGGAATAATATACCTCCTGTGATACATCATTGTTTTGGGAAGCTTGCGATGATATTACCTTGAACCTTATGACAGAGATCACATTCCTCCAACCATCCCACCTGTTGGGAGTTGTCACCTTCACGTTGATCTTCTGGGTTTCTCCGTAGGGAAGCTCGTAATGGGTCCTGTCCATGATGAAGGCCCAACCGTTGTCCTCCATCCTGCCCCTTCTTTCGATGGTAACCTCGATCTCGTCGTCCCCGTTGCCTGTATTTTCGATTAACAGGTCCAGGTCGAATTGTCCTCCGGGAGAGGTCTGGATGTATCCCGGTTCGGACCTTATCTGGTATTGATAGACCTGGTTGACATAGAGAAAAGTCGAAGTGGGCGGGATCTCTCCGCTGCTGGTCAATCCCTGTATCTCGGGCTCGTACCGCCAGGTACCGGAGATTATTACCTCATGAACCTGGGATTGACCGGTGGCTTTTGTCAATTGAGGTACGAACACCGAAACGGAGAATTCGGGATCGTCGATACCGACTCGGCTCACAGTGAAAACCGGAATGTCGGTTACCTCCCAGCCGGCCGTGCATGTGGCATTCAGGGAGATCATGGCGAACTGGAAATCCAGATCCCTGAATTTCTGGGTAATGTCAACCCTTCCGGTGTAGGTTATTATTCCCCCCCTCTGGGGGTCGACATCCACATTCTGCTCCTGCTGATCCATCTGAATGGATATCCCCAGATCAAGGGCCCCCTCCGCTTCTTCCGCGGTGTAGAGTGCCAGGACCCCGGGGATTATGATGACGATTATCATGAGCAGTATGCTCCTGACCCTCGTGATCAACATAGGCCATGGACAGTTGTTAGAGATATATAACTGTTCTAATGATACCATATATCCCAATCCATGCTTGTCCAGGGAGGGAAGTGTTAACAACATGCAGGTAAATAACTTGACAATCTCAAGGAGGCAACAATCTTGGATGTCCTCGTAGTCGGCGGAAACGGTTTTGTGGGATCTAACCTGATATCATATTTCCTGAGCAGGGACCCCGGAACGAACATAATCAATCTGGATGTGGCCAGGGATACCCGAATGGAGGAAGTGATGGGAATAAACCAGTACCAGGGCAGGTACTCTTTCAAGGAAGGCGGTATCTGCGATCTCTCAACATACGAGCACTACCTGAAGGTTTCGGACCTGGTCATAAACTGCGCTTCCATAGGCTACAGGTCCCACTTCAGCGAGGGTATGGAGCTCTACATAAGGAACAACATCCTCGGCGCCAGGATGCTGGCGGAATCCGCCTGCAGGTTCCACGTCCCTCTGATGCACATCTCCACTGACGAGGTTTACGGTTCGTGTCCTTTCACCGTTCAGAGAAAGGACGAGACTGCACCTCTGGATCCAACCAACTCTTTTGCCGCCACGATGGCAGCCGGAGAGAAACTGGTTGCACTTGCCGGGAAAAGCAGCGGAAATCCCATAGTGATAGCAAGACCGTGCGAGCTTATAGGCCCCAATCAGGACCCCGACAGGATCGTTCCGAGAACCATAAGGTCCATAACAAACGGCCGTCCACCGAGCGTCAGGGAGAAGGGAGGTGAGAGATACAGGGACTGGTTGCATGTCCTGGACCTCTGTTCCGCCCTCCATGTCCTTATAGATTCCTTGTCGGGTTCAACCGGTCCGTCCGTCGCTTCCGAGGAGAAAGAATCCGTTCACTCACACCCGGGAGGTACAGTGATATCGGGAACATCGGTTGCCACGACTCCCTCGACAACCCCCGGAAAATCCTCAAAGAGATCAATCCTTTCCGGAGTGTCTGTCTTCAACATTACATCCGAGATGAGATACCCCATCACCGACATAGTTGAAAGAACAATGAAATTAATGGGGTCTGTACTGCCCCTGCAGGAAACCTCCGGAGAGGGTTACAGGGATCTCGGATACAACCCCTCGGGTAAGAAGATTTCATACCAGGGATGGCAGGCCAGATACGATGATATTGACGGTATTCTCCTCTCCACCATAGAATGGTACAAGGAGAATCCGGACATGCTCAACCTCCCTCCATCCTCGAAATTGATGCCTTGACTGAAAAATCGATCGAAGCAGGCTTTCATCGGCATACAAACATCGAAACAAATAACACCTCGATAGTCCCTTCAGTGGCTTGTAATCTGAAAAAAGAAACAATTTAGTGGATTTCGGACAACCTTATGCCAGGGTGTGAGCAAAGAAGTTATTGAGATGTTTTTCAATGAGTCGGTGATATGATGAAGAGGGATTCAATTGGAGTTTTTATTGACGGAGATTATTTTGACGGTGTGCTGAGAAACGAGTTCGATTCCCAGAGGATCGATTTTCTGACCTTTTCCCAGCTGATAATTCCCGAGGACTGCCACAGGTTCAGGACCTACTACTACAAATCGGTCCCGTTCCTCACACCCGATGCCTCCATGGAGGAGAGGTCCAGATCCGAGGGAGTGGAGAAGTTCCTCCAGTCACTGAGGCATCTGCCGAGGTTCAAGGTCAGGACCGGAGACCTATCGAGGAGCTCGGATGGTCAATTCCGGAGGAAAGGAGTGAACGTTTCCATGGCAGTGGACATTACCAGGCTCTCCACCGAGAGGATAATCGATCAGGTCTTCATGGTTTGTTCGGACCCTGACCTCTATCCTCTTCTCAAGGCAATCAGGGACATGGGAATACTTGTCAGGCTGTACCATGGCGACAACGTTCCCGAGAGAATGCTTGCGGAATCCGACGAGACCGTAAAGATCGAGGACGATCTGATACAGAGGTCTCTCAGGGAGAATCACAACCACTAGTCGAGGAGATCCCATGATGCCTCTCGGTCATCTGGGGATACCTCTTCTCGTTCCCATTTTGGGAAGAAGGATCGATGTTGATGTTAGACTTTTGATGCTCGGCGCACTGCTTCCCGATATTATCGATAAACCTCTGGGACATATGATCATGTCCGAGGACAATGGCAGGATAATCGCTCACACCATGATTTTTGCAACCCTCATCCTTATTGCGGGCATAATATGGAGGCCCGGTTTGTCGATTTCTTTGGGTGTGAGCTTCCATCATATTCTGGATGGAATCTTTTTGGACAGGGAAACGGCACTGTGGCCGTTGTTCGGACCCTTTGAATCCTATGATTTCCGGGTTTCCCAGTGGTTCGACGCGTTACTCGAACCCTACGTGATCGGAGAGGAATTGATTGGACTCATGATCCTGATTTTTTTCATTTATACCAACGGATTGTACAGAAAGGATAGAATTGTAAGATTCATCAGGAACGGAAGATCTCGCTTCTCGAAAATAAATTAATACAAGGATAGTATGGGGTAGAATCCAACCCGATGGCCGGGATGGTGTAGCCTGGCAGCACCGGGGACTGTGGATCCCCTGGCTCGAGTTCAAATCTCGGTCCCGGCCCTCCTGAATAATGATGAGGGGTGTGAATTCTGGCTGATGAAAAAAAGGAGGCTGCTCCGGCCCAAAATCCCATGGCGGAGATGTGTCAAGGGCCCACAGGCTTCCTCTACGCACTCGCCTTCATGTTCCTTATAATGATCATGATCAATCGTGATCTGGGGGATGCCATTTCCGGATATGTTGGCATCATTCTGATGCCCGTAATCGGTTTCGGTTCAAGATGGCCCCTGCTCACAATGGTGGGAGCCGGGCTGCTGACCATTACGATCTCCACTACCATCAGGCATTTCACAATGGACTGGATGGACCTGGCCAGGAAACAGAGGATCATGAACGCCTACAACAAGGAGCTCCGCCAGGCCCAGAAGGACAACAATCAGTCCAAGGTAGAAAGAATGCAGGAACAGAACCCTGAAATCATGTCCATGCAGTCCCAGTTGATGATGACACAGATGAAGGCGTCGATCTTTTCCATGGTCATTGCCATTCTCATATTCAGATGGATGTACACATTCATAGCAACGGTGCCCCAACCCACGGCCACCACTCCCTGGGATATATCCTGGTCCCTGAACGGATCTGCATTCGAGCAGGTCTGCGGCACAATCTGTTTCGGAGGCAGGGGATTTCCATACTGGATCCTTCTTTACATGGTAATAACCATTCCCATTGGCCAGGCATTGATGAGAGGTCTCAAGTTCTTCGAATTCCGAAGGAAGCTCAAGGAAAAGGGTGAGGATACATTCGGAGTACAACCGATCAAAGCTGTCAAGGACCTTCTGGAAGATGAGAAGGAAGAGGAAGAGAAGAAACAACCCTCACCCAAGAAGAAAAAGTCCAAATCAAAGAGGGAACAGGACAGGGAAGAGAGGGAACGTGAAAATAAGGGGAAAATAAGTATAAAGAAGAGGAAATAGACATCACTACCCCTATATCGGAGGCTACCAAATGGGAGATGATTTGGAACTTGTTCAGATTGGAAAGGTAAAGGAAGTGTACTCGGTAAAAGGAACTGATCAGCTGGAATTTAGGTTCACCGACAAGATATCGGTCTTTGACAAGGTGATACCCTCAACGATACCCAGAAAAGGAGAAAGCCTGTGCAGGACGTCGGCTTTCTGGTTCAGAAAGGGAGGGGAGCTCGGGATCAAATCACATTTCATTGACCTGACTTCTCCATCCACCATGCGGGTCAAGAAGGTCAAGGTGGAAAGGGATATGAACAAAATAACCCCTGAATCCACTTCTGTACTGATACCCCTGGAGTTCATAGCCAGATATTACGTGGCAGGGTCTCTTCTCGACAGGATGAAAAAGGGGAAGGTCAAAAACGAGGATGTCGGTTTCCCCAAGGATCATACTCCCGTATACGGGGAGCCCCTTCCCGAACCTCTTCTGGAAGCCACAACAAAGCTCGAGGAAGTTGACAGACCTCTCACCGACAAGGAGGCCATGGACCTTGCCAAGCTCGATAAAGGTGAGTGGGATTCCCTCTGGGAATCGGTCCTCAAGATTGATAGGGTAATCGACAGGGAAGGAAAGTCCAGAGGCCTAATACACGTGGACGGAAAGAAGGAATTCGGCTTCGACGAAGATCGAAATATAATGCTCATAGATACATTCGGGACCGCTGACGAGGACCGCTTCTGGGATACCGAGCAGTACGAGAAAGGAAAGATGGTGGAGCTCTCCAAGGAAGCCGTGAGGCAGTATTACAGGTCCTCGGGATATCATGCAAAGCTCATGGAAGCCAGGGAAAAAGGAGCTTCCAAGGATGGGGAACCACCCATCCCGCCGCTTCCGGACAACGAGATCTCCAAGATCGCCGAACTCTACAAGGAGATGTTCGAGAGGCTGACCGGAGAGAAGTTCTGATAATCTTCACAGAGAGTCCAGTCTTCTATCGTACTCGGCTCTTTTGGCGGGGTCGAAAAGTACCTCCTTAGCCTTGTTGAGCTTTCTCATCTCCTCGTTGATGGTATCTCTGTACAGTTCACCAGCGTCCCTGTTCAGATCGGGATGATAGAGTAGAGCTCTCTTTCGGTAGGCTCTCCTCAGATCCCCTGTGTTTGCGGACCTCCTTACTTTCAGTATCGAATAGAGGTCCTCTCCATCCATGAGAACATCTTCCATATTCAGGTCGATCTCTTCCTCGATTTCGGCCTCGACCCGTTCTTCCCTCTTCTTCTGTTCAGTACTCCTTGCACTGTAATCGAATGATATCCGGGGTGTCTTCGATTCCGGTTCTCTTTTGGGGACACCCATCTCCTTGACGAAATCCTCGAAGGTGGTGACCCTGGGTCTTTCCATATCAGGTTGCGGACCGGCTTCTGTCGGCTCTTCCTTTCTCTCGGGTTCGGGCCTCATCGAGAAGGTCACCCTTTCGGGAACCTTGGTTCTCAGAGGGCGTGCCCGCGGGGCGACGGATCCGATTTCCGTCACGGGAGCGATGGATGTTGACGGTATGATGCCCTCACCCGAATCGGGCTCCTTCAACGCCCGGAGATAGCTAATGAATATGGTCAATTCCAGTAAGATGAAATATGAGACGGCCAGTCCGAAAGGAAGCGTCCAGGGAAGTGTGACTCTGCCAAAGAAGATGAATCCCAGTATAACCCCGGAGAAACCGACGGAGGAGAGAATCGCAAGGGTACCCGTAAACTTTCCTCCATGAGATAGATAGGGGAGGACAAGGGAGGTGAAAAACATGATCAATCCCAATTGCAGTAATAAATAATTTATCCACGTAGGGGAGATTATTCCGATTCCAGCTACGAAAGGACTGAAAAAAAGCAGGAAGGCCGAGGTCTTTGACAGGGTCTTGCCCCATCCGTCGGGTGATCCCCTGATAAGAAGGTACAGACCCTTGATTATGCGGAATGTTCCGGAAAGGAACAGAGCAACTATCAATACAGCCAATATGAAACCCAGAAATGACGAGAGGAAGATCATGAACAATATGAATCCCAGGAACGCCGAGACCACCCACAGGTTGAGACCAACCAGTTGACCTCTTGTTCCCCTGCGGATATCATCCCTCATTTTTCCCCGTCTCCCGGCCCTTGTAGGGGCATGGTAGTAAAAATATAAAAAATCGGCATTTGAACGGGTTCAAATAAAAGGCAAGTCTCCACCTGAGAATACCGGCGGTTCGGCACATGGCCGATGGATTAAAAGGACTGTTACCCGCTCTCGGCTGAGGTCGGAAAATGGATATCGATCCCTGGGAGGAGCATTACAGGTCGGGAGCCCCTCTTTGGAGGGGGAGTCCCTACCCGCTTCCCGAACTGGAGAAAGGTTCGAGGGTCCTCGACCTTGGGTGCGGAACAGGTTCCACAATAATCAGAGCGGCAGAGAAGGGTTACGATGTGACCGGGATGGATATTTCCCCCTCGGCCCTCGAGATCGCATCCGGGAGAATCTCCGAAAGAGAGCTGAAAGCTAACCTTATCTGCATGGATTTGACCGAACCCGTAATCGATATGGAAAAGTACGATCTGGTCCTGTGCCATTACGTTCTCGGGGCGCTCGATAAAAAGGGCAGAGAGGAGGCATCGAGAAATATTTCCGGATGGGTGGAAAGAGGGGGCCTGTTATCCTTCGAGGACCTCGCCGCAGGTGATATCAGGTATGGAAAGGGCCGGGAAATAGAAGAGGGTACATTCAGGAAAGGAACCGGAATAATCCAGCATTTCTTTATCCTGGAAGAACTCGAAAACCTGTTCCCTGACCTCGAAATATCGGAGATGAGAATCGATGAATGGAAGCACGGATCCATGGAGAGAAAGAGGATCGTCGGGCTCTTCGTTCATCCCTGACGGGGGACATCCGGCAGGGAATCGGGCTTGTTGATGGGTCTGAAGTTATCGGTGTCCACGAAAACCCCGTACTGGTATGCTCTGGCACAAACCTTGCCGTGGATGGTGAACTCGGACCTCAAAGCCCATCTGGGGCCCATGAGCTCCTCAACCCAGATCCTCCCCTTGACATTGTCCATCAGTCTTGCGGGCAGCTTGAAATCTATCTCGGTCCTGGCGAGGACCGGTACGGATCCGGATGAGAACAGCTCCCTGATGTCCACATATCTGGAAAGCAGGTCCATTCTGAGATCTTCCAGCCACCTTTGATAAACCTGATTGGACATTATTCCCGCAAAATCGACTTCATAGGTCATGACAGTGAATTCTTTCTCCGCCTGATGCTCCTTCATGATCTGTCCCCCCGTTGGGTGAATGGCAACGGATTATTCAAAACTTCACCTTCAAACCTAATATTGTTTGCATCCATAGGGGTGGGATGGTTCGCGAAAGGAGCTTGAGGCACAATTCCTGGTTCGACGTGAGGAGGACCCCCAGGCTGGCTCTGTTAGTTCTAGGTCTGGTTGTGTTCATGTTCCTGCTTGCCATGATCGTGGAGACAAGAGATCCTCCCGATGGTTGGGAAGGCCATGGTGACGGATTTGTCATTCTCCATATATTCGAGATCGGATGCCTGGCGCTTATGGTGGGTTCTTATATGCACGCTTGGAGAAACTGGGGAAGAAAGAAGGCCACCTTCTTTTTCATCTTTGCCCTGGTATATGGCTTCATTCTGGAGGAGATAACCGTTACCCAGTCGGGATACTATGAATACAATCCCAATTCCTGGATCATGATCGGTTCCACACAGATGGCCGTTCCATTCTGCTGGACGGCTGTCATCTATGCATGCATCCTCTTGATCGAGGGGCGCTCCGAATTGAGGAACCTGAAGCTGCTGGAAAAGGGTCTCCTTGCTGGCGTTCTTGCGGTTTCCATCGATGTTGGCATTGACGCTGTTTTTGCCAATTACGGATTCTGGCGCTGGGAAGAATGGCAGTGGCTGGGAGTTCCCCTTGCGAATTACACGGCCTGGTTCATGGCTGTCGGCGGTTTCACGGTCATCTGGTCAGATGTCCAGAAAGTGGAGGTTCCAACATTGTTCAAGGAGATCTCCATGGCTGCCGGCGTGGTACTGTCTTACGGACTCCTTCTCCTGATGGTATATATCACATATTTTTTCCAATGGATGGTATTCGGATGATCGGAAAGATAACCTATCCCGAGGTCTTTGTATTCATGGCGCATCTGGCAGGAGCCGTCATATCGATCTGGATGGGGAGATGGGACCTTCTAACTGCGGGAATGGCCTTTGGAATCCCGTCAACACTTCTCTTTCATGACCTGTCACCCAACGGCAGGGGAGTTATGATAGCCCTAATAAGAAAAATTGTATGAATTAACCCGTTTGTTAGGGAAATTAAATGTAATAGACAAGGTCGATAATATAACAAGGGTAATTGAAATGAAGGAATATGATCTAATAGTCATAGGATCCGGGGCGGGGATGAATGTCGCTTCCGAGGCTTTTTCCAGGGGAATGAACGTAGCTGTCATAGAAAACGGAACCATGGGAGGTACCTGCCTTAACAGGGGATGCATCCCGACCAAGATCATCATATATCCGGCTGATGTGGTTCAGATCCTGAGGGACGCGAGGAAAGTCGGCGTGTCAGCCGAAGGTGTTTCGGTTGATTACGATCTGATAATGAAGAGGATGCGCGAGCTGGTGGACGGGGACGTTGAGCAGATGACAAAGAGCGTCAAGTCGGCCGAGGGAAAGGGTCTCGACTTCTACAACACCACCGGCCGCTTTGTTGGGGAAAAAACACTGCAGGTGGACGGAAAGAGGATCGCCGCGCCAGCAATCCTCATAGCAGCTGGCACCAGACCGTCAGTTCCACCTGTTGAAGGATTGGAGGAGGCCGGATACATCAATTCAAGGACGGCCCTGGGATTGAAAAAGCTTCCAGATAGCATCATAATAATCGGGGGAGGTTACGTTGCCGCCGAGTTCGCACATTTCTTCGACTCCCTGGGAGTTAAGGTTACGATCCTCGGAAGGAATCCCAGGCTTCTTCCCCAGGAGGAACCCGAGATAACCGACGAGATGCAGAGGAGGCTCTCCGGGAGGATGAAGGTCCACACAAATCACGAGGCGGAAAAGGCAGGTGTTGAAAACGGTAATAAATTCGTGGTTGCGAGGAACAGGAAGACAGGGAAGAAATACAGATTCAGGGCCAAAGAGATCATGGTGGCCGCCGGTAGAAGATCCAATTCGGATCTGTTTCACCCCGAGAAAACAGGCGTCAAGACCGACAAGAGAGGATTTGTCCTTGTGGATAAATATCTGAGGACCAATGTGGACGGGATCTATGCCATAGGGGATGCGATCGGAAGAAACATGTTCAGGCATACCGCAAACTACGAATCGGAGGTGGCCTGGAACAACATGACCGCCTCGACGGAAAAAGAGCTCCAGGCGGTCGATGAACATGCCGTCCCCCATGCAGTATTCAGCTGGCCCGAAGTGGCAAGTGTCGGCATGAGGGAGCAGGAGACCATTGACAAGCATATCGTCGTGATGGTGGGGCGGTCCTCATACACCGATGCTGTCAAGGGCTATGCAATGGGAGATGACGGAAGCAGCTTCGTCAAGGTCATAGTCGATGCAAAGAGCAGGAAGATCCTCGGTGCCCATGCCATCGGACCTCACGCCACGGCCATGGTCCAGCCGATAGTGTATCTGATGAATGCGGGCAAGGGAACCTATCTTCCTCTTGTCAGGTCCCAGACAATACATCCAGCCATGGAGGAGATCATGGTGAGGGCTTTTGGAAATCTGAGACCGGGAAAGGGGCAGGAGAAATTCTTCGAACATCACCACCATCACGATCATTGATCCTCCAAGAACACAGTTGATGGAAAACGGTATATAAGGTCCTCTGCACTTGACCGCATTGTCCGGGGTGGATGTATTGAAGAGGATACCTGTCTGCTTGGCCGTACTGTCTTTTCTGCTTGTCAGTCTGCCTTTCCATTGGGAGCTATCAGGCGCCGAAGGTCATTCCAGGAACGGCGGAGACACGCTCTATGTCTCCGAGAGCGGTTCAACCTGGTCCGCCATTCAGGATGCCATCGACAATGCCACAGCAGGAGATACCATATTCGTAGCTCCCGGAAACTATACCCGGGGATTCCTCCTTCTCCAGGACGGGATCACGATAATCGGCAATTCATCCGGGGATGTCAATATAAGATATCCGGGGGAGGAAGCCGTTATCGGGATATCCAGTGATGATTCCGTAATTGGCGGGTTGAATATCATCGAGGATGTTGGCCATGTAAATCTCCTCATGATCAGCCAGTGCAGGAACCTCACATTGAGGGACATCACAATGGAAAGCTCTCTCTCCCACTGCATGTATGTAACGGACTGCACCAATATTTCCCTTGAAAACCTGCAAATCGATTCCGGTGAAAGACAGGCGATACAGTTCAGGGATATATGGAGATTGGAGATGGACATGTTCGAGATATCGTCATCGGGTTCTCCCGATGCCATTTCCTTTTCCAATGACTGTATCGATGTGAGGATCTCCAACGGATCCATAACCATGGACCATCAGAAATCCATCGCATTTCAGTCGGAAGACGAGATCGGTGTTGTTCTGGATAATGTCTCTGCATTCTACGATCATGAATTTTTCAACATGTCATCAGGTTCCGTTGTTTGTTACGATACGTTCTTCGATCCGGAGGATGCGGTAATCACATCTTCCTCCGTCAATGACACGTTCGAGGCATATGTCAGAAAGCAGATAACCGTTCACATGGAGGAAAGGGACGGAAATATCACACCTGCCCCTGATGTGGAATTGAATCTTACCACGGATCTCGGGGATGAATATGTAACTCCGTATTACGGGGGATCGGATACAACCTCATCATCAACGGGGACCTTCAACGGTCCTTTCGAACTGATGATATTCAATTTGACCGGAGGAGAATTCCCCTACACGGAGGGATCGGCTTCCGTGGAAGCGTATTTCCCGGAAGCTGATAGGAACGGAACGGTCAGGATTGCCGAAATCGACCTTTCGAACAAGGATGAGATCATTGTGGTATTTCGTGATATCCGGTTCACCAATGGCACGATATTCGGAAAGGCCGCCTACGAAGGAGGACCTCTGGGCGGTTCAAACCTTACCAATGGGACGGCCTATCTCTGGGATACAAGAATCAATACCACTTTTTCGAAAGATCTGGCAGTGAGAAATATCAGTATAGATGAAAACGGAACATTCTCCTTTGACGGAGTGGAATTTTCCTCACATTACTCGATTTGGGTATTTCCAGCGGATCATGCGGAGGAAGGAGGAGAAACAAGCGGATACACATACGGTATGGGATCCGTACTTCATCACTGGGATGATGATGTCGATCCGGTAACATACCCAATGGGCAGTTTTCAAAAAATGGATGACTATCCCGACACCCGGATCAATTTGACTGTCTCTTATTACGAATATTCTCCTCCTGCGGAAGGACCTGTCTCGGGAACGGTAACCTACAGCGGAGGACCTGGCGACGGGGAGGGAGCTCCAAATGCAACGATAGAACTCTACAACATAACCGGGGACCTGGTGGGGGAGAGAATCTCCGATGAAAATGGCAACTTCAAATTCGAAAACATCACCATCGGAGAAGGTTACGAGCTTAAGGCCACACCTTCCCGGGATGTCCTGGGAATCAATAATGAGAAGACGGGATATCTATTCTGGGACGGCTCCGCTTTCAATCACACCGGTGATTCGACCTACAACATATCGCTGAAATATTACGATTACATACCACCGGTGGACAAGCATCCCAAGGTGGCAATAATCGATTCGGACAACGATCCCCTTGAGGGTGTGAAAGTTACCGCGAAAATAGATGGGAATACCTATACCGCTTTCACGGATGACAACGGCGTGGCGGAATTCACGGAACTCGACGGTCTGGATTTTCCCGGGGGAACCTCATTCAAAGCGGAACTTGACGGTTATGATACCATAGAATGGGATCAGGGAGACGGAATACCCAAGATGGATGAGGAGGAAGGGAGGTCCGACGACCTTCTCCTGATCTGGATCCTTATCGGCATGATAGTTGTCATCTTGATATTCGGAACCATCCTGATGCTTACCAGGAGAAAGGGTCCAGTTCATGAAGAATAAATGACAAACATTGCCATTTGCACGGGATAAATTGGTGATTACATAGCATAACCTTTTATATAATTAAAAATCATGGCAACTTCGGGTAGGACAGAAAGTCGGCCTGAAAGGGATGGGATCACCGATAGGACCAATTTACCCGACTATTAGAGAGTGTTAGGAAGGAGGTAGAAAAGATATGAAATACGGCAAATTGACGATCATAGCGATGCTTCTCGTTTCGATTGCGGGAGGCTTTCTATTGGTCGCAGAGGACGGAGGAGCCGAGGCTCCGATGGCTCCGACAACGAGATATGTCGGGGGAGGAAATTCGACCTATTCAACAATACAGGATGCTCTGGATGATTCCGGGGACGGAGATACAATAGTAATTTACGATGGAACATACGACGAATCTCAGCTTTCCGTTACACAGAGCAATATCATAATTATCGGCAACATGACATCCACGGGTGTCAAGGTCACCAGCACCCTGTCTGGCCCCGATCTCTATGTAAACGGGGTAACAAACGTAACCATCAAGTACATCAATTTCACACACGACGACCAGGCGGCAAGGGTTTTCCAATCCGACAATGTGACATTTACCGCCTGTGTTTTCTGGTCAACAGGGGGAAGCAGCGGATCCATCTTCGTGGAGGAATCGGAGATGATCATGGTCGAGGGAGATTTCGATTTATTAAAAATGACCAAGATCCATGCGGAAGGAGACAACAATCCCGCCTTGAAGATAGACGAATCGACCAATGTGGGAACATTCCTGTCGGAACTGGAAACTGACGGGGATTCCGCCGATGTAATAGCCTGTTACGGTGACTGCCCATATATTGCGGCATCCCTGGCCATGCTCTCGGCAAAAGGGACCTCTTCATCGATCCTTTATTCCAACGGATATATCGACGGATACCTGGCGGGTCTGATGACACCTGTCTATTCCAACGATCTGATCGAGATGGGGACCGGTTTCGTGGAGACCCTGGACTTCATAGTACCGGACAACGATGTTAGCGTCGGACCGGACGGAACCGTCAAGGTTGTCTTTGAAAGGATGATCGAGGTAACCGACGAGATCGGACAGGCTGTTGAGGATGTCCATATCCGGGTCTCAAACGAATACGACGGAATCGTGTACGAGACCAGCTGGTGGGGAGGAACTGATCCCGCCACGGATTCTTTGGGAGAAACGGATTGGATACCATTCCTTACCAAGGTTTTCGAGGGAACCAATACTCCCGATTACGGAGAGAATACCGTTACGGTATTTTACAACGGAGGCGACATCCCGGTTTCCAGAGGAATGGGAAATGTGGATGCCAATACATCGGACGACCTGCAGATACAGCTCCAGGATTTCATGGAACCCGAGGAAGCACAAAACGTTCAGGCGGCCACCGTATCCCACGAGAGAATCGATCTCAGCTTCGAACCCTCGCCAGCTGCGGATATCGACCATTACCAGGTATGGGTGGATTCAGGAACCGGAATGGAATGGGACTTCAACACCACAATTGCCGGTACCTTCCCCTACATGGGGCTAACACCTGACACCCCATACAGCTTCAAGGTGATAGCCGTTGACGATGACAACCTGACTTCAGACGGCCTTGTTGCAAGCAATACCACACAGCCGCCGGTGAACGGAACCATCGAGGGCAAGGTCCTCTATCAGGGAGGACCGGAGGATGGCAATCCCGCGGTCGGAGCTATTGTTGTGATCAGAAACGGGACCGGTGTGGAGATAGCAAACATGACCGCAAATGCAACGGGCATGTACAGGCTCCGGGAGGTCCTCTTCGGCGATGATTACACAATGACCGTGTATCCGCCCTCATATGTGGAGGAAGGCGGAACAGCTTCCGGATATCTTGTATGGTCATGGATGTTCGATCACACGGACGACATGATGAGGAATATCTCTGTGTCATACTACAGCTACGAGGATGACGATATATTCGGCATGGTCACCTACGAGGGAGGGCCCATGGACGGAATGAACGCCACCAATGCAACAATCACCCTCTACAATGAAACAATGGTCGAGATCGACCAGGTGATCGTAGGGGAGGATGGAAAATATCTGTTCGAGGATGTGGCCTTCGGCGGTAACTTTACACTCGATGTCGTCCCGGTTGACGTTGTTGAGGACATGGGAACCGAATCCGGATACCTGGAATGGTCCTGGTATTTCTATCATGACGGACTGACCGAGAAGGATGTCATGCTCGGATACTATGCCTACACGGAGGATGATATCCACGGAATCGTAACATATTCCGGAGGACCCATGGACGGAATGAACGCCACCAATGCCACCGTATACCTTCTGAACGAATCAATGATAGAGATCGGGAATTACACGGTAAACGAGACCGGAATGTATCATTTCGATAACGTGGGGTTCGGAACGAATTACACCATCCGGGTGATTCCGGAGGATTACGTTACCCTGGATGGAGAACAATCCGGCTACCTTGTATACGTCTCCGCTCCTTTCAACCACACCGGTGAGATGGTAATGGATATCGAGGTGGAATACTACGAATACGTTCCACCCGCACCCACAAGCGGACCGATCTCGGGCAGGATAACATACTCCGGAGGACCCAAAGACGGGGAACCGGTCGACGGGGCAACCGTTTCCATAGTGGATTCACAAGGCAGCTACAGAAATCTCACCACCAATGCAACGGGCCATTATCTCGTGGTTGACATGTCTTTCGGCCCGTATACGATCACCGTGGCCCCTCCTGCTGCTGACGAAGGCGAGGTCAATGTAAAGAGCGGATACCTCGAGGAGGAGTTCGATACCTTCTCGCTGGATTCGGGTGACGGCGTCGTCAAGGACTACGACCTCACCTACTACGAATATGAGCCACCGGCCACCTCGCATCCAAGCGTGGTAATAAAGGATGCTGACGGCAACCCGATCTCGGCCGTGGTGGTCACGGTCACCTTGGATGGGAACGTGTATTCCGCAACCACGGATACAACCGGAACGGCCACCTTCGAAGATTATGACGGCGAGAGCTTCCCTGCCGGAGCGAGCTTCAAGGCGGAGAAGGCGGGTTACGAGACCGTCGAATGGGAAGGGGCCTCGGTCCCGGAAATGGAGAAGATCGATGACGAGGAGGATGAGGGAACCAATGTCATGCTGATAATCATCATAGCCGTGGTCGTCCTCGTGATCCTCATAATCTTCTTCCTGCTTCTCAGAAGGAAAAGCGATACGGGCGAGTGGGAAGAGTGAATTGACACGAATGGGGGAGTGATCAACTCCCCCTGATATTTTTTTAACATGTATGGTTCATAGAGTTGTTTGTTCCCAATTCGAACCGAAATACTTATATCCTCATTTTCTCGGGATATACACGATAGCTGACAAACATCAATGGAGGTTCTATCATGTTCAAGAAAGGAATAGCTGTTTTAATAGCGGTCGCTTTGACCCTGACAGTCTGGGCGGTTTTCCAGACGGAAGACGAGGTCAGAGGCGAACCCACCGGATCGACAATGGGACAGACCATATGGGATCATCAGTATCCCTTCATCGGAACCGACGCGATCGATGGCATCGCAGTCGGAGAAGTATACACCGACAAGGCAGGAAGCGAATCCGTCATCACATCAAGGGACGGCGGAGTCTACCTCATCTATTACGATAACGATCAATGGGTGAAGGAAAAGATTTGGCAGTCACCCGGACAGCAGTTGACTCCCGCGATCGGAGATCTGAGACCGGACAAGACCGGGAACGAGGTAATGGTTGTCGGACTATCTTCGGGAACAGAGGATGAAAATCCCGGAGACGGAATCGCAACGGTCCTCTACCGCGAGGGAGGCTCCTGGGTGGACGAGAGGGCATACACCGATGAAAAATTGATTCACGGCTGTGCCATCGGAGACCTGGATCCCAACCACCCCGGCGTGGAAGCAGTGGTTACAACATTCAACTACACCGCATTGATGGTATGGTGGGATGACGATCACTGGAACAGCTCGTTCATATTCGATGACAGCCACAACGTGAGGAAGGCCGTTATCGCAGACCTCACCGATGCCCATGACGGCAACGAGGTCGTTGCCGTTTCCAAGTCGGGAAACTGCACTGTTGCCTGGGGAACCGCCGGAAACTGGACCTGGGAGAGGGTATACGAGGGACAGCCGCTCGCAAGGGTCGCTGTCGGAGATGTTGACCCTGACGCGGGGCTGGAGATCTACATGGGCCTAGACGTCCCCACAGGAGGAATCATCGGTATTAAATGGGACGGATCGCAGTGGGTGGAGAGAACTGTTTTCACCGACACCGGCAAGAACAGAGGTGTCTGGACCGGGGATGTCGATCCAAATGAACCGGGGAGTGAACTCTATTCATTTGGATATTCAAGGAGGCTCGTCCAGATTACTGGAAGCTTCGCAGGAGGCTGGAACTACAAGGACCTCTTCCTTGACACGGCAAGGGGTCACGAGATAAGGGTTGGGGATTTCACGCCGGAGATACCCGGAAACGAGATCGCACTGGTGGGTTATTCGAACAACATGACACTGGTATACCCCTCGGAATGGGTTTATGATCAGCCGTTCATGGGAACAGCTGCAGTTGACGGACTCGCAATCGGAGAGGTATATGAGGACAAGGACGGATTCGAGACCGTGATCACATCCAGGGACGGAGGAGTATACGTCAATTACCTGGAAGATGACCAGTGGGTCAATGAAAAGATCTGGCAGTCACCCGGACAGCAGTTGACACCCGCCATTGGCGATATCAGACCCGACAAGACCGGTAACGAGATACTGGTTGTAGGACTGTCATCCGGAACCGAGGACGAGAATCCCGGAGACGGTATCGCTACCGTTCTCTACAAGGAGGGAGGCTCCTGGGTGGACGAGAGAGCATACACCGATGATAAACTAATACACGGATGTGCGGTGGGAGACCTTGATCCGACAATACCGGGAGTGGAGATGGTCTTCACAACCTTCAATTACACGGCCCTTGTAGGCTGGTGGGACGGAACCGAATACAAGACTGATTTTCTCTACAAGGATTCACACAACGTAAGGAAAGCAGTCATTGCAGACCTCATCGACACCCATGTCGGAAACGAGGTCGTATGTGTTTCCAAATCAGGAAACGCCACCATTGTCTACGGAAACGTTGGAGACTGGACCGTGGAAACCATCTACGACAAGACCCCGATAGCAAGGGTAGCGGTGGGTAACGTTGATCCCGATCCAGGACTGGAGATCTACCTCGGATGCGATGTTCCCACCGGAGATGTCGTCGGCCTCAAATGGGACGGATCGCAGTGGGTTGATACGGTTGTCTTCCAGGACACGGCCAAAAACAGAGGTGTCTGGACCGGTGATGTCGATCCCGACATACCCGGACAGGAGCTCTACGCATACGGATACTCCAGGAAGCTTACACAGATATCGGATCCTTTCGGAACCGGAAAGACCACAAAAACACTTTTCACGGATGTGGCCAGGGGCCACGAGATAAGAGTGGGTGACCTTATATATGAAAAGGAAGGGAATGAGATCGGAATTGTCGGATATTCCAACAATCTAACAATAGTATATCCAAAGGTCGAGAGAGAGCCCGTGGTTCCCACTCTCACCGGAGAAGGGACATTGACAGTTGATTCGGGTGAGACCGAAACCGTGGATCTTCAGGTTGATGGGGATTCCTACATGTCCCTGGAAGCATCCACTCTTGACGGAGCCGAGATCTCCATCTATCCCCAGACCGTCTTCATCAAGGGAGATCTCAGACTTGAAGTGGCCGCCGGCCACACAAACGAGGAGATAACGGGTGATGTTACAATTACTCTCAACCACATAGGAGGAACGGTTACAAAAACGGTGGCAGTTACCATCACACCGGATACTTCGGCACCCTCGGGTAGCGGAGCTACCTCGGGCGGAATCACTCTCAGCGATGGATCCACGGTCCTCCACAATGATAGCGTTGAAATATTGCTCTCGGAACCTGTAACCCTGGATTCCTTCGACTCGGCGGTTACAGCCGGTGAGATCAAGGTAACTGTTGATGATGAGGCCCAGAACGCTACATTCTCCCTCTCGGAGGATGGCACCAAGGTCATGATTACCCTGACAGAGGAGATGAAGACTGGCACTGCAACCATTACAATTGCAGGACTGCAGGACCTCGCGGGCAACTCCATGGAAACCTACACCCTTTCCCTCGAAGTGGAAGGGGCCGGCGAAGAGGAAGAGGATGATGCCGATTCGACATGGCTGATAATCCTCGTAGTTTTAGTGATCCTCATAATCGTGATAGTACTCGTTGCCTACTTCATGATGGCAAAGAAGAAATCCGAAGAAGAGGAATCACCAGAGCTTCCCAAGGAGTAATATGATTGGGTGATGTGAAAGAAGCAACCATCTCGAAACTTGACGATGCCCTCGACAAGGGCCTCGTCGACAGGGAGGTCGTCCCGCTTCTCGAAGCCATCAACAGGCTCGAGGATGCGGTGACGACTTCCTCCTGTTCCGGCCGGTTCCAGTTGATACAGGTCCCGAATCCGGGGGACAAGCTCAATTCCAATGTTCTGGGGAAATGGCACCGCAAGATAGAAAGCGGAGAGGTCATGGAAGCGCTTGGAAGGTGGGACGGAACCGGCCAGGTCCATTTTCTGGTTCAACCCCTACTGGTCCATATCAGGTGCAGGAACATCGAGACCGCTTCAAGGTTGAGAAACCTGGCCCACGGGAGCGGTTTGAAATTTTCCACGATCAGATCAATGAAAACGCTACCGTCAGGAGAGGTGCCAGATTGGGGTGTTGTGGTGGAATTTCTGGGAACCGAGAGGATGGAAGTCCCCCTCCATATCCTTCCGAGAGAGGATCTGGAATCTATTGTTCCGGCCCTGATAAATCATGGAAACGACTTGATGGAAAGGATTAAGTTGAGGATTCCGGCAATAATAGATGCACTGATCAAGGAATTTTTAAAATACCACGATAAGGATTAGACGGATCGCCAATAAGATTTAAAAAGAAGAGTCTTATCCTTAGAAAGGGTGGGTCACATGGCTTTGCTGAACAAACCTGGGGTATTGATGTATCATTTCGCACTGTTTATCCTATTCGGAACTCTGTTTTTGACTCTGAAGAACCTGAACCTGGAGGATGTGACAGAGACCGCAGATTACAGCAATGCCATAAAGATGTGGATTTTCGGTATGATCGGAGCCGCCCTGGCATTCGGGTTCGTTGTAACCCTTGCATCGCTTTTCTCCAAGGCCAGAAAGACCGGGATAGCCGTCACACTGCTTCTGATATTGCTCTGGCTGGATCTGATAATAATTGCCCTTTACACCTATTTCATGGACATACTAACCGAGGAGCTGACAGATCCCGGTATCAGATGGGTCATAATATCGGTGGGCATGGTATTCTATTTCCTCATTGTTCTCGGACTCCTCTTTTACAAGTTCCCCGGAAAGATAGAAGAGAGCGTCATAGCAGCCGAGGTAAAAAAGAGGCTCCAGGCAGATGAGAAAAAGAAGAAAAAGTCCTACTGCCCGGTCTGCAAGACTCCCTCCGAGAGATCTTTTAAGTACTGTCCGGGTTGCGGAGCCAAGTTCTCGGATTGATCAATTGAAATATCGGCTCACATCTCGGGTATAATTTATTAATCCCGGATACCGTTTTTGAAATCCATATGGCAGGCAATGGTACCGATTACATCACGGACTCCAATCCCAAAGCCTACGACAGGTTCCTCGCCCCCATGGAGCTGGTCTGGTTTGCAAAATGGAGGAAGAGGATGCTCTCGCCCCTCGAGGGAGAGGTCCTCGACATAGGTTCGGGAACCGGTACAAACCTGAGATATTATCCCGATGAGGTCGGATGCGTAACCGTTGTCGATCCCAATCACGAGAACATATCCTATCTGACAAGAAAAGCCGAAGGATGGGGCTACGGCGGTGAAAATGGCAGATGTCTCAACACCCACATAGGATACGGCGAGAAGCTCCCGTTCGAGGATGGCAAATTCGACTCCGTCGTATCCACCCTGATCTTATGCACGGTTGAGGATCCTGAATCGGTAATAAGAGAGGGTATAAGGGTCCTAAAACTTGGAGGAAGATTCGTTTTCATCGAGCATCAGCTTCCGAAAATCGCTCCCCAGGCATTCGTATTCAATCTGATATCTCCGGTATGGCATGCTCCTTCCGGATGCAATCTCAACAGGAGGACCGAGGCCTCCATCAGATCCATGAAGGAGATTGAAGAAATAGAGAGCTTCAGGGGAGGACCAGTTCTGGGTTATCCTTTCTTCATAGGAAGCTTTGAAAAAATTTAGGATCGAGGGAGGGGGGGACCTCCCTCGTCCATTATTTATCATCAGATTCAGATGATTCCGGCTTTCTTTCCGCCCACTTCGAAAGCATTGATCGCCTCATCAAGCATCTCCTTTGTGAGGCCGGCATTCATCATGGTCCTTATCCTGGCCTTGTCCCTGGCGACCATGGGGAATACTATCGGAAGCGCAAAGACTCCCAGAGTGTAAAGTTCCTGTGAGAGCTGTTTGGCCTTGTGGGACTCCCCGCACATCACGGGCGTAATTGCGGTTTCGCTGTGTCCGGTATCGAATCCCAGATCGTCGAGGGCTTTCTTGAAATATCTGATATTTTCCCAGAGGGTATCCACGTGCTGGGGTTCCGTCTCGAGGACCTCTATGGATGCCTTGCAGGCAGCTGCTGTGGCCGGAGGGCAGGACCCGGAAAGCAGCCAGGTTCTGGATTTGTTGTATGCGAAGTTGACCAGGTCCTGGGAACCTGCAATCATTCCTCCCACCACGCCAAGAGCCTTGGAGAAGGTTCCCATCTCAACGTCTATCTTTCCCTCGATTCCGAAGTGGGCTCCTATTCCCCTGCCTTCCTTTCCGATGACTCCCTCTCCGTGGCAGTCATCCACATATGTCAGGGCTCCGTATTCCTGGGCCAGGTTCACAATATCTTTTGCAGGAGCGATGTCCCCGTCCATGGAAAATACTCCGTCTGTTATGATGAGGACCCGCCTTGGTTCATCCTTTTCAGCATCCTGGAGGACCTTCTCGAGTTCTCCCATGTCGTTGTGAGCATATACCGCCCTCTTGGCCTTTGAGAGCCTCACACCGTCGATTATTGAGCCATGATTCAGCTCATCGGAGATTATCAGATCCTCCTTTGATGGTGCCAGCATAGGAATGAGACCCGCGTTGGTTGCAAAACCGGTCTGGTAGTAGAGGGCCGATTCGGTTTTCTTGAACCTGGCAATGGCCTCCTCCAGTTCGAAGTGGAGGTCCATGGAGCCCGCTATAGCCCTCACGGAACCCGATCCGGCACCATGTGACTTGGCTGCATCTATAGAAGCCTGTATGAGCTTGGGGTGATTCGAGAGATTGAGGTAGTTGTTGGAACAGAGCATTATCAGCTCCTTGCCATCGACCTTGCACCTCGGAGTTGAAGGCCCCTGGAGCTCTCTCAGCTGCCAGTTGAAACCTTTCTCCACCAGATCTTCGTATTCTTCTTTCATGAAAGCAGTAGGATCCTTTGTCATGGACATACCTCGTATGGTTTTATCGGACAACGGGTCAATAGGGTCCCGATTTATTACAGTTACTGGGAAGCAGAGGCACAGTCCGGGTAAGGTTTATCTTGAAGTACTCTCTCTATGTTCCGGGGACAGGATATCCTCCCTAGGGGAGCAAGATGGTCAAATATGTAAAACCCAGACCTTCGGAAGGCACCGACATATCGAAGCTGTTAAAACAATTTCATCAGATCGATGTTGCCACCATTATGAAATCGAAGATGTGGGATATGTGCTTCGTTACCCCGGAAACCTCCATAGAAGAGGTGATCGGCATATTGAGCTCCAGGAAACATATCTGGGTCGTGGAGAGTCTCAAATCCATGAAGTTGAGGGGTCTGATAACCGAGAGGGATATCGTGGATGTGATCGCTCCCAGAAAGATAGATCCCTACCAGTTCACCATCTCCGGGCATCATTTCAAATCACTTCTATTTGGCGGGATCGAGACAGTGGACGATATGATGACAACGGACCTGATCACCGTCGCCCCCAAACAGACAATAGGGGCTGCTCTGACCAAGATGAAAAGGCATCATCTCAAGAGGCTTCCTGTTGTGTCCAAGGGGAAGCTGATCGGGGAACTCACCATGAAATCCTTGATAATCCAGTTCAAGAAGGTCCTCAGGTGGTCCCGGATCCTTGACGAGCATGAAAAGAAGGCTCTTGAATCAACAGGCGATTCAAAAAAATCCGGGAATAAGTGAGAGGGAATTCCTGGTAAAAATTGACCTTTCATTTCAAATCCTTCAGAAAGCACCGTCCCATTTGACCCACCCCTTCTCTCTGAATTTATTTGAAAATATCTTCAAGAGTATAGGTGTCAGGAGAGCCATTATTATCGCGTTCAGTACCACTGCGGAATAGAGGTCCCTCCCGATTATACCGGATTGAAGAGCAACACTTGCAAGGATGAGGTCTACAGCTGCTCTACCATTCATTCCGAGCCCCACCAGAAAAGATTCCGCCCAGTTCAAACCGGATATCTTTGCCCCCAACCCGGAACCGAATACCTTTCCAATGAATCCCAGAACCACAATGAGCGGAACAAAAAGCGACAATGCAGCCCCGGAGAAGGTCATGGAATAACCCACCCATGCAAAAAATACCGGGGCAAAGAAGCCGTAAGACCATCTTCCAAGGGATTCACGGGTCCTCCTGTTCAGGGACTCTCTGATTGCCATACCACCAAGAAAAGCACCTATCATCAGGTGGAGGCCCATCAGATGGGCCATCAATGCGAACATGCCCGCCATAAGGATGGTGAATCCGATTCCCTCTGTTGCCCTCATGTCCTTGATTATATTGTAAGTCTTTTTGAGCAGCTTTGGCATCAGAAAGATCGCAACAATGACAAATCCAACTGCCAGCCCTATTGTCAAACCAAGCATGGCCATACTTGGTAAATGACCGGTGGAGGAAATGGAAAGAAGTATGGACAGAACAACGATACCTATGATGTCATCAACAATTGCAGCGTTGATGATGGTCATACCGAATCTTGTTCTGATACCATCTATCTGTATCAGGGTCGAAATCGAGAGGGCAACGGCAGTGATCGACAATGCACCGCCTATGTAAAGGGCTACGATATAGTCACCAAGGTAGAACCAGGCTCCGATGAAACCAAGTGAGAATGGAACGATTACCCCCAGAGAAGCGGTAAGTATACCTGTCTTGAAAGAAGCAAGAAAATCCTTGATTCTGGTTTCCATACCCGATGAAAACATCAGCATGACTATTGCAAAATCCATAAGGAAAGTGATCTCACTTTCAACGCTCTCCGGTTCTAAATTCTCAACCACCCCGTCAAGTTCGGATAGTGAAAAAGAATGTTCCATGGTCTTCAAAATGACAATGAAGAATGGGCCGAACATCAAGCCACCGAAAATGTTTCCCACGATGGTGGGCAATTTCAATCTCTCTGCAAGCTTACCGAAGAACAATGCTGCGATAAGCAGAAGCAGCAGATAGATGAAATTGAACATATGGGGCGGTGGTATCGAAAACTTGCGTATAAAACCTTCGATAACATGATCTATTTGGAATCATTCCATTATCCAGCCTTTCTTCTCGAATTTTCCGTAGAGGAACTTGAGCAGCATGGGAGTTGTGAGTGCCATGAAGGCAGCCATTATCACAACCGCGGAATAGAGGTCCCTCTCGATTATTCCCGCCTGTAGGGCCACGGAAGCCAGGATCAGCTCAACGGCTGCTTTTCCATTCATACCCACCCCGACCAGTATTGATTCGGGAATGGTGAGACCGGATATCTTCGCGCCGAGACCTGCTCCGATAATCTTTCCCGAAAAACCCAGTATTATCAGAAGAGGGACCAAGGGGGATAATGCGAGACCGGAAAAGGTTACAGAAAATCCTACCCATGCAAAAAAGACCGGGGCGAAGAAACCGAAGGCCCACCTCTCTATCGACTGCTGGGTCCTTCTGTTGAGGGAATCCTTTATTGCCATACCGCCCAGAAAAGCACCTATCATCAGATGAAGGCCCATAATATGGGCGATCACGGCAAATATCCCTGCCATGAGGATCCCTATGCCCACCTTTTCGGTTATCCTGAGATCCTTGAGATAGGTGTACATTATCTTCAGCAACTTGGGAATAAGGAACAATGCCAAAACGACGAAAAGGACTGAAAGGAGTACAGTACCCCCGATGCTCACAGCAGAAGGAAGACGGCCGCTCACGGAAAATGACAGTAGAACGGATAGGATGAGAATACCTATGATATCATCCACAATCGCCGCATTTATTATGGTCATCCCGAAACGGGTCCTCACCCCGTCCATCTGGATCAGGGTTGCAATGGATAATGCAACCGCGGTGATGGATAGGGCGGCGCCAACATAGAATGAGGTTAAAAGATCTCCGATGTAGAGATAGGTTCCAGCGAATCCCAGGCCAAATGGGACCACAACTCCGAGGGAAGCTGTGAGGATGCCTGTTTTGAAAGATGCTATGAAATCCTTGATCCTGGTCTCCATTCCCGATGCGAACATCAGCATGATGATCGCCAGATCCATGAGGAAGAAGATCTCCATTTCAACAAGCTCGGGTCTGAGGGATCCGGAGACATCTTCAAGGTGTCCAAGTCCGGATAAGGATCCTATCGAATCGAATATGAAGATTAGAAAAGGACCTGCGAAGAGACCGCCGATTATATTGCCTACAATTGTTGGCTGTCCCCATCTCTCTGCCAGCTTTCCGAAGAAGATCGAGCAGATGAGCAGGAGTAGCAGGTATACGACTGCCTCCATGGGAGATACGTAACAATCTCAAAATATGTAAATCTTTAATGATACATTTACTCCTGATGAATAAACAGAATGAGGACTTTTCCAATTTGAAAAGACCCATCCATCCAATGCCCGATTTCGTGAAAGAAGGTCTGGAAAGAAGGGGACTCATGGAGAAATACAAGGCCAGACCGGCCTATCAGCGGAATGATTATATCGGATGGATTAACAGGGCCAAAAGAGAGGAAACAAAGAAAAAGAGATTGAACCGGATGCTCGATGAACTGGAAAAGGGAAATCTGTATATGAAGATGAAGTGGAGCCCTGGGATCTGAAATTTATCTCAAAACGAAATCCTTTTCAATGACCCAGTATTTGGATATCCTGGATGGCATTCAATCGATCATTTGGACCGACCTTATACATGGGATTGATGATATCTTTACTTGCCCTGATTGCAGCAGGATCAGGATTGTTCATTGATTCAATCTACGAGAATGCGGAAAAAGCCGGTTACTTTCCAGAAGATCTCCATGCCGGAACCTATTCCCAGGACCTTATGTCTGTTGCCGCTTCCATCGGATTATTCGTTCTATCCGCGGTGATGATCAAGAGGAAACCGGACCTGAAAAAGAAGGTCACTTCCCTCGCGCTAATCGGATATTTTCTCTACGGATACGGACTTCTGGCAATCGGAGGGACCTATACAATCATATATCCTATTTACCTGATAATACTTGGGCTGAGTATCTTCTCTATTATCTTGGGGTTGGTACCATTTTCCGAAAAAGAATTGTTGAAAATCAAGCTCCCCAGGGCCCTTGAAAAGACAACCGCCTGGTTTCTTTTGATAATCGCTTTGGTTTTCAACATTCTATGGTTCATGATGATCATTGCAACCTCCATCGAAAACGAAAGACCCGAAGCATATCCGGTTTTCATCATGGACCTCTGCGTCGTGATGCCTTTCTTTGTCATAACGGCCATCATGCTTCTGAAGAGGATTTGCCTGGGGAGGGTTCTGATGGGGATAGCGTTGGTGAAGATAATAACCCTCATACTTTCCGTCGTGATCGGGGAGAGCATAGCTCCCCTTTATGATATGGAGGTGAATTACCCCATGATTGGAATCTATTCGGTTGTTTTGATCTTTTCATTTGTTTTGAGCTATTATTATTTCAGGTCCCTTGATAGGGGAGCCGCTTCCTGAAATCTATTAAATAGAGAATATCCCGATGGAATACCATGAAAGATGCTGTCTTGATCCTTCCCACCCACCTTTTCACTGAACATCCATGCATTGAAGGGGATGGGGACATTTTCCTGTCAGAGGAAGCAAGGTACTTTACCGATTTCAACTTCCACAAGAAGAAACTGGTGCTTCACAGGGCCTCGATGAAAGCTTATCAGGACCTCCTTGAAAGAGGAGGATCGGATGTTAATTACATCGAATATGAAAAAGATTGGAGATCATTTTTGAAGGGGAAGAGTATCTCCATGGTGAGGCCTTACGATTTCAAATTGGAGTCGGAGTTACCTGAGGGGGTTTCGTTCAAGGAATCCCCATCATTTATCGGTGGAGAATTGAAAAAAGGAAAAAGGTACCTCATGGCATCCTTTTACAGAAAACAGAGAGAGGATACCGGGATATTGATGGATGCAATCGGGCCCATGGGAGGAAAAATGAGCTTTGACGCGGAAAACAGAAAGAAGCTCCCCAGAAATCACGAGCCTCCGGATGTGATGAGATTCGGCAACACATACATTGACGAGGCGATTGACTATGTGAATGATAATTTCCCGGATAATCCAGGGGAAGCTGAAGATTTCTTCTATCCCGTAACCCACGAGGAGGCACGAAAGCTTCTCGATCAGTTTGTCAGCGAAAGACTGGAGCTTTTCGGTGATTATCAGGATGCCATTTCAAAAGAACATGATTTCATCTATCATTCGCTCCTTTCCTCCTCCTTGAATATCGGACTTCTGACTCCAGATGAGGTCCTAAAAGCTGTGGAGGATTCGGATGCGCCGCTGAATTCCAAAGAGGGTTTTATCAGACAGGTTCTGGGCTGGAGAGAATTCATATTGAAGATATATACGAAGGAGGGAAAATTCCAGAGAACCAACAATCATTTTGGCCACTCGAAGAAATTACCTGACTCATTCTACAATGCTTCCACCGGGGTAAATCCCATCGATAATGTGGTTGAAAAGGTATCCAGAAATGCCTATGCCCACCATATAGAGAGACTGATGGTTCTTGGAAATTACATGCTCTTGAATGAATACGATCCCGATGACATCTACCGGTGGTTCATGGAAATGTTCATAGATGCCTACGACTGGGTGATGGTTCCGAATGTGTATGGAATGAGTCAGTATGCAGATGGGGGTTTGATGTCCACCAAGCCTTACATAAGCTCTTCAAATTACATCTTGAAGATGAGTGATTTCGGGAAGGGGGATTGGTGTCAGAAATGGGACGATCTGTTCTGGGATTTCATCGAAAAGCACGAAGAGGAGTTCAGCAAGAATCCGAGAATGTCCCTGATGGTAAAAAAGCTGGAGAGAAGAAAGAAAAAGACCCGAAAGCTTCCTTGATCTCGATGGGAATTTACCAGGATCAAATGGATCGAAAATACAGCAAATGTTTAATTGATGTAATCCAAGAGGGGAAATCGGTTGTATCATGAGAACAGTAAAAACAATCATCGAGAGCAGACCGACGTTGGAAGGCGCGGGTGTCAGGTTGAAGAGGGTCTTCGGATTCCATCAGGTCCCAAATTACGATCCATTTCTGCTTCTGGATCATTTCGGTTCCAGCGATCCTTCAGATTATATCAAGGGATTTCCATGGCATCCCCATCGAGGAATCGAGACTGTGACATACATGATAAGGGGAGAGGTGGAGCATGGTGATAATATCGGAAACAGCGGTGTTATCAATTCCGGAGATGTCCAGTGGATGACTGCCGGTTCCGGAATAATTCACCAGGAAATGCCCAGGACCTTCGACGGAGAGATGATGGGATTCCAGCTCTGGGTCAATCTTCCCAAGAACAGGAAGATGACAGAGCCGAGGTATCGTGGATTGACAGAGGAGGATTTCATTCCCGTGGAGGTTTCCGGGGGCAAGGTCATTGTAATTTCCGGAGAATACGGGAGCAGGATAGGACCTGTTGAGGACCTCTTCGTCGATACCGAGTACTTCGATGTTCACATCGAAGGGGAATTCGAGCATTCCACCAAGAAGAGGACCTGTTTCATCTACGTTTATGAAGGATCCTTCGAGGTGAGTGGTGAGAAGGTCCTTCCCGGAAACTGTGCACTTCTTACGGAAGAAGGCGAGGTCCGGATCAAGGGGAAGGGAAAATTCATATTCGTCGCAGGGGACCCTCTCGGAGAACCTATCGCGTGGGGAGGACCTATTGTGATGAATACCCAGGAAGAACTGGACCTGGCTTTCGAGGAATTGAGAGAGGGTACCTTCATAAAAAGATGAATCGGGCATATCTTATTCATGGATAAATAAGTCTTTTATATACGGCCTATACATCCATACACAATAGGCATATATGCTTGTAATATCGTTATAAACCAATGCATGACGAGATCATCAACAGGTTCGTTTCACAGGCACCTGTTCTCATGAAAGAGTATACGATCGACGGAAAGGGGCATTTGCCCAAACGGCTTGCTTTTACCTCAATAAGAAATACACTTAACAAGGCCCTGGAACATGGGATCGGCCAACCCCGTATCATAATGATCAATGGACTCAGGGGAGTGGAAAGACCACGATAATGTTCCAGTTGATGCAGGAGATGCTGAATGGAGGATGGCAGGAGGAAAAGATCCTCTACCTGCCCATGGACCAGGCTCTGCTCTCCGGGAACTCAATAACGGACCTTGTCAACGAATACGAAAGATCCGTGATAAGAGGATTGATGTCAAAGGCAGACGGCAAGTTCCTTTTATTCATAGACGAGGTCCAGTACAGTCCGGATTGGAGCCTTCAGTTGAAGGTCCTATCGGATTCCATTCCGAATGCGATCTTTCTGGTATCCGGTTCATCGGCTGTCCAGATGGGTATGTCCGCTGACCTTGCAAGGAGAGCCACAATTCATAGAATTCATCCACTTTCATTTCTCGAGCAGTTGATCCTGCCTCAAAGGACATCGGTCGATCAGGATACAATTGATACCTATTTCTCATGCCTATTTGAAACGAAGAATCCCGAAGAGATCATCAACAAGTATCCGGATGCTTCCAGACCACTGGTGAAGAAGATCCGAGAAACAGGGGGATACGATCCGGGTAAGTTGGAATGGTACCTGCTTGAGGGGGGAATGCCCTGGATACCGACGGAAGATAAGATCGGAAGGAGGAGGATGTACGATATTGTTGAGAAGATCGTGGAAAAGGACCTTCCCAAGATCGGAGAGCATGAACCCCACACGTTGAGGGCAGTCCCCAGGATACTGAGTCTGATCGCTCCCTCCCCTGACATCAGCTACAATTCGATATCGAGTGGCCTGGACTCCGTGGGCCTAACTTCCATCAGGCGAGTTGTGCAGACACTGGTAAAAAGCCAACTCATCTTCGAGGTTCCAAGCCTTGGTTCGATCAGGTCCTCGGGAAGGAATGAAACAAGGAAATACTTCTCATCCCCGGGTCTTGCATCTGCAATAATCGATACTGCGGGGTTCGATCCCCTTAGATTTCTGGGTCCGCTGGCAGAATGCGCCGTTGCATCAGTACTGAAACATCGTTTGGATACAATCCCCGGAGCAGATCTTTTCCACGTATCCGGGAAGGGTCAGGCCGACCTTGTCCTTGAAATGGGAGGAAGACGAATAGTGATAGAGGTGGGCATGGGTAGAAAGGATGAAGGGTACCGACAGGTGTTCGAATCGATGAAGGCCTCCAAGGCCGACCTTGGTATCATCGTTTCCAATTCCGGCAAAATGGAGCGCAGAAGGAATGCCATCAAGGTCCCCATGAAGGAATTCCTGTGTATATGATCGATGGTGAAACTGAAGGCTGAATTCGAGAAACAGTTGAAAAAAGAAGTGAGATTGAATTGAAAAATTCTTGAAAACCTTGAGAGAAGGTGAAGCTGGAATGAGCGATAATGAAGTGATGATAATCGAGGACATTCAAAGCCGGATATTCACTCTTCGCGGGGTTCAGGTCATGCTGGATTCTGATCTGGCTGTATGCTATGGTGTTGAAATTAAAAGATTGAATGAACAGGTGAAGCGTAACATCGAGAGATTCCCAGAGAACTTCAGGTTTCAATTATCTCAGGAGGAATTTAATCTTTTAAGATCTCAGAATGCGACCATATAAATGGACAGATCTTTAAGGTCACAAATTGTGACCATAGAAAGCGGGCGCGGGAGGAGCTTCCTTTAAGGATCTCGGCAAGAAGTGGTTTGCTTTTTCCAATACGGATATTGGGGCCGTTGATATGCTTTACAAACTGGAAGAGAGGAAATGAGCAAATGATGGAAGCACGATCCGAGAAAAACACCAAAAAATACACATCAATAATCAAAGAACCCTGGAAAGCAATTCATGGTCAGGAGAGGTGATATGAGTATAGATCGTTGTTGTCTTCAGATTCCTGTGTCCGAGCAATTTCTGTATTGTCAATATGTTGATCCCTCCCTCGAGTAGATGGGTTGCAAAGCTATGTCGAAGTGTATGAGGAGTTACATCTTTCGATATTTTCGCCCTCTGTGATGCATCCTTCACGATAAGCTGAATTGACCTGGAAGAATATCTTCCCCCGCTTCTTCCCGAGACGAAAATCAGATCTCCAGAGGGCGTATCTTCAAGCTGAAGAATGGCAGTTTCAAGCTCCCGGTGTAAAAAAACGACCCTCTCATTACCTCCCTTTGTTATCTTCAGATGGATCAGCTTCCGTTCAAAATCAATGTCCTTCCACTTCAGAGTCCTAGCCTCGTTCAATCTGAGACCGCCGTAATAAAGTGCCATGATCAGGGTCCTGTGTTTCAGATTCATTGTTCCATCGATCATCTTTCGGACCTCTTCCCTATTCAAAACCACGGGCAATTTTCCCTTTCTCTTGACGAGGGGAAGGTCCTCCTCGAATTCCCTCTTCAACACCCTCTTGTAAAAGAATTATATTGAGAAGTAAACGGACCTGACGGTTGACCTCGACCACTTTGGGGAATTACTGATCAGATAGTCCTTCGGAGAAATACCGGACCTCAGAAACCTCCTTACATTCCCGGAGTAGGCCTCTCTCGTAGCCTTGGAGAAGCCGCGGAGCACCATCTCGTCGTCCATTCGACCCAGTATCTCCTCATCACTCGCTTCAATTTCACGTCCGTTCAAAACATACATATAATCACCATCTGCATCCGTGGGCAGGATCTAAAACAGAGGAAGGGGTGGTATAAATAATCCATAATCAGAGATCGATGAAGATACCGACAGGTGATAACAACTCAAAAATCAATCGGGAGGACCTCCCCCTCTCCTTCGGAGAGGACCTCTGAATTTCGGCATAACTCCATTAAGCTCGGATACTGCGAAAGTATTCTTCGCTTAATAGGAGTTATCCAAAATTGAATGGGAGGCCTTTAGAATTAAAAAAATACCACTCCCACGAGTGAGAAAGATTTACTTATGAAGATAGATCTTATCGTGATGGTCATAATCAACTAAAGTAACTATTTTTTCTTTTTCATCGATTGTAAAGCAAAGGACAAAATGTTTATCGATATGGACTCTCTTCCATTCTTCCAAAGGAGATCTTAGATTTTTATATCTATGTGGATTCAATAAAACTTCTTCAGTTTTCTTTAAAATAATTTCCATTTGTTTAGGATTTCTTTTTGTTAATTTTATGAATTTCTTTTTCAAGCTTGGCTTAATATCCAATATGTATGCCATATTATAACCCAAGCTCTTTTCTTAAATCCTTAACAGAACCTACTCTTATCGATTTTTCTTTCATTATTTTCTTTGCTTTATCAATATACTCAGGTCTAAGTTCTGGTTCAAGTATTGACTCTTCATACTCCGTTGCCATCATATCAATAGCTTCACTTTTATCTTTTAATCCATATTTTGCTTTGATAATATTTAATATTCTATTAGTATGACCATCTATATTAATTAAAGCTTGAACCATATTAACACCTTAGTCTGATATTAACATGACATTAATACGATATATATCTTTCTATTCCACACTCACTCATAAAGGCCTGATCCATTCAACTCGCTTCGTTGCTATGCGCAACTCCGCACCTCGTTACACTCTCGCCTTTCGGTTAGAAAAGGTATGGTTAGTCGGCTCGGGTTGGATAACACGCCACTATGCGGTTCGCTTCGCTGCGCTCGCTCTCCCAAATTGCTCGTGACCTTTGACCGCTCGCAACATCGCATACCGGCGCCCGTTATCCAAAATGCCCCGGAGTCCATTTCAGCTCCACCCCCCAAAAGTTTGAGTATCACTTGTGTTAATTAGATGCCATCAGGAGTTTCGATAGATTCTACACCTATAACCTCAACGAACTCCATTGGATTTAGAAAATTTACTTTCTTGCCAATTTTTTGCTGAGTTAATCTTCGATTTGTGGTAACAAAGAAATCACAATTATTTGCGAAATAGCAGCAAATATGAGGAAGGTCATCTTTATCTCCAACCAACGTTTCATAATCTTTAATGAATAGCGACCAGACATATTTGTCTATATATTCATTGTTTGGAATTGTCAACAAGAATTTTCTTACTTTACCGACCATATCCTTTCCATATTTGCGTCTGTGATATTCTAAAACTTCATCAAATAGATAATCCGATTGAGTTACATTAAGATTCTTATTCTCAATATTATTAAGTAATCGAGCAGAATTTGTATCTTCATATTTGAATCCAATGATGTATACGTTCGTATCAAGAAAGATTCTTTCCATATTGATCCCACAGATACTTTCTGATTTCTTTAATCTCTTTGTGAAGTTCATCTATTGATTCGGCCGAGATTTCTTCATCAGAAGCCATCTTTTCCTGAATCTCTTGTAGAAGGATTTCATTGATGGTCTTCTTTATTGCGTATCTAATGAATTCGCTTTTACTTTTAAATTCACCAACGTCAATAAGATGGTCTATCAGAATAGCATCTTTTCTTGGTAATCTAATACTTGTTACATCGGTCGGCATTGTATCACTGTAATACATAATGACTACATTTATTAATATACTTTGTGCTTTTCAACTCAAACTTTACCTCCCAATAGACTTTTTTCCTCGGCACTCGCTACGTTGCTATACGCGCCACACTGCGCTCTCCCTTCGGTCGGGTCCTTTAACTTGTGGCTAACCGGTTCGGAGCTCGGCTCGCTCCTCTCCCAGATTGGTCCTTCGGACCAACATCCATTAGCGACACCGTTAAGCTAGGAGTTTGCACCCATTTCCACGATAAATTTTTCTAAGCTGGAAACCTTCTTCGAACCGGACCAAGTTCAAATACTTGCCCCTGAACTGTGAAAAAGCACATGAAAGATTTAGGAGAAAATAAATGGAATTACTTACCGTGTTTTACATTCTAAACGCATCTTTATTATTGTTACATGAGATAGAGTCAGCGTATGAAAAAGAATGGGAAATATTGAAATTACCTGGGAAGATCACAGGATTTCTTCTATTGCATATTCCTATTCTATTATTGTTGTTCTATGGGCTGATCGAGATCCAAAAACAAAGCATGATAGGATTAATAGTCGGATTGATCGTTGGATTCGGAGGATTGATCCCTTTTGCAGTCCATAAGATAATCGTAAAAAGATCGGATCATTTTAATAATCCGATTTCAAACATAATATTGATCATGAATATGATTACCGGAGTTGGAACAATAATTCTATGTATGTACTTGATTACCTAACAACAAGAACATCCTCCGCTTCCGTTGGTTGGATCATGTAAATTCCTGTTACTATGTCGTGGGTTGCACCCCCTTCGACCCGAATTGTTCCAAATCCAGAAACCTACTTCTATGCGGAACAACATCTCATAGCCGCACCCGTCAAGTAAAATACCCTTTGGAAAAAGAGGTGGACAGATGGAGAAAGAAGAAATAAAAAAATCCATTGATGACATGTTTAGAAATCAAGTTCGGAAAGATTCTAAAGTCAAGAATGCTTATTTGCTAATTCATTCGGAAAAGTTGGATTTTCATATGAATATTGCAGAAGGTTCAACAGGCGATATGCCTGCGAATTCTCAGCAATCCAATTATATGGCCAGTGTTGGTAAATTATTCACATCAACCTTAATTAGTATGTTATATGAAAAAGGAAAGCTATCTTTTGATGATAGCATCGGCAATTATTTGGATCCTGAATTACTGAATGGGCTTCATATTTACAAGGGCGAGGATTATTCAAATAGTATTAAAATCAAACATCTGTTAAAACAAACATCAGGTCTATATGATGATTTTTGGCCGCTACTGGATAGGGTTCTCGAGGACAAGGATTTCAATATAAGTCCGCGAAAAGCTGTTATCTGGGGTAAAAACAATCTGAAACCTTGTTGTCCACCTGGAAAAAAGACAAAATATACAGATACCAATTATCATCTTTTGGGATTGATTATTGAAAATATCACCGGCATACCTTTTCATGAGGTATTAAAGGATTTTATTTTTGTTCCGCTTGGAATGGAGAAATCATCTATGCTTCACTATTCTGATCCCATGAAAGAATACACATACCCAATTGCACATTTCAGTATTAATGGAATAATAATGAATGATCTTAAAAATTATTCTGGACTCGACTATTCTGGTGGCGGAGTTGTAGCTACCAATGAGGATTTACTCAAATTCATGAAGGCTTTAGTGGCAGGTCAAATTGTTTCAAAAGATACTTTGGAGACAATGAAGAATGATTCAAATAAATTATATTTTGGTATAGACTATGGTTATGGTATTTGGCAGTTCAAAACTATTCCAGTTTTGATGCCAGAAAAGTATAATTGCTGGGGATGTGCCGGTGCAACAGGGGCGTTTATGTTTTACCATCCAGGATTGGATACCTATTTGATTGGAAATTTTAATGATGTATCCTATAAAACCAAAGGTCTCAGGTTCATGATAGATATAATTAAAAAATTGTCAAAAGTAGACCATAATTGAAAATGGTTTTGGGCGTTTACTTAATATAACAACCCTTAGCGACATTCCAATTTGATAGGATAAATGGGAATTGGAGCAAATGAGACCGTGTCGTTCCAGTAGTTCCGAAGGTAATTTGAACCCCGGATCAGTTTGAGATGACATTCGATCTTAATCGGGCTGATAGGGTGTCATGTAACTCGCTAAATGGCATAGAAATGTAACTCTAAAATGGACTATCCAT
>CAYULA010000002.1:0-128396 GCA_964445525.1 uncultured Thermoplasmatales archaeon | reverse complement strand
AAATAAGGAACTAATAAGGAATTAAATAGGTACCTATTAGGAAATAATGAGGAAAAAGAAGCAATAATAAGGAACTAAAGAGGAACCAAATAAGGAACTAATAAGGACAATGAGACAATAAAGAGGAATTGAAATGACAATTAATCCGATTGCTTTCGCAGATGAGGTCAACAAACAGTTCCTAAGGTATCAACTCACAGCATTTCCACTATCAGTTCCTGATATGGCAGATCAGGCGAAGAAAATGCTAGATGGAGCTGATCCCGATTCGAACCTGGTAAAGGGACCTTACATCTCTTTATCGAGGTCCTTCGCAGAAGGGGAATTCATCGAGGTCCTCATAAAGAAAGGACTTTTGCCTCCAGCAATTCAGGAGATTGCGGAATACAAGAAGATGTTCGCTCACCAGCAGAAGGTCCTATTTGAAATAAAGGATGATGTCTGTACTAAGAAGAAAAAATTATGGTTACACATCAGAGGCCACATGTCGAGACTTTATCACACAGAACACTGGTGCCCTGTCCCGTGACCTCACCAATCATCCTGGCCCTCCCCAATCCTCCCCCACACCCCTGCCACACAACGAGACCTCCACTCCTCCCACACCCATACAAACAATAGAGCCTCACTTCGAGACCAAAAAAACCCAAGTCGATAGCCCAAACATTCCAAAGGAATTGTTCCATTGCGAAGCAATGGGACTTTGGTCGTACCATCAAACCTCGGGAGGGTGGGGGTTCTCTTCTCTCCGAATTGGGTAATTCGGATGGTCGCAGGTGAGGCCCCACGCCGAGACCTTGTTAGTTAGAAATTATCCAATTTCCAGTCCCCGGGTCTGAACATCTTCTTTGGAGGATAATAAAGACCGATTATCATCCATGTGGGATGTCTGGAATGCGTACCCAGGACGGAATGCAGGTCCCTCTTCTCTATCAACCAATTATTGAACTGTTCATGAAATTTCTTACTGGTCGGATTATAATTCTTTTACCCGCTCATATGTCCTTTACCTCCAGATCATTCCGACGGATCCTTTCGACTATGAGATTTCTATGACAATATATGGGGTCCCTTTCAAAGCAGAACATGGCAATTTTTTTCTCCTTTGCCAGATCAATGATACCATGAACGATCTCCATATTTTCATCGAGGCCTTTATCATATTCCCGGAACAAACGCTGATAGTCCTCGTATGTGTTGAGGTCCTTTCTTCGAGCTCCAACGATCCCCAATTCCGGATAATGCTGGTATTCGATCCCGAGTTTCCCGCAATAATCGATAAGTTTCTTCTTGGAGAAACCAAACTTTCTGGAAAAGGGATTCTTTCTTACATCAAGTAGCACCTGTACTTTCTCCTTTAAAAGCTCGTTCAGGAACTCGTCCACACTTCTTTTCTCATATCCTATGGATATTATACCCGTCTCGTTCCTGCTGTAAATTTCCTTCTTTTTGTATTTGCTGAAAATGGTATACCAGGGATTTTCATCATATATTTCATCGATGAGCTCTTTATCTGTAAGTTTTAGTTTCTCATCGACCAGGTCCTTGAGAATGAAATGGTCAATATTCCTGTCAACGATCTCCATCCCTTTTTCGGTGAGAGCAAGTCCACAATCCTCAACGATAAAATCTTTCTCTATCAACCAATTAAGGTCTCTGTAAAGCTCAAAGCTGAAAGGCCCGTAATGATAAGGAACGAAGTTGTATGATGACAGGTCCTTCGAAATTGAAAACATCATCTTCACGAATCTCAATCTGGATAATTCACCTGAACTGGATAGTAATTGAAGTATGAGTTTTCTTTTCCTTGTTATCATCATCATATCAGATGAACTGGCATATTTTAACCTTATTACCAGTGGACATGGATGAAAATGAATATACTATCTGCGTTCTTGTTGATATTTGCAAAATATGTTCTTTGGTAGATCGATACCCCACCCGAGGCCCCACATCGTGACCTGATTTTGGATCAAATAGGAGGAAATTCACTATATTGAGCGTCCTTCAGGAATGATCATTAATAAGGTATTTATTTGATGAAATATTTCAAGATATGAAATGTTAGAAAGAGAGAGGAAAATACACTTAAAAATATCCAAAAACCAGACATTACAGGCAAATCGCCACCTTAAGAAGGGGAATCTAGCTGAAGCGATAGATCATTACAGGATGGCTTTGAAATACGGTCCTGCAAATCTGGAAGCTAGAATTGGTCTTTCAGAATGCTACATCAAAAAAGGGGAATACGATGAAGCTAAGAAGAGACTAAGCTTTATATTTGAAAATGAAAAGATCCTTAAACCAAAGAACAAAGAAAAATTGAAAATCTATGCTCTATTAATCGGAATTGATGAATTGGAAAAAAATCTGGAAAACAATAGTAACAATGACATTAAAAACAAATATAAGAACTTAAAAAGATTCGAGAACTATTATAAAAAATTATTAAAAGATACTAATTCAAAGGAAAAACTCGTGTATATAGCTAATCTTCATATGAAATGGAACGATATTTCAACTGCAAAAAATTACTTCGAATTAGCTCTTAAAAAAGATGATAGTAAATTATGTTTAGATTTTGAAAGTAAAGCTTTAATTGGACTTGCTTGGATTTTATATAAGAATTTTAAAATAACCAATAATCGTGATTTATTATTTGAAGCAGAAGAATTGGTAGAAAAAGCAATTGATTCCGCAAGAAGATCAGAAAATAACAATAAAGAATTATTTTACAGATCAGCGGAAATTAAATCTAATCTGATCAATAATAATTCGGTAAAATTTCATATTGTTTACCAATATCTTGAAAATGCAGTGAACATTGATCCCGATTTCATAGAAGCCAGATTTTTACGTGCAAAAATCATCCTTGATCACCATAGTTCTCCTTATCAGAGTCCGTTCTACTACAGGACTGCTGCAAGGGACCTCATGAAGATAGCTTCCCTGAAACCATCAGAAGAGAATGTTAGAAAAGCCTATGAGGTTTCATCCAAGATAGATTGGAGATCTGCTGAAAGATTGAAAAAACAACTGGATAAAATTATATTTTTTAAAAATCGGAAGAAAGTATTTGTTGCAGAGGTCCTGGATGATATGGAAGAAAGAGAAAGAATTGTTTTCTGGAACAAAACAAAGAAAGAACTCCAAAATATCAAGGAAGAGGATTTCTCAAAGAATAAAACATCTATTATGAAAGCCAGATCTATGATTGAGAAAAGGATTATCAAAGATTTGAAAGGAAGAAATGAGTTATCTGAAGAGGAGGTGAAATACCTTTATCTGAATCAGGTTTTACATCTTTCTCTCGGAAATATTGAAACTGCTGTGGATATGGAAACTTCGTTTTTCAATTATCCTGATCAGGAACATTTCATTGTGACTGATGCATATTCCTATATCGGAAAGATCGAGGATATAATACAAGACGAAAACAGTAAAAATGCGAAAAGAGCCTATGATAACCACAGAGAATTCCATTCCTCGAATCAAATATCATATAATAATTTCAAACCTCTGGAATTGGATGAATCTGAAATAATCAAGATATTAAACTTTTTAGATGGGAAGGGAGGGACCAAATATCTTTCTAAGAAAAACCCACAATTGAACATAATCAAACCAAAGAGGACCATGAAGGTAAAGAAAGAGACAATTGAAAAAAATCCTCAGGCAATAAAAAAGATTGATACTTCAGGGAATTGAAATGGGTAAAAAGTACGAAGACATTGTAATTTCTGATAAGGAAAGAATCAGGAAGGCTTTTATTGATGAAGATAAAGTTATAACCATAGAGGACAGAAATCACGGGAAACCTAAACCTTTTTTCATAGTAGGAAATAGAAAATATATTCCCGTGGATAAAAATGGAAATGAAATAAAATTGCCATGGAATTATAAATGGTGTGTGGGATTGAAAAATGTAGTACTGCATCCAGAGAGAATACCGAAAAACGAAAAAGATCCGAAGGATCCTATAAACAAAGTTAAAGAGATAAAAGTATACGACCTTGAAAAGAAAATTTATCTAACTAAGAATTATATCAGAAAAGAGATAAAAAGCAATACTTTAAATGGGATTATTTTATATTATAGATTGATTATATCAATGATTATCTTTGCAATAATTATTCATATGTTTCTGGTAAATGATCTGGAAATTATTCCATTATTTATACTAATATTTCTTGCATTTATTTTCTCCTTCCTTTTTGAAAATATAACAGAATACAATAAAATCAGAAATAGAATTCCAATAGATATATCCCTTGTTTTATTTGGAATGTTCTCGTTATTATTTTGTTTTAGAACTGATTTAGAGTTGGTGTCATCGATAATTACATTTGTAATGTCATCAATTTTAATCATTTCAGGTATAATAATAAAAATTTAGTAAAAATCCTGACTTATCAAATTTGGTTTTTATTTTATATTATTCAAAAGGAGTGGCGGGATGAGGCTGCGTAGAGAGGATTGAGTGCGTTGATATAAAATTAACATCAACCTCAACCCGCCTGATGAATGTGAATGGTCCTCTGAGGATATAAATTGTTGGATTTGTTGCATCCTTTATATAGAATTTCTTTCACCCTAATCCATCCGTGGCCCAATGACGAGATCCGAAATCAAACTTTACTCGGTATCAGTTTACGTCACATTTTTTGATGTCCACACCCCCTAATATTATAACCTCAACACCTCCATCACACCTTCATACAACCATCCCGAGCAAAGTTGTATGATATATAAACAGATCCCGAGACACGTCACATCACCATGTAACGAGCAAAGTTGTTTTCAAACTTTACTCGTGATCAAATCCCACCCCACAGGTCCTCCCCCAGAACACAGATCACTTATACCCAACCCCGAGACACGGAACATCACCATGTAACGAGCAAAGTTGTTTTCAGACTTTATTCGTTATCCGAATGTAATGTTGTTTGTGATCAATATTTGATGCAGATTGATATGATATGACGACATTCATCGTTATCTGGTATATCAATTTCATTTCATCTATCTCACCTTCAAAGAGACCTTCCTTTTCTTCCAATCAATACCAATTCCCTTTACACCGCGACAACGATCTGAAGTATATACAAATCATATCAAAACTTGATGATCTCCTTGTTGTAAATACCTTTTGCATAATTTCAATAACATCCTACACTTGATGATTTAGTTCCAGTAAACTCCCTTGACCCTTCGTTTAAGATAGATCGTTGATTGTATTCAATGATCGCAAGATCCGAAGGTTATGGTTCAATGACGAATGGCACTATTCTGTGACCGATATTATAGCAATTCTAACAGAAAGCAAGGATGAGATGGCCTATTGGCGGAAATTGAAGCAGAGGGAACCGCAACTCGTGACAATTTGTCACGGTTTGAGAATGCCAGCTAAAGATGGTAAGATGAGGTATACTGATTGCGTAGACACAAGGAATGCTTTCAGGTTAATTCAATCAATACCATCCAAGAAAGCGGAACCTTTCAAACAGTGGCTCGCCAAGATTGGAAAGGAAAGAATTGACGAGATAGAGAATCCCGAGATAGCACAGGATAGAGTCAAAGAATATTACGAGATCAAAGGTTATCCACAGGAGTGGATTAATAAAAGGTTGAGAGGTATGGCAATAAGGCAGGACCTTACAGACGAATGGAAGAATCGTGGAATTGAGGAACAGAAAGAATTTGCCATCTTGACAAACGAAATATCAAAAGCAACATTTGACAAAACCGCAAAGGAATACAGGGAATTCAAAAATATCACACGAAATTCTCAGAATTTAAGGGATAGCATGACCGATTGGGAATTGATCCTGACCATGATAGGGGAGAAAGCCACTACAGACATTACAATATCAAGGAATAACGAAGGATTCGAGGATTGCAGATCTTCTGCAATAGATGGAGGCAATATCGCAAGAAACACAAGAAAAGAGATCGAAGAGAAAACTGGAAAATCTCTTGTATCAAGAAAGAATTATCAACAGATACGAAATAATGAAAGTCAACCAAAAAAAAGGATTGGCAAAGATCCAGAAGCAGAAAAATGAAATCAATTTTTGTATCAAACTTACCTAGGGATCAGTTAACGTCACATTCTCTTTTATCCAGTGTACCATTTTCAGGGGATCTCAAATCGCTTTCACACCAAACAAATCCCTTCCCGATCAACGTTCCGGAATAATTAAGGGAATCCATAGTAACGTCATATGACCATGTAACAAGCAACGTCACATTCAAACTTTACTCAGGATCAAATATAATCCAACAGATCCTCCTCTAAAACACAAATCATTCATGCCCCAAAACGAGACCTCCACCCCCTCAACACCCCCCACATCACAAGGGCCTCATCCCGAGACCTAAATTACCCGTCGCGAGGCCACAAGCATGCCGGAGGAATTGTCCCATTGCGTTGCAATGGGACTTTGGTCAGATAATCACAATATCGGGAGGGGGGCTTCTCTTCTCTCCGGATCGGGTGATCCGGAGGGCCGCAACCGAGGCATCACATCGTGACCTGCACATGACGATACCAGCACAAAAGGACCTTCCCACACAATAATAATTGCAATGTATCATCTCTAAATGACGATACTTGCAATAATGAACCTTCCAAATAACGTTCTTTGCACAGAAGGACCTTCCCGTAAGTATATTCTTCATTTACATCCTGATCAAAAGTATTGTTGAAGATGTGACAATTTCCTTGAAAAGGATCTCAGGTTGTAGATATATCGTTAAAGAGGAACAAATGACGCGAAAAGGGCAACTTTTTTTAATCCAGATATTGTTCAGTGTGAATAGGGGGTCAATAAAGGATGCACAGAAGTTCAAGGCTTATTGCGATCGCTATCGCATTTTTTTTCATGCAAATGATCATTCCCGTAGAGGTCAATGCAGAAACCTCTTCCGGATGGGATACGGAGGAATTGATAGAGTACGACAATACGGGACCCGCAAGCTATCCAGACATCGGAACCGATGATAGCGGAAACGCAATATCTGTCTGGACCCACAACGATGGAACCAACATTCAAATTGTTACGAACAGGTATATCAAGGACAAAGGATGGGGAGATTCGGATTTCCTGACCGCCGGAGGGTTCAACTCGCTGTCTCCCAGGATTGCTGTCAACGGACATGGAAATGCCACCGTTGTATGGCGCTATTCGGATGGGACACGTTACGATATCGTTGCAAGGAACTATTTCCCGGGTAGTGGTTGGGGTTCGGGATCCAATCTGGAATCAATTGACGGAGATGTGCAATATCCCCAGGTGGACATTAATAATAACGGTCATGCAATTGCCGTATGGGCCCAGGACGATGGAAGCTCCAACAGCATATATGCCAATGTGTACACACCGGGTACCGGCTGGGGATCCGCAGAACTCATCGAGACCGGTGATGAGGGAGCATATTCTCCACAGGTTCGTCTTTTCCCCGATGGAGATGCTATCGCGGTATGGTATCAATTTGAGGGACCCGTGAGAAATATACGGGCCAACATGTATTCGACAACTACAGGTTGGGGAGATGATGAACTCATCGAGACAGATGACACGGGAAATGCTATGAATCAAATGGTAGATATTGATGATGCTGGTAATGCGATGGTCGTATGGAGACAATTTGACGGGTCCATTTACAATGTGATGTCGAACAGATACACCGCCGGATCGGGATGGGGAACCGTGAAAACAATAGAATCGGGAGATGGACAGGTTCAGCCCCCGATAGATGTGGCCATTGATAATGACGGAAATGCACTGGCGACCTGGTCCCAATACGATGGAACCAGATACGATATCTTATCGAACCGGTACACCCTGAGCGAAGGATGGGGGGAGGAAGAGATAATAGATGATCTGGATGGAACTTCGGGAAACAACCATCTGAAAATGGACGCAGAGGGGAATGCGATCGCGGTATGGAGACAGTATAATGGGGGATTTTCCAGCATATTTGCCAATAGATTCGTCAAAGGAGAAGGATGGGGAGAGGCCGAGGTCCTGGAGACCCACATAGGTTCTGTTGATGTTCCCCGGGTCTCCATCGATCCATCCGGCGATGCTTTGGTAGTGTGGTATCAGTCCGATGGTTACAGGACCAACATATGGTCAAACAGGTTCATCAAACCCGATACTACTCCACCGGTACTGACGTTATCCTCTCCGGAAAACGGTATCGAGGTCGATGTGAATGCTGTAACAGTGGCCGGGATCACGGAGCCCGGAGCGGACCTCGACATCAACGGGATCAAAGCAACGGTGAAAGATGATGGTTTCTTTTCAATTGATGTTTCCCTGTTTCCAGGGGAGAACACCATCATTGTTACATCAACGGACACTTCAGGGAACCATTTGATGGAGACCAGGACCGTCACATATACCGATCCCTACGTGGATGAGATCGCATCCATGACGGATGCGATCAACGATTTGTCATCATCCCTCTCATCGATAATGGGCAATATATCCCATATTGAAGATGAGATCGCATCGATAAAGGGGATGTTGGGATCCATGAATGTTACGGATAACTCCTCCTCCATCATCGATGAACTGGAGGTACTCTCAAATGAACTCGATATGGCCAAGGAGAACCTTACATCGTTGAAAAATAGATTGTCCGCGATCGAAGGCGAGGGCAATGAGACAGTGGACCTCTCGGGAATCCTTGCAATGATAGAGGACCTGGAAGATGATATTGACATGAAAGGATCGGAGATAGCATCGCTAGAGGATGATGTCAACTCACTGGAGAGTGAGATGGATTCCATGGATGGATCCGATAACGAGGACCTTAAAGATGATATTGATAGACTGGATTCCCTTATCTTAATTCTCGGAGCGGCCCTTGTAATATCGATGATATTTGGTATCATGCTCTTTTTGATCCTGATCGGGATCGTATTGAAAAGAAAGAAAGGTCCCATCGAAGAGTGAAATTGATGGGTTGAGAAGGGGCTTTATATTAACCCTCAAATCCAAAAACCCACCCATGGCCCCAAGCTGAGACCTGAAGTCTCAGCAAACACATGCTCCGAATCGTGACCTACGATTATCACTGGCCAGTCATTTTTTCCAAAGACACATATGTCTCATAATGAGACCTTCACTTCCTCTATACTCATACGAACAGTAGGTCCTCATCCCGAGACCTAAAAAACCCGTCGCGAGGCCCCACTGCGAGACCTGAACAATATCCTTTAAAACCTACTCTATACGTTCCTATGTCCACTGATTCTTTCAAAAAAAGAAAAGGGATATTTCATACAAGGAGATAAAAGAATAAATATCACATGCATCTATAATTCTTCGAGATCGGTCCTTTTTCGGGATTGATGCTCAATCATGGAACGGACCTTGTGAATGGGGCCCGAAGTAGCGGCGTGTATGACTCAGAAACTGCCGGGAAGTCAAAGGGCACATTCACAGGGGATGATGGGTGGAAATGATCTCTTTTTCTTACATGATAATTTTTTCATCTGGATCATTAATAAATGAGAATAATAAAATCGCTCCATTAAACATACTTCATCTTGAAAAGATGAATTTGTATATGTTTTCTGGGATTGAGTGGTCCATTTTCAAATAGCCATTCAAAATCCAATAAAGATCTTCTTCTCAATATTCAAACTGACATAGATCTTTCCGTCCACACCTGAATAGACCCTGCCCCAATTTCTTTCCGATAGCTTCTCCACAAACTCCGATAAAACGGTCTTGATATCTCTTTGTGGTACCTTTCTGGCCCTTATTATCTTAACAAGATCAACCGAATTTCTTCCGTATGCTTTCTTCTTGTTAAGATTATAGATTATATTGTATTCTAGAGGATTGAAATCCTCAAAACAGATTTTTCTGCTTCAAGGGGAGTTTCCCGGGATCATTTTTTTCTGTATTCCCTATCCAACCTCTTTCTACCTGCTTTCTTTTCTCTCTGTTTATCACCCCTAAATTTACTTTTTTTCCCCAGGCGGGGATTGTTCCTCTCGTGGCCTCCGCCAGGATTCATAAAGAATTTCACTCTTTCCAACCTCGGTAAGCAATCTATTTTCGGGTCTCTCCTTAATGGCCCCGAACATTTTTTCGTAGGTTTCCACCACTTCACCGAGATTATTAAGAAGTTCCTTTGCAGAGGTGGGTGTAAGTATTAGCATCTCATCCAATACAATATTGATATTCTCACTATCTTTTCCGATCGCTTCATTGGAAACAGCGATCCGGATATCAAAATCCGTGGGAAAAGTGACTGTCCTGGTAACATATGTTTTCCTGAAATCAGGTCCTCTGATCATTGAGGATTCTTCACTGCGGCTTTCTTCCGGCATGATAATCTCCTCAGGCAGATCCCGTGTAGTGAGCAAATAATATTGATTCACGGTTTTCCATCAAAAATTCAGTATTTTCATTTCTATCCTTTTTTAATTCCTCTATCTGTGGTTTCAATTCCAAATCACCCACCTCATCGATGAATTGATCAAGCATTTGTATCACACTATTCGATTGATTCAACTTGTAGAATTCTCTTTTACCTTTTTTTTCCTGTATCAGGTATCCTTTCTCCAAAAAGGTCGGAAGGTATTTGTATACCGAGTTCCGGGAAATTTCAGAGAAGTCCGAGATCTGATTAATACTGTACGTATCAAATGGGTTTTCAAGGAAGAAACTCAGCATTCGAAGATTTACAGAGTCTCCCAAAGCCCTGATTAAAACAGAATCATCCATTATTCCACCGAATAGTAATAATACGTTGGGGTATAAGTAATTGTTCATCTTCTAAACAATCTTTTAGAAAATATGTTCATCTTTGAAACATTTAATATTTCTGATTACCTGAATCATCTATCAAACACATTCTCCCGGTGCCACTCAACGGCCCTCAGATGTGGAAAATGATCCGAAGACTCCGGGAGCTCAATATCCTCTTTATGATATCTAGTGACAATATTATCGGGATGCTCCCTCTCGATATTCTTCGAGACAAGGACCCTGTAATGGTTATCGATGGAGAGGATCCCTCTGTCGAAGAGCCAGTGATGCATCTTGCATAGGGCCAGTCCGTTTCTGATGTCATCATTGTGGAACCTGTTGAAGGGGAGGATATGAGCTGCATCGATCACGGAGATACCAGACGTTGTTTGCAATTCAAGACCACAAACGGCACATGTCTCGGAATATGCCCCGAGAACGATCCTCCTGAACGCAGGATCCCTGGAGGGAGGCAGGGAACCTGCCTCCAGCTGTACCATGGGGGAGAATTCCTCTTTCACCTTCTGGATCAGTTCGGATTCATACTGGAAGGATCCGTTCAGGTCCTCGATCTTCTGTTTCAGTTTCCCTCTCTCCTCTTCGGAGAAATATCCACCGTTGAGAAGGGAGCTGATGATACGATCCCGGGAATTTTCTTCCTCGATGAATTCGACCAGGTCCTCATTCATCGATATCCTGTTCACCATGGAATCCAGTATCGAAAGGGATTTTGGTTGCACAGGAACCACTCCCTCTTTCAGTTCGAGGTTCCAGAACCCGTCGCTTTTCATATGGTAGAGTGGCAAATGGATCGGTCCCGGTTTCTCGTATTCGAGGCACTTCCAGAGCTCCGACCATGTCTCCCTGAGGTTCAGGTCCGGTCTTATATCGTGAAGGTCCTGCTTCCCGTTCTCCTCGAGAATGATGAGAGATAGAAGAAGAACGGGTTTGTGTGGAGCCTTGCCCGCTGTGTACCTGGTAGGATTCCTGTCTACCCTGAGCTTCTCCATCTTTCTGATGTAATGATCCAGGTCCTTCCTCATTGTATCCTATGGGGAGATGTGGATTTACAGCTTAAAACCTTGGTTTTTCATGTTTGCCCACCCGTGGCCCCATGCCGAGACCTGAAGAGGTCCTAATCAAATACAGATCCCACTGTCACAAATCAACCTCATGGCTGTCCTGAATACCCACCACACTTATAGAAAAAAATCTCCCCCAAAACAAGTGAGGACCTCTATAGTAAAATATCCTCCGGAGGACCTGTCCGGTACTATGAATAAATCCGGTTTTCATCCATCTCCCTTTACCTCTGGGATATATACTGATAAATGCTCATTTGACATAGGCTATGATTACTGATGAGCATCTTTTAAGGAGGTCAAATTTTGACTGGATCCCATCCAAATATAATTTCGAAAACCATTAATGTGATTGAATAAAATCACATGTCCATGTCCAGAATGGAATCTGTTCAGGTTAGGTTCCCCGAAGAGGAATTGAGAAGGATCGACGATTATGTCAGAAGAGGGATCTTTCACTCAAGATCGGATTTCATCAGGGACGCTGTCAGAAAGGCAGAACTTATCAGGGCCCTGGAAGATATCAGAGAGATCATGGCCCAAGAGAACATCTCCGAGAAGGACCTTTTCGAAGGAGGAAAGGAGGTCCGGGAGAAATTGTTCGAGAAGATGTTCGGTGGTTCGTTTTAAGAATACTCATCGACTCGTCATCGCTCTATTCCTATATCGCTTTTGATGGAAAGGTCAAGGAAATGCTGGATCATGTAATCAGAACAAATGAAATATTCACTACAGATTACATAATTGAAGAGATACAAGAGAATCTCATGAGCAAGGTAACCGATCAAAATAGAGATAGGGTTCTGGAAAAATTGAAAGATATCAAGGAAATGACAACAATAATACGATCTGAACAGTATTTTTATCAATTGCCGTATGCTTTGAATAGAATTTCCTATAGGTCCTCATTTCAAGAACCCTTCCGGGGGTCCTGTTCGGAAATGTGAATTTATTCAAGATAATTTCAATTCTCATTAGAATTGATCAGATCCATATATAGAAAATATTTATATCACTGTGGTCATAATTTCATTGGATACCATGGGAACAACCACCACCTTGAAAATTCCGAATTCATCGGTCCGCATCATCCATTCAGCACTGAAACGGGAACTCCAGATCTTACAGATCAACATGGATAACACCGTTAATAAACTAAAAAAATTCGAGAAAAAGTACAATCTGACTTCTGCTGAATTTTTTCAGAAGTATAACGAAGGTGACATGGGCGATTCGGAAGATATAATGTTATGGGCATCGGAGTATTCGGCCTTGCTGGAGATCAGGAAGGAACACGGAGATCTCAAAAAGGTGTTGGCCTCATGGAACACATAAGGGAATATTTTCAGGAGATCGAAAGATTGGTTTCGATATCCTCCATAATCGCTTCACATGAGATCAATTACGAGGAGAAATCCAAGAATATCGGCATCCTTTACGGAAAGATTATCATTGTAGATTCAAGAATTCTCGAATTCCTTGAATTGGTGAAACTGGAACCGGAATTAAATCTCATGAAATACCGTTACCAAATCATGGATAGTAACTGTTCCTTGGTGGCAAGATACGATAATGCTCCTCACCATCGGGAAATATCAACGTTCCCTGATCACAAACATTTTATGAAAATGGGGAAGGAGATCGTTCAGGAAGCAGAAAAGCCAGATCTTTCAAAAATATTGAAAGAAATTACAGAATCCATTTGAATTCTTAGTAATATCAAGACCTCGGGTCAAGATTAAAGGCCTTACGAAACCCCTGCTACATCCTGAGACCTTACACTCCTGAAAATAAAATCACCCATGCCTCACCCAAAGACCTAGATCACTCGTCAAACATATTCTCTCGGTGCCACTCAACAGCACTCGGATGTGGAAAATGATTTGAGGACCTCTGGACCCTTTCAAAATTCCAATCCACCCCTGCCCTACAAAGAAACATTTTACACCCTGACACCCATGGTGTCAGTGGTGACCTATGTCGAGACAAAAAAATCCGAGTAGATAGCCCCAACCTGTGAAATCTCTAAATCATATGATGATGATTTATTCCTGTTTTAACTGGATTTATATTGGTATTATTAATTATTGGTTCGTTATAGCATTCCGATGTCAAAGACTTGGGGAATGGAGGGCTATTTCTCTTTCAGAAGGCTGATCACACCGGGAGTAATAGGATTCATCCACATTCTGGGAGTGATATAATCAATCTCTCAGGTCTCGCAGGTATACTTCAGATATTCTTGTCTAGCATGTCTGGTCTCAGATATATCCAGTCAAACCTCATCACCTCTCCCGGGTAGTAAAATGGATGAAGAAAAGAAGGAACCCATCAATAAAACAAATGAACTGGATAGATACAGAATGGACATCCGGGATGGATTGGAAACCAGAGAATGTACCAGACCCTGCAGAAATATCATAATGCTAAGGTATCCCCGGTCAAATTTATGAAGAAAACATTCACAGATCTTCCCTATTACGGTAGGAGAAAGATCATCTCCTGCGGAGACGAGGACCTTTTTCCGCGTTCGAGTCGAGATAATAAATTGTCAAGAAGGACCTCCTGGCTCATTATCAAGTGAACATTGGATTGACGAAGGTGTTGAAGGAATTGGTCTTTGCTCAAATAAATATTCCAATGACACATTCATTGTTGATTGTATTTCATTTTTTTTTCTTCGTGGCCTTGGAATTCTTTTTTGTTGCGGTCTTTCCAATGATCAAACCTATGACCAACAATACAGGACCGATGAAGCAACATGATGTGCATATCAGGTTAGATATTATTGCCACCATCGGACCCGGATCGGGAGGACCTTCCGGCCAATCAGGTGGCGGATATGTGAGTGCTGAAAGGACCACGAGAATAATGAGGGACAACACCCCGACGATGCTCAATATGATTCCGGCGATGAGAATACCTTTACCCTTCTTGCTAGATCCCTTGTTCAATTTTAACCCCTGTCATAATCTGAAATTATTCTTGATAAAGGTTTCTGGACATTATTTATGATCTTCCTTCGAATTCCATGAGAATGATCTGGTATTTCCTAATAAATTGTATAGCAAACTCAAGGAATACATCATTTCTTCTTCTTTTTAAAAATCTTGATTATTATTAAAATTGCAATTATTATTACAATTATTATAGTTACAGGTATGCAAATGATTCCTATAATACCAGGAAAGCAAAATTCTGACAAAACAGATATCAATTCATCCTCGGTTTCCGATGTTATCCTGGTGGTCAATGTATAATTACCGGCTCCGTATACACGGAGATATATTGTCTCATCCACACCTTCATCATTGAACCAGCTGTCCGTATCATTTTCCTTTAAACCAACCACGTAAAGATTTATTCCAGTTATACCCATCTCGGTCTTTGAAGAATCATAGCTATCTACGGATATCGATTTTACCTCGGCATTGTGTTTTTCGATTGTCACCTCGAGGTCCTTTCCAAGTGGAACGGATATCTTGTAAAAATCCACATCAGCTTCAGACGAATCCGTTTCAAGGGATACCGAACCGCTGATGGATTCCTCCCCGATTGGTTGTGCGGTGTCGAGTGAATCATTCGGTTCGCTCTCTGCCGAGATCAGGGGGAATGTAATAACTACAACTCCGGCTATCAATATAAGTACAAAACCCATTAGAGAGCTTTTTAGGTCCATGGAATCTCTCCCTGCCCCATATGAAAGTTGCCAAAATATTTAAAATATAACATGAATGAATTTTCACAAACGGTTCTGGGTGGGATTACAAAGTACTCTGATTTTATTGAGGTATTTTTACTTCCCCTAACTTCAAGATATTAAATTACAAGTATCAAATTAAATACACCTGACACACGGCTTAAATATGCAGGTCGAGTTCAGAGAAGTTGTTTGAGGAGTTTTTTGATTTGATGGAAATGACATGCATTGGCTGAGCATAGAGATCCAGGACAGGATCATCTCCAGCTACCCGATAAAGATTCTCAAGAAATGATATATTAATTGAAAAAAATTCACTCAATATACCAAGTTTCTATCAACTAAGAAATGCACTTTAGGACACTCTTGCAGGATTCTCATAACCTTCTCTCTGAGGTCCTCGATCTTCTTTGATTTAGCCCCCATTATAGTTACCTCGACCGCGTGGTCGCCTATCCAGAGATCGGGGATCCTCAATCCGGAGCTCTCATTCAGATTTTTTTTCGGGATCAATTCGATCCGAAGATCGATCCCCTCTGCTTCAGAATAGACCGGGAGGACCTCGGGAACGAGATGTTTCTTCAATTTCGGGCTTTGTTGTTCTCTTTCGATTTCATAATCTGGATTGGATCTGAAGGTAATACCGTTTCGATACCAGATAAGAGATGAGGACCTTAACGCTTCGTCCTTGTCAAAATTTACAAGATGAGGGAATGAATCCTTCAGGTCCTCTATTTCTGCCGAGATCCTCTCGATGATCTCCCTGACCTGATTCTGATCTAGGACCTCTCCTGTGTCCGGTTCGAGAGGATTTTCTGAATTCATTTCACCACCTTTCCGGGATAATCCGAATGGATAGATACCATTTTCCGTTATATCAAAAAATAACCGAAATCACCGATTTGATATTATTCAACTATCCGGGTATTCGATGTCGAGCGCCATATCAAAGGACCCTATTCTTCCGTCCCAGACTATGAAATCGGCCTCGAAATAGAATTGGTCTCCGCACCTCGGAAGATCGAAATCGGAATATATCTCATCGAAGGTTATGGTTTCATAAGTTGCGATTACTTCATGTGTTTCGCGGAAATAGAAATCCGATTTGTATCCCCCAGCATATATCCAGAACTCTATTCTACCGATTGCATCATGAAGATTGATGTTGACATGGATATCCGGCCCTCCCATCCCGCAGTAGTAAAAATAACCGTCGATCCAGTTCCCGGTCCCCCATCCTCTTCTGAGGTCCCTGACCCGATCTCCCGATTTCTCATCATGGAAATCCTCCACCATTGAGCAGAGGTTGAAGGTCCCGTTTCCATGCCCTCCGGACCACCTGGCCTCGGCCTTGATCTCGTAACTGTCAGAGACCGGATAGGAATGAGAACATCTCCTACCGAATTTTATTTTACCGTCATCAAGAAACCAGGTCACGTTGGCATCTTCGGGTATATTTGCCACGGTCAGATTGAAGGTATCTCCTATCATGATATTGTTTTTATCCACCTCAATTTCGAGCTCCCTCACATCCTCCTCCTCTGCGAAAACCCCGCTCCTTGCAAAGGTGAATCCTAGAATTCCACCGGCAATGAGTATGGATAGCAGTACGAGAACTATGAGCATCACGTTTGCATTCCTCTTCTTCATACTCTCAACCGATGCATATATTGTTCTGCCCTGGATATAACTGTATCGAATTGGTAATTTCAATTAACTTCAAATCCCGGAAAACTCTACCTTGAAACAGGCTCCGTTCATTCCGTCTGGCCTGTCAACCGCCGATACCTCCGCTCCCACACTTGAGGCTACCTTTCTGCATATCATGAGACCCATTCCCGAACCTATATTTTTTCTTTCATCTATTCTCTTGAATCTCTGGAAGATCACATCCCTGTATTTTTCCGGAATTCCCGGACCCTCATCCATCACGAGGACCTCGGCATTCCCTTTTCTGGATGCAACCAGAACACTTACTTCACCGTCTTTGACAGACCCGTATTTGAGGGAATTGTCAATCAGATTGACGAACATCTCCTCCAGAAGGGAGTTTCCCTTCACCTTCAATACTTCGATATCTGATGACAATCTGATTTTCATGTCCGGGTTCGGATGGAGCAGTTTAGCTGTCCGGATCGAATCTTTCAGGATCTTCAGGAGGTCCATTTCGCGCAAATCTTCGCTACCATCTTTAATCTTCTCGAAATTTTTTACATTTTTCGTGAGTCTTTCTGCCCTGATGGAGGATTCAAGTGCCCCGTTCAGCAGTTCTTCCCTTTCAACCCCTTCTTTTGTAACCGCCAGCTGGAGGAAGAGCTTTATCCCCTGATGGATGTTGCCGATATCATGCTGGATTATATCCATCAGCAATTCGATCTCCTTTACCTTGCTGTCAAGCTCTTCCCTGGTTCTTTTTGAATCGGTGATATCTGATGCGATGTGTATGATCCGTTCCACATCACCATTTTCATCGAGTACCGGTGAACATGATACAAGGAAATATCTGTCCAGGGCCTCCACCAGCATCTCCTCTTTCTGGAATTTCTTGCTTTTCAGTATCCTGTCCATGGGGCAGTCGCTTGGAGGACACAGTGATCCGTGCATTACATCGTGGCACTTCTTCCCCAAAAAATCTTCTAGCTTCAATCCGGTAATTTTCAAGGTGGCCCTGTTCGCCGCCAGAACCCTGTGGTCCCGGTCGAGTATCATGATGGATTGGCCCACCGCCTCGAAGAGGTCCTCCCATCCGGGTTTGGAAAATGACCCACCCGGTCCTTGATTGATCTCTCCAATCACCACTTCCAAACTCCCCGCATAACAATTATGTCCGACATTATAATAATTTTTGTTATACCATCATGGCCAATATTGTAAATATTTATCTCGATGGATATCATCCATACTTCTTATACAAAATAATTCTCATACGGTCCCGTCGATATTTCCCGTATCTCCCCTGCCCTCGATCACATCGACTATCCTCCGAGAGAAAAGAGGTGCCACCCTCTTTGCGAACTCCTCATTGGGATGGGAATTGGTCGGATTCCTTGCATACTCATCCTTTAGATACAACCCCCCTTCCGTTTCAAGCTCGTAGAAATCCCAGAGGAAGATATTGTCCCCTTTCTCATCCCATTCATCCCGGACCCAATCGAAGAATTCCTTTGCCCTCTTTGCCGATTCCTCATCGGTATTCTCCTTGACCAGAGCAGCTCCCGTCCACACGATGAATTTCGTTTCCGAAAACTCCTTCATCTTCTCCTTGAGGGCCTCATATTGAAGTTTGTAATTCTCAACAGTCTTCTTATCCGAATTTACATCAGGATCTCCCGTATCCGGTTCGATATTGGAAACGGGAAAGCAGTGCTTGAAAATAACCACATCAAACTGCCTGGTTATCATCTCCAGTGTAGGTTCATTCTTGTAGGATTCATCTCCAGCGTTATTTACCCAGATGTTCCAGTAGTCATAAGGATAATTATTCCAGCCGTACTCATCTCTTTTCGGGAAGTTCTGTTCCGTTATGGAATAATTCTTTTCATTATCCTTATTATAATTCAAGAACCATTCCGGTACTCCCCCTTCCCAGATATTTCTGCCCGTGCTGTGATGAAGAAAAATGATGTTCGTATCAGCGTCAGGGTCCTCATCCTTGAGTACAGGTTCCTTCTCCTTGAAAAGATCCCTTACCAATCCCCTGAGACCTGCAAGAACGGGTATTGCGAGTATGAATAAAACTCCCACGGCTATCAGGACCTTGATTTTCGTATCAACCCTTTTCATGTATTTGTGATACAACTCATGTGAAATGTAACTTTTGAAAAAAGGATTGTCAATAATTGACGGGTTGAGACGCGTAGAGAGGATTGAGTGCGTTGATAAAAACAACAGTTGCCTCAACCCGCCGGGATTTAACCATTATTCTATGAGAATATAAAACTTACTTATAATCGGGTGATTAACTGTTTCCACTACATTCAAAATTTCCATATTCTTTCCTTGTAAATATCTTTTCAAATCAGGTAATTAGAGGTCCTCATTCTTCGATCTCATTTTCCTATTTCCTCCTGAATATAATGAAAACCACCGCAACCATTACGATTGGAATGATTGCCAGTACTATGAACCTGATTCCCAATTCGTGTGATTGATAGTCATTTCCTGAATAGTCTTTTCAACCAGCTCCATACGCATGGTTGACCGGATGCAGAATGGATTCAACTGCTGTCCTGGTTACCTGATCCTATCAATATCTCTTTCTGAAAAGGACGGCACCTGATATGATGACAGCAGCAACCATTAAAGCAATTCCGAAACCGGGCGAATCCTCGTCCTCGCTATCTTCGGTATCATCGTCATCGCCTGTATCATCATCGGTTGTGTCATCATCATCCGTAGTATCATCGTCGTCGGTTATTTCATTGGAACCCACGAAATCAACCGATGAATTTTCATCCGTTAGTGTAACCTCCCCGATCCGGAAGGAAGTCGATGCCTGAACATCGGCCTCGGGGATAGAGTACTGGCCAACCGACCCGGACACGTTGACTGTGGGCTCCGTCAGAATTTCATTATCAGGACCCATTAAAAGAGGGCTGGACGTTCCGGTCATGTTGGAGTCCGAGATCAGATACTTCTCTCCGTCAGCAAAGAAATTGATGTTAACCATAAAACCATTGAATTCTCCGACGACAGTGATCTCGAAAACTATCTCCTCTCCAACCTTCGATGATTCAACCAGCGTGATATCTATGTTGTCGTTCTGCGTGCCAGTCAGGTCCCCTGTCGGGTCGGTGATCGACTCACTGTAATCCGCTGCTGCATTTGCAGAACCGATGAAGAATGCAGCAAACAGAATACACACTATTCCGGTAATTATTGTAATGTATCTCAAATATATCCCCCTATGTAGTCCTCCGGACCGGATTCACAAAATACTTTCTTAATATATTTCCTTTTTCGATCATTCTTAGAAAAACATAGTGTTCCAGGGTCCAGGATCTCCACTAATTCATTCTGAGGATGGTACATGAAAATGGTGCGATTAAATTTGATTTGTACAAAATTGGGAGGTGAATCTCTGGGAAGCCATCTCCGATTTCAGAACCTCGATGTCTTGAACCATATCCTCCAGTTCCGGCAGATATGCATCCATTTCAATGAATATGAATCTATTTTAAAATCTCAGGAGAACCTCTCTCTCAGGAGAAGTAATATCCCCATCATGACAAGAGAGATTCCGAATGCTCCCAGGGTGCCGAGAAACATTCCTATTTCGGGATAGAGAAAATGGACCGATACGGCATAAACAACCACGGTCTGGGAGCCCAAAAGCATGGATTTTCCGATTCCTCCCGAAAATGAGGACCCGTGTTCCTTCAGGGTTATAAGCATGGTGGAGAGAAAGATCGCGGGAAAAACGGAAAAGATACCGGATATGACCTCCCCGACGTTGGACAGAATAACAGTTGTCCCGATTATCACGCCGGCAAAGAGGCCCCTGAAAGCAATCTTACCTGCGGTGTATTTCACCGTCACGGAACCTCTGGACCTCGTCTTGAGGACCCTCTCCATCAATACGAAAAGTACAACAAGAGTGGAAGAATAGATTGCAACGGAGACCAGAACCGACTCGATCTCGACTATAAGCAGTATCGATGATAGTACGAGCCATATGGAAAGGGATATTCCCAGAGCCTTGAATGCTCCTCCTTTCGATAAGATACTGAACGAGAACAGAAATACCAGGTTCACGGCCATCTCGGCCGGAACCACAGCCGATGCCCTGGAAGCGAAATCCTCCCCTTGATTGAGGGATATGAAAACGAAAGCCACGATGATGGTGGAAGGTATGGTCCCAAGGATCCCTCCCATCCTGGTGCCGAACTTCTCCGCTATTACGGTCACACCGACAACAACCATCGAGGCTATGAGAAATGGGATCAGGAACTGTATCAGAAGTGAGGGCATCGAATCATCGGATGAGAGAACAGATTATAAAGGTTGGTCTTTTTAAGAATATCAATCATTTGAATCCAATCTGTTCTCGATGGCCTGAACTATTGTTGAAAGCGTCTTGATCCTGCCGAATTTCTTGGAATTACCCTCCACCAGCGTCCACGGGGCCTTATCCGTATCGGTCCTGAATATCATCTCGTTGGCACATTTCATGTAAAGATCCCATTTGCCCCTGTTCCTCCAGTCGTCTTCCGAGATCTTCCACCTCTTGTACGGATTGTTCAACCGGTCGTTGAACCTCCTAAGCTGTTCCTCCTTGTCTATCTGGAGCCAGAACTTCACGAGAACCGCTCCGGAATCCACCCACTGCTCCTCCATCTCGTTGATCTCCCTGTAGGCCCTCTTCCAATCGTTTTCAGAACACAGGTCCTCCACTCTCTCCACCAGAACTCTCCCGTACCAGGACCTGTCGAATATGTTTATCCTGCCGGCCTGGGAGAGCTCCTTCCAGAATCTCCACAGATAGTGGTGGGAGAGCTCCTCGTCGGTGGGAACGCTGATGGGTATAACCTTGTATCCCCTTGGATCCAGTTTCTGAACCAGTCTCCTTATGTTCCCTCCCTTCCCCGCGGCATCAACCCCGGAATAGACTATCATTACCGGAACCTTCAGCCTGTAGACTTCCCTCTGCAGCTCGATCAATCTCGATTGAAGCTCGTCCAGCTTCCTGTGGTATTCCTTTTTGTCCATACTCTTTGTCAGATCCAGTTTGGAGATGATATCGGAAGGCTTTCCTTGAAGGGAAACCGGTCTCTCAAAAGGTGGAAGACCATCGGCCTTGTTCGAAAGCATCAGGGTCCTCCTCTTCTCTATGATGGAGGTGACCGTTTCGAAAATGGAGAGGTTGGTCATTTCCCTGTCAACTGCGGGAAGGGGGTGCCAGGGGGCCCAATCGGTGGAGGTCCTCTCAAGTATTCTCTCGTAGAGTTCCCTGTATTCCTCGTAATGCTTGTGTCTCTCCCAGTGGTCTGGAAGATACCTGAAGGGGCTCAATGGCTCCTTTTCCAGTTTCTTGAGCCTACTCTCCTGCTCCTTGAAGGAAAGATGTAGGAAGAATTTGATGATCAGGTTTCCATCGTCTGTGAGCTGCCTCTCGAAGGAATTGATGTGATCTGTTATCGCTATCATCCTCTCCTCCGAGATATCACCGTTCACCCTGTCCTCGATGACCCCGGTATACCAGGACCTGTCGTATATGGATATCATTCCCTTCCTTGGTGTCTTTATCCAGAACCTCCAGAGATAGGGTCTCAGGGCTTCTTCCTTGGTGGGGGCTTTTATGGGATAGACCTGATAACTCCGCGGGTCCATTGCCAGAAGCATCCTGTTCATGTAGGATGACTTGCCCGATACATCCCATCCCTCGAAAACCATGATGATGGGTATACCCATCTCCCTGGACTGTCTCTGAAGCACCCCGAGCTTGAGGGAAAGATCTTTGATCCTGTCCTTGTAATCCTCAATGTCATTCTTTCGATAATCATCAAGTTGATCGAGCATATTGACTTCTACATATGCGATTATCACGGATAACTCATTCGGTCCTCCTGTTGTATATGATGATGAAGGCCAGAATAAGTGTTGCCATGGCCGATATGGTGACGATTATCCAGTATTCCATACCCCTTTCATCGTCCTCATCCGCTGGTAAGGCTCTTGAATGGGTATCCTCCTGTATTCCCATGCTGAGAGGATAGGAGTCCACCGATCCTCCCGGGAGCTCCTTTTCCGCATCAACGACTCCATCCCTATCTGTATCGTTACCCTGCCAGTCGGACCAGTAATTACCCTTCCCCCCCTCGGAAAAGACCGCAAGACCGCTGAGGTCTTTGACCTGTTCCATTCCCTGATTGTTATCAAGGAACCTGTTCATCACCAAAACATTTCCGTATCCCGAGTCCTCCTTGATCCTTACAGCCTCTTTGGATGTGTTGGCAAATATATTTTTCACGATCCTGTTATCGTAAGAGGCACCAAGTATCAGCCCCTCCTCATTTCCCTCGAAGCGGTTTGCCTCGACAAGCGAGACACCCAGGTTATGTCCGATCACTCCAAAGGAATTCTTCCAGAACGTGCAATCGGTTACACGGGCATCCTTCACGTTTACAAGGTTGACTCCGTACGAGTTGTACCTAAGCCGTGTGTCTTCTATCACGACTCCATCCATGTCTATGACCTGTATGCCGTTTACATTGGTGTCGCTGTAGCAGTCCCTTATCAGGAGGTCCCTGTCATCCCCGGACCCTATCACGCTTATTCCTTCCCCGTAATTCAGGGTCCCGTAGCACTCCTCCATGACTATATCCGAGCAGTTGATCATCTGGATCCCCGCACCTTCTCCCATGGTGAAGGAATTGGAATCGGTTATGAGGTCCCTCAAAGATAGCCTGTCTGAATTGTTGATGAAGACGCCGTACCTGGTGTTGTATGAACATATGCATCCGGTTATGGAGGAATCGTCGGCTTCCATCACTATACCGTTGTGATTTTCGATCACGGAGGAATCGTGTATTGCGATATTATCGGATCCGGAAACATCCATACCGGTTCCGAAGTAGTAGACATAACACCTCTCGATCCTGATGTTGGAGCAGTTACTGATCACGATTCCCCGGTCCTTGAACTCGCTCAATTCACTAAGGTTCAACGCATGTGTCACCGCAACCTCGTAGATCAGAACATGAGAGTTCACGTCCTCGATAATAATTCCATCTCCCTTCGAGACATTGATCCACCATCTGCTGATCAGATAGGGGTCCTCTTGTGAACCGTTTCCGGAGAGGATCCCGTTCTCTCCTGTCAGGTCCTCTTCACCGGAGATGACAATGGATCCCCTCTGGTTGAAATCGGGTCCTCCGTCATTTCCACTCGCCATTGGTAAGAATGATATTGCAATGAACATCAGCAGGATCCATCCCGTCCTCATATTCTCAACATCCCTGTAATGATTAAAAGGGATTTGTGGTCGGACTATAAAAGAAACATGGAACAAGATCAGACCCGAAGGGACCTCAATGCGGAGTGGAGAAGCACCTTGACCGAAGCTTCCCAGGATTCCTGGGAGCTCCTCTCTATTGCCATGGTTACTGCCTGGGGATCTATGATGAAATCGATGTCCTTGAACATAACATCCATGAGGACAAGACCTGTGGCCGGCATGGTGGGGATTTTGTCTTTCGATCGTTCACCCTTCAGCAGACCCGTGAGTTCATCCTTTTCCATTCCGCCTTCGGCCACCTTCACGGCACCTCCGACCATTCTTCGGACCTGATTCCAGAGGAACCTGTCGCCGACCATGTCTATGACAACCATCTCACCGTTGCCTGTAACATCCATGGCCTTGGACCTCTCGATCCTGGTTGTTGGGTCCTTGCCTTTCTCCACTCTGCAGAAATTGGTGAAATCATGGACTCCGACGAATTCGGTCAATGCGGAATCCAGCAATTTGATCTGTTCCCTGTCGAGAACACCCGGTTTGAGATGATACCTGTACCATCTTGAATTTGCCCAGCGTATGTTCTGATGCTCCCTTGCCTTTCCGGCGGCTATGCACCAGACGCCGTCCATGTTGGCATTGAGTGCCTTCAGCAGATCGGAGATATCCCTTTCCGTATCCAGGGCGAAAACATTGCCGAGAGCGGAAACCCCCGCATCCGTTCTCGAGGCGAATTCCACGGGCCATTCCCCACCTTCGAAATCGCCGATCTTCCTCAAAGCTTCCACGATCATTCCTTCCACCGAGAGGGGATCGTCATCCGACTGTCTCTGCGACCCGTGGAACCTTTGACCGTCATATCCGATCTTAACGGCATATCTCATGGAGGACCGTATGGAGGTGAAACACATATATCTTTAGACTCTTCAAGTCCCAAGGTGGAATTCAGCTGGAACACATGAACAGGTTCGTTCCCGTGATAGTCGAACCAAAGTACCAGGGCAATGTGGGATCTATCGCCAGATTGTGCAGGAACTTCTCATTGGAAAAGATGATCATGGTCAATCCTCCGAACCTCGAAGACGAGGCTTTTGCTTACTCCATGCACGGGAAGAATATCCTCGAAACAGCCGAGGTTGTGGATTCGTTTGATGAAGCATGCTCAAAGGTGGATTTCATGGTGGGAACCTCGGGAATATCGGAATCCACGGAGAAGAACTACCGTAGGAATCCCATACTTCCCGAGGAGCTGGTGAGGTGGTCTAAAAGGACCACAGGAAGGATAGGGCTGGCTTTCGGGAGGGAGGATTTCGGCCTCCTCAAGGAGGAACTTGACGGATGCGATCTTCTGGTGACGATCCCCGCAAATCCGGATTACCCGGTTCTGAACCTCTCCCACGCTGTAGGATTGATCCTATACGAACTGTTCAGGTCGGGACCATTACCCGAAAGAAGGAACGCGAGGACCATAACAGATACAGAAAAAAAGGTCCTCCTGGAGCACTACGACAGATTGATGGAAATATCCAACGTTCCCGAACACAAGAAACCGATTGCGAGAATAAACTTTCGTAGGATGATCTCCCGTTCTTCCATGAATTACAGGGAATTCAATTCTCTCATGGGTACCTTCTCCAGGGCGATGGATTACAAACGAAAAAGAATCAACGATTCGAAACGACGTTGAACCTTGGCCGGGCCTGGGAGGAGGGGCCTACCTGTATCGGTGGATTCCCCGAGGGGTTCGGAATTGACCCGGGCGAAGACGGCCTGTATCTTACCTGCGGATAGTAGGGATGCTGCTGGAAACCGGGGGGAGCCTGGGTTTTCTTTCTCCTTGTAAGGACGAAAATGATGACTATAACGACTATCAACAGGATAGCTCCCAGACCAATAAAGACGAGAAGAAGGTCCGGTCCGGATGAGCCTCCCGAGCTTACGTTTCCCGCCGCTTCGATATCGATCATCAGATCTATGGTATCCGATGCCTCCTCGCCCGAAGAATCGAACACCGTTACCTCTATCGTGTAGAGGCCGTTGAGCGGTGTATCGGGGAGCTGAACCAGAAGGGAAAAAGTTCCGTCTCCCGAAGAATTATCCGGATAGCTTCCGTCATCGAACATCCTCTCGCCGTCGGATCCTCCCAGGGAAGTCAGATCGGCTATGACAAGATCTATGTCCGAATATCCGTCCGGGTCCTCTACCGCTGCGGTCAGTATGATATCTGCCCCCGTTTCGTTGGCGGTAATAATCTCGGGTTCGATATCCAGGAGCAGTATCGACGGAGGTGAGTTGGTGGCGTCATCCACTACGGTTATTGTAAGGTCCCTCTGGTCGGAGGCATCGGAGGGATCGGATACGATCACCGTTACCGTATCGGTGCCGGGGTTGTCGGGGGCGGTGTAGGTCACCTCCTCTCCCTGGCCGCTTATACTTCCCGTGATGGTGAAGTACTCGTATGTCAAAGGATCCCCGTCCTGATCGAAAGCAACCACCGTGATCCTTGTGGATTCACCCGCCCCCAGGGTCCTCTTATCGGCGTTGTAGGAGGTTATGACCGGAGGCCTGTTGGGTGTCCCCTCGATAACCTCGGCATCGGTCCTCTGCTGGTCGGAGGCCCCGGAGGGGTCCTCTACGGTAACCAGAAATGAATAGCTTCCGGGTTCATCGGGAGCCGTCCACTGCCACTCGGGACCCTCACCGCTGACCTCGCCGTCATCGACCTCCAGAGTGTAGGTCAGAGGATCCTCGTCGATGTCGGTTGCCACTACCCTTACGGTTGCGGTTGAACCTGTGGACATGGTATCCGGATTCACGGTGAAGGATGTGATCATGGGTCGGTGATTTACCCCGGTATAGGACCTGGCGGCCACCACCGCCTGGTGAGCATCCACTATCCCCCATCCGTAGTTGGCGTTGTAGGCGGTTGAAAGCTCCGGGAAGGTCGGTTCCCCCCTGGGTTCCGCCGACTGATGCAGGATCCTCTTGACGGGATTGTCGTCCTCATCCGGCCTCAGGGACGGATTTGCCTCAAGCATGAGTGCCACCACTCCGGATACATGAGGTGCTGCATATGAGGTCCCGGTACCGGAGGACATTCCGGATGCACCCTGTAGATTAGAAGTGGTTGAATGGGAAGCGAAGGAAAGCGAGACAGCAGGTGCGGTGACATCGGGTTTGAGCTCGTCGAGCATGTTTCCGTCCCCGTCGTCGGTCCTCGGTCCGGATGTCGATCCGGACCAGAAAACGTCATCAGACCTGTCTATGGTCCCCTGGTGGTCAATTCCACCGACGATGATGGAGTTATCCGGCCAGACCGTATCCGTCTGATCCTCGTAGGACCCGGCGGAGTTGCCAGAAGCCTGGACGACCAAAATACCCTCTGCAACGATGTTCTCGATAGCCTCAGCGAAGGCCCCGTCCGCAGGACTTATTTCCATGCTGAGGGAGACTATATCCACACCCGAATATCCGTCACCCCAATCCGTCTCCCTGTTGTCGGAGCACCACTGGAGGGCCTCCAGAAGATCGGTGGTCCTGGGAGAATTCTCCACGGCAGGTGTGGAGCCGAGTTTGAGATCTATCAGACCTGCATCCGGTGCAACACCAACAACCCCATCCACCTCCCTTCCGAGGGCAATGGATGCAACCCCGGTTCCGTGGCCCAGTCTGTCATCGGGATCGAAGCTCCCGTCTCTCGGAGTGAGCGGAGTATCGGGCAGGGAGAAATCCGCACCGGCGACGAAGGATCCCTCCAGCATGGGATGCTCATTATCGACACCGGTATCTATCACTGCAATGGTGACTCCCTTTCCCGTGTAGCCCAGATCATGGGCCGTCTGTGGAGAGTATGCGGATGATGGGGATGCCTTGGTGGCCGGAACAGAGGTGTCCATGAGAAATTCCAGCTCCCTCTGGGCCTCGATGACGAGTACTCCTTCCATCGAGGCTGCCTTCTTCAAAGACCTCATATCAGGCAGGACCGCACCGAAGGCATTTACCAGGCTGTATCTGGATTCCACGATGCCTCCCATGATCTCCAGTTCAGAGATTATTGGGTCCATTGTTTCTTTAGAATCCGTGTGGATTATCACATCAAAGGGTCCTCCACCCTCCAGAATGTCATCGATCCCGTCCCCGTCCCGGTCGAAGGAATAAAAGGATGCTCTTGGAAACTCCCCTGGAAATGAAAGAACGGCAAATGGCAATATGACCAGGAGAGCCACTATTGCCAGGGAACCTGCTTTCAATGACATGATAATATCACTCCTGTGGTGATCAGTTCAGGTATTCGGCCTCTACGACCAGGGACCTCAGTTTCAATACCTTCTGCTGACCCAGTTCTATATAGGTCTCACCGTAAATTCCTCCCTCGACCTCGGAGGGGTAGGCAATGATCTGCTTCTTGGGGGCAGGGGGCTGAGGTTTCGGTTGGGGCGGGGGAGCTTCTGTCCTTGTAGCCTGGGGAGGAGTTGAAGGCGGAACCGCCCTTGCCTGAGCGGGCTGGACCGGTTTGAACTTCTTCACATCTCCCCCGGGACCTGCCGGCCTCGGCCTTGACGGAGGTCCTCTCGATCCCGTATCCAGAAGGTTGATGACCAGTATCAATGCGAAGGCTCCGAGCAGTATTCCTCCCACGATGATCCTGAAATTCGGGGGAAAGAAATCGTCAAGGGTCGCCTCGAAATCGCTGGAGAAGGCCGGAGCAACGATCAGGACTGCTATGTAAATCCCGTATATCACCAGAAGGACTATGGGCAGCACCGGGAACTTTCCGGTCTTCTGTTTGGCGGGTCCCGGTCTGGCAGGGCCTCCCTGGACCGGCGGGAACCTGGGTTCAGCCATTGAAATCAGGTTATCGTGTCGGTGGTTTTAAACGTTTCTAAAAAGGCGAATATAAATAATCTTAAATCATAGTTAAAAACTCACAGGAAAACATGGGTGATGTTCCGACCGCAGGATCGGTACTTCTGGACCTTCTTAGAATAGTGGTCACTCTTATTCCGGCAATGACAGCAAACACGTTCGCGCCTTTCACCGGAGGGGGAAAACCCATTGATTTCGGAAAGGCGAGGAAAGACGGAAGGAGATACCTGGGTGACGGAAAGACCTGGAGGGGATTTCTGGGAGGTTCCATATCCGCAACCATACTGGGATTGGTCCTTCTTCTTGTTCTGCATTTTATCGGACTGACGGATGTCACCGACAGCTTCTGGGGTCCTTTTCCCTGGAGCATCATTCTGATACCATCCCTTGCGGTGGGTTCGCTGGTGGGAGATATGATCGGGAGCTTCATAAAGAGGGCCCTGAACAGGCCCAGGGGCACCAGAACGCCTCTTCTGGACCAGTGGGATTATCTGATCGGGACCGCAATTTTCATAATCCCCTTTTTTCCGTGGTGGTACGATCATCTCATAGCGGATTTCTCCTGGATAGCTCTGATACTGTTTTTTGCCGTTGCCTGGCTTGCACACACAATTGCAAATTACATAGGATACTGGATCGGTGTCAAGAAGGAGCCGTGGTGAGAACAAAAACCATTTATATACTCCACACCGATCCACTTATAAAGGGGATGGCATGCCCAGATGGGAGGTTCACCTTTCCGTATCGCTGACAGCGGTCCTGTCGATCGCAACAGGTTTTTCCCTGGGCATATACCAGCAAGGGATAACCATCTCCGAGATCGAGAGGACCTTCCCTCTGATCCAGATCCTCTGTCTCGGTTTTGCGGCATTGATCGTGGGATCGGTCCTTCCTGATATTGACGGGAAAGGCAGGATCAGGTGGACCATGGGGCCCGTTCTGGGTGCCTTTGCCCTGCTGCCGCCTTTTCTGGGAAATTTCACGGATCGAGGTCCTCTTGAGGCATTCTCATTCGTGTGGTATGAGGGCGCACGGCTCTTTTTGATACTGACGACTGCGGGATACCTGATCATTCTCCTTCCCATGAAACACAGGGGATGGATGCATTCGATAACACCCGGGGCGGTCTTCGGAACCGCATTCGGGTCCTATGTTTTCCTTTCAACATCACTCGGCCTGGAGGGAGCCGTCCTGATAGGAATACTCGGGATCCTGGGATACCTCTGGCATCTCTCCCTCGACGGGGAGCTCTCCCTCTAGGACCTCCGCCTCCACCACTTCTGCAACCATTGGCAGATCGTATACCGGGGTAGGATCAATCTCCGGTTTGCTCCTCCGACCCAGAACTATCATGAGAACAATGACCAGAGTGAGTAATATCACAACAGCACCCGCGATGAGGATCCATACCAATCCCGATTCCTCATCCGCCTGGGTCTGGGGAGATCCAACTATTCTGATGACCATCTCTTCCCTGGAGAGGACCGATCCGTCCTCCTCCACGATTATAAGGACCGGATACCTTCCTGGATCGCCGTCTATTGCCAGTTTCCTGGAATAGATGCCGTCTCCGAGGACCCTGTCACCCTCCAGTCCCTGATCGTTCAGGGTCACCGAACCATTGGGAAAGAGTTCGGATTCCGCCCTTATTATTACATCAAGGGTCGTGTCGATCTCCACCTCTATGAGGACCTCCTCGCCGGGATCAAGGTCTGTAGGGGATATATTGGGGATTATCATGATATCGGACACCACGCTGAAATCAACAAAATCCTGATCGATACCGCCTGCGGAATCCCGGGCCTCGACAAAGATTCTGTATGTCCCAGGCTGGATATCAACGGGAGGATCGAATACGGCCGAAAAAATACCGTCCCCGTCCTCTTCATCGGCTCCCCTGCCGTCATCGGCAAGGGCCAGGGACGGAGGACCTTCCAGATTCCCCAGATCCACGATAACCTCCAGGCTGTCTCCGGGAATGTCCGGATCCGATATCACGGCGGTTATCATGATCATTATCTCCTGACCCGATATCATGGAGGGAGGATCCATCTCAAAATCGATGATCTCCGGCGGTGTGTTGATGTTGGAGACACGTACCGGGCAGGTATCGGTCTCGGAGTAAACTGATCCGTCGAATGCCCTGGCCGAGATGGTGTATTCACCGTCAGGAACTCCCCTGGAATCCCATTCGAGGGACCATTCCTCTTCCCCGTCCGCTTCCGTCCATGGCAGCACTTCCCCATCTGAGGATTCGATCCTTACCTCAACTGATTCGACGGATACGTCATCTTCTGCGGTGCCCGTTATCTCCACCATTCCCGTCAAATTCTTCCCGCAATCGATTGTGACCGACGGAGGGAAATTGTAGTCTGATGGCCTGACGATAACCTCCAGGGAATCCGAGGACCAGGCACCGTCGTCGTCCATCACCTCAAGAACCGCCTGGAATATGCCTTCCTCGTTGTATCCGGAGTACTCGAAGGTAAGCAACCCCTCGCTCTCGTATACTCCGTCATCGTCAATGTCCCATCGTATGTTCTCGATGTTTCCGTCGGGGTCGTCCGCTGTACCGGAGAACGTAACGGGAGTGTCAACCCTTACCTCGATATCCTCTCCCGCATTCACCTCGGGAGGCATGTTGGGAGGATTGTAATACATGTATTCCAGGAATGTGCCGTCCTCTCCAACAAGCAGTCTTGTATCGGATGCTGAGGATGTGGCCGATATGGCAAGGGATATGTCCTCTCCAGCCTTCACCACCAGCTCCTCTATGGTAATATCGACCTGGAAGCTCTGCTCTCCTCCCAGGAGGGTCTGCGATCCAGTATGGAAGACCCTCTCGTCACCATCTACCAGGAGACCGATCTCGTATTCCATCTCGCCCTGATCCATTGATGTTATCTCCATTCTAAGGGAAAGAAGCGATCCGATCATTCTGGTCTCTTCCAGGGGATCGGAGGACCATTCACCGACCCTTCCCTCGACCTCGCGGCTGCCCGGGGGACCCGGGTCCGGGTCCAGCCTGGAATCGTTGGTCAGGTAGAGGACTTGCTTGCTGGAGGAAACCTCGGAGACGTTGACCTGCACCTCCGCGTCATTGGTGGATTCCCCCCCGCCGTTGTCCCTGACCCTCAATGATGCGGTGTAGCTCCCACCGGAAAGATACCTGTGTTCTATTGTGGATGTATCCACCCATCCGCTTTCGGTCCCGTCCCCGAAATCGAAGTTGTATGCAACCACGTTCCCTCCCCTTATGTTGGTGTCCTGTGATGAGGACCCGTCGAACACGAACCTCGTGACGGTGGTTCCCTGGGAGGGACTGACTTCCAGCTGGGCAACCGGCGGGGGATTTATACCCCGGACAGTCAGGGGCCTCTCCGCCTCGTTGTTGTCCTCGTCGGATTCGGCTATCTCGTTTTCCGGATCCGCTATTGCCGTTATCGCATGGATCCCCGGATTGGCCACCCATTCGAATTCCGCCATGCCGAATGAACTGGACGGCACCATTATGGTATCCTCTCCGATCACCGTCCCGGTCCTTTCCGGACCGTCCAGGAGCCTGATCAGAGCGTTCTCGACGGTCCTTCCGCCGGTGTTGTTCACCCTTACGTTTATCACAACGGTGTCACCGTTCTCGGGAAGATTGTCCGAAAATGAAATGGCAAGAGGGACTATGGAGAGGTCAGGAGGAGAGGGGCCTTCGGTGATATTGATCTCCTTTACCTCCGCTTTGAGATTGATCCCGTTTATGGTAAGTGTTCCGAGTACATTACCGGAATCTCCTACCCCGCCCGAGGGTATCACGGTAACGGAGAGTTCGGGTTCCGCCCCTTCGAAGCTTGAATTGTAATATGTTCTCAATGTCGTTATCCATGAGTCCCCTGATCTTCCGGGGCCTATAACCTCCACATCCGCATCGAGCATGTCGGGATCCGTCCGGATATCGTCAGGTATTCCCCAACCGTACGGGGTCCTCAACTCCATCTCGTGAATGTCCGGGGTTTCATCGTATTCGGTCTTCGTGAATTCACCCGTTAACCTGATATCAAGCGGGATCCCGGAAGCGACCTCCACCGGAGATGATATCTCGAGGTTGAGCAGGTCAACAGACCTCTTTACAGCCCCGTACGCGTCAACGAGGCCCCACCCGGACCTGTAATTGTATTTGTCATCGATATTCTGCCTTGAGGGGGAATATTCCTGCTGGGCTGTGTCTCTCAAAATGGATTTTACATCCGAGGGGGACAGTTCGGGATTGGCCTGCAGCATCAATGCCGCAATTCCGGATATGTGAGGGCAGGACATCGAGGTTCCTGTCTTGTCCACATACTCGAAAACGGAATTGTGATTGGGGGCCCTGATGTCCCTTCCCGGGGCGGAGATGTCCGGTTTCAATTCATCGGTCTGGTCCAGGTCCCCGTCGCTGTTCCTCGGTCCCCTGTTGGAGAATCCCTGAACAACATCGTCTCCCCTCCCGATAGTATCCTGATCCGAATAGGCTCCAACCGAGATAACCTTGTCCGCCGAAGCAGGGCTCGGTATTCCCTGGGCTCCGTCATTTCCAACAGCGGCCACAACCACGACACCCTCGTCCACCAGCCTGTTTGCCAGCTGGGCGGTTGTATCGCGACCGGATGTCGGATTGGTGGAACCGAAAGAGCAGGATACCACCTTGATATCCCTCTCCTCATGATTGTCTATAAGCCACTCGAAAGCCTGGTCCGAGTTCCCGAGGAAGGATCCGAAGGTCTTGAAGATCTTCAGGTCAACCAGGGAGGCTTCGGGAGCCGTTCCCCTGTAGGTTTCGGTGCCTCCTCCGGAACCCAGTGCGGTCCCGGCGACATGGGTTCCGTGGCCGTCCACGTCATCGGGGTCAAGGCCCTGGACTACCGTTGTCCCCGTGAAATCAACACCGTATTCGTATTTCCCTCTGAGGGATTCGTGGAGAGTGTTATCCACCCCGGAATCCAGTACAGCGATGGTGATCCCCTCTCCCGTGTATCCAAGGTCCTCTGCGGTGAAAGGAGAGTAAACAGAGGAAGAGGCCGCCCTCACCCCTGGCGAGGACGAATCCAGAAATGGGATCGTCATTGGTCTGTACTCCACAAATTCCACGTTTCCTATGAGAAGCGATCGGAAATCTTTGGATTCCCTGACCAGAAGATAGATTGCAGTTGTATGGGAGCCGACCCTCAGAAAAACGGGATCCATACCCAGGACCTCAGCTCTTTCCATCACGGATCTCACATCTTTGGCTGTAACGGGTCCTTTCATGTGGACGTTTATTCCTATCATACCTTCGGTGACATCCAGGTTCTCATTTCCCGAAAGCATGTCATCCACTCTGTTTTCGTCGCTGTCTCTGTCCCATCCCCTGAATGAAAGCGGAACCTGGGTGTCGAGAGGGATGATATCCTCGAAAGGTTCTTGGTCCCCTTCCACAGCTATCATGCTTGAGGGACCCGCGACAACAATGATCAGAATACCGAGGGCGGTTGGAAGGGAAAGTGATCTCATCGATTTCCTCCGGGAGGGTCAACTATTATTAATGATTACTTATAGATAATCCCTGGTAAATATTTCTGACCTGGTTATTTTCCATTTTCAGGCGGGTTACAACAACCTTATATATAGCGGATAGAATGAAGGGCGAAGTTCTTTTAAAGGAGGCTAAATCCCATGAACAACGAACAGGAAAAGATGAAAACAGGCACGACAACCCTTGGCATAGTATGCAAGGACGGGGTTGTTCTGGCTACCGAGCACAGGGCCACCATGGGAACCCTCATCGCACATACGGAGACGCAGAAGCTCTTCAGGATAGACGAGCATATAGGTCTCACCACGGCGGGCCTCGTGGGAGATGCGCAGAACCTTTCACGTTACATAACCGCAGAGGCAGAGCTTTACAGGCTGAAGAGGGACCAGCCAATGACCATCAAGGCCGCTGCAACACTCACAGCCAATATTCTCTCGGGAAGCAGATACTTCCCCTACTGGGTCCAGCTCCTCCTCGGAGGCTGGGACAGGGACGGGGGACATGTTTACTCACTTGATGCCGCGGGAGGTTCCATACCCGATAAATACTGTGCAACAGGATCGGGATCGCCCTATGCTTACGGTGTACTCGAGGACAATTTCAAGGAGGACCTCTCGAGCAGCCAGGGTGTTGATATCGCAATAAAGGCCCTGAATGCCGCAATGAGGAGGGACAGCGCTTCCGGAAACGGCTATGATATAGTTGTGATCTCAAAATCAGGATGGAAACCCTTAACCGAGAAAGATCTCGAAAAAAGGAAGCAAAAATTAAATATTAAATAGATCATAAGTGCGGCCGGAACGGGATAATCCGCTCCCATTATCCATTATTTATCGCAATACCGTCCTCGCCATTGGGCGGTTGTGATCATATTTCAAATCACCAATGTTCTGTAAAGGACTATGAGCTAACTGAACGGTATAACCCTTTTAACAATATTTCAAGGGGTGGTTAAAACGAGTTATGAGGCCCTTATAAAGCGTATCAAGGCCGATGTGGAATCGATAGTGCCCGAAGGTGTGGAGATCACCGAGGTCGATTTCGAGGGACCTGTGGTAGTGATCAAGACGAGGAGCATGGACGAGTTCGTGTACGATTCCAATCTGGTCAGGAAACTTGCCCAGGGACTTAAGAGGAGGGTAGCGATCAGACCCCATTCCTCCCTGGTCAAGGATGTAAACGAGGCAAGCGAGATAATCAAGGAGATCATACCCGACGAGGCAAAGATCACCGATGTTGCCTTCAATCATGATTCCAACGAGGTTACCATAGAAGCCCTCTCTCCCGGTCTTGCCATAGGCAAGCACGGTTCCAATCTCAACGACATCAAGAAAAGGACCGGATGGGCCCCGCTTGTTGTCAGGACACCTCCAATCGAATCCAAAAGTGTCAAGGACATAAGGCAGTTCCTCAAGGAACCGGGTGTGACCGAAAAGAGGAAGAATTTCCTGAAAAAGGTCGGAAGGAGGATCTTCCGTGACATTCCCGATGACGAGAACTGGGTCAGGACCACGAGTCTCGGAGGCTACAGGGAAGTGGGCAGGTCCTGCCACATGCTGACCACCAGGAATTCCAAGGTGATAATAGACATCGGAGTGAACGTCGGATCACAGGACCATCCATCTCCATATCTGCAGATGGCGGAGGTCCAGCCATTCGATTCCATCGATGCGGTGGTCCTCACACACGCTCATCTGGACCATTCCGGCCTGGTTCCCCTTATGTACAAGTATGGATTCGACGGGCCGATCTACTGTACAGCTCCCACCAGGGACATGATGGCCCTTCTGCAGCTGGATTACATCAAGGTCGCCGTGGCCGAAGGTAAGAGGCCACCTTACGAATCCAAACACGTTCAGGATGAGATACTTCACACGATACCCATCAAATACAACGAAACCACCGACATAGCACCGGACATCAGGCTGACACTTCACAACGCGGGTCATATCCTGGGTTCGGCATCTCCCCATTTCCATGTGGGCGACGGTCTCTTCAACATAGCGTATTCGGGTGATATAAAGTTCGAGAGAACCTGGCTGTTCAATTCCGCCACGAACAAGTTCCCCAGATTGGAGGCGCTTGTGATGGAATCCACCTACGGCGGTAGAAGGGACTTCCAGCCCACCAGGAAGGAAGCCGCTACCCAGATGAGGAACGTCATGAAGAGGACCCTCTCCAGGGGAGGCAAGGTCCTTGTCCCCGTGTTTGCAGTGGGGAGGTCCCAGGAGGTCATGATAGTCCTGGAGAAACAGATGAAGAACGGTCAGATCCCCAGGGCACCGATCTACCTGGACGGAATGATATGGGAGGCCACCGCCATTCATACCGCCTATCCCGAGTTCCTCAACAATCAGCTCAGGACACAGATATTTCAGCGCAACGAGAATCCCTTCCTTTCGGAATTCTTCCAGAAGGTGGATTCAAGGGACATGAGGGACAGGATCATACACGATAGCGAACCGGCCGTGGTCCTGGCCACCTCAGGTATGCTCAACGGAGGTCCGGTAATGGAGTATCTCAAATACTGGGGAGCTGACCCGAGGAACACTCTGGTGTTCGTCGGTTACCAGGCGGAAGGCACCCTGGGCAGGAAGATACAGAAGGGCATGAAGGAGCTGATGATATCGGAGAAGGGCAAGCCCATGTCCGTCAGTCTGAAGATAGATGCGGAGACCGTTGACGGATTCTCAGGCCACTCCGACCGCAAGCAGTTGATCAACTACATCTCGACAATGGATCCAAAACCCGATCGGATTATAATCCATCACGGCGACGAGACCAAGGAGATGGACCTTGCATCCTCATTGCATAGAAAATACGGCATGACCACCACCATACCATTGAACCTCGAAACATTCAGGCTGAGGTGAGACCCTGAAGGTCCCGGTCGAGGGATACTCCGAACTCGACCTTGATGATCCCTATGAGGGTCCTGCCACCTACATTCTGATCCTTGATTTCGATGTTGATAGGGAAGTGAATGTGGGTTCACTAGGTTCTGTTTCATTTAAGAAGGGTAGATATGCCTATGTCGGATCGGCGAAATCCGGACTCTGGGGGAGGGTGAAGAGACATCTATCCAACCCTAATAGGAGGAGATGGCACATCGATTCTATTACAGGTCATTCCACATCCAGAAAGGTTTTTTTCAAAGAACATATGGAAGGGGATGAGTGCGGGACGGCTTCCCTTCTTTCCGAAAGATTCGATTCGATCAGAGGATTCGGCTGCTCGGACTGCAGGTGCGGTTCCCATCTGTTCTTCCTAGAACAATAATATCGATATGAACTCGAATATGAGCAGTAGTAACCCGAATCCGATAAGGAGTATCCCCCCCACGATCCTGACATCATCTCTGTTCAATCTCTTTCCGAGTTCCGAGGCCCCCGAACCGAGGATCAGTAGAGGGACTGCCAGACCGACGGAATAAAAGAACATCGTTAGAGATCCAACCATTATACCGGAGCCGATCTCCCCGGTATCCAGTGAGAGCATCTGCGCCACCGCCAGGGAAGCTCCGGATGCCTCCACGAAACAGATCAGGGATACCAGGATCCCGAGGCCTACCATGGATCTCTTCTCGGCCTCTCCTTTTCTCGGACCGAGTTTCATGATGAGCATCAGCAGTCGGTTCATCGATCCGTGTTCATGACAGTCCTTGCTCCTTTTTTTTGGGAATCCAAGGAACCTGAAACCGGTGGCTATCATGATCAAAGCGATTATGATGTATACAACTGCCTGGAACCAGGGAAAAGATGAGAGGCCCGCAAGTGATGAGATGGAGAAACCCAGGGCTCCAAGGAGAGCTCCGAGTATTGTGAGGATGATTATTCTGGGCATCGAGAAGAGAAATGAAAGGCCCAGGCCCTCCCTGGCACCTCTTGACTGTCCCGCAAGCCGGAGAATCAGCAGGGGTCCGCAGGTGAGATTGCATACGGTCAGACCCTGGACCGTTCCGAGCAGGAACATCAGGATCAGTATAGCTATCAGTGATTCCATCCGATATCATAGGTGGAGAAGGATGATGCATCAAATCCTTATCGGTTCACCAGAAAACGAAGGTTCCGTATACAAGGAGATGCCCCAGAAGGAATCCGAGTATGGCCCCTCCGTTAAGAGGAGGGAGGCCCGCATGGGCCTTTCCCTTGAGAACCCATCCTATCAGAACGGCATAGCCTAAAAGCATTCCCGCAAGTGAGAACAATGCGACCGTCAAGGGACCTGAGATGCCGAACAATCCTTCTGCCCTCGGAAGCCAGGCGAACGAGGATACCACCAGTATTCCCGGTATTATCACGTCTCCCAGTCCCATGAAGAGGGACTCCCTCTTGCGCTTGGGATCCATCAGGTTGGTCTCGTCCTCGTAGCGGTAATCCAGCCTCATCGGGAATACCAGGAGTATGGGCATCTTGGACTCCACAACCGCATCCGCAAGGGAAATCATGTGTTTTGTTTTGTATACCGAGATCGCATCGTAGATAGCAAGCAGTATCAGTAAAAGCAGTGTGAAAAGAAGCGGGAATGAGGTCCCCATCAATGCGACCACGCCGGCCCCCATCAGGATCCCGGATATGTCTATTATCCACCATTTGGGGACCTTGAGGAGGAGTACCAGTATTCCAAGAGAGATCAGGAAGGCTGCAACCTGGATCCAGACCTGCATCCTCTCCTGGTCCTCGAAATCGCCTATGAGGACAGCTCCCTCGAAAACGAGATAGATATCCCCGCCGGGACCGTCCTGGAACACGGCAATGGGATCCTCCGTGAAGGAATAGGTATCTTCCGAATCCGGTGTTAAAACACCGACCTCGTCTCCTGAGAGATAGAGAAGTCTGTGATCTTCATTTTTTTCCGTAAAAGATACCATGTATCCGTTTTCAACCGGACCGGTGTGGTATCCTTCCTTGGTGTGGGTGTGAGAATTTCCCTCGATGATGAAGGTGGTTATGATTACATTTTCTTTCGTCGGCGACCCATCTCCTGCTTTGAGATAAGGGTCAGGCGACCAAAGAAGTACATTCTCCCCCTGAGAAACCGTCCAGGTGAAGTTTCCGATTCCGGACCCTCCACTTCCTGTGGTCTTGAGTTTTTCTTCGCTTGCCTCCAGTTTCAGGTATCTGACAGAATCATCAGCGATGTAATGGAACCGGTTGTTTGACCAGCCGAATACAGGATGGAATGGCCCTTCGTTGATACCGATGTATTCTATCGGTGACCAGTAACTTCCTGATCCGGGTTTGTTGGCAAGAAGGGACCAGTTTCCCTCTCCTTCCCAGAATGATATGAGGTAATGAGTTCCGTTGGGGTAAGCGACGGAAACACCTAGCAGATCCATGGTAGAGTTATCATTTTCCACGGTTCCCGATGATGTCTCCTCTCCTTGGACATCCACTGTCCAGTATCTGTTCTCTCCCTGGTCCTTGCCCGCAAAGGCCCACAGGCCGTTGCTGAAATGGGGGTCAAATGTCTCTTCGAGACCGTCGATCATCCAGACCTCGTCATATTCGTATTCGTCCCTTTCAAGGACATGGAAGGAGGTGTCGGCTACTATGATGATACCCTTCCCGGAGTCCTCCGGATCGAGGGGGAGAGCTCCCCGGATGCCATCGATATCGAGATCGTACTCCTCCCACACCTCCGGGAAACCGTTCGCGATTATATCCACCACGGGCGTGAGGATGTAAAGGGACGAGAGGAGGACCGCAAACGCGAAGATGTACTTCAGCTTGAACCTTCTTCTCTTGAGGAGCTTCCTTAGAACTAAGATGAACACCGCAAAGGCTATCACGAATCCGAGAAACACGAATGCGTAGAGTGGATTGTCGGCGTACTCGCTCATCTCCGATGTAATTCCAAGCGCATCGAAATAGGGGCCTATCCACAGTGCAAGAGCCAGTGTTACAACGATCAGTACCACCATCATGGTAATCGGCATGATGGCTTTCACCGGAGTGAATGAGGGAGCCTTCTTTTCGTCTGTCCCTTCCTCCTTCCCCTCTTCGTCTTCCATGGAACCAGTCCCCTTTCATCACTGCTTGTATCCTATCTTTCTGAGGAAATCCCTTCTCCATTCCTTGTCCTCGGGACCTTCGATGCCTTTGGGCTTGCTGCCGTCTATGACACCGACGATCCCCCTGCCCCTATCGTTCTCCACTATCAGGACATCGGTGGGGTTTGCAGTGGCGCAGAACAACCTGCAGACCTCGGGGACCTCCTTCAATCTGGGAATGATGTTGATGGGGAATCCGTTCTTCATGAATATGATGAAGGAATGTCCGGCCCCGATTCTTTTCGCATTGGTCTTTGCAAGTTCTGTCATCTCGTCGTCATTTCCGGTGAACCTGACCAGACAGTTCATGGAAGCCTCACAGAAGGCCAGTCCGAACTTGAGTTCCGGATTGACGTTCACAATAGCCTCGTAGATGTCCTCAACCGTCTTTATGAAATGGGACTGACCCAGTATGAAATTGATGTCATCGGGTTTCTCTATCGGAACGCTCTCTATATCCATGTTAACACCTGCTTATGTTAGCTTCTGTTCATTAGTTAAGGTTTCCGCGATTTATTGGTCCTGATATCCTCCAGTATCTCCATTGCATAGGAGGCGGTCAAGGTCCCGGTTCCGATCATCCTTGCCACAACCTTGTCGGTCTCACCCGAACCGGCACCTGCCTGGATCGCCAGGTTCCTGGCATGGAGCTTCATGTGGCCTTTCTGAATTCCTTCCTGGGAAAGCGCCCTCAATGCGGCCAGGTTCTGGGCCAAACCGACCGCCGCCAGGACCTCACCGAGCTCCGAGGCGGTCTTGATACCGAGAATTTTTACTGCCGCCTTTGCAGCCGGATGGACCTTGGTGGCACCGCCTACCAGTCCCACGGGAACGGGTATCTCAATTTTACCCACCAGGTCTCCGTTCTCATCAAGATGATAGTCGGTGACAGGACCGTAGTCCTTTCCGTAGGAAGCATATGAGTGAACACCGGCCTCCACTGCCCTGGTATCATTTCCGGTGGCTCTGACAACGGCTGTGATGCCGTTCATTACACCCTTGTTGTGGGTGGTGGCCCTGAAAGGATCGGTCTTTGCAAGGGAGAGGGCCCACATTATCAGCTCCAGTCCGTCCTCTCCTCCCAGGTCCTCCTTGGGGAACACCGCCCTGGCCCTGGAAATCCTGTGAACTGCCAGATTGGAGATTATCCGGAGTACCACGGTGCCTCCGGTGAGGTTCTCGATCTCGGGGGCCACCGCTTCCGCCATGGTATTTACCGCATTTGCACCCATTGCGTCCCTGCAGTCAACAAGGAGATGGAGAACGATCATGGGCCCCATGTCGCAGTCTATCCTCCTTATCTTGATATCCTTGCAACCACCCCCGAATTTGACTAGCATGGGGTCCTTGGAATTGGCAAGTGCGATCAGGTCCTCCCTGGAATTTTTCAGTATCCTCACAGCCTGATCGGGATCCTCGAGATTTACAAGCTGCACCTGGCCGATCATGACAGGATCGGTTGTGGAGCATGAGAAGCCTCCCCTCTTTCTCGCTATCTTTGCGGCTTTCGAAGCAGCCGCAACCACGGACGGCTCTTCGATTGCCATGGGTATGAGCCTGTCCTCACCGTTTATCATGAAGTTGGTTGCCACACCAACGGGAAGTTCGAAAACCCCCACAACGTTTTCGATCATTCCCTCCAGGATCTCAATGTTTTCTGAGGATCCCTTCAAACCAACAAGATCTTCATGAGAAAGATCCGATTCCTCTGCAATCTTTTTCAACCTATCCTCTATCTTCATCTTGTAGAGACCCGGTATGTCCGACCTCATCATATCACCCGTTTTCTCAGCGAGGTTCCACAATGACCTTCTTGAGCTTTAAACCCCTGGGGCATTCCAGTTGGCCTTTTATCTCCTTGACGGCGACCTTTCCACCCCTTACATCCTCCGGAACGGTGCAAAGCGCATGATTGGGGCACCATTTTCTGGGACATTCGGGTTCGTCAAGTGCGATCAGGGCCGCTTCAAGTGCTTTCCTCGAAGGGATTGCGGCCTCCAGCGGAAGCTCCTCTACCTCGATCACCTTCACTATAGCTCCGGAGTGGACCTCGCATGGATGCTCCACGTCCCTGACGGCGGAAACTTTGTATTTGTATCCGGGTTTCAATTTGTGGCAAACGGCTTTTAGGCCGCATTCCTCGCATTCGTCCGCTGGACCCGCATACTTGAATACTGTACCCACCTTCGCCAGGGAGGGTCCGGCCAAAGTCACTATTCCCATCTTCTATCAACCTGCCGCTGACAGTCTCCTACCCTATTTATTTTTATACCTGTTGCGGGTCTGTGATTGACGTTCGAGAGGGTTGCCATGGAAAGGGATATAAATAAGAACAATTATCGGGGGGAACCTGAAGCCAAAGCCAGATATTATCTGGCCGCCGCAGCAAGAAAATGCGGGCCGGTTTCGAACTGGCCGCTTCCGGAGGAATTCGCTTGGCAGAGAAGAAGAAGGGCAAAGGACAGCCCAAGGATCAGGAAAGGGAACACGATCCTGATTTCAAATTCATTGTTCGTATGGTAAATACCGACATAGACGGAGAGAGGAAGATCCTTGACGGACTCACCTCCGTAAACGGTATCAACTACAGGATCTCACATATCCTGACAAGGGAGCTCGGAGTCCCCCACGACAAGCTCATGGGAGACCTGACGGACGAAGAGGTCTCCAGGCTTATTGAACTGATCGAGGACATCCCCAACCTCCTACCCTCCTGGCTTCTGAACAGGCAGAGGGACCTGGAGACGGGGGAGGATACCCACGCCATCTCAACGGATCTCTCCATGACCGAGAAGGAGGATATCAATCTCCTCAGGAAGATCAGAAGCTACCGCGGGATCAGGCACGAGACCGGACAGAAGGTCAGAGGACAGAAATCCAGGTCCAACGGAAGGACCGGTGCCACTGTCGGCGTGTCCAGGAAGAAGATGAAGTGAGGAGGGTTATGAATGGGAGATCCTAGAAAGCTTAGAAAGAGATTCAACACACCCTCACACCCCTGGCAGGGCGAGAGGATCAAGGAAGAAAAGGAGCTCATGATCAAGTTCGGCCTCAAAAACAAGAAGGAAGTATGGAAGGCCGAGTCCTACCTCAGGGATCTGAGGGGGCAGGCAAGACACCTCCAGGCACAGATTAGGACCGAGGACAGGCAGGCCATCAAGGAGGCTGACCAGCTTCTGAAAAGGTGCTACAAACTCGGTCTTCTCAACGAGGGAGCCCCTCTCCAGGATGTTCTTGCCATCGAGATCGAGACGATACTGTCGAGGAGGCTTCAGACCCTTGTTTACACGAAGGGTCTGGCATCAACTCCGAAGCAGGCCAGGCAGCTCATCTCCCACGGCCATATCATCTTGAATGACAGAAGGGTCACAATACCGGGAATGCTCGTCCCGAGGATGAACGAGAGATCCATCGATTATCAGGATTCTTCTCCCTTCGCCTTCGAGGAGCATCCAATGAGGCCAAAATCATCCGTGAAATCGGAGACCGGGGATGAGGTTTCCCAGGTCCCGGAGAAGATTAGCATCGAGGCACCCACCGCCGAGGGAGGTGAGAAATGATGAATGAAAAATGGGGCGTCTGCCACATATACGCATCCTACAACAACATACTGGTTACCCTCACCGACCTGACCGGTGCCGAGACAGTGGCCAAGGCAACCGGCGGAATGGTAGTGAAAGCAGCCAAGGACGAGGCATCGCCTTTTGCAGCCATGAGGGCCGGAGAGGTTATCGCCGACAAGGCAAAGGAAAAGGGAATAACCAATATCCACATAAAGGTCCGGGCCCCGGGAGGTAACGGACCCTCATCTCCCGGACCGGGTGCCCAGGGAGTAATCAGGTCGCTTTCGAGAGCCGGTCTGAGGATAGGCAGAATAGAGGATGTCACCCCTGTTCCCCATGATGGTACAAAACCAAAAGGCGGAAAAAGGGGCAGAAGGGTCTGATTCAGAGGTGTCAGGATGAAATTGGAGGTAAGGGAGCTGACCGATACGAAATGCACGCTGGTTGTAGACAAGGTCAGACCCGACGTAATGAATTCTATCAGGAGAACGCTCATATCCGATGTCCCCAAGATGGCCATCGACGAGGTTGAGTTCCATATGGGGCCGATCAGGGACGAGGAGGGAAACGAATACGATTCCAATTCCGCCCTCTTCGACGAGATGATCGCCCACAGGCTCAGCCTGGTTCCCATTCCCACAGACCTGGAGCACTTCACGTTCAGGGATCAGTGCGAATGCGGGGGAACCGGGTGTCCTCACTGCACGATAATATATGTAATGAACAAGAAAGGACCCTGCACGGTATATTCCGGGGACCTTCAGCCTCTGGGCGATATGAGCCTCAGGATCAAGGAGGAGCTCATACCTGTTGTGAAGCTCAAGGAGAAACAGGCGCTTCTGATCTATGCCACGGCGGTGCTCGGAATGGGAAAGACCCATGCCAAGTGGCAGCCGGTTACAATCTGCGGATTCATGAACTACCCCAAGCTGGTAGTCAACAAGAATGCCAAGCTTGATGACCCCCAGGAGGTAGTGAAGGTATTCCCCGAGGGGGTCCTTGCCTATGAGAAGGGAAAGATCGTTGTCAAGGACCTCAAACCCCTGGAGAAAATGGATCCCAACTACTACGATTCTTCAGCCCTGGATGCCATAAACGGCGAAAAGGCGGTCGAGATTTCCTACGAGGAGGACAAGTTCGTCTTCACATTCGAGACCGATGGATCGATTCCGGCAAAGGATGCTCTCAATTATGCCCTGAATCAGCTTTCCGACAGATACGAGGGTCTGAGAGAAGAGATCTCGGGTCTCGATGAAGCTTAAATATCAAATCAACCTACATCCCGACCGGATGTGAGGTCCCTTCAGGATCATCCGCCAGTGAACCACCAATCGTGTGCGAGGGTAACAAGCTGGGCACGAAAAGCTTAGCTTGGTCACAACCCTTTTTCCCAAAGGAAAAAGCGTTGACGGAAATGGCCGGTTGCAGGCAACCGACCTACGGCGCATAACCCGGAAACAAGTTCCCGGGGCGCCGTTGACCGTTAAGCTACCCTCATGGATTGGTGGTTCGAAAACATCCGCCAAAAGAAACCACCAATCGTGTGCGAGGGTAGCTTAGCTTGGTCAACGGCGCTAGATTGAGGGTCTAGTCCTTAGTGGTTCCTGTGTTCAAATCACAGCCCTCGCACCATTTTTCTTTCGTCGATTATATAATATTACGAAAAATGGTGCTTGAAAATAATTCACTGCAACCAAAAATGATGAATTTGAAATGAAAACCGTTTTTGGTCTGAATGTTAGAATCTGGATTAACGTTAATTATATCACGATTCTAACATCACAGCCCTCGCACCATCTTTGTTTTCACTAACCATTTTTATAAAAGTGTGAAAACAAAGGCCAGCCGAATCTTTGATTCAGTGAGGATTTTTTTCCCTTCAATTTAATTTCATTACAATAATAATAGAATAAATATAGATAAATCATAGAAAGGCAATTCGGTAACGGGGAAAAGGAAATGAGAACGGGATCTTACTGTTTACTTGCTGGTTTGATGTTGATGGTTTCATCGTTGATGATATTGCCGTCAAATGCAGAGGAGCCACCCGTTGGCTGGCAGAATCCGGTGCTGCTGGAGAACGAACATGAAGGGGCATCATACAGTGTCGATGTGGCAGTCCATGATATGAACGATGCCTGTGCAATATGGATACAGGACGATGGCAGCTATGACAATGCCATGACAAACGTTTATGACAAGGACACAGGGTGGGATGTTCCCGAGGTTATCGATACAGCCGGATTCACGGATGCAAGGTACCCATCAATCGATGTTGGTCCCGAAGGTCGTCACTATGTAGCGGTCTGGACCCAGTTGGAAGGGTCCTCATACAATCTCTATGCAAGAACAAGACATATTGGTGATGGTTGGGAGGAAGCTGTTCTTCTGGAAACCGATGAGGTCAACAATGTTGAGAATCCGGAGGTTTCCATGGATAGGTTGGGTAGAACTGCAATCGTTGTCTGGAGACAGAACGATGGAGGCGAAATGAGTATCTGGGCAAACAGATGGGTCAGAGGTTCCGGTTGGGGAACTTCCGAGCTTGTGGAGACCGTTGATTCCGGGTCTTCCCTGTATCCAAGTATTTTCGTGAATCCGTCCGGCAGGGCGGTTGTGGCATGGAAACAGTTCACCCCAAGTGGATTTACAGTATGGGCCAATGTTTATGTTCCCGACATAGGATGGGGGTCGGCCGAGAGGATTGACAGCGGCGACCCCGGAAATGTGGACACACCCGGTGTTGTCATGGATGAGGATGGAAACGCCCTGGTGGTCTGGTCAAAGGATCCAGGTACAGGATACGACATGTTCTCAAACAGATATGTGGCAGGATCGGGCTGGGGATCGGATGAAATCATCGAATCATATGATGATACCAATGAAAGATATCCCAGGATTGGAATGGATGGACAGGGAAATGCCATCGCTGTCTGGAGGCAGATCGATGGTGTCGATAACAATATCATTACCAACGATTACTCCCCGGAAACAGGTTGGGGAGAAGCAGAGATCCTCGTGGAGAGCGCCACCAGTTCGGATATCTCCATGGCTCGGTCAGGGGAAGCGATAATGGTATGCAACTGGCTGAAAGATGACACCTACAATGTTGCATATTGCAGGTATACACCCGAAAAAGGTTGGTCCACAGAACAACTCATTGAGTCCAGGTTAACATTCTGCTATTCGCCGGTTGTGGACATCGGTCTCTTCGGAAATGCCATTTCAGCCTGGATCCAGTATGATACGAAAAAACCAAGCGTCTGGGCCAACACCTACTTCGAGCGTGATAATGTACCTCCGTCCATAGATGTTTTCGGACCTCAAGACAATGGAAATTGTTCCACACCGGTGGTGACCGTGAACGGAACCACGGAACGTCTTGCCACGGTTGTTGTGAACGGGATCGTGGCCGATGTATCAAATTCTGGTTACTTCCAGCTGGACATTCCCATTTACCCCGGGAGCAACCTGATCACCATCACGTCAACGGATGCTTCCGGTAACTCCGAAACCGTCACAAGGACCGTGAATTTCACGGACCCGATACCTACTCTGATCGAGGACCTTGCCCTCACGCAGGCAGATATCCTTCACATCCTCGAGAACCTCACCATGATCAGGGAGGATATCTCTTCGCTTGATTCCAATCTTACCTCCCTTTCGGAGGACCTCAATATCAGCGAGGAGGACCTGGAAGACCTTTTATCGGACCTCGAATCCCTGAACTCCACCATCGATTCACTGGAATCCCTGCTGGAGAATGAAGGATCGAGGATAGATTCCGTGGAGTCCGGGCTTTCGGATACCGAGAGCGATATCGATGCCGCATCGGAATCCAGAGGCGCACTGGAGGAGGACCTCAGGTCAACAGAAGATGAACTTGAAAGTGTCAAGATGATGAACACACTTTTGATCATCATTATAGTGGTGGTTGTGATAGTTATGATATTGCTGTTCATAATACTGCTCAATAGGACCTCCAAGAAAAAGGATGAGAAGGATCCATTCGAATAGTTGATTAAAGGTTTATCCAACAGGTCCTCTCGAATATTTCCCGTTGACGATCCTCATTATTCCCGTGGGATTGTCATCCTTCAACTCGAGGGGAAGATACCTCTCATCAATATTCTGGAAAGCCACGGGCCTCAGCCATCTTTTGATTGACATCATGCCAACGGATGTCGTCCACGGAGCTGTAGTTGCGGGGAAAGGTCCTCCGTGCTGCATTGAATGGTTTACCTCCACACCGATGGGGACTCCATTCAATATGATCCTCCCCACCTTCGAGGTGAGGACCCTCAGAATGTCCTCAACATCATCCTCCCCGGCATTCATGACAGTTCCGGTCAACTGGCCCTCGATACACTCCACCGTTTTCAGGAGGTCCTCCCTTCCCTTGCATCCTACAACCAATGTTACGGGACCGAACCTCTCCTCATGCAGGAGAGGCTCCCGGCGGAAGATCTCGGAGGAAGCCGTGATCAGAGTATTTTCAAATGTTATGGAATTATCATCCCGGACCTTCCCGCCTCCCGCCATCTCTATGCCCTCAATTCCCGATAGCTTCCCGAGGCCATGTTCAAGGTTTTCCCTTATCTGGTGATTTAAAAGCGGCTGGCATCTGTCCGTTCTCATCCTGTTTTCCAGGGCCTCCCTGAAGGTTTCCAGACCGGGAGCCTCCTCCACCAGGACCAGTCCTGGTTTTGTACACAGCTGTCCCGATCCGTGCAGAACCGCCCCCGCCACCTTCACTGCCACGGAAGAAGGATCCTTCGAAACAGCCTCTCTGGTTACTATCACAGGATTGATGCTTCCCATCTCCGCATAGAAAGGTATGGGTTCGTCCCTGGCGGAGGCTTTCCCGGACAGGGACATTCCTCCTCTTCTGCTTCCCGTGAATCCCACGGCCTTGATCAAGGGATGCATCACAAGCTCCTCACCCACCTCGTTTCCGACTCCCTGGACCAGGGAAAAAACTCCGTCTGGGATAGCGGTTTCATCAACTGCTCTTTCAACCGCTGAGAGGAACAGTTCGTTGGTTTCCGGATGTGACGGATGTCCCTTGACAACAACGGTGCATCCCGCGGCAAGAGCGGATGCCGTGTCGCCACCGAGCACCCCGAATGCAAACGGGAAGTTGGATGCCCCGAATATTGCCGCCGGTCCTATCGGAAAGAGCATCCTCCTGATATCGGGTTTGGGAGCGGGGAACCTGTTCGGATCTCCGGTATCTATCACGACTTCCTGATAGGAGCCTTCCTCAATGTGATCGGCAAAGGAGACAAGCTGATTGCAGGTCCTATTCATCTCTCCCCTCAATCTCCTATGACCCAGTGCGGTTTCCCTGTCGGCGGTCTCCAATAATTCCTTTGCCAGATCCTTTATCTCACGGGAAACCGCCCTCAAAAATCCCGCTCTCTTATTTCTGGAAAGTGATGAAAAAGCGTCAAAGGACTTTGATGCTTTTATGATCTTTTCATCAATTTCTTCCCTGGTTGAATCTTTAAACAATTCTCCCGAGGACCGGCCGGTCCTGGGATCGATTCCACTAAAATCTGCCTTCAAATCAACACACTCCTATTCCTTATCGGGACTCTCCCTCATCATCTCCTCGGTCCTCTCGACCTCTCTCAGGTCACCGAGGCCCCTGAAAATCTCAATGGACTCCATGAACATTCCGGTTCTCCTCGGTCCCTTCTCCGTGAGGGATGCCAGGTTCCGGGTGGCCTCAGCCACCTGCCACCTGAAGCCGAGATCAGCTGCCAGCGAGAGGCTCTTTTCGAAATGTTTCCTGGAAGCCTCCAGGTCACACAGTTCCCTTCTTATCTCACCGAGATTGTCGTGTACTATGGATAATGTCTGGGAAAAACCCTCCCTCTCGCATATGTCAAGGGCTTTCTCGTAAGCGGAACCCGATCCCTCGAAATCATTCATCTGGGCCAGTATTATTCCCTTGTTTATCAGTCCCCTGGATACTCCCATGGCATCATCCAGATACAGTGCAAGATCCAGGGATCTGTCAACCTCCTCCAGGGCTTCCTCGAGGCGTCCCTCCATCCAGTGTACTATGGCAAGATTTGACCTTGCCTTGCAAAGGGTGCGCCTGTCATCCATCAACTCGATGGACCTCGATATCAGCTCCCTGGCATTTTCGGGATCGCCCCTCCTGAGATGTATGGTCCCGACGGCATTCAGGCATCTGCCAACCAGGTCCCAGCTGGGGATCTCCTCAGCTTTCATCCTGGCCCTGTCGTATTCTTCAAGGGCCTTTTCCCATTCTCCTCTGACGGACAGGCACCATCCGTGATAGATCATTATCCTGATCATGAGAGATGGATCGAGTGATTCCGCTTCATGGGACCGGGATATCTCATCCAGCATATCCTTGCTGTATCTCTCCAGGTCATCATTGAGGGACCTGCTCATGATCTCCTCTCCCATGTCGGAAATTGCGGAGAGTCTTTCTCCGATTGTTCCGCAGGTCCAGATATGGTGCAGGTATTCCCTGAGATCGATGATCCTCCCGGAAACATCCTTTACCGGCATCGTCTGGAGATCCAGCCTCTCCCTGTAATGTTCCGATAAGATCCTGTGTATCCTGAGAGACCTGCTCTTGGGCATCATCTCGAGAACAATATCCTTAATAAGCTGGTGGATCACGATGGACCCCTCCCCTCCGGTCAGTATCCCCCCTCCCATCAGGCTCTGCAGGCCCGACTCGGATATCAGAAGGTCCCCGGCATCCAGATCGAACAGCCTCTCCCTGGATACTGGGACCCTGAAAACGGACATGATATCCAGAAGGTCCATCTCCGTTCTGTTGAGACATTCCAGGACCTCGTTTCGGATGAATGTCCTTATGCTCTTTCCGGGTTCAAGCGCATCTCCCTGACAGTGATGATGGATAATAAGATTCACGTAGAGGGGATGACCGGAGGTTCTGGAATAGATATCATTGTTGAAATCGAGATCGTGGTCCTCGAAAAGGCTTCTGACATCGTTCTTCTTCAATCCAGCCACCTCCAGGATTAGGGGGGGATCCGATCTCATTGATAACCTGGGGTCAAGCTCGAGAGGCTTCCTGGAGATCAGAATGGTCTTAAGGTCCTTTACGGACATACTGATGATCAGATCGAGGACCTTGCTTTTCCTTCCCTTTCCGATAAGATTGTGAACGTCATCCAGGTTCAGGAGCATGGATTTCCTTGATATCTCCTGTTCGAGGCCTCTCGCGAACTCATCCAGGGAAAGGGAGCCCTTCTCCTTCTGCAGGCTGGATAGTGACAACCTATTTGCCGATTCAAGCTCCCTGGAGAGGTTCGTCATCAGTGACGAATCATCCCCCCAGGAGGGTACGGGAATGTAAATCGTGGTCAGTTCGGGATCGATTTCCTCCTCGAGAGCTTTCCCCACAAGTGATGTCTTTCCCGTTCCCGCGATGCCGTTGACCTGGAGAATGCCGGAGCTTCCCTTCAACCAGGACCTGATAATTGAGATCTCTTTTTTCCTGCCCTTGAAATTATCGGGAACAGGAGGACCTCTGGGCCCTCCGGGGGATCTCTTTTTGGTCCTGCCGAGAAGGGTGATATCGTCAAGGTCGAAAACCGATGAGGCATCCATGTTCACCACCATGGTGGTCAGTGAGAGGCCTGCCTCGGAAGCGACATATCCAAGGGGATTGTTGAGTTCCTTCCCCTTGCTCTTGTATGCAATCCGGATTCCGGAGATCAGGGTCCTGATATCTTGGGCATATTTCAGCCCTTCCTCCGTTAGGAAGTAGACCTTCCTTCTCCTCTTTCCCCCCTGGATCCTGCCCAGCTTGTTTATCACCGTATCATTGCTCTCCATCTGCGACAGGACGAAGGAAACATAGCTCCTGTCAGTGTCCAATGCCCTGGCGATTCCCGGCTGTGTCACTGACTCCGGCACAATATCGTCATTTCTGTAGATATCGCATTCCAGAAGATGGAGCATTATCCCTTCCCGGGCAGTCAATCCGTGATCCTTCAGAGCCAACGAACGGGCATACCATTCCTTGTTGTAAATTGTTATGTTTTATCGCCCTTGGATTGAGTATTTTTCTTCCGTTTTGAAACCCTTTTCTTCTTCTTTGGTTTCTTGACCACGAATTCGGTATCGTTACTGCCCGGCGTCCAGGGTTCCAGGGGGAGGACCTCTATCTCATCTGTCTCCTCGTCCAGCTCGAACTCCTCCAGTTTCTCGGGTTCTTTCCTTTCGGGTTTTTTACCACCCTTGGATATGATCACCATGGCCGGTCTGAGAAGATGGTGGCCCCGGATGAAACCCGGCTGCCGGACCTCGAGGACCGTTCCCTTGGGGACCTTTCTATTCATCACCGAGGATACCGCTTCGTGATAGTTCGGATCGAATATCTCCCCCTTGGGGTCCAGTTTCTGGACACTCTGTGACCTCAGCCTGTCCATCAAGGCTTTCCTTATCATTCCCAGGCCGGAAATGATATTTTGAACCTCCTTGACTCCGTTATCCTTCCTTGCTTCCTGGATGGCCCTGTCGATATCGTCAAGGGTCTCGATCATGGACAGGATTACCTTTCTGGTGCCCTCATCCACTCTCAGTTCTATATCCGACTCCTGTCTTCTCTTCAAGTTTTCCATATCCTTGAGGACCCTGTCCATCTTCTGCTTGTAACCTATTGCAAGCCTCTCCCTCTGCTGAATTGCGGCAGAAAGCCTCTGATTATCCTCCTTGAGGGCCTGCATCTTCGCAAGGAGCCTCTCGATCTCCTGCTCGTGGTCCATCTCGAATATTACCTCGTCTGTGAGATCGGTGTAGCAGACGAGCTCTCTGATTATTCCCAGAAGTCTCTGCTTGTCCTTCTCCTCTACGGGGGCTGTCTTTCCCTCGGTCAAACAGGTGGAGCAGACAGTGAGCATATTTGAGGGGGCAACCTCTCCTCCTTTTTCCGGCTGCACATCCAAAACAAGGTTCACATCCTCCCATGCAACGGTCCTCCCGCAGTAGCGGCACGTGAACTCGTCCCTCTTCCAGACATCCCTCTTGATGTCGTCATCTACAGCTTCCACCAGCATGGAGGTCCACCTGAATGATCCCGGAAACTTGAAAAATCTCTTGGAATAAATAAGAAGCGATATAATTCGGATTTATTGAAATGCAGAATTGGGTTTCGGGATAATTCATTCATAAGACAGGATTATCGAGGAAAGTTATAAACCATTTCAGGATAATCCTGTTTTGGTTTAAACATGAGGTTCTTCGACAGGGATGAAGAGACATCGATGATACGGGAAGGAATGTCCAGAGATCACTGCTTTTTTGTGATCACCGGAAGAAGAAGGATCGGGAAAACACGACTGATCAGGGAGGCCCTCAAAGGTCCCGACCTCCTTGAATTCTTCATCCCGAGGAAAAGACTCAGTCTGGCTCTGGATCAGATGTCGAGGTCCCTAAAGGAACAAACGGGCTATTCCCCGACCTTCGGTTCCTTGGAGGAATTCTTCGAATATCTGTTCAGACTGGATGGGAAGATCATTTTTCTTGACGAGCTCTCCAATCTGAAATTCATGGACGAAGGGGCATTCTCGGATCTGCAGATGCTCATAGACAAGTACAAGGACGAGAGAAGGCTGAGGCTGATAGTCGATGGTTCCCACATAAGTCTGATGAAGAAGATATTCGAGGACAGGAAAGAACCCCTCTTCGGTAGAAGCACTCACCTCCTGGAGCTGAGGCCTCTTGCGATGGAGGATTCGGTGAGTATCCTGACCGATTCCGGATTCTCCTTCAGGGACGCAATGGAAGCCTATTCACTTGTGGGAGGGGTCCCCAGATATCTCGAATTGATCAGATACAAGAAAAATATAGATGATATCAGAAAGAGTATATTTTCACCCGGATCGATATTTTTACCGGAGGGGGAGAATGTCCTTATCCAGGAATTCGGCAATTCCTGGGATACCTATTTCTCGATACTCGAGGTCATATCCAGGGGCAAGTTCGGACCTACCATGATAGCGGACCAGCTCGGAATGGAGGTCCAGATGCTTCCCAAATACATCAATAATCTCATGGACATGAGACTTGTGAAAAGGGACAGGCCCATTTTCGGAAAGGAAAAACATGTCAGATATGTGATAGATGATCCCTTCTTCCAGTTATGGTTCTCAGTATGTTATCCCAAAATGGAACTATTTAAAAACGGGATAGCCAAGATAGACAAAAATACCTTCTTCGATGCCATTGGAAGAGGGATAGAGAAGGTGATAAGGACATTTCTGGAAGAGAACGGATCCATTCCATTCGTTCAGGATGGGAGCGGATCATGGTGGGACAGGTCCGGAAACGAGGTGGATTCGTTATTCTATTCCAGGAAGGAAAAGACAATTCTGGTCGGCGAGATCAAGTGGAGGAACAGACCAACGGGTCCGGATGTTGTAAGAGACCTCCTGAATAACATGGAGAAAATCGATTGGCATAACCGGAAAAGGACCGAGTATGCCTTCATAATGGCGAGAGAGGGATTCACCGAGGATGCGATATCCTTGATGAAAGAGGAAAAGGTCCTTGGAATCACCGTGGAGGACCTTGAAAGGGTTATCAACGGATATGAGAGGATCGGCTGGATCCCCAGATGAAAATATAAACACCTTTTTCAAGGATTTTCATTTTCATCATCTCTTGGATCCTCAATAGCATTTTCTGATGTGTCCTGACCATCGGAGGGCTCATTTTCCAATTTTTCTTCCTTCTTTCTGGTAAGGAAAAACAGCAAAAGACCGATAGCAATGAGGATAACAACCGCGATGATCACAATGATCACTATCGGGGATCCTCCGCCATCATCGTCATCTTCCTTTTCCTTGATCAGAGGATCGGTACCTTCCCGATACTCCTCAAGGTCGGTCTTGCCGTCACCATCGGCATCGTTATCTGAAGAGGAGGTCGTTGGATCCAGGCCGTAGCTGTCCTCCCATCCGTCCGGCATTCCGTCATCATCGGTATCATCATCAAAGGGAAGGGTCCCGTTCGCATACTCCAGAGCATTGGACATCCCGTCATTATCTGCATCCTCCTCGCCATCCGAAGGATCCTCGATGGAGAGGCCCCACTCCATTTCGACTAGGTCCGGGATGCCGTCGGAATCAGTGTCATGGTCCTCCGCAAGAACCGTGACTCTGAAAGTAGTGGAATCGGTATTGCCCTCCTCATCGGAAATGGTGACAGTGATATCATGATCACCCGGAACTGTCACGATCCCTTTCAGTTCGGAACCATCTGCATCGATGGGAGCTCCTTCCCACGAATATGAAGCGATACCGATATTATCCGACCCTGTTACATTGACATCGAGGTCCTGTCCATCATAAACAGTGATATCATCCACAGGATCGACGGTTGGAGATATACTGTCAGTTATGGTAATGGTTGCTTCATCCGATTCGAATATGTTACCCGAGGTATCGATTATCCTCATCACGTACCGGAGAGGATCAACCGTATCGACCGGAACCTGGATGGTGTGAACATAATTCCCTGACTCGAGGTCCATATCGACTCTTTGTTCATCAATATCCGATCCGATCATCCAGATAAGTTCGACCTCTGCCAACCCGATGTTATCGGTTGCACGGATAATTATCTCCAGATCCTCTCCGGTAAAAGCTTCGTCCGGACTCTCGTCGGCGATCATTTCCGGCATGTCATTATCTGCGATCTGGATATCCACCCGGTCCGTGTGTGCCCAGTTCCCGGATTCATCCACTGCATGGAAGATGTAATTGAGCCTCTCCACCGAGTCGGATGGGATCTCGATTCTCAAACCAAAGGAATCCACTGAAATCATGGATTCATTGTTATGGTCTCCGGTCCCGAACCAGTACTCCACGTAAACATCGGAGATACCGATGTTGTCAGTCACCTCGATCTCGAAAGAGAAATTATCACCCGTTGTCGCCGTGGTATCTGAGAGATCCTCCATGAATGCCGGCAGATCGTTGTCAAGTATATCCACATCCACCTGCGGGGTATGGTTCCAGTTGCCGGAGGTATCCGATGCGTGGAAGATGTAATGCAGTGTTTCTGAAGAATCCAGTGGTATATCGGCAATGTGGGAAAAAGGACCGCCCCCGGTCATTGTGACATTGGTGTGAGGCCCTTCTCCGAACCAGTATTCCACCTTGACCTCCTCGATACCGATATTGTCAACCACTCCGATTCCGAAACGGTACTGTTCACCTGTGGTTCCCAGAACCGCAGATCCATCCATACCAAAGATTGGTCTATCATCATCCAGAACAGCCACATCGATCTGATCGGTCCTGTTCCAGTTGCCCGAGGTATCCACCGCATGGAAGATGTAGTGAAGCTGATCAAGCGAATCCGGGGGGATCATGAGATCGAAGGTATAGGATCCAGAATCGAAAACCATGGATTCATTGAATCGAGGTCCCGAACCGAACCAGTATTCTATTTTGACACTATTGACATTGATATTATCCTGTACAATAATGGAAAATTCGACAATATCTCCTGTTGTCCAGTTATCAGCAGTGAGGTCCTTACCAAATAGAGGTTTGTCGTTATCCAATACTAATAAAGTTTTTACATCTGTGCTTTTCCAATTGAAAGATAAATCCACTGCATGGAACTGATAAGAGATATTTGTTACATTGGAGGGTAAAAGTATATTTTTGATAAAATAACCGTTTTCCTCCATGGAAACATTAGTTTTCTTTGTGAAGTTTGACCAATATTCCAAATATACGTTCTGGATACCGATATTGTCATATGCATATATCTTGAATTGAAATTGATCACCGGTCGTACCATTATTTTGTGTTGTTTCATTACTAAAAAACGGGATCAAAATATCATTGATTGTTACATTTTTTATTGGTGTAGAATTAGTATTTCCCTTGAAATCTCTTGCGTGAAAAAAATAATATAGGGTATCAGTGGAATTAACGGGCAATTCAGTAAAGGTTTTATATGTATTATTGAGCTTCAATTGTTTTTCTAAATGCGAACCATTGCCATACCAGAATTCTACCATTACAAAACTTAAACCAATATTATCTGTTACACTAATGTTAAAGGTAAAATTGGTCCCGGTAGACCCTGAAATATTTGTATAATCATCAAGAAATACCGGAACGGAATAATCCATTAAATTATTGGATAACATTGGATAGGTTTCATCTTCAATAATGTACCAGGTTTCGTTGAAATCCCATCCTGCTGATGAAAATGTGTTCTGAGATTTCATCTCGGAAGAGTTTTTTCCTGTTCCACCGTCACTATATGTAACTCCTGAAGATTCATAGTCCCAAAAGCTATTTTGAACTGTTCCGTAATTATCACCAATGAATCCTTTCCTAAATGTTCCGGTTACTTTTCCTGTGGAATACGAATTTGTTACTCTACCGTTATTATATCCTAATAAACCACCAAAATATGCCAATTTATTCATAGGTCCATTCACACCACCTTGAGAATAACAATTCAAGATTTTACCGTAATTCTCACCAATTAAACCACCTATGTAATCGGTTCCTGTAACATTACCATTGGAGAAACATTCCTTAATTTCATAATTATTATTGTTCTTTCCAATTAAACCTCCAGTGGATTTCTTTCCGTTAACATTTGAAAGGGAGGAACAATTTGATATCGTACCTAAATTCAATCCTATGAAACCGCCAGTATAATCCTTTGTACTGTTAACCCATCCAAATGAATGACAATTTTCAATGATACAATAAGAGTTTACACCTAAAAAACCTCCCACGTTGGTTTCTCCCTTTACTTCACAATCGGATAAACTATTCTTTATATTAGATAAACTTGGATAACCCGCAAATCCACCAACATATTCTCCTGTTGAATTAACATTAGCATATGATCGACAATTGATTACATCAATCGAAATAATACCACCTACAAATCCTCCGATATAGTAAGTGGTTCCTGTAACATTTCCATAAGATATACTATCATAAATCGATTTGTCCCTACCATCACCAACCAATCCTCCTAATCTTTGGACACCTTCAATTTCAGCATCAGCCGTGCAATTCCTTATTTCTCCATGATTTTCTCCTACTAAACCTCCAATCATACTTTGACCTGTTATTTCAACCTCTGAGGATGAATTGATGATTTTTTGATTGTTGTAACCTGCAATTCCTCCAAGTTGATTCCTACCATTTATTTTTCCAATTGAACCACTGTGGAATATTGGACAGTTGTTTTGATTCTTCCCGATAAGTCCTCCAATATTATCTCTTGTGGAATTTATTTCAAATCTCGAATGACAATTAGTAATTCTTGAATAAAAATGATTATACCCGATTAAACCTCCCACAGCTCCGGTTCCAATCACCATGGATGTTGAATTCGACCATTCAATAAATGATCCTTCATTATCTCCAATCAATCCTCCAACATTTTCAGTTCCCTTAACATAAGATCTTGAACTACAGTTTTCAAAAGTTTTTGCATCTTCATTATAACCTACCATACCTCCAATTTTCTGTCCCCTCCCGATTACATTACAACCAGAAAAGCAATTTGAAATTTTTCCTTCATGGTTTCTGCCAACCAAACCTCCGATATTTGTTGATCCTTTCACCGATCCGTTTACGGAGCAATTATGAATTGTTCCTTTGAAAGATCTGCCAGCAAGAATTCCGCAAATGTCCTCGCCATTTATCGAGGCATTTAGCATTGTGATATTGGAGAGATATCCTGTTACTCCAAGATCACCTACCAACCCTACAAAGTCATCACTCGATCTGTTTATTAATAAATTTATTATTTTGTAACCATTGCCGTTAATCGAGCCATCGAAGCGGTTGCTTGAATCACCAACCGGATCGAATCCATTTCCTCCATTCCAGGTTAAAGTTGCGGATGCATTGATATCGTTTATAAAAATGAAATGTTTATCCAGATTCGACGTATTTCCCATCCATTGGAGCTCCGTTATGTTCGAGATTTTGTATGGATTGATTTTGGTCCCATTTCCTCCTGAAAACTGAAAATCAAATTCTGGAATCATGGGTTCAATATCCTCATTTTCGGCAATTATACCGAAAACTGATTCTCCAGTTACCAATAACAATCCGAATGTAATCAGTACCGCGAATACCTCTCGTTTCATCTTCCCTCACCCATCAGAGTTGTTCCTGCCCTCAATTACAGGACACTGGACTTAATTAAAAACATCTTTTTATTTATAAACATTACTTGTAAATGTACATAAAAAAAGGGGCCTCGAAAGAAGCCCCCGGAATATCCACCTTGCTCTGGCTTGATTACTCTTCTTCGAGGTCCTCACCGCAGTAGGGGCATTCCTCTGCTTCATCGTCGGTTACGGTCTCACCGCATCCGGGGCAGGTCCTCCCCTCTTCCTCCTCATCTTCCTCTTCCTCATCGAAGTCCTCTTCTGAAGGCTTCCTCATGATGAAGATAAGGGCAATGAGCACCAGAAGGATCAATGCGACGAGAATTATGATGGTCATGGGACCTGCGTTCTCGTCCTCGCTCTTGAACTCGTACTTCTCCTCATCCGATGTGAGGGTCCCGTCCTCGTTCATGAAGTAATATTCCTTCTTGCCATCACCAAGGTCCTCCAGGTCCTCGTCAGTTAGGGTGACGGTGAACCTGTCGTTATCGTCGTCCCAGGTCATGGTGAAGTTGAGCTCCTCGTCATCTGACTCCCTTATGACCAGCTTGACAACGAATGTGTCCCATCCGGTGTAGTTCTCTGTGCCCTCCATGACGGGAAGCATGACCATGAGGTCATCGTCGTCGTCGAACTCCACATTCTCGAAGTCGAGATCATCCCAGGAGGCCTCCCCGGCTGATGCATTGTATTCCATGTAGGTAACAGACACATCGTAGGTCTCATCCGCTGTAAGATTGATGGGATCCAGGGTCGGGATCTCGTAACCGGACCTCTCATCAGCCTCGGAATAGGTGAGTTCATCAGGTATCTCGAGAGTGACTTCGTAGTCTCCCTCTTCGATCATGACCGAGAAGGTTCCGTCATCCGCCAGGACCACCTCGGTCTCACCTATCATCATGGTGACGTTTGAGAGGTTCACATCGACACCGGCAACCTCCTCGAAGGTTATGGTTCCGCTGACCTCGTAGGACCTGAGGATCACCTCAACGTTCATGGTGTATTCCTGATAATCGATACCGTCTGTGGCATTAACCATGAAGGTGGTGGTTCCTGTCCAATTCAATATAGGAGTGATCGTCAGCGTATGGGTCATCCAGTCATACTCCACCGCAACATTCTCGGCCATGGTGTCATTGACCGTGAAGTTCAGCATCTCGCTGTCGGGGTCCATGAACAGTTCCGAGAGATTCCCTGTGAAGGGTTCGTTCTTGAACATCGTTAAGGTGTCGTTCAGGGGCATCGGGACGTCGTTGACCTCCTGGACCATCACGGTTGCCTCTTCCATGAGCACGATGGATTCGTTCATCCACGCATAGATTGGGAAGTTTGCCATTCCCTCTTCCATGTCCTCCAATATGATCGCTGTTCCAACGGTGTTGTCGGTCTCGTTGATCGCAATGGAGAAGTTGCCATCCGTCCAGGTCCATGCGGGCATCTCGGTCATGTTGCCGGAGACGTTCACCATCTCGGTGCCGAGCGATACCGTGAATTCGGCGGGGCCGTCAGGATCGTAGAAGAGATCCTGGGGATTGAACAGGGCTTCCTTGGTGACCTCGTTGACCTCGATGGTGAGGTCCTCTGCCGGCATCAACGGATCCTCCACAGGCATGACATTGACCGTCATGGTGAAGGTCACGTTGTGACCGGGCATGTCTATTCCATCTGTGACATTGAGGTCAAAGGTCTCCGTGCCGAAATAGTTCTCGGCGGCGGTCACGTTGATATGGTTTTCTGCCTCATCTTCCCAGGTTATCATCAGGTTCTCGAATTGAGACATGTTGATGTAATACATCAGCTCCTGTCCGTTGACATCCTCGAAGTGATCATCGAGATCGACTATCTCGAATCCATCCTCGTGTATGTAGATGGTATCGTTCACCATCACCGGCGGGAGCTCTTTCCAGATGACCTCGAAGACGGTCTCGTTTATGGATTCATTGTATCCCCACCTGTCGAAGAAGTTGAAGTAGAACTTGTATTCGCCCACAGGGAGGTCCTCGGGTATGGTCATGTGTGACCAGACAGATGAGTTGTGGAATCCGTCTGTGATATTTTCGGGTGCGGGCTCGGGAACCATCAGGGTCTCGTCATCGACCCATGACATGGTATCCACGTGGAAGAACATGGCCTCTGTCCTGTCCATGTCCATCTCGTCGAAGTTCCTGTTGAACATGAAACTCATGTTGACCATGTCCATTCCGTTGTTTTTCACTATTTTGGGTTCGGCGGATATATCCTGTATGATGTGGGTTCCGTCGATCACCTGAAAATGGATCTCTTCGGAACCGTAATGATCATCTCCCAGAGTGGAGTTGTGATAATCCGCGGTAACGTTGATGATCCAATCACCTATTCCCTGGCTTCCGTCCAGGGACCAGGTATAAGGATTGTCCGGCATTCCGCCGTCTCCTGTCCTGTTCCAGTTATAGATCGGCATCGGAAGGACTCCCGAACTTACTTCCACAACGGTTATGGTCAGATTTGAAAGCTCCAGATTCATATCCTCGGGAGCAAGTGAATATGATATGTTGACATCAACCGTTGAGGTGCTGTAGACCCATGTAGGGTCCACCGATGCAGAACTGACCAGATGGCCATCCCATACCGCATCTCCGTTGGCCTGGCCCGGAACGAATAATCCCAGGGCTGCCATTCCCATCAATATGACAATGACAGAAGCTGCCATCCCCATTTTTCTATTGTTCTTTGTATCCATACTAACACCTCTTATGATCCTTTATAGGTCCCTATCCATAGGTATAGGCACATTTTTGGAATACAGTGCCATGACCCGCCAATGAAAATAGATGATATATAAGAGTTTTTCGGAACAACTGATAAACCTCTACAATAAGTTCACTTATTGACGAATTATTGCAATTTTTCGTATAGATGTATATTATTCAGCCGTTCCATTGAATTATGCACCGAGTTTCCTCAAGGGTCCATTACTCCAGTGGAAGTCAAGGTTCCTTTCATATCATCTTCAAATATGAGCTTCCTTATTCTGGAAACGAGTTCCTGAAGATAGAAAATGTTGTGCACGGTCGCCAATCTGGGACCCAGCGGCTCCCCTGCCTTGAAAAGATGATACAGGTATGCCCTGGAGAATCTCCTGCATGTATCACACATACATTCCTTCCTGATCGGGTCCTCTTTTCCCTTCCATCCCGAGGCCCTGATATTCTCCCTGCCAGAATGGGTAAAAACAGACCTGTGCCTTGCATTCCTGGTGGGGAAGACGCTGTCGAAGATATCCACCCCCGCCATAATAGATCTGATCATATCGTCAGGGTCCCCCACCCCCATGAAATACCTCGGTCTCTCCTCCGGAATGAGGGAGGTCGATGCCTCCAGGGACCTGAAGGTCTCCGTTTTGGATTCTCCAATGGAAAGGCCCCCTATTCCGTACCCGGGAAAATCCATCTCAACGAGGCTTTCCGTGCACTTCTTCCTCGTGGACGAATCCGTCCCTCCCTGGGTGATCGCAAACAGGAGAGGAGGTTTCTTTCCCGGGGGCAGCATATCATTCAATTTATTATCCTTTAACCTGAGAATGGATCTCCTGGCCCAATAGATGGTCCGGTTGGATGAAGCGGAGAGATCCTCCTTTGTGGAAGGATAGGGGGGGCAATGATCAAGGACCATGCCAACATCCACCCCGTGCCTGGTATGCATATCAACAACGCTTTCCGGGGTTATGAATACCTTCTCCCCGTTAAAGGGGGACCTCAACCCCACACCTTCATCGGATACATCGGCATCGAATCCCTTCCTTATGAACTGGAAGCCTCCCGAGTCCGAGAAGATGCCCCCGTCCCAGCCCATCATCGCATGCATTCCGCCCATGGTCCTTATGACCTCGCTCCCGGGTTCCAATGACGATAGAAAACCGTTTGTTATCACGGTGCCCGTTCCGGTCCTTGCCAGTTCATCGGGTTCCAGGGTTTTCACCGACATCTTGGTGGCAACCGGCATGAAAAGCGGTGTCTCGACGGAGATCCCCGATGGGAGGTTCAATATCCCGGCCCTTGGACCTTTACTTCCACCTCTCTCTAGCCTGAAAACGGTCATCATCATCCCTTCCTTATCATCATGGAATCACCGAGTGAATAGAACCTGTATCCCACCCTCTTTGCCTCCTCGTAAGCATCCAGAATTCCCTCCCGGTTGTGAAAGGCCGAGACAAGTATCAGAGGGGTGGACCTCGGAAGATGGAAATTGGTGATGAAACCCTTGTATGGAATCTTGAATTGATATCCGGGGGTGATATAGAGTCCGGTTCTTCCCGATGATTTCACAAGATTTCCATTGCCGTCGAATGCGGATTCCAGTGTTCTCATGACGGTTGTCCCCACTGCCCATATCCTCTTTTTGCCTTTATCATGATCAGAGATCGCTTCCCTTATCTTTTCAGCAACTTCCGGAGGTACCAGGTATTCCTCTTCCTCCATAACGTGATCCTTGATGTTGGCGGATTTGACAGGAGCGAAAGTACCCAACCCGACATGGAGTACAACAAACAACACCTCCACTCCTTTTTTCCTGATGCTCTCCAACAGCTCGTCCGTGAAGTGAAGTCCAGCGGTTGGAGCGGCAACCGATCCCTCTATGTTGCCGTAAACCGTCTGATACTCCTCGGGATCGGAGAGCATCCTTTTGATGTATGGGGGAGTTGGCATCAGCCCGAATTCACTGAGCCATTCCAGAACTTCATGGTGGGGAACCTTCTCTCCGTCCCGGTAAAAGCAAACCATGCACCTTCCCTCTTCCAATCTCCTTTCCACGGATATCCGCATGTCACCCACTTTGGTGAGTAGAACCATGCCTTCCTCGATCCTTTTCCCGCCGACAAGTGCTTCCCAATCAAATCGGCCCGATCTTCCAAGGAGCAATACCTCGGACCTTCCCCCGGTGGGTTTCCTGGTCCTTATCCTCGCTGGGATCACCCTGGAGCGATTCAAAATCAGGATATCACCGGGGTCAAGCTTTTCAACGATATCCTTGAACCTCATATGCCGATACCTCGAAACAGCTCCCCTGGCATCGAGATGGAAGAGACGGGACATATCCCTGGGATAAGATTTCGATTGTGCGATCATCTCCTGGGGCAGATCATAATCGAAGAGATCGAGGTCCATTGTGGCGCCCAAAGGGTATGGAATATAAATATTGCTCACCCATTCAGTGGTAAATTAGTTATAACCAGATTTATTAGATATATATCCTACCACCCCCAGGAGCCTGGCCCCATGAAGGGAAGAATCATATTCCTCGTATCGTTGACAGCCGTCATTTTGGCATCACTGGTTACATCTTTCAATGCAGACGGCGTCCAAGCACCTTCATTCCAGACCGATGCGCCACCGCCGGAAGGTTACATTCACAGACCGCTCATGGAATTCTTCACCGGCCTATCCTGTCCCGCCTGCATGGGAAGCGGACCGGATGCGGATTCTCCCGAGAAAGCCGTCCATGATACTTATATGGAGGGCAGGGAGGACCCTTCCGCACCTTTCAGCACGGTGGTCTTCCATGAATTGAACGGCGGAGGCGAGGATGATCTCAATACCGAGGAAGCCACAGCCAGAATGAGGTATTATCAGCCAGGCCTCGCAGGTACTCCGGATGTCCAGTTCGACGGCGGATACATCGAGATAGGCGGGTTCTCGGCTTCCAATAAACCAATAGACAAACCCACGATAGACTGGGCCCTTATGGAATCGGAGAGGAGGTATGACAACGCCCCTATGAGGCCCATGGACAGGCTTTCCTGGTCCTTTCCCTTCGTGAAGATGGAGGTGGACCAGATATTCGACGGGAGCTCATTTTACGTCGAGGTAAAGGCAACGTACGAGGCCAACGCAAAGATGGTGGGAGGAAATCTTCTTCCCCTTCAAGGATCCCTTTACGTATTCATGGTGGAAGACAACGTCACCGCCTATTCGCTGGTATATGACATGAACGTATCCAACGATGCGGTTTTCAGAGGCTATGCGGCACAAGACGAGAGATTCACCATGAACATGGGCACCGAGAAGGTGTTCTCCTTCACCTACCAGATTCCCGAGGCCACGATCCCGATAAAAGCTCAGGACATGTATGCCGTAGCCGCAATATTCGATACCACCGACACGGATTCCAGCCCCGGAGGCACTGACGGAAACCAGAGGGCGAATTCCATCAGATGCGTCCAGTCCGCAACATCAAGGTCCACCGCATACGACAGGGAAAATCAACCTCCAAAGGTGAAGTCACTTACACTGAACGATAACACGGTCACCGTCACCATGGATGACGAGGGTGGGATAGCCAGGGGTTTCGTCTTCATCAATCAGAAGGGAGTGGATATGCCCTCCTGGGAACCGGTGGAACTCACCATAACAGGGGAGGAGGTATGCGATGATCAGGGGGTCTGCTATGCCTACTCCGACGCCACCGGCACTGCCGAGATAGAACACTCGGGAGGACCTCTCTATGCCCAGGTTCTGCTCTATGACGATCAGTTTGCCCAGTCCTCCTCTCAGATATACACCCTGGTAAGCCAGGAAGAGGCGTCCAAGGACAAGAACACGGCCCTGATCGGAATGGAGACGGGAACCCTGTTCCTGACAATCGGAATAATACTGATCATACTGGGGCCCGTACTATACATTGCCACGAGGAAGGTCCAGGGGGGACTGCTGAAGGTGTTTTCCTCGAAAGCGAGTCTGGCAATAATCGTGGCGCTCGGAATAATAATCACATCGATCTCGGCCGCTTCGGTTTTCACGGGATCCACATCATCGGTTCCTGATTTCAGGGTTACCGACACCAACGGAGTGTTACACACCCCGGATATGTACGAGGGGAAGACACTGGTTATTGACATAATGTTCACAACCTGTGCAAGCTGCAACGAGGAGATGCCGATCGTGGTTGACGTCTTCGAAGAAGCCAAAGATAAATACGGCGATGATGTGGAGTTCCTTTCGGTATCGGTTGACAACGCCGATACAAACAAAGCCATGAACGATTTCCAGGAAAAATACGGGGCCGAATGGCCCATAGGCCTCAACAGGGATTTCGTTGAACTCTTCGATGCACTGGCGGTACCGAAGATGGTAATAATTGCTCCCAACGGGGATATCGTCTATCAGCACACGGGGATCATCAACAAGGATACCGTCCTTGATAAGATAGAGGATTCCCATACCGGAGATTACAAGGCCGTCTCCATAACCCAGACCGGAGGGTCCCTCATTGCCTTCGGATCGATAGCAGCCCTTTTCGGAATTGTCACCTTCTTCTCGCCCTGCTCCCTTCCCATGCTCCCGGGTTATATCTCGTATTACATCACCCAGGAATCCTCCACCGGGAGAAAGCAGAATCCTCTGATCGGGGGCATGGTCGCTGCTGCGGGCATAATCACCTTCTTCATACTCATCGGAATACTGGTTACAATAGTCGGAGGCGCGATCCAGCAGTATCTTCGTTTCCTGATCCTGCCCATTGGCGGGGTACTGGTAATACTGGGATTTCTGACCTTCATAGGGAAGGATTCATTCCTTGAAAGAGGAATGGATTACATCAAGAGGCCCTTCGAGATCATGATAGCGAGGATGAGGGGAAGGTCCTCCGAGGAGGATTCCTCGGCCGGCGGACTGTTCGCATACGGATTCGGATACGGAGCCGCCGCCTCCAGCTGCATGGCCCCTGCATTCATCGGTATGATACTGATCTCCTTTGCAATAGGAGGGATCCTCGGAGGGGCGCTCATATTCGGACTTTACACCCTTTCCCTCGGCGCCATGATGGTGCTGTTCACCTACATGGCTGCCTCGGGTTCGGGTTTCCTCCAGAGGATGGTTTCCAAGACCCAGGTGATAAAGAAGGTATCCGCGGTGCTCCTGATGCTTGCCGGATCCTTTGTTATCATTTACGTTCTGTTCCTCGAGAGCACCATCGGAGCGTATTTCAGCTTCGGATTTTAGGATCAGACAGGAGGCTCGGGAGGAGCTGCGATATTGGTACTCTCCTCCGATCCCTCCTGATCACCGGTATCCTCTTCGGGAAGGGATGATTCCTGTGTCTGTTCGGGAACGGATTCGTTTTCCGTACCTGACTGGTCCTCTCCTTCCCAGTTCACATTCCCCTCAATACCTTGGGGTTGGGGCTCCTGATAGGTTGGCTGAGGTTCCTCCTGAACAGGAGCCTGCTGCTCCTGGTAGGTCCCGGCCATTACCTGCCGGGGAGGAGGCTGCTGGACAGGGGGCCTGTTCCTCTCGAAATCGGGTATCTGGGTGAAATCCATGTCTTTTTGATCGGGGATCACGTCGGTCTTACCTTTCCTCTTTCCCAATTTGGAAGCCATGAACAGAGCCAGGATCACCACTATTATCACAACTACCACACTGGCGGCGCCTATGATGATGTAGAGTCCCCAGTCGGGTTCGTCGCTGTCATCCTCATCTTCGGGGACCGGCTCGTCATCGTCGTCTGTGTCATCATCTGCAGGCGGATTCAGTATAACATTGTTCCAGCTGAATGGTCCCAATATCATCTGGCTTGTCAATGTTTCCGGGGATTCGTCCACGGCTGTCAATCTGATCCGGTACTCACCGGAGGGCAGAGCTGTCATGTTCCAGCTGTAAGAGCTCCCCTCCAGGTTGTCCTCGATCAGGGTCCAATCCTGGTCCCCGGTCTTCCTGTAATGCAATACAAAGGTGATGTTGTCGTTGTCATCATCGGAAGCTGTCCAGCTGAGGTCCAGGAAAAATTCTCCGGCTTCCATCGTGGAATTGATGTCGGAGGGTATTCCGCCGTCGAGGTTCTCCGAAGGAAGGAACTGGCTGATGTCGGGACTGTCCGGGGCGTTGTAATAGAACGGTCCGAAGAATGTTTCCGAGGTAAGGGACCCTGCAGAGGAATCCACAGCCGTAACCCTGATCCTGTAGCTTCCCTCCTCCAAGAGAGACAGGTCCACCACATAGGTTTCCGTATCCAATCCCTCCGCCAGAAGGGTCCAGTTTTCCAGATCCGCCTGGGAGATATGCACATCATAACTCAGGGTCTCACCCTCGTCTGCGTCGGAACATTCCCATGATACTGTTATCGTTTCCTCCCTGATGTCTGTGAGATCCTTTCTGGGAGATGAAATCGATGAGAAGACAGGCGGATCGGGATCGTAGATCGAGAACTGCCTGTTCACGGAGTGGGTTTTTCCCCTGGAATCCTCGACGGAGAATTTCAGTTCGTAATCTCCGTCGCCCATGAGGTCTGCGGTGTCGAAGGTCCTGTTCTCCATCTCATCATCAAGAAGGCCTTCATAGAGGACGGTCCATCTCTCCTGTCCGGACTTCCTGATGGAGAAGTTGCCTTCTATGGCGGAGGGGAGGTCCTCCTGATCGGTAACCTTCCAGCCTATATCCAGAACGGAACTGATGGTTTCCCCGAGTTTCGGACTGTAGAGGAAGGCCCTCGGTGCATCGTTGTTGTAGATCTCGAATACCGCGGATTCGATTGTGGTTATCATATTGTCGGTATCCTTGATGTCAACCTTGAGCTTGTATGTTGGAATATCCTCGTAATTGAGGGTGTTCAGGGTAAAGGATCCGAGATTGGCGATCCAATCCTCGCCTGTTACCCTGTTGAAAGAAATGACCTTCCATGTCTGGCCGGTATCATTGGATATGGAGACCCTGGCCAGCATATCCATGGAATCGTCCTCGTCATCAGAGGAGGTCCATCTGATCTCCTCTTCTCCGTTGAATGTCTCGAATTGCGCCGGATAGGAGAAATTAGCATGGGGAAAATCAGGATTGTCTATTATGAAAACAAGAAGATCGGAGGCAAGGATCGAGTTGGATTGGGAATCCTCGGCAGAAATGGCTACCTCGTATTGCCCGTCGGGAACCCTGGGATCCCCAGTGTTCCAGGTGAAAGAACCCGTATTCTCCAAACCTGTGGCCAGTTCTTTCCATTGATCGTCAGGTCCCCAGTATCGAATGTCAATGGTTACGTCATCTCCGTCCTGGGGGTCGGAAGCGTTCCATTTCATGGTGAAATTGCCCTTTATCTCCTCGGGGTCGAGACCCTGGAACGTGGCTTCCTCCTCAACGGTGATATCCGGATGGCCCTCCTGAAGATCGGAGAGGGCCTTTGAATTCAGGGACCCTCTGGGTACGAATCTCATCCTGGCCCCTCCGTGATCGCTGTCGATGTCCTCGCAAACAGCAGCCCTGACCACCCAATCACCCTTGACCATGGGATTGGTCACCTCGAAACTGATATTGTAGGACAGGTAATCCCCTCCCGTGTCAGCGGAACCAGAGAAACTGACCTGTGGCAGAAGAAAGGAATTGACCAGGTCAATGGTGTTGCCGTAGCTCTTGAGTATCTGGACGTTGTTGGGGTCCTGATCTCCGCCCACCGCTGCGGTCGCCCCGTCGAAGATGGTTGTCGGTCTTGAAGAGATGTTGTAGGAAGAGAACCTCCCCCTGGAGGCGGGGGTTTCGTAGGGATCGCTTCCGGGATTTATTGCCTTGTGCCACTCTATCAAAGAGAACTCATCCGGGAACCTCTCCTCTGCCAGGGTATCCAGGGCTCCTACCGCACCCGGACAGAAAACGCAATCTGTGGAGGTGAACAGTTCCACAAGAGCCCTCTTTTCTTCACCGGAGGAATGGGGTGAACCGTCCACGGGAATTGCAAACGAGTTTGCAATATCCCTGTAATAGAAGTAGTAATCACTGTCGGAATACTGTCTGTAATGGGTATCCCTGTTCTCCAGCCAGACCACTACCCAGAGATCATCAACATTGTATTCGTTATGGACATAGAAGTCATCAATGGAGATGAATCCGGTAGAGGACCTCACCCCCATCGGGGTCCCTGCTTCCGCTGATTCCGTAAGAGATAAAACAGCGGTAAATGCCAATGCAATCGCGATCATAACGGTTATTTGGCGGACTATCCAGGTTCTCATCTGAAGATACCTCCCGAAAGAACTTCAAACTAAGGGCGGACGGTTAATGGCCATATCCGGTATAAAAGTTTAACAAGTACCCGGCTGACGCTTCCATTCATGCAAGATCTCGGTCATGAGACTTGTGAAATCATCCTTTGAGGATGCATGATGGATCCTGTCCATGTATGGTTTCCTTCCCTTGAACGAACGGACATACCAACCGAGCTGACTTCTGAACTTCATGCATCCCCTCTTCTCTCCGTAATAATCGATCGAGAGGTCCAGGTGTCTCGCTGCCATGGAAAAAATCCTTTCAACATCATCTGATTTTGAGGGAAACGGGTCTTGGTCTTCGGAAATGATCCTCGAAATGAAGAAAGGGTCTCCCATCATGGCCCTGCCGACCATCACTCCGGAAGCTCCCCTGCCGAAATAGTCTAAAACATCCGCCAGGGACCTCACGTCACCCGATGCAATGACCGGAATATCCACGATCGAGGCGGCTTGGGAGATCACATCCCTGTCGGCACTGCCCCTGTATCCCTGTCTGACTGTGCGTCCGTGTATGGATATCATGGATATTCCGATACTTTCTAAGTCTTTCAACAATTTTTTAAATGGATTCGGTTCGAAAACATGGAATCCCGATCTGGTCTTCACACTGACGGGTACATCCACCGAATCCAGAATGGAAGAAGCAATCGAGACGAACCGTTCATGTTCTTTCAGGAGAGCTCCGCCGGAACCCTGGACCAGCACCTTCCGCTTGGGACAGCCTGCATTCAGATCGATAATATCATGCCCCAGCCTCACCATCTCCCTGGCCGCACCGGAGACATAATTCGCATCGGAACCGAATACCTGCGCTCCCGAATATCCCTTCTCCGGCACCCAGCCCGCGAGTTCCAGGGTTTTCCCGGATCCCTCTATGGTGCCCCTGGCGGAGATCATCTCTGTGAAGGATAGTTCGATCCCAATGTCATGGAGCATCATTCTGTAGGGAGGTTCGAAGGCCCCTGCCATAGGTCCTGGAAAGATTGGATGTCTCAGGTTCAATTTCGAACCCTTTCTCTCTATGGTAAGATTCTTCCAGGGTTTTCCTTCAGCCATCCCTTCCCTATTCCGACACCTATTATATAATCTGCACAGCGATCGCCTCGGCATGCCCGCAGTGGATCGGGAGAGGTTCCTTTTCCGCCAGGAACAGGCCCCATTCTGGATTATCATTGCAATGGCTGCGGTATCCACCGCCGCGATCCTCATCAAGCTTTCCGAAAGTCATCCCCTCACCATTGCACTTTGGAGATTGATAATTGCCGAGGCCATATTGCTTCCTTTTGCGATACCATCCATACGAAAGGAGCTTCCTCTGCTTGATAGGAGAACAATGCTGGGCCTGATGCTTGTGGGTCTGGCCCTGGCAATGCATTTCACTTTGTGGATATGGTCATTTCAATTCACCACGGTTGCAAGTTCAGTGCTTCTGGTAACGACACATCCGGTATTTGTGGCAGTCATCTCGTTTGTCGCCTTCGGTGAGAGACTCAGTTCCAGAGTTGTGGCCGGGATGGCTCTTGCTTTGATAGGATCCGTATTGGTAATAGGCGGGGATCTCTCATTTTCCGGCGAGGCTCTGAAGGGAAACCTGCTTGCACTCGGTGGAGGTGTCATGGCGGGATTGTATATACTGGCAGGGTCAAGATTCAGGAAAAAACTTTCACTGTCTACCTATGCATTCCTGGTCTACGGACCTGCCTCCCTGTTCTTACTTGCAGCCTCCCTTTCAACAGGTGTTGATCTTACACCGATTGAACCAAACGAATATTTGTTGTTCTTACTCCTTGCGGTTGGTCCCATGCTCGCTGGACATACGATCTACAACTGGGCTCTTCGTTATGTCTCTCCCACCGTTATCTCGGTTACATTGCTTGGGGAACCGGTTGGATCTTCAATTCTCGCATATCTGATCCTGTCGGAAAACCCGGGAACCGGAGCCTTACTCGGTGGGCCTGTTGTTCTTTTAGGGATATTTCTGGTTGCGAGATATGCAAGGAGCCAGTAGTTCATCATTAATTCAATACTTTTTTAATCTATGATGATGATGAACTATACGTTTCCATAGCGGGGGAAGAGAAATGAATTTGAAGAGCAAGTTTGTATCTATTTCGGTACTTGCAATACTGATATTTTCGGGAATGCTGATTTTCAATACAGGCACGGCCGGGAAAACAGAAACCAGAGAGGGAGAAGGAGATGACCCGTACTGCACCTTCAACGCATACTATCTCGATTCCCATTACATAGGGGACAGGGTAAGCTTCAGGATCAGGGTTTACAATAATTACGATGGAAGACACTGGGATGATACCGACTATTATTATGCCAGATACTATCTTTTCGATTCGAAACTCACCATCAGATCAGATGCGGTAACGGATGACGAGGGTCAACCAAGGGATATAATCCAACCCGCTCAAAGCGGATCTCTAACACCTTACAACGGACCCTCCAACGAGGGTTATGATATATCATATTCGGCAAATTACTATAGGGATCAATCGGGAAATTACTTCGAGTTGACCATTTCCGCCACCAATATCAAAGAGGGTTATTATCGCCTTCCTCTCAGGTTGAGCTTCAAGGTGGCAAGGGCTTACAATGATCAAAACCCCGGAGAGATCTATTATATGTCCAAATTCCAGGACGGATATGCCAGGTTCTTCGTCAGAAGCCATGTGTACGGCGTGCAGAATTCCCCGATCGAACTCCAAGGAAGAGAAGGTTCGGGACCCGCACCCCTTTATGCTGGCTCCAAATACATGACCATACAGACCACCAATTCGTTCAGGAAGCAGTCCTTTAATCTCATGGATTTCAAGGCGGACATAGATTTCGGAAACGAAGGAATAAGGCTGGTAACAAACAGGATTTCCTATGATATATTCGACAGCTCCTACAGGATACTGAAATGGAGGACAGACATACTGGACACAACTCCGCCAGGATATTACTCGGGAACCCTCACCTTCAGGTACAGGATAGGCGAGGATCAGTTCATTGATGGACCATACGTGATCAGGCTCAAGGTGGAATCCACACCGATACTCTATCCGACCAATATGGCAAATGATCATCCCGTGGCTTCAATTGAGCAGAAGGAGAGGACCTGCGGGATCAGTTTCAACATGAGGAACATAGGCAATGTGGATCTGGCCATGGTCACGGTTAGACTTGACCTGGATTCTGCTACCTATCTGAAGCAGACCGAATACAGGTATGACGAGGGAGGAAACGGAGAAAAGGTATACGAACCACTGGAGTTTACCAAATACGATGTCAAGGTCGAGACAAGCTTCAACGTGTTTTTCCCATGTATCGAGGTATATGAAATGCTCCCGCCGGGGGAATATATCATTCCCGTGGACTACTTTGCCACATTCGAGGATCCCTTCGACGATTCGGGGGTCTCGAGCAAGCTCTATTCATATCAATGGGACGAGATGGGGAAAGAGGATTTCGTCGATATAATCTGGTACAGGGATGAGCCGCGAAAGGTTCAGGTTCCCAGTCCTTATGTCATTCTTAAGGTACTGGATGATCCCGCAGGAGCTGATATCTCCGTTGATTCCCACAACATACTCAATTCCACCAGCAAAGACCAGAGGATCTCCTTCACGGTCACCAACAAGGAGCTCTATCCTCTGGAAGATGTGTCAATGATCCTTTCAACCACGGAAGCCGACAGATTGGTGAGGTCGGGAGGATCCCCTGGATCGGGAGTACTCCTTGACCGTATTGATATGATCATTCCCGCCGCGGATTTCAATTCCTACGGAACGCTCGATGTGAACATACCTGTTGATGTGGGAACCTTCAGGGTCGAGACCAAGCTGAACCTGACTCTCTTGATCAATTTCAGGAACCTTACCGGGGTTGTCCAGAGCAATACATTTGATATTTCTGTACTGATCAATCCGGGTGAAGGTGATATCGACATAATGACCACCAGGGTTTCGGAAATAGTGAACGAGAGGTTCACTCTTCATGTGGATGTCATCAACTCGGGACCTACCGTGATAAGGGATTTCTCCGTTCTCATAACCTCCCTTGACAACATGTTCACATTCGACAACGACCTGATTATCATTGGTGGTCTCAATCTTGGTCAGAAAAGGACCATATCCTTCAACTGCACCCTGGGAGAAGGTACAATTCCCGGAGCCACATATGCTCTTTCCATCAGGACCTCCATGGAGGATGTGAACGGTTTTTCAAAGGATTTCAACGATGAAGAGCCTTACGTGACCTACGTATTGATACCTGATAGCACGGGAAAGCTCAAGGTTATATCAACCTCGTCATCGGTTATTGAGCCGGGGAAACCATTCAGCGTGACAGTCAAGGTCCTCAACACGGGCACGGCAAGGGTAACCTGGTCCGAGGTCCTTCTTCTATCAAAGGACAACCTGATCAATCTGGATAATCCGATTGTTCAGCTCGACCCCATAGAAGCGGGAGAAACCGCAACTGTCACGTTCCAGTGCAGTGCCGCAGAGCACGTGGATTATTCCGAGCAGTGCTGCATGGTTGTAAGGACCAGCTACAGAGACGAGTTTGGTAATGAAGCCGATTTCTACGCCGAGGAGGGAGAGGAACTCAATATTATGACCTCCCCGGAACCGGAGGACAAGGAAATGGAGAACACCATCAGGTCCACGGGCCTTATGGTGATGATAGGTATTCTGTTAGCTTTTGCCATGATATCAGTGGCCATTGTTGTCTCCATACTCCTGTTTTCAAGAGCCTATACGAAAAGATCATCGATACCCCAAGCAAAGGAGGCAGTCACGGAAAAAGAGGATAAAAAAGCCCTTCCGGATGCTCAGAAGAGGGCCGAACCGGTCTCCAATCTACAGCCCCAGCAGCAAAAGGAACAGCTGAGACCCTACCAGCCGGCACCTGTCCGACAGGAACAGGGTCAATCTACCTATCAGCAACCCCAGGCTTCCCAGTACCAGCCTGCCCAGTACACCTCCCCTCAGGGACAGGGAGGGCAGAATTATACAAGCGATCTCGATGATCTGTTCTCTCACTGATCCAACGTATGGACGCTACCATCGAAATTTAGATATGAAAAGGCCCATATCATGGGTCGATGAAGAGACAGCATATTGCGATCGGAGCTGTCGCTGTGGCTATTTTCATGGTTGCGGGAGCTCTGCTCCTGACCACATCCAGCAGGGAAATCGGGAGCGACGGAGAAGAGACCACCGGCGAGGCCGAATGGACCACATTGATGTGGATGTGCATGGAAGGGGACCTCGGCGAGTGGAACATGGGCCTGTGCAACCTTCATTTCCTGGAGAAGGTCCCGGACAACCCATTGACAAACGTCATTATTATCCTGGACAAGGAACTGGAAGGTGACACCCAGCTCATAGAACTGCAGCACGGCGGGTCAAGATACCTCAACCTTACCGATATCGACCCCGAATGGGGGCATAATGAACTCAATACCGGCGATGGAGACCAGCTTCTCAAGTTCCTGAAATGGGGAGCGGACAACTATCCGGCCAAGAGATACAATGTCCACCTCGTAAATCACGGCGGAGGCTGGAGGGGAATGTGCTGGGACGTTCTCTCCGCAGATCATCTGGACCTTCCTGAAATTGGCAGGACAATGGAATCTTTCAGCGATCACCTGGGTCGGAAAGTGGACGTATTTTCCACGGAAGCATGTCTTGTGGGGATGGTGGAGTTCGCCTACGAGGTCAGGGATTCCTGCAGCTACTTCGTGGGAGGATCAACCTACGGATGGGGTGGTGAGGCGGAACCCGAGAACAATGATTACAGACCGGGGAACTGGCAGTACGACGCATGCTGGGAGGAGCTTTCCGATAATCCGAAAATGTCCGCAGAAGAGTTCGCACTCGTGATGGGGGAAACGTTCAAGCCCTACGGACCCTGGACCGCACCTCCTTACATTCCCAAGCAGGGATATTCCGATGTCTTCGGAATATTCAACCTGAGTAATGTCGTACCCCTTGTGGAGGCCCTGGATGCCCTGGCATCAGAGCTGCTCCCAAAGATGACAGGGATCGGCCAGACCATAAACCAGGGAATCCTCATAAACACCGTGATAGGGCACCCGGAATATCAGGACCCGAAACTGTACACCGAATACTTCTCCCACCAGATGGATTGGATCGGCCAGGCCACATATACAAACTACGACATCTACGATTTCGCCTTTCAGCTGTCCAAACCCACAGCGGGTACCTTGAGGACCTCCCATTCTCAGGATATAATGAACGCTGTCGAGGACCTGGTGATGCTGTACAGAAATACCTACGAGGACGGAGGTCATCCTGACGCCCACGGGGTATCCATCTACCTTCCATACAGGTCCTCGTCTTACAATCCCGCCTACGAGGATATCAAGTTCAGTCAGGACACCCGGTGGGACGAGTTCATCAACAGCGTACACTGGATGTAGTCTCACCCGGGTGAAACTGCAAACCTACCTTTATTTCCACGTTTATGCACCTCTCACTCCCGAGGTTCGGTTCAAATATCCGGATCCTTTGAGAGGAGTGAGGTGAAATAAATGGAAGATATCGAGATCGTTGAACTTGAACCGTTAAAGGTTGTGGGAATGAGAGCCAGGGGAGCTTACCAGGACACCGGGAAGCTGATTCCAAAGTTGTTCGAACACGTTATGACCAGCGGAATGGAGGTCGCCGGACCTCCCGTATTCCTCTGCCACGAACTCACGATGGAAGCGGTTGAGGAGGCAATGAAAAACAATAATGCGGACCTCGAAGTGGCAATCCCCGTGACCGGAAAAATCCTGGAGACAGACGAGATCAAACATTACGAACTGCCACGGGTGAAGATGGTAAAGACCATCCACAAGGGACCCTACGAGAAGGTGGGGGATTCATACAACAGGTTGTTCGGATGGATGAAAGAAAACGGAAAGGAAGTGAAAGGTCCATACAGGGAATATTATCTCAACGACCCGAGTGAGGTTCCCCCCGAAGAGATCCTGACAGAGGTTTATGCACAGATCGAATGATGTTATTTCCTGTTTCTCAGGGATTTGGAGGACTGGGCCAGATCAACCACGATGGAATTGGAGCGTGAGATCAGCATCAGGAGCTCGTCCAGCTCCGATTCCTTCCTGGAAATGTAATCCTCTCTTTTTTTGATACTGCTTTCAATCTCCGATTCCCTTTTTTTCAGTTCTTCCTCTCTTTTTCTGAGCTTCAATTCGATCCCGGAGAGCTTCTCCCTTTCCCTTTTTATTGAGGAGAGCTCGGTCTCAAGGTAGGACTGCACCTGCTGGTAGTATTCCTCAACCTGTTTGGAGTACTCCTTCCACACTTTCTCCCTGGTTTCCTCCGTAGCATTGCATTTCCAGTCTTCCTCGTCTTCCAGGATGTCCCTTGCTCTCTTGTTAGAAAGTATCGCATATGCTTCATTGACAAGCTTCATCTGTTCAAGCGCCCTGACATTGGATCCGCTCTTGTCGGGATGGAGCTTCCTTGCCAGGTTCTTGTAGGCTTTCCTGATCTCCGTGATATCGGCATCCCTGGGGACCCCGAGAACCTCATAAGGATCATCTGTCGGCATGAATTCGGGTACCGTCAAACCTCTAAATTGATATTTTGGATGTGTACGACTACAATGGTTCGTTTTTACTTTGTTAATGTAGACGTACATTGTACGTCCACAAACCAAAATAAATATCTATCAGTGTGGACGTACAATTATCATGAGCTATACGGAAAGAAAGGAAAGGAACGGGTCGTCATATTACTACAGGGTCAGGTCCAGAAGGAGGGAGGGAAAGGTGAAAAAGAACAGAATCTACCTCGGAAAGGATCTCTCCGATAAAGAGCGGGAAAGGCTTGAAAGAGAAGCCGACAGGGAGCTTCACGTCCTCGAAAACCTGCTTTCGGGATCGGAGATCGAGGAACTTGGGATGATAAAATCGAGGTATTCCACACTTCCAAAGGAGAACTGGATGAACAGATACGAGACATTCCTTTCCAGGTTCACCCACGATTCCACCGCAATAGAGGGAAATACATTGACCCTCCAGGAAACAGCGGGTCTGCTCTTCGAAGGCATCACACCTCGGGCCAAGCACCTCAGGGAGATAAATGAGGTTATCAATCACAAGAAGGGATTCGATTTCATCCTGGCTTACAGAGGAGATATGTCAAGGGACCTGATAATGAAGCTTCATGAACTTGTAATGGAGGATGCGATCCGGGAGGATCTGAAAGGACAGATCGGGAGATACAGGGATGTGCAGGTATTCATCAGGGGGGTGGAATGGATGCCCCCGTCTCCACAGGATGTACCCGAGGATATGAAGGAGCTCCTCTCGTGGTATACCAGAAACAGGCATGTACTGCACCCGCTTGTGCTTGCATCATATTTCCACATGGGATTCGAGACAGTTCATCCCTTCGTGGATGGAAACGGAAGGGTGGGCAGGCTCCTGATGAATTTCATCCTCCATTCGAAGGGTTATCCCATGGTCAACATCCCCAGCAGAAGGAAAATGGAATACTACAGCTGTCTTGAAATTGGACAGGTTGATGGCAATCTCAGACCTTTCATCGATCTAATGCTGGATCTGTTGAGGTCCTCGGAACTCATGTTTTAAGGCAAATATGATATGTTCAAGGGGCTTTCCGTCCCCTGATGTCGAGAAGGAGAAAGGGGCGGAAAGGGTCCTACAGGATGCATCCAAAACTGGAATGGACCGTCTATCCTCTAATGCTCAGCCTGGTCCTGACGGGACCCATCTGGGCATTCTCACCTTTTGAACTTGGTATTCACATCTCATGGATGATAGGGTCCTCCGTCACGCTTTTCGGATTGTACGGCTACGACAAGGGGCAGGCAAAAGGCAACGGAAAGAGGATCCCGGAGTTCAACCTCCACATGATGGCCGTGCTCGGAGGATTCCTGGGGGGATTGACGGGTATGGTCTTCTTCCGTCACAAGACAAGAAAGAAGAGCTTCCTGGTTGTAATGGTAGCTTCCGCTGTCTTACACGGGATTTTGATCTTCCTTTTATGGAATCAGATCTGACTTATTTTACCGGAGTTTTTACCGGAATTTTTCCGAATCTGAAATATTCGTCATTGTTGTTCAATAAATAAGATTTTTACAAATCTCCAACCAATGGTAAGAGAATTTCAGAGTGAACAAAGGATTAAGTGATTTAATCTCTAGTTACACAAATAGTAATATTAATAAATTAAATTTGATAGATTTGATTCCTATACGAATTTTCATAATATTATTTGTCCAAATTCACTTTCCAGTATCCACCTTTTAATGGTCCAATTCTTTCAATTTTCTTTTCAGCTTTCAATTTTGCAATCTGTTTTTCAATAGCTCTAGTAGTAATTCCAATCTCAGCAGACAACTCAGATATTGTGATTTTTGGATTCACCCTCATGAAGTTCATGATCCCTTCCGAACTTTTTTCCGAACTTTTTTCCGAACTTTTTTCCGTTTCTTCTTCTGAAATCGTATCCGGTTGGACCGGGAACCTGATGATGAAATAGCTTCTATCATCATCGGTTTCGAATTCGGGTAAAGGAGATTTATTCTTTTGTATAACTTTTAATATCTTCGAGATCCCTGTAGACCTTCCCTCGGTTAACTCCAATTCCTTAAGGAAATCTCCGATACGCCTGTTCCTGTAACGGCGACTAACTGCTTTACCTTTTTGAAGGTCCTCCATTTTGATTGATCGATCGGGACCTGGAAAACTCAAAACCAATAGATCCTCCGGTGTTATCCGGATTTCTATTGGCTCTCTAATCTCGTATGAACGATGGTAAACGGCATTTATTACAGCTTCTTCTATTGCAACATAGGGATAATTCCAAAATCGGTCAGCCTCAGCCCTATCGGGATGCTTGATAATAGTCTGTTTCAGATAATTGATCTGGATATAACTCAATGCATCTCGGGCAATTCGGTCCAAAGGTCCTTTGAAAATCTTTTCATCGAATCTATCTCCACCTGGACCCTCTGGAAACCAAACCACATCTATCTGAGTTGCCGGGAAGAACTTTTCGGGATCTTCGTTAAAAAAAAGCAATCCAACATTTTTCGGCAATAATGCCTCTGGAGGTCCTCCAACCACATTTATCTGAAGTCCAATTTCACCATGACCAAGGTTTCTGGCCCCCTCAGCTAATTCACTTCCTACTTTTTTCAGAAAATCCCACATCAATAAAACAGAAAGATCCTCAATCGATGCATTTTGATTGTACCTGTCATCAAAGGGAACCTTTGCTGTGAGACTTAGCAATTCATGTTCATCCTCACCCTTTGCCACTATAGTACTGGTGAAGCGTCGAATATAATATTTATGTAACTTTTTCTTTGATATTACTGATTCTGGAACCTTATAGGGACGATTTTGGCCTCCGGGAGCCCATAAGACGATAAGATTCTTGTCTTGGAACACTTCCAAGCTTAAAACCGGAAAGTAGGTTGGCTGGATCTGATTGCAAAATCCAATTAGTTCGCGCTGAATCCTATCAAGTAGACTGTCTGATAAACCGACAGGCGGAAAAACCGGTCTCCCATCTTCATCAGTATCCTGACCTATAACAATGTAGCCTCCCCCAATGTTCTCGAAATCATTTGCGAAGGCGCATAGTGTTCTCATAATTGAATCGGGATTCCATCCGGCCTTGTATTCGATCCGGTCCCCCTCTACTTTTCTCTGATGAAGGAGGTCCTCAAGATTAATGGGTAGCTTCGATGTCATAATATCTTCCTTGTTATTTTCCTTTCAATGGCCATATAATATTCAGATGCAACCTTGCTTGATCAAATTTCATATCATTAGGATGTTATCTATCTACTCCCCTAAAGCAATTTTGCTGCTTCATTTCCATGGAGGAGAGAGGGATCGTATTATTCAGTTAAATTGTTAAAAATATAAATAGAATCAGGTTATAAAAAAAACTCTCATGAACTGCTTTTCACAACATAGCATGAAAAATAACAAGCGAGTTTTTTCGTAAGTCACTCCTTTTCAAGGAGCTCGTAAATTACTCGCGTCATTTTTTTATTTGCATCGCAATTTCACACCACAGCACCAATGGATCGTTAATAAGAGAAACCATTGTGCATGCCTTGGAATTAGAATAAAATTTTTCAAAGATCAACAATTCCAAGGTCAAAACAGAGCGTCAATTGTATACTCTGCATTGCGGAAATATGAAAAAAAGAGAGCTACTTTGCTCATTTTTCATAATAAACGAGGGACCTCAAGGGTCCCTTACTTTTTCTTGATCTAATTTCTATTCTTTTCAAAATCAGATCTCAAGATCGATGCCGAGTTTGTCCGCAAGCTCCTTGTAGCGGTTCCTGATGGTGACCTCCGTCACACCGGCAACATCCGCAACCTCTCTCTGGGTCCTCCTCTCGTTTGTCATTATGGAGGCTATGTAGATCGCCGCTGCCGCCATGCCGGTGGGTCCTCTGCCCGAGGTTATCTCCATCTCGTCCGCCTGCTTGAGGATCTCCATTGTCTTTGTCTGGGTCTCTCCCGAGAGCTTCAGCTCCGAGCAGAACCTGGAGATATAATCCTGAGGTGATGTGGGCATGAGCCTCATGTCGAGCTCCCTTGTCATGAACCGGTAGGTTCTCCCGATCTCCTTCCTTCCCACCCTCGAGGCCGATGCGATCTCGTCCAGGGTCCTCGGAACGTTGCACTGCCTGCAGGCCGCATAGATCGAGGAGGCCACAACTCCCTCTATGGACCTTCCCCTGATCAGGTTCTTGTTCACCGCGTTCCTGTAGATCCTCGCGGCGGTCTCCCTGACATTCCGGGGAAGACCGATTCCCGCCGCCATCCTGTCAAGTTCCGAAAGGGCGAAGGCCAGGTTTCTCTCTGTTGCGTTGGAAACCCTTATCCTTCTCTGCCATTTCCTGAGCCGGTACATCTGGGCCCTGTTCCTGGTGGGAATGGACTTTCCGTAGGAATCCTTGTTCTTCCAGCCTATCTCCGTTGAAAGACCCTTGTCGTGTATCGTAAGGGTCATCGGGGCTCCCGTTCTTGCCCTCTGTTCGGTCTGGACAGAGTCGAAGGCTCTCCATTCGGGGCCCATGTCTATCTGGAGATCGTTGATCACAATACCGCAGTCCCCGCAAACCAGTTCCCCCCTCTCGTAATCCCGTATTATGTGATCGCTTCCGCACTCCGGACAGGTGGTTGTCTCCTCTATCTGGACCCTGTCGGACCTCTGCTTCTTCCGAATCATGCCGGGGTCTTCATCTACTACCATCTGTATCTAACTCCTTGGGCTCTATTCCGCTCATATCATGGGATATAAACGTTTCCATTGGACTGACATCATTTTTCTTATTTAAAAGTTTCGAAACAGTTAATATTTACCCGGCATTATAAAAAGGGAAGTACACTGGCCTCCTGTTTTGAGGCCTCATTTCAGGGAAATATCACCTGTTTTTTCGGATACCATTTTGATCATTTCCTATTAAAGGATGACCCTGTTCCACCCTCGAGGGGTGTATTTATATCCTTCGGCTTCGGCGAATCTTATATACATGGCCTCCGATCCCCCTCGAGGTCATTACATGGTATCTCAGGTAAGGGCAAGTCATATACTTGTTGGTTCCAAGAACGATGCTACGAAGATACTGAACAGGATCAGGGCAGGAGCCAGGTTCGAGGACCTGGCGAAAAAGCACTCCCAGTGCCCCTCCGGCAAGAGGGGTGGCGATCTGGGTTACTTCGGAAAGGGACAGATGGTGAAACCTTTCGAGGATGTGGCCTTCGCACTGAACAAAGGGGACATATCGGAACCTGTTCAGACCCAGTTCGGTTTTCATCTGATCAAGGTGACCGACAAGAAATGAGGTCACTGTCCCTTCCCTATTATAAGGTCCGCCAGTTTTTTCAGCTGAATGGGAGAGGTTGCATCGAGGACAGGCAGATCGAGATGGTTGAATTCAGTATTCGATATTATTCCCGACACCGCCAGGAAATCTCCTTTCACCCCTCTCACTTTCATGGTTTCCTCCAAAGATGGAGGATCCCTTGCGAGAATTATTTTGATTATCCCGGGATCGGTCGTGTTGTAGCCCTCGCAGACAAGTATATCGGTTCCCTCCGGAACAATATTCAGGGCATCATCGATCGTGGCCCTACCTTCCACGTTTCCGATATAGCCTATCTCTCCGCGGGAGAGGGAGATAACAAATTCCGCACCTGCGTTCCTGTGCCTCCAGGTGTCCTTTCCCTCGACATCAAGTGTCAGGGTTGAATTGGGCATGAACTTGACGGCACCGACCCGGAACCCTCTCCTTCGAAATTCACCTATCAATGCCTCTGCGGTTGTTGTCTTCCCGCATTTCTTCAAGCCGATCAGGGATACGATAAGCATGATACCACTCAGGGAAAACAACCCAGCTGGCAGTGTACGATCTTTATGCCCATCTGCGTCAATGTTTCGGCGATCTCTCTCCTATCCAGATGAAATTCGTCTGCTATCTCGAAACACTTTGCACAGGAAATCCTGCCTTCAACGGCGATCTCTGTAAACCTCTCTCTTGCTCTTTCATCTGTAATAACCATGCTCTACCCTCCGCTGGTAAGGTGAATGATATCGATACTGGAACCGTCCTCTATCAAGAAATCCTTCTGTTGCTTTCCGGGAACAAGCTTACCGTCAACCTTGACCACAAGTAGAGGGAATGTATATCTCATTCTCTTGATGAGGTCCTTTACGGTCTCGCCCTCCACGAATTCCACCGGCCTCCTGTTGACCGTAATTGTCATCTATCACCCTCCAGGAGAAGCTGGAGGACTATGTTTGCCTGATGATGCGCGAATTGACCCACCTTGGGGGAAAGCAGAACTTCCACATCACTTGAAAGCGCCTGAGGGTCCTCAACCAATATGAGATTTCCAAGGTCCTTCTGAACTATCCTGTTCGAACCGCCTATTCCTGCCACTCCAGATGCGGCCACGAGGTGCTTTTCGGGAAATTCGGTCAGGACCTCCTCTATGAAAGCAACCTTGACCGAGGCCGAATCCAGGGCTTCCACGATCACATCGACTTCAGAAAAAGGAGCTGCCATTGATCCTCTTTCGAGCTTCCTGTTCAGGACCTCAACCTTGCAGTCCCTGACCGCTTTTTGAATATTCTTCTTGAGTGCATCCACCTTGTACATGCCCACCTGATCCAGAAAGAAATACTGCCTGTTGAGATTGGATTCCTCGACCCTGTCGAAATCCGCTATGAGCAGACGGCCGACTCCCGCCCTGGCCAGAGACATTGCCACATTGGATCCGAGGCCTCCGGCGCCGGCTATGCCTACATAGGAATCCCGGAGTCTCTCAGCCACCCTGTTTTTATCATGGGGCCCGGTTAGTGTCCGGTGTTTCACCGTCTCTACTCCCAGTATCTCTGGTCATCTGAAGGTTTATCCTCACCTTCGGAATATTTCCCACCCCAGACGTTGAGGCCGTTTGCGTCATCATCGTCTATGGCCTTCTGGAGAATGTCCAGCATCTCCTTCTCGTCGGAGAATCCCAGCTCCTTCATCTTCTCGGGAGTCGGTACTCCGTTGGGTGTCCATCCCCTCCTGTAATAGACCGAATCCACCAGCTTTTCATATTGACCGTATCTGTATTCCCTGAGGACACCTATCTTGTCCTGAACGGACATCTTCTCGATTGTCTCCTCATCCAGGCCAACGATGTCTTTCAGCTGCCCGTCGTATCGTTCCTCCCGGGAAAGGTATTCCATCTCGGTGACAGGACCCATGGACCTGTAGGGAGGCATATCGTGTATCCTCCTTCCCTTTCCCATCCAGACGCTCATGGCCCTCTGCCAGTTGTAGACCCTTTCCGACTGGTCGATGAGATCATCGGGACCTATTGCCTTGCCTGTCACTCCGCTCATGATATCCGCATAGTTCTGAACGTGTTCGGGAATCTTGGCGGGTTCGTCCTTTTCCGCGTTGTCTGCGGGAACGATATCGTTCCAGGGCAGTTTGCAGAGGCCCACAAGGCCGAACCAGGTCCTCCATACGGGGAAATAGTGAAGGGCCTCGGCCTTGTCCTTGAAGGTCGGTATCTGATTGTTGACCATGTCCATGAAGATAAGCCAGGCCTCGTCATGCTGGGGTCCTTTGGTGGCAAGTGCGAAGCCTCCCTGCTGCGCAAGGGATTCCTTTGAAACATATTCGGAGTACTCCAAACCCTTGATCTCCATTCCGGCATGCTCTATGAGGTCCGGAACTCCCCATTTTTTCTCCTTGAGCCAGTCCTTCATTCTCCTGGTGCCCTTGGAAGCCACCTGGATGAACTCGCTGTTGTCACCGGATGCGATCCGGTGAAGGAACTCAAGTACGGCGTGGGCATTGCCGAAGCACAGTTCCAGACCGTCGCATCTTTCCTTGGACAGTATTCCGTATTCGTACATCTCCATGTAGAATGCAATGGAGGTGGCCGCGGAGATCGTATCCAGGCCGTAGGTATCGCAGTAGAAGTTGAACTCCAGTATCCACTCCGGATCCCACATGGACATGTTGGAACCGCCGGCTATGGTCTCGTATTCTGGACCGTCCACGGTCACTCTCTTGCCCTTGTAGGGGCCGGTTTTCAGGAGAAAGCCGTCAACGGCCTTGGAACAGGCGATGTTGCATCCGTACCAGCATCCATCCGGTATTCCCTGGGTGAAATAGTGATAGAATTTTGTCGAAAATATCCTGGATGCTTTTGGGAAACCTCCGAATCGGTAATTCTCAGTTGGAAGCAGATCGTAGGCATCCATGATCTCCACGAGATTTCCGGTTCCAACGGTTCTCATGTTGTTCTCGTACATGTCGAGGTCCCTGATCTCCCTGTGATGCTTTATTCCGGTCTTGGAGATCCTGTCCACATCAACCGGATTATTGGTCATTCCTCCGAAACCCTCGATCCTGGATACCAGGGCTTTGACCTTCTTGTCCCTCAGTACCGTCCCGAGACCGCCCCTGCCGTGCTGTTTTATCCTGGGGACCTTCCTCCTCGGGTCGTAGAACGAGATGTTCAGTATTCCCCAGTAAGAGTTCTCCGATCCTTTTCCCGCCGATACCACCGACACTTTCTGCCTGGAGGATTCGGTATCCTCCTTTGCGTACATACGGGTCAACTGCTCTGCAAGGATGTGGGAGTTGGTCTCCTCGTGGGGTGCTGTCTCGATGGTGATCTTGCCTTCCACCCCATCGATGAAAATGACCACATCCTCTTTCGCTTTTCCCTGAATGGAGATTGAATCGAATCCGCAGAATTTCAGGTAGGGGGCGAAATATCCTCCCGCATTGGAATCGCAAATGATGTCTGTAGAGGGAGATACGGTTGTGGAGAGTGCTTTCCCCATTCCCGAATACTGGGTGGTTCCGTTCATCGGGCCGCTGTTCAGAGCCAGGATGTTTTCCGGATCGTTCCATCTGGTATCCGGTCCCATATGATCCCACATCATCTTGAGGCCGAATCCTTTTCCTCCGGTGAATTTCTCCTTGACATCCTCTTCAAGGGGTATCTCCCTGAACTCTAGATCGGTGAGGTTGACATGGAGAAGGCGGCCGGCATATCCCCTTTCGATTGGTTTTTTGTCGTATTTGTATTCTGCAAGGACCTTGTGGCCGGACCTCAGTCCTTCAACATCCACCTCTATCTCGGTGTTGTTGGTAACGAAGGGGCCGTTTCCCCTTCCTATGGTCCTCGCTGTACTTGCATGATTCAGGCATTTACCGCTCACTCGCACACCCCCTGATGAATGTATACCCTCTGTTCTATGTCCTTGATATTGACCTCGACCAGTTCGAGAGCTCCCTCGGGACAGGCCCTGACGCATGCACCGCAGGAGATGCATTTGTGGGGAACAACCATGCCCTCGGCTCTTCTCATACCGTCCATGGGACAGAATGCCACACATGTCATGCATCCTATGCAGGTCTTCTTATCGACGGTAACCACTCCGCTGGGAAGCCTTTTTATTGCCTGAACCGGGCATACATCCATACACAATCCGTTCTGGTTGCAGTTGACCATCTTGTAACCAGACTCGGTCTTGATTATGTGGATGGCCGACTTGTCCCCACCTTCGTCGGATTTGAAATGGATCCGGGAACAGGCCTTCTCGCATTCCCTGTGTCCCTTGCATTTATCCGGATGAAATTTTATTATTTTTACAGTATCTGTCATCTGCAACACCTCAGAACAGAATGAATATCACCAGTATCCAGCAAACAGCGCTTATGGCAGTTGAACCCGCGAAATAGGCACCCTTGTTCCATTTGCTAACATCCAGATGGAGGTTGTCGTAAAGAGCAATGACCGGAACGGATATTCCTCCCAGAACCGCCGCATAAAAGGCCCTTCCCACTATCAACGGAAGGATGTCAACCACATCCATTACAACAAGGGTCCCCCCGGTAAAGACGGGCGTTAGGACCTGGGTGGTTATGTAACCCACCGTGAAAACGGTGAATCCGCTGATGACCCCGAGAAAGGCCAGGGTCCTGAAATCCTTGCTTCCCCGGAGGTTACCCAGGAACACCTTCCTGCTTACTATCATCTCGAAGACGAGGCCTTCGACACCTATGGCTATGGCGGAACAGATGACGCATGAACCAACCGGTGCGATGAACCTCAATAGGGATGCGACCAGAGCCACCGAGAGTGCGGCACCCGGGAAATCGAATATTCTCCTGGCCAGTATCATGAATGCAAGTCCAAAAAGACCCGCCATGACAGCACCCATGGAAACGTAGAGACCGGCCACCTCCCATTTCATACCTCCGATGGTGCATTCCAGCAGACCCCAGATGGATCCAAGGAGGATTATCCCGGCTGCGATCATCCCGTATTCCGTGGCAGATCTCTTCTCTAACATTTTCATATCACCTCTATCTTGATTATATCGGAAACGTGGTATTTTTTGGAAAGATGCGGGAAGAAGCATTTTTTCTCCTCTTCCACGAGAAGTCCCTTCGTCATGTCCTCCCAGGTCACCGTCTGGTTGTATCCGTCACCCGCCTGGAGGTCATAACCATGGGTTCCCTGATCTGTCAGACCGGTGATGTTGACCACATCGGAGAGGTATATTCCCTCGATCGTGTTGTTTTCCGCATCCTGCATGGTGACGGTCTCGTCAATGATGTGGAAGGGCTGTTTCCAAGTGAAGAGATGACCGTTGACCTCTATGGTATCGGCATCCACGGCTTCGATCTTGACCACATCCCTTATCCTGTATTTTCCGGGAAGATTGGGGAAGGCTGTCATGGTCTCCTCCTCAACAAGGACTCCCGTCATCATATCAGCCCAGGTCACATCCTGATTCCAGCCGTCGCTTGCCGTGATCTTGTACTGCAAATCGGAAGGATCTGTTAGGGCGGTTTCATTTATCACATCGCTCAGAGAGACACCCTCGTAAGTGCTGCCTCCGCTAGAAACGGTCTTCATCTGGTAATCGTCGAAGACCTCATCCAGGGAAACCTCCTCTCCGGCAACCGTTATTGCCACACCTTCTTCTTCATCTTCTTCTTCGGTGCATCCCAGAACGATTACAGAGAGTAGGATCAGGCCCATCCCGATTAAAGGCATAACCGCTTTCCTTTTCATCTCATACCACCTCTATCTCAACGAGGTCCCTCACCCAGAACGCCTTGGCAAGTCCGGGAAATATGACCTTCTTCTCATCTGTATCGATCATTCCGTTGTCCATGTCGGAGAAGGGGACCTCCTTCTCGTAGCCGTCAGCCCCTGTGAATCTGAAGGATCTGCCCTCCGGGTCATCGATCCCGGCGTCCTCCAGGAGATCAACAACGGGTATTCCGCTGTGTCCCTCCGATTCCATTGTGTCGAAATCGCTTTCCAGTGCCCCCCAATCATATTCCTTTCCGTTCACGGTGAGGATATCTGTTGATTTCGTGTTGGCGGCGTTGTACACCAGTGCTGAGAGCGACCCGATTATTATCATAAGGGCAATGATCCCGAGGACCAAATTGATTCGCGTTCCGATAGTTCTGGAGAACATGCCCATTCTCTCCTTACCCTCAAACATGAGAACACCTCTTGGACCAGCTGGGTCGATGGTTCCCGATGAGATTTAATACTATATTATTTTCCTTTCCGGCGCTCTTACAAACGGACAAAATAATCGGATCAAGAAAGTATAAATTTGCAAACCAATAAGAATAATCAATCCAATCCCTGTACTAATGGGCTTAAATAGTCTTACGGAGGATTGGAATAACATGAACGGTAAGGCGACCTCCATACTGGCCCTTTCAGTTATGGCTCTGTTCTTTCTGGCAATGATCATTGCGGATCCGGTTTCCGGAGCGGAAATCAACGAAGGAACCATCACCATGGAGGCCGACGAGGGAGACGATGTTACCGATGCCGGATATCCGGTTAAGACAGCTTCGCCGGGCGACGAACTGGAATACAGTATATGGGTAAATAATGACCATGAACTGGATCAAACGGTTATCATGGAACTACTTTCCCCGGAGGGTTGGAACGTCTATGTCACCGGTTCGGTGCAGGTCCCCGGAAAAGGGAGGAGCTCCATATTGCTGGATGTAGCCATCCCCAAGAACATCATGATGGATCCCGAGGGCGAATACCAGATCCGGATCGACGGTATAGCAAATCTCACCGGGGACAGGGCATTCATAATTGCTGTGGTTCGGCTGGAAGCGGAGGTCGATCACGAGTTGCTTGTCTATCCCGATTCGGGCAAGGAGGTCGAGATCAAGGTCTATCCCGGACAGAGGACCTACATGGAGGTCCTTTTGAGGAATCCGGGAGATCTGGTAGATGACATTACGATCACCATCGGGGAACATCAATCATCCTGGGAGGCGAGATTCCAGTACGAGGACCAGTCCCAGACGGTGAATCTCCAGTCCGGAACCATATACATTACAAAGCTTCTGATCGGTGTTCCCGAAACCGCCAAGGTTGGGGATATCCAGACAATATCTGTCAGGTCCGCTTCGGAGATGTATTCCTTATTTGGAGTGGGGAAGGGTGCAGACAGGATAGATTTCAATTTCAAGGTCATAAATCCTTCAACGCTATCCATCCAGCCCGTCAATTCCATGGTGGAATCCAGAAGCGGGGAGCAGATGCACCTGCAGTTCGATCTTATGCATAACGGGGTGAAACCCTCCACTTTCGAACCGGAATTGAAGGTTCTTTCAGGTCCGTTCCAGCAGATGGATTGGGACTATACTTTCGACATAGGGGGATCCTACACCCTTGAAGTGGGGGAGACAAGGACCGTTACCGTGCACGTTGCCTCCCCCGGAAACAGGTCAGGGATCTTCGATATCATTCTTGACGGAAAATCTGACAACGCAAACGTTGTGGAAGGCAAGATGACCGTGGTGGTTAATTCCGATTCCAATATCTCGTATTCCAATCTGGAGGTGAGCGAGGCAAAAATGGGATCGGACATAATCGTCAATTTCAGGGTTCACAACGACGGCGAATCATCAACCCAGGTCATACTGGACCTAGAAGAGCTACCGTCGTGCTTCATATCCGATATCAATCATCATTCCTTCAATCTCGCCCCTTCCAATTTCAACAATATCAAGATAATACTGTATCCCAAAAGCGTAAACGTCCCCTTAGAATTCTCCTTCAAGGTGGATATCAGGGTCCCGCTGGAGGACAAGAAGGAATGGGTCCTTGCCACCGAATTCGTGGTTCCGGTTACCATGATAGAGCTCCCCAACGTGGCGGTTACCTCAATTGTTCTTCCGAACAGACCCATAGACGAAGGGGAGAACATACAGGTGAATGTTACCGTAAACAACCCTTCAAATCTGGACATGAGCGGGCTCACCCTTGAACTGTACGAGATATCCTATTCACTTTCCAACAACAAGGTCTCCTCCAAACCCGTCTCGCTGAATTCGGGGGAGGAGATGACAATATTATTCAACTGGTCCGCCAGGCCTTCAACCCAGAAGATCAGGGCGATACTTGTGCCTCCCGAGGGGTCCGAGGAGACGGACAACGATGATAATGACATGACCGAACCTATCAACGTGATCCCTGTGAAATCGGGATCGGGCGATCCCGATGGTGAGGGAGAGGGCGGAAAGATAGAGACAAGCACGGCTGTGGTGGCAGCCGGTGGCGGAGCGATCGTTCTGACATCCCTTTTACTTTTCATAAACACGGAATATGTGAGATATCCGCTATTTGCCAGTCTCTTCCCTCTATACAGCAAACTGAAACCCGAGCATCTACTCTCCAACAGGTTGAGAAAGAGGATATACGTCTATGTCCAGAACAATCCGGGAGAGCATTTCAGGGCAATACTGGTCAATCTGAACCTTACAAACGGCACCCTGGCCCACCACCTCTACACCCTCGAGAAGGAGAACCTGATAAGGAGCCAGAGGGACGGATTGTACAGAAGGTTCTATCCGGCCGGATACCACATAGATGAGGACAGGGTAAGTCTATCCCCCATACAGAAAAAAATTGTCGAACTCATACAGGTAAAACCCGGCCTGTCACAGAAGGAGATATCAGAAGAACTTTCGGTGTCAAACTCCACCGTGAACTACAATATCAAGGCACTCAAGGAGAAGGGACAGATAGTGGTGAAAAAGAGCGGGAAATCCACATACATATACATATCTCCTGATCGAAATGCCTGAAAAAACGGTAATATCTAGGCAATATATACATTACATTTTTTATAAGGTCAAATTAATGTTCTTTTATGTTCACCATTTCTCAGTCAGGGGACACCGTTCATATACTCTTTGGAAAGGGAAAAGGCGGAAATCCCCTTACCCAGATCGAGGAGGAGCTTGACGCGGTGGTGGGTTTCAAGGGATTGAGGGAAATGAACGTCGTGGCCGACCTTTCATCCAGAGGTCCTTCTCCCGACGACATGGATTTCATAGTCGACAATCTCGTTCCATCTCTAAGGGAGATGGGAGCCAAGGATGTCAGAATAATATGAGGGTCATCCTCTCTGTATCTCGTGCTTGAACCCGTGAGACTCAAGACCTCTCAAAATTGATGGCAGATACTTCAGATCGGTGAACATCAGAATATCCAGCTCCATTGTGGGAGCCGGTGCCGGTCTGTAGCGGAGTGTGTCGTTTCCGATCTCGCACTTGAGAATACCCTCTCTTTCCAGGAGCTCTACGTTTTGTAAGACGTTCCTCTTGCCTTCACCTATCCTCTGGAAGAGATAGAATACATAGGGTTCAAGGATCAGGCCCTGCTCCTGGGCCGACAACCTCCTGAAGTTGATCTTGTCCTTTTTCATTATCTTCTCCATCAGGCCTCTTGCCATATCCCTGGTCTGAGGATTGTGGAAGTTCAGAGTGGCCCTCCCCCTCTTGATGGTCTCTATGGTCTCGTTGAAATATTGTTTGTCTATCTGGAAATGGTAAATGAGGTCCACTCCCATGGGGCTGATCATGTCCGAGGCAAGATGAGGATCCCTGAAGGTTCCCATGTGGGCGTAAACCGTTATCATGGGACATCTTATTGTCTGGTTGATGATGTCTCCTACAGCCTTGAGGTATCTCATCTTGGAAAGTACAATACCCTGTTTTGTCACTTCCACGACCACCGCAACAGGGAATTCGAATCCGTTGAGCAGTGTATCCTCGAGAGGGTATTCCTTGAGCATCATCCGTCCCCTTGAAAACAACAGTTCTTCGGCTCATGATAATGAGAAGGTAGATAAGGGCTTCGATAAGAATATCGAGAGGTTAAGCAATCAATCCCGTGGCGGGGAGTTCTGCCGTAATTTCACTTTCGACTACCCCCCCTTTCCGTTTATATTGGCATAGTAATAATAAATTGTACAGACATCCCAGGGATGCATTTGCGTCAGGGGGGGAGTAAATTCTCTCGTAAGGTAGGTATCTTCGACACGACGCTCCGGGACGGGGAGCAGGCACCGGGTATTCAGCTTTCTCCCGACAGCAAGATGATCATAGCAAGGGCCCTGGAAGAGGTCGGTGTCGATGTTTTGGAGGCCGGGTTTCCGGTGAACAGCCCCTCCGAGAAAAGATCCGTTGAGATGATTGCAAAAGACATTCAGGAAACAGAGATCGCGGTTCTCTGCAGACCTATAAAGGAAGAGATCGACCTGTGTCATCAGATTCTGAGAAAGGCCAACAGATCAAGGATTCACATCTGGATAGCCACATCCCCGATTCATATGAAATACAAACTGAACATGAGTCCAGGAAAGGTCATGGACAAAGCCATAACCGCGATCAGGCACGCATCCGGTAAATTCGACACCATACAGTTCTCATCCGAGGACGCCACGAGGTCCGATCTTGATTTCCTGTCCAATCTTATGAGGGAGGCGGCCAGAGCGGGAGCTGATGTTGTGAATCTGGCAGACACTGTAGGATGCGCACTTCCCGAACATATGGCGCTTCTTGTCGGCGAGATAAGAAGAGCGGTCAAGGACAAGATACCGGTGGGCATCCACTGCCACAACGATCTCAATCTTGCAACAGCCAACACGATAGCCTCGATCAGGGCCGGTGCGGGACAGGTTGACGTTACAGTCACCGGAATCGGGGAGCGTGCGGGAAACACTTCCCTGGAACAGCTGGCAGTTGCTCTCATATTCCATGAAAAGCATTTCGGGATAGAGACCGGCATCAGACCGGACAGGCTGGGATCCGTTTGCGACACCGTGATCAACGAGATGAACCTGAGGGTGGGCCTGACGCAGCCACTGATAGGAGAAAACGCTTTCAGGCACGAATCGGGCATCCATGTTCACGGAATGCTAAACAATCCCATGACCTACGAACTCGTTGATCCCAAGGTCCTTGGTTTGCTCGGAAAGAAATATATTCTTGGCAAACACACGGGAAAGGCGGCAGTAAAGCATTTCCTCCAGAAAAAAGGATGCGTGCTTCCGGAGAACCAGATAGACAGGTTGACGGAGATGGTCAAGGAGAGGTCCCTGGAAACCGGTCCGCTTGAGGATGAGAATGCACTTGTTGATTTTGCACTTAAGAACGGATTCGACATAAACGTGAAGGAGGGAGGTTGATTGGACGGACATGATCCGGGAGGCTCCCTCGGTCTTTCCATACTGGGCAATCATCTGATCGAGGGTTCCCTGGATATAGGTGATTATTCCGTTTTCACACCTGATATAATCATGGGCCACGATGTTACGGCGCCTCCGTCCATCAAACTGATCAACGACAACGGCCTTCCGTATCTCAGAGCCTCCATGAGGACGATCCTTTACATGGACCATTTCACACCTCCCAAGGACAGGGAAAGCGCTGAAGCCTGCAGGTCCATGAGGGAATTTACCGATAGATTCGGTCTGAAAGACCTTGTTGAGTGGGGGGAGGGCGTATGCCATGTCCATCTATTCGAGGATGACAGGGTAAAAAGAGGACAGCTGGTGATAGGTGCCGATTCCCACACCACCACGGGAGGCGCTCTTGGAGCCTTCTGCATGGGCGTGGGCTCCACGGATCTTGCAGCCGCAATGGCCTCGGGGGAATTCTGGCTGCAGGTCCCGGAACCTCTCGGAATAGAGTTTACCGGGATTCCCGATGTCTGGTGCGAGGGTAAGGACATCGCACTCAGGATGATCTCCTGGCTGGGATGCGGTGGTGGTAGGGACAGGGCCCTGGAGATGGACGGGCAGATCCTGAAATGGATGGGAGATGACGGCAGGATGAGCATATCCAATCTGGCTGCGGAAACCTCTGCGGTTGCGGCCATGATCACCACCGATACCAAGGAGAACGGGCCCCTTTCTCCGGACTGGGACTGGAAAACAGAACAGGTTGATATCGATGATATGGGACCTCAGATCGCGGTTCCCGGATCTCCCAACAAGGCCGAAGATGTGGAGAACATAGAGGGGAAGGTCGTGGACCAGGTATTCGTGGGTTCATGCACCAACGGCAGACTGGAGGACCTTAGAATACTGGCAGGAACACTCAAGGGAAGGAAGGTACACCCCGATGTGAGACTTCTTGTAATACCAGGTTCAAGAGCTGTCTATTCGGCGGCACAGAAGGCCGGATACCTCAAGACCATAATGGATGCCGGAGGTGTGGTAAGCATGCCCACCTGCGGACCCTGTGCCGGTGGTTTTCTGGGCATACTGCCCGACGGCGAGGTGGCTCTCACCACCACCAACAGGAACTTCCCCGGAAGGATGGGGGAAAAGACATCCCGGATATTCATATCCGGAGCTGCCGTGGCCGGAGCCACCGCCATTAAAGGCATGATCGCTCATCCCGAGGAGGTGCTTTCATGACCCTGATCACCAAGGGCAGGATCTGGGTCCTGGATGAGGAAGTGAACACGGACATGCTCGCACCGACAGAGTATCTGATCCTGGAACCGGCGGAATACTGCAAGCACTGCCTGGAGGCCTCATACCCTGAATTTGCACGGAAGGTAAAAGAAGGGGATGTGATAGTCGCAAAGAGGGATTTCGGCAAGGGCTCCTCCAGGGAGCATGCATCTATTTCACTCAAGTGTCTCGGCATCAAAGCGGTGATAGCCGAGTCGATATCTCCGATAATGAAGAGGAACCTGATGAACAACGGGATACCGGTATTCGAGGATGAGGACCTGCCTTACGCCTGCGATACAGGTGACAAGGTCGAGCTTCACACCGATTCTTTCAGGAATGTATCCAAGAACTTCGAATCGAAACTGAAGGAGCTTCCGGAGTTCATGGTAAGGCTTATAGAGAGCGGGGGGTTATTCAAAATGATAGTGGAAAGAGGGGGTATCTCATCCAGAGCGAGGCCCCTTGAGGATCACATGGAAGTACAGGAGGTTGGCAATACGAGAATCTATCCTGCCTACGAAAAATATGTGGATACGGTCATTGACAGGCTCGAGCAGGGAGAGGTACTCTGCGGACCATTTGATACTACCTACGGACTGTTCGCATCGATCAAGAGACCCGATGCTGTGAAGAAGGTATACGCACTGAAAAAGAGGAGCGAATCAATGCCACTTACCATGATAGTCCCCAGGGAGAGGTTCTCGGATTATGCGGAAGTACCCGAAAGGGTCGAGAAACTCCTCCATGACGAACTGAGGGGCCCTATTTCGATCATACTGCCAAAGAAGGGCGACAGGGTTCCGGATTATGTCACATCCGGATTGAAGACGGTTTCTCTTGCAGACGGAGAGAACGCATTCATGAGGAGAATAATGGAAAAGATCGAGATCTGCGGGACCTCCGCCAATATATCGGGTATGCCCCCGCCGTCAACCCTTTCTGGAGCCCTCAAACAGCTTGGCGGGGACCTGAGCCTGGCGGTGGACGGAGGACCTTCCCTCTACAGGATCGGACATACCGTCCTGGATCTTTCCAAGAAGCCTCCCAAACTGATAAGACCCGGCCCCTACAATACGAAGAAATTGATCGAGCTCTTCCCCGAGCTTATAGGGGAGGAGGAGGGTCTGCCGGATGAACTTGTCAAGGGTCACAGTATTATCGACATCTCCCCTGAGGTGGATATAAGGGCCACCTCCCAGGGAGACTGAAGAGATGAGACTGGTTTCATGGAACGTCAACGGAATAAGGGCCATTCTGAAGAAGGGGCTCCTGGATTTCATCGAAGAGGACGGAATGGATGTACTATGCATCCAGGAGACAAAGGCGCATCCGGAGCAGTTAACCAAGAAGGTTCTTGATTTTGGTGATTATCATAAATATTTCTCTTCTGCGGAGAAGAAGGGATACTCCGGAGTGACTACCTGGACGCTCAGGGAGCCCGATGAGGTTGAATACGGATTGGGTATCGATCAATTCGATTCCGAGGGGAGGACCCTTATCACACATTTCGGGAATGTTGCTCTGTTCAACATCTATTTCCCCAACGGGAAGAAGAATGCCGAGAGACTGCGGTACAAGATGGATTTCTACGATGCTTTTCAGACAAAGGCGGAGGAATACAGGAAAGACGGGAAGCATATCGTCGTATGCGGAGATGTGAACACGGCCCACAGGGAGATCGATCTGGCCAGACCGAAGGAGAATGAGATTATATCCGGATTTCTTCCCATGGAAAGGAAATGGATCGACGGATTCGTTGCTGCGGGGTACATCGATACCTTCAGGGAGTTTTACACGGACGGTGATAATTACTCCTGGTGGGATTACAAGACCAGGGCCAGGGAGAGAAACATCGGCTGGAGGATCGATTACTTCTTCATCGACAGCGGTTTGAGGGACAGGCTGAAGGATGCATTCATCCTCAAAGATGTGATGGGATCCGATCACTGCCCCATCGGAATAGAGCTGGATATCTGATCATATATCATTGATGAGGTTCTCAATCCTTGATAGAAACAATTCCGCATCATTGATAATTGATTCGACCTGTTCCTGGGAAATTTTCTCGAAAGTGTAATAATCAGCCCTGTTTCTCATATCCTCAGAATATCTGAACATCCTACCCATGTCCTCTTCGATTTCCCCTGATTTGATGAATACTTCCTGGAATTTCATTTGCAATCCTTTATGAGTTTTTATGGTGAGGTCCTTCAATCGCAATGCCGCAGATGCAGCTGCAACCATGGAATAATATGCTCTGCTTACGGAATCCTCGTAATGTCCATTTTCATACAACTCTCCTGCAACTTCCAATCTGGAGTGTGCCTTTTCCAGCAATGCATTGATTTCATCCAATGGTTATCCCTTCCTTTAACACATTCTGGAAAAAAGAAAATGTGGAGAATTCATCCATATGCTTTCGGGTTACCGTCTGAACGGATATGAACTCACCATATTTCATGCCGAAATCAAATGATAAGAAGGAAAGATCCCTCTGAAGTGACGTGTCATCATCATTTACAATAACGAGAATGTCGATATCGGAATCTTCTTCATCCTCCCATCTGGGCAGTGAGCCGAATAGAATAATATCTGTAACGTGATCCCCGAATCTGGACCTTACCTCTCTGGAAAAATCATACGCGATATCCATGCGTGTGTCATGATCCATATTCATTTATTTCCAATTGATTATATATATATTCGCACTTCAGAGAGATCAGGATTTTGATAAAAATCCGACCTGTTTTTTAGGAAAGATATATATTACCTCCGGACCAATGGATTCCCGCAGCTCGTCAAAGATAGAGGTCCTCCGAGCTCTGATTCCGGGGTGAAAAGATGTACCTGACCATTCTGATCTCGCTTCCGCTTCTGATCATAACAATTCTCATTTCATTCAACCGAGCTTCATGGAAGCTCTGGGGAAAGAAGGAAGCCGCCAAGGAGAAAAAGAAGAGAGCGGTGGAAAATACCGAGAGAAATATGGAAGGTCCTCTCGAGGAAGAGACCCTGCTTACCGATTTCATGGTATCCCCGGAGGAATCGAAAGCAAAGGAGATGGAGATCGAAGAAGAAAGCATTACCAAGATCTACGAACCGGGAGCCGGAGATCAATCGGTTGAGAGAGGTACTTACTATCCTCCCCGGGAGGACTCCGATCATATTCTCGGCCACGAGGTCCTAGTGAAGGAGATCCCCCAGCCCCTGGAAGAGGAAGTTGATCATTCCTGGATCGATCTCGACATCAAGAGGGACCTCAACAAGATCTTCTCGGAACTGGAAAGGAAGAAGATGAACTGCTACGACATACTCGAGGTCCCCGAATCAGCTTCAAAGGATGAGATAAGGAAGGCATACAGAAAACTTGCATCAAAGTACCATCCGGATAAGGGGGAGGTCCTGGAGGGGACCATGATGGACCGGATCAGGGAGATCAATTACTCCAAGGAGATCCTGCTGGATCCGACCTTGAGGGCCCTTCATGACGAGAAGCTGAGGCAGGGGGAGATGTCCTCGGAAGAAAGGGAGGTAAAGGTGAAGAAGAGATTCGATCCGAGCCTGCTTGGAATGTTCCCCGAAAAAGAGGTTAACATCAGCGAGGATGTGAAGATGTCCAGCTTTGTTGAATCAGAGGACCCGAACAGCGGCGTGGGGGTCCTCTTCTTCAGGAAATGGCGGGAGGACCTGGAGGACTTCGGAGAGGAGCTGATGGATTATATCATTGAGCTTGACGAGCAGGGATTCATCGATTACGGGCAGATGATGAAGGGGGATGTCGATGACATCGAGGATGTCACCAAACTGAGAAAGATCTCCAACTTCCCCATGGCTGTCAACAATTCACTTCTCGAAGTGTGGCAGAGGCCGCCGTTCTACTATCTGGCAGTTCCGATAGTCAACAAGGACCATGTGCAGGAGATCTGCGATATCCTGAAGGAATCATTCGGTCTGGATAGTGTTTTCTTCAGCTATCCGAAGATATAGATCATTGATACCTCAAGGCGTCACCGGGCCTGATCCTTGTTGCCCTCAGTATGGGAAACTGTGCCACGAGCGAGGATCCGATCATCACCATGAAGAATCCGATAACCACATAGGAAACCGGATAATGGACCTCAATCTCCCAGTCGATCATTGAATCGATTATGAGGGATACCCCTTTTGCCGTGAGGAATCCAACGGGAACACCAAGCATCCAACCCAGGATGGAAAGCGTGAGGACCTCTGTTGTGAACATGGTCCTTATCCTGGATGCAACCGACCCCATGCATCTCATCACACCGATCTCCCGGGTCCTGTCGAGTATGTTCATCGTTAGATTGGAGGTCAGTCCAACCAGTGATATCAGGATGATTATCAACGAGGTTGCTGCCATCATGTTGATTATGGACCTGTTCTGGGAGATGGTCCCTTCAACGATCCTGTATTTCTTTTCCGTCTCCACATCATATCCCGAGGAGGCAAGTCCATCCTCCAATGACACAGCCACTCCATCAACCCCGGACCTGGATTCATCAGCGGTATCGATATGAAATCCAGAAACATTTCCCTCCTGGGATGAGAGGAATTGCACGGCAGCCATCGGCATGTAGAGGATCATTCCCATGTAATAGAAATCGGAATCGATACCTATTATCTCGATATCCGCCGGACCGGTGGGAGTCATTACATCGATCACATCACCGACCGATATCGAGGAATACGCCGCAAGCTGTTCACCCATTACCGCAACATTTTCTCCGTTCTCTTCCCCGTTGAACCACCTGCCCTCTGCCAGGGTCCTTTCATGGAGCTTTACTTCGGTATCGGTTTGGTACCCCATAACGTGGATCTCCATGCCTTTCATTGTGAACCTGGTTTCCATGAAGGGCTCCGCCGAATCAACTCCTTCCATATGAGAGATCTCGGAAGATAATCCGGACGGGAGAAACTCACCACCGTTTGCGTTTCTGAGGACAATGTCGTATCTGACATTGTCTATGGTATCTGTCAGCTCCACCCCGACAGAGTAACCGAATGATACAAGCCCAAGGAAGATGCCGACAGCAAGGGAGACCTGAAGGACGGTGGCAATGCTCCTTCCCTTTCTCCTGGAAGAATTCCTGAATCCGAGCTGTATCGTTCTCGGCAGCCATCTCGATCTCAGAAGTATCCTGTCGGCCAATCCCTTTCCGAAATCGGATGATATGCCGTTATCATCGAGACCCTCCCTGGTGCTTACGGCAAGCCCTTTAAAAATCGCGGGTAGGGAAGATGCAACAACAAGAAGGATCCCACCGAACAAACTGAGCAAGACCGTTTGAAAATGGATGGAAAAAACCGCATCGAACCCCAGAAGTCCACCGAAATATAGAAGGAGAAAATGGGTCAAAATTGTCCCGAGCAGTGTACCGGCCAAGGCTCCGATACCCCCAAGGAGTGATGAGGTGGAAATGAAGGACCCTAAGATCTTCGCCCTGGTCGCCCCGATCGCCTTCATGATGGCAATTTCCCTTCTCTGCTCGGATATGATGGTGTTCATCGTGTTGTAGATGAAAAACACCGAACAGATAACAGCGATCACGGTGAGAACGTACATAACCGTCATGAAGATATCCAGGAATTGACCCCCGGGCCATTCCCCTTCCTTCCTTATCTCCGGTGTCTCCTCGAGAGCCTTCATTCCATCCACCCGGACGAGGATTTTCCATATGGACTCCATGGAGCTTTCGAGCTCATCATCCGAGGTGGAAGCCAGATCTATCGAGAGGGAATTGACACCGAAGGATCCCGAAAGATTGTGGACTGTTTCCAGATCGGTGAAAAAAACAGCCTCTCCCGAGGAATCGTAGGATCCCTCGCTTCGGGCAAGGGATTTTCCGATTCCCGATACCATGGGGTTGACTTCCTCTCCGCTTTGATCAAATACGATTACTGAGCTTCCCGTTCCTCCCTCGAATATTTTGTTCTTTGAATTCCATCTTTCCGTCATTAACTGTCCGTTATCGGGAAAGGATCCAGATACCCTGATCACCCTGTCGACCTCGACATCTTGAAAATCGGCCAGACCTATTATCAAGGCATCTTCCCTGCCATCATCCGTCAAGAAATCGGTTTCATGAACATGGAAGAACTCGGCACCCTTGACATTCTCGATCGATTCCAGTTCGATCAGAATCTCTTTGCCTATCTCCGCATCGGGAAAGGAATATCTCAGATTATACAGGTTCTGATCATCAATCTCTTCATCTATCGTCTTCTGGGCCAGGGGATTCACTGCAAAAAGGGCCATCCCCATCACACCCAGCATTATCGTGATAATGGTGAAAATCGATCTGGCTTTTCTCTTCTCCAGATCATGGATGCTCTTCATCAACAAAGCGGAAATCATACCTGAACCTCCTAGTTCTCGATAACCCCGTCAAGCATCCGGATCTGTCTGGAAGCTCTCCCTGCAAGGTCCTTGGAATGGGTCACGTAGATCACCGTCATTCCGCTTCTATTCAAAACCCTGAATAGATCGAAAACCCTGGACTCGGTCCTTGAATCCAGATTCCCCGTGGGTTCGTCTCCTATGAGGATGTCGGGATCATTGGCAAGGGCTCTGGCTATCGCAACTCTCTGCTGCTCACCTCCCGAGAGCTCCGAGGGAAGATGATGCCATTTGTCTCCCAGCCCCACTATCTCAAGGTTTGTCAAGGCGGTTTTTTTTCTCTCTTTAAGTTTACCTTTCCCGGCAAAATCCATTGGAAGCATGCAGTTTTCCAGAGCGTTCAGTGTTGGAAAGAGCTGGAAGAACTGGAAGACAATTCCCACGTTTTTCCCTCTCCACCTGGCAAGTCTATCCTCGCCCATGAGGTCGATCCTCTTTCCCCGAATATTGACCGTGCCCTTGGTGGGTCTGTCTATTCCTGTGATCATGTTGAGCATGGTTGTCTTGCCGCATCCGGAGGGCCCCACTATTGAAACCATCTCTCCCTGTTCTATGTCGATATTTATACCTTTTAAAGCCTGATATGCCATTTTTCCCGATCTGTATTCCTTGTGCAATCCCTTCAGCGTTATCATGGACATACGGAAACCACCTTGTTGGATCCTAAGAAAACTCGTGTCTTTTCATGCATACTTATACTTTAATTTCAGGTATAAATATATTTGCTATTCATTTATCTAATTTCAAAATGATAGGTATTAAAATTTTTCCAACCCAGCATTATTATGGTTGGAAAGAATTGGTTTAAATACTGATTGTTGGATATTGTTTTTGATGTTTTCTCCTCTTCCCGAGCTTCCTGAGCCAAACTGGTTCGAACTGGAGATCCTGTACCTTCTCAGAGAAAAGGAGAGGTACGGAAACGAGATGCTAACAATGCTCAAAAAACATCTCGGAGAGAGCGAGGTTTCTTCCGGGAAGCTCTATTCCGATCTGAAAAAAATGGAAAAAAAGAGATTTATTGTCAGAACAAAGAAGAAGAAACAGAAAAGCGAGGGATTGATGACCAGAGGCGTTGACAGGGTATATTTCAGAATTACGGAATCAGGCAAGGAGGCCCTGGAAAAGGCCGAGAGATACATGTCCTGCTGGCAGTTCGAATCCATGCTGAAAAGATCATCTGACAGGATCCCTCTTTTGATCGAACAGTCGATACTTCCCATGGGTACGGGAATAACGGTCGGTGTTGCGGTGGATCCCTCCCGGCTGGGAATATCAAGGGCTCTTGACCTGTTGCCGAAAGTGGATGGTGTCAAGTTCGTTCTTCTGCTGATAGACAGGGATCGGAATAATACTCCCCTGTCGGATCTGGGTAAAAGAGCAATGGAAATGGCTTCATTTCCTTCCAGGGATGACGACATACCCCTGAAGGATGATTACCTGGATGCGGTGATCTCGATCTACCCCCTCACCAGAACCTCGAAGGAGATGACCTATATCAACGAGCTTGTGAGAATCGTAAAGAAAGGTGGAAAAGTGATATTCGTTGATTTCTCCAAGCTGGAATCATACATACTGGAAGATATATTCAGATCACAGCTCGGATGGTCCGGTGAGGAATTGAAGGGGCACGGTTCGAGAGGTATAAAGGAGATCCTTTCCGAAAAACTGAATGATGTTGACGTCAGGAAATTCAAGGAGCAGTACATAGCCTGGGGTACCAAACTATAATTCATCTTACCTTGTATAAAATGAAATCATTGGAGCCGTTTCCCCTTACAATGAATTCCACTCCGAGGTCCTCCTCCACGAGCCTCAGTGTTTCCATCAATCTGTTCTTGATTTTAATCTCATCTCCATGGCCAATCCCTGGGCATTTGATGTGAATTGTCAAGACATAATGTTCATCCTTTCTCTTGATTATGAAAGGATATCCTCGACAGATATTTGGTCTTGTTTCGTATATTCTGCAAGTTTTTTCTACGCCGTTGTTCCTTCCAAGATATTTGCAGAAACCGTCAACAGGGGAACCTATGTATTCCGAAAGCTGAACATCGATCCAGGTCCTTGAAAAAACATTGCCACAGCAGGATCCGCACATCAGACAATCCCATCTCATACCGTCCGGTATCTCGACAAAGTCACCGATGTCCGCCGAAAGGGGTGCATCGTCACTTTCAATAATATGGGGCGTATCCATTGCTTACGGCAAGTCATTTTTATACTGGTATTTAATCTGAATCTTCATTCTTAAATACCGAACCCTTGAATTTTGAAAATTGCAGGGCACTTTTTACTTTGCGGGATCTCTCTACTCCTCGGGCCTGTTGTCGGCGATCCTCATCGGTTTCAGCTTCCCTCCCATCATCTCGAACAGGGCATCCTCATCGAAGGATGCGTCCACGGAGGCGGTGATCTCCATTGCATCGTTGATCCTTTTATTGATCTGTTCGGCAAGGGCTTCTCTGTCGGCCCCTTCTGCGGGTGCCACGTTCACCTTCAGAACATCCAGCTCCGAGGGATCGTTGTTCTTCTTCTCGATGGATACCTGCCACTCGGCGATACCCTCCATCCCCGGGAGAATGTCATAGAAGGTATTCAGGTTCAGTAAGGTTCCCTTGATATTCGTAAAGTCCATCTCCTTGGAATAATCCCTCAGCCTCCCCACCGGTCCAATCAGTCTCGGATTGTTGCTTCCGCACAAGGGGCATTTTCCGTACTGTATCCCTCCCTCGAATATGTCTCCTATCAGGAACCTGCAGACAGTGGTTCCCCTGCCGTCGATATTGGTTATTGCAAGAGCACCTCTCTGACCTGGCCTCTTCTGTTTTCCCGTTTCGGGATCGACGATCTCGGCAACGTGGAGGTTGGGATGTATGTGGTAGACACCCGAACCGGGTGTACATTCGGGATAGGCATCCCTCATCTCAGTGGTGCCGTATATGTCGAAAATACCGAAATCATGGGCGCCTCCGTCCTCCAGCAATTCCTCCAGTTTCTTCCTGGTCCCGGATGTTAGCTTCTCTCCCGCTGTAAGGATCAGTTTCAATCCTGACAGGTCCACTTCCTTTTCCCTGGCCTTTCTCAGCATATGATAGATGTATGAGGGGATACCCAGGATCACATTGGCATCAACTGTATTTATCAGTTCAACGGTCTTTTCCGTTGATGTCACGGCCCCTCCTCCCGTATGGAAGATCCTCAGTGTTGAGACTATATTCACCCAGTAAGCGAAAGTGAATGCAAGATGAGGTGCAAAGGGAAAACAGTTCAGGACAACCCATTCGTCCTTCAATCCCACAACATCCTGGACCGATCTGTAAGCATTGCTGAACTGTTTTATATCCCGGGAGCTGAACATGAAGGGGACGTTGTTTCCGGTGGTTCCCGATGTTGCTATCATGAAATTGGGATAGTATTCCCTTGAAAGCTCCTTCTTGATATCGGTTCCAGCGAGGTCCCTGAGCTTCATCTTCAGAAGCCTTGTTCTGGGCCAGAACTCCATTATTTTATCAAGGTCGGGTTGAAGGATGAAATCCTTGTATTTTTTGGGGTTTTCCTCTGTAGGCATTATGTCGGTTTTGTGTGTCAGTGGGATCTTTTCAAGGTCCTTTACAGTGTTTATCGAGGAGGGATCAATATTATTATCATCGAACAGTTTCCTGTAATGAGGGGAGAACGGATAGAGCTGGTATCTGATAAATTCCCTGAGCTTTTTCTCCTGTATTCTTGCAATCTCCTCGCTTGACAGATCGTAATATCTCTCCACAGGATCGAAATCCAAGATAGGACCACCTTCCCGGCTGCGGGACCTTCGTGAAAAGGTTCCTGGGTATAAATCCTTAACTTTCGAACAGGCTGGAGACCTTGTATACGCAGGCCACCATGCCCATGTCTCCCACAACCATGGAACTGGATACAACAACAACGTGGTCATTCCTGGACAGATATCCTCTGTCAACAGCGGTCTTTACGGCATCTATCATTCTCATTTCAAGGAGATCTGTCGATACCTCGACAGAATGTATCGGGACCACTCCCCACACCCCTGCCAGCTCGTTTGCGGTTTTAATGTTTGGTGTGACGGCAAGTATGGTTCTGTTTGGCCTGTATTTGGAGATCATTCTCGCCGATTGGCCGGAATCGGTCACCGCTATTATGGAACCGGAATATTCCCTGTCGTCGAATTCCTTTATCAAGGTGTATGCCGCATGTCCTATCGTTTCTATCATGCACTGGTCGTCGGAGTCGTAGTAGTCGGGGTCCCTGTAGGGAAAATGATCCTCTGCCCTCCGGATGATATCCTTCATTGTGTTTACGACCAGAACAGGGTCCTTGCCCACGGCTGTTTCGTTTGAAAGCATCAATGCATCGGCTCCGTCGAGAACAGCATTGAACACATCCGCCGCCTCCGCTCTGGTGGGCCTGGAGTGCTCTATCATTGAATTGAGCATCTGGGTTGCCACTATCACCGGTATTCCAGCCTGGTTGGCCAACCTGCACATCTCCTTCTGCGCCGCAGGGACCTCATACGGAGGTATCTCCACCCCCAGATCGCCCCTCGCAACCATTATCCCGTCCGATACCTCCATGATCTCCTCCAGATTTTCAAGGGCTTTGGGACGCTCTATCTTGGAGATGATCTTGATATCATCCTTATCATGGGACCGTAGGACCTCTCTAATTTTTTTGACATCTTCAGAGCTTCCGATGAACGATGCTGCGATGTATTCGGGATCGAGGTCTGCGATGACCTCGAGGTCGGCCAGATCCTTCTCGGTGGGGATGTCCACGAAAATGTTGGAGGAAGGGATGTTGCAGCCCTTTCTATCCGAGATGAGCCCTCCGTTCCTGACCTCGCATATCAGGTCATTTCCTTCCTTCTTCCTCACCCTCATCTTTATGGTTCCGTCGTTGATGAATATCTCATCATCGGGATCGAGCTCCTCGACGATACCGGGATGGTCGATCGAGAACCTCTCGGGTGTTCCGAGGACCTCTTCCGATGTGATCCTTATCATATCTCCCTGATTGACCCAGAAGGGCTCCTTCATCTTTCCCGTTCTTATCTTGGGCCCTTGTATGTCGCAGAGAATGGCCAGATGCTTTCCCTTTTCCTCGGAGACCTCTCTCAATCTCTTGAACAGGGATCTGTGCTGTTCCCTGTTCCCGTGGGAGAAATTGATCCTTGCCACATCCAATCCGGCTTCGAGAAGAGATGATATCATTTCTACGGATTCCGATGCCGGACCTATCGTCCCCACTATCTTGGTCCTTGTGAAGACGGGGGCTACCTCATTCATGTGATCGCAAATGAAACAAAGTAGATATTTGAATCGCTTCCATCGAGTTTCATCATTCCACTTACGTCTCGATAGAACAAGATAAACAACAGAAAGATATTGTCTGACAGATGCCGGATGATGTCAGATACAGGGTGATGGAATTCGAGACCCTGGATCCTTTCAAAGCCATGGCCCTGGAAGAGGTTTGCCTGGATAGTGTGAAAGAGGGGGAAGATCCCGTGATCCACTTCTGGGAATGGGACAGAACCGCCGTCACCATAGGATCCTTCCAGATGCTGACTGATGAAGTTTATCAGGACAGATGCCTGAAAGATAAGGTTCCGGTTATCAGAAGGATCAGCGGGGGAGGAACCATGTTCCATGAACCGGGACAGGAATTCATATTCTCTTTGACAGCTCCTCCCGGGGTCCTCAGCAGGGATATTCCGAGATCGTACAGGGAGGTCCTCGAACCGGTGAGAAGAGGTCTGGAAAATATCGGGATCGAATCGAGAATCGAGGAGAACAATCTGATGGTCGGGGAGAAGAAGATATCGGGTTCCTCCCAGAGGAGGCTGTCAAAGGCCATCCTTCACCATGGAACGATACTCTACGATGTGAACCCCTACAGGATGCTGAACTACATCAAAGGTGACAAGGTGGTCCCTTCGGGAAAGGGGACGTGTTCCAATTACAGACCTGTTACCTGTGTCAGGGACCTCATTGAAATTGATATGGAGGAAGTCTACCTTTCGGTGAAGGCTGCACTGCTGGAGGGAAAGGACCATTATCCATCGAAATGGACCGAAGATGAGTTGATAAGGGCAGATGAACTGGTGGGATCCAGATACAGGAATGATGACTGGAACACGAAATTGTGATATGGGCTTTTTGATAATCAAACCAGGATCTTACCCGGGTGCTCGAGATAATCCTTCAAGGTGTTCATGAACCTCGCCACCTCGGCTCCGTCGATGATCCTGTGATCGAAGGCAACAACGATTCCCATGATCCTTCTCGGAACTATGTCGCCATCATAAACCCTCGGCTCTTCACGGATCCTCCCTATTCCGAGTATAGCGGCTTCCGGGAAGTTGATTACGGGGACTCCGTATATTCCTCCTATTGCTCCGTAATTGGAGATGGTGAAGGTCCCTCCCCGGAGGTCCGCGAGATCTATGGTCCTGTCCCGGGATAGCTCTATGAGATTATCCATGTCCTTCTGGATCTCCGAGAGGCCTTTGGTCTCTGTTCTCTTTACAACGGGAACTATGAGACCGTCCTTGGTATCTGTGGCGACACCGATGTTGTAGTATTCCTTGACAACTATCTCCTCGTTCTCCTCATCCAGCATGGCATTCAGAGAAGGATGCTTCAACAGGGACTTCTGGACTGCCTTGATGATAAACGGCATGAAGGTCAGCCTCTCGCCGTTTTCCTTCATCTCCTCGTTCATGCCCTTCCTGAGGTCCCACAGGTTCGATACATCCACCTCCTCCATCGCAGCTGCATGGGGGATGGTGAACTTGGAGGTCTCCATCCTTTTACCGATAACCTCCCTGAGTCCGGTGTAAGGCTTGTAGGAGATATGCCCGTAGAAGTCGTAGTTCATCTTCATGGCGAACTTCTTGGCCTTCTTCTTGGGCTTTTCCTCCTTTGGACCTTCCGCTGCTTTCTTGACATCATCTTCGGTGATCCTGCCCTTTGGACCTGTTCCGGAAATGGTCCCGAGATCGACCTTGAGGTCCTTTGCAAGCTTCCTGACCTTGGGCAGGGCGAATACCTTACCCTTGGAAGCTTCCTCCTTTTTGGGTTCTTCCGCCTTCTCTTCTTCGGTAGGTTCCTCTTCCTTTTCTTTCTCCGAGGAGGCGGGAGCTTTCTCTCCCTCTTCCCCGATCACTATCATAACCTCTCCCACCCGGACCTTCTCGCCTTCATCTACCTTGATCTCGAGCACTGTTCCGTCGGCAGGGGAGGGCATATCAACGATGGCTTTGTCGGTTTCAACCTGGGCCATGTTGTCATCTTCTTCTATCCTGTCTCCGACCTTCACAAGCCAGGTCTTGATCCTGCCTTCCGTTATTCCTTCTCCCACATCGGGGAACTTGAATTCTGTTACCATGTCAATACCTCCCGCATACCCTTGACTATCCTGTCCAGGTCGGGCATCGCCCATTTCTCCATCTGGTAGAAGGGAAACGGGACATCGAATCCGGTCACCCTTACGGCTGGAGCTTCCAGGACTCCCATGAGGTCCTCCTGAGCCCTTGTTATTATCTCCGAAGCGAATCCGGAGGTCCTCGGAGCCTCCTGAACGACCACGAGTTTCCCCGTCTTTTCCACAGAGGAGTTCACGGTCTTCTCATCGTAGGGAACGATGGACCTGATATCCACAACCTCGGCATCAATGCCTTTGTCCTTTACAAGGTCCGCCGCCTTGATCAGCTTGGGCATCATGGATCCCCAACCCACAAGCGTCAGGTCCGAACCTTCCTTTACGATATTGGCCTCTCCAAGTGGAACGGTGAATGATTCATCCGGAACCTCCTCCTTTCCCATCCTGTACAGCCTCTTGGGTTCCAGGAATACAACCGGATCGGGATCCCTAATGGAAGAGATCAGCAATCCCTTTGCATCGTGGGGTGTGGAGGGAATCACCGTCTTCAAACCGGGTATATGGGAAAGTATGGATTCATAGCTCTCAGCATGATGCTCCAGTGCACGAACTCCTCCGCCGTATGGTGCTCTTACAACCAATGGAACTGAGAATCTTCCCTGGGTCCTGTTCCTCAATCTGGATGCGTGGGAATTCAATTGATCGAGTGCGGGCCACATGAAACCCATGAACTGCATCTCCGCCACCGGCTTGAACCCTGCAAGCGCCATACCGATGGAAAATCCCACTATGCCGGATTCCGCCAGGGGTGTGTCCATCACGCGGTCCTCACCGAACTTGTCGTAGAGGCCTTCTGTTAACCTGAAAACTCCTCCATTCAGACCGACATCCTCCCCGAGGACCACAACGGTATCATCCGCTTCCATCTCGTTGAAGAAGGCGGACCTTATGGCCTCTGCCATGTTCATCTCGCTCACGGGAATCCCCCCTGTATCTCGGAGGCGTCTTCCTCGATCTCCCTGTTCTCCAGTGAATCTTTCAGATAATCAAGCTGCTCTTTCAGATTCTCAGGCATCTCGGCGAACATGTATTTGAAAAGATCCTCCGGTTCCACGGGAGGAAGGGACTCGGCCTTCTTCACCGATTCCTTGATCAGCTTCTTGGCCTTATTTTTCAGTTCTTCCTCCCACTCCTGTGTCCAGATTCCCTTATTCTCGAGATAGACCCTCATCCTCTTGAGAGGATCCTTTTCCTCCCACTCCTTTTCTTCTTCGGGGGTCCTGTATCTGGTTGGATCGTCTGCTGTTGTATGCATAAGCCTCCTGAAGGTGAAGGCTTCTATGAAGGTGGGGCCTCCGCCGTTCTTTGCCTTTTCAAGGGCATCTCTCGTAACCTTGTAGACTGCTAAAACATCGTTCCCGTCAACGAAGATCCCGGGGAAGCCGTAGGCCATCCCCTTCTGTGCTATTGTCCTTGAAGCGGTCTGACGTTTCCTTGGAACGGAGATTGCCCACTGATTGTTCTGGCATAGGTAAACAACGGGTGCCTGGAAGGTCCCGGCAAAGTTCATCCCCTCATGGAAATCCCCTTCGGAGGTGCCCCCGTCTCCGAGGTAACAGAGAACCGCATTTCTTGTCTTCTTCATTGATTGGGCATGGGCGAAACCTGCGGCTATGGGTAATTGTGTCGAAACAGGGACGAATATGGGAAAGCTTTTGGTTCCCTCCGGAACCCTGTTTCCCCTAACATCCCCCATGAAATACAACAGATTGTTCTCGAAGGGGAGGTCCCTTATCATGTAGGATACCAGCTCCCTGAAGGATGGGAACAACCAATCATCATCCTCCATGGCAAGGGCGGAACCCACCTGTGCGGCTTCCTGGCCCGTTCCGGGAGCATAGGTTCCGAGCCTTCCCTGTCTCTGCAGCTTGATGGCCTTGCCATCCGCCATCCTGCCGTATAGCATCCACCAGTACATATTTTTCAATAATTGATCATCGAATCCAGGGTCCTCCGATACAAGGTTCCCGTCCTTGTCGAGAACCTGATAAAGTTCACAGTCCTCGGGCAAACATACTCTAGGGTCCATTTACGGTCCTCCCAGTAACAAGGATCTACTCCTTCATGGCCCATTCCTTCAATTTGTCATATGTGACCTGGCCGCAGAGGAAGGTGTCGTTCTTCTTGTTGTAGAGGAACGGAACTCCGTTGCATCTTCCCTTGGAATATTTCATCATGAGGTTCTGGTTACTCGAATTATGCCATACCTCGTATCTGTCTATCTTGATACCTTCCTCTTCCTTGAGGCGGTTGATAAAAATTTCCAGCTGCTGGCATGGCGGGCACTCCGCTCCGTAAAAATCCATCAAATGTGAACCGTTTTCTTCAGACATTTCTTATTCACCTCTTATTGTTCATAGTCGGGATTTCCTCGGTCCCGATTGTGTAAAATTACTATCTTTAAGCGGGTTAAATAATTTGTCACTGATATTTTTCTGAAAAAAACCACAGGGTAAAATTGAAAAAAAATAACAAAATGGGAGGCCCGGAAAGCCTCCCATATTCAGCTCCTGTATCACTCTTCGTAGAGGCCATCTTCTTTCTTATCCTTGGGCCTCAGGATGATGAAGAGACCTATCAGGACCACCACTATCAGGACAATAACAATTATCCAGATGGTGGGATCCGTTCCGTCATCATCGGATTCCTCATCAACTTCGAGGTCCCCGGTAACGGAGATGGATCCGTCGTCACCGACGCTGCCGGTTCCTTCAAGGTCGTCATATCCGTCCTTGGTCACCTTGAAGTCGATATCCGCACCTTCCCATGAAGCTGGCAGGGTGAATGTTGCAATCCCGTCCGCACCGGTCGTTGCCTTGTAGGAGTTTCCTCCGGACATGATCTCCACCTCGGCTCCTTCGAGAGGCTCACCATCGGAGAGAACAGGGCCGAAGGTGACGGTAATTTCCGTCACTGGCTCCACTATGGTGAACTGGATCATGTCCATGGCCTCAACGCCGAGAGCGGAGTGATCGTTGTTCTTCAACTCCACCTTGAGCTCGTGATCACCCGCCGGAAGATCGGTGAGGGTCACCATGAGATCGGTATAGGGTCCAACCAGGTCGCCGTTTATGTAGATATGATAATGTCCCTCTCCCGGTGCGTTGGTCCCTCCCACTGCCGAGGAGTTCAGCATGAAGTTGGTAACCTCCACCTCCAGGTCAAGGGAGGTCCCTTCTATTGTGGTTCCGTTTGCCGGAGATTCAATCATGATCATGGGAACCGCCAGAAGGTGGAACTCCACCATATCGTGGGCCTCGGGCATTACCGGCGTATGGTCGTTGTTCATTAGCTGTACCTTGAGGACGTGATGCCCGACGGGAAGGTCCGAGAGCATCACGGTGTTGTCCGTGTAGGGTCCTATCAGACCATCATTGATGTAGAGATGCCAGTGGCCCTCTCCCGCTGTGTTGTTGCCTCCGATTGCCGACTGGTTCATCATCAGGCCGGATATGGAAACCTCCACTTCGAGGTCCCCGCCGTAGAAGAATGCTCCGTCGGTTGGTTTTACTATTGAAATAGAGGGCCTGTCATCACTGATTGTGAAGTTAATCATGTCCATGACCATTGGCTGAATGTGGCTGTGATCGTTGTTGACCAGTACCACTTTCAGGACGTGGTCACCCGCAGGGAGATCCGTCAGGTTCACCATGGTTTCGTTGTATGGTCCCACCAGATTATCGTTGATGTAGATGTGGTAATGGCCCTCTCCCTCCATGTTCATATCGGAACCGATCATGGTTCCGTTCAGGGTGAAGTTCATCACATCCACCTGCAGATGGATCATGTCATCGTAGATGATTGCTCCATGCATCGGGTGGACAATGTGTATTTCCGGTCTCATGTCCGAGATGGTGAAATGGACCATATCCATGAAGTGGTCCATGGGTCCCGTGAGCATGGAGTGATCGTTGTTTCTAAGCTCCACCTTCAGAACATGATCACCGGCCGGAAGGTCCGTCAAGGTTGCCATGTGGGTTGCATAGGGTCCTATGAGATCGTCGTTGATATAGAGATGCCAGTGACCTTCCCCGGGCATGTTCATTCCTCCAATGGCGGTTTCGTTCAAGGTGAAGTTGTTCACCATCACATCCACATGAAGCATGTCGCCGTAGACTATTGTGCCGTTCACGGGCATGTCGATCATAATCTCGGGAACCTCCTCCACGATTGTGAAATGGACCATATCCATGGCCATCGGCATTATATGCGAATGGTCATTGTTCACAAGAACAACCTTGAGAACATGATCGCCTGCCGGGAGGTCCGACAGGGTCACCATGGATTCTGTGTAGGGACCTACCAGTCCGTCGTTGATGTAGATGTGGTAATGGCCCTCTCCCGCTTTGTTCATTCCACCGATCGCGGAAGCGTTCATCATGAACTGTTCGATGTTGACGTGGACGTGTATGGAGTCCTGATAGTGGATCGAATTGTTCATGGGTTCGATCAAGTTTATGGACGGATCCGCGTCAACGATGGTGAAATGGATCATGTCCATTGCCTCGGGTATCACCGGGGAATGGTCGTTGTTCACCAGCATAACCTTGAGGACGTGGTCTCCTGCTGGAAGGTCCGACAGGGTAACCATCATATCGGTGTAAGGTCCGACAAGGACATCGTTGATGTAGATATGATAATGACCCTCTCCGGCCACGTTCATGCCCCCTATTGCGGAAGCGTTCATGGTGAGATCCGATATCATTACCTCCAGGTCCAGATGATCCTGGTAGAGGATTGTTCCGTTATCGGGTGAGAATATGTCTATCATTGGATCGGCATCCACAATTGAAAAGGATGCCATATCCATTACCGGAGGCATCAGAGGTGTATGATCGTTGTTTCTGAGCTCCACCTTGATCACATGATCCCCAACCGGGAGATCGGTGAGAACGGTCATCATGTCGGTGTAGGGTCCCACCAGAGCGTCATTGATGTAGATATGGTAATGACCCTCACCGGGAACGGGGTCCATGCCGATTGCCGAGGAGTTCATCGTGAAATTCTCTATCATGACATGAACCGCGAGGTCCCCGTCATACTGTATATGCCCGTCCATGGGGTGGGTCAGCATGATCTTCGGTTCGTTTCCAACAATGGTGACATCGAACTCGTAGTTCACCTCCGGCATCAGGGATGAATGGTCGTTGTTGACAAGTTCCAGACGGAAGTCGTGGTCACCGGCGGGAAGACCCGTCAGGTTCAGCCATTCTCCCGTGTACATCCCCTGCATGACATCGTTTATGTAGAGATGGTAGTGGCCCTCCTTGGCAACGTTGGCCTGTCCGAACTTCTGAACAAGCGAGAAATTATTGACTCCCACGTGCATGTTCAGGACCCCTCCGTAGCCAATGGCCCTCATGGGTAGATTCGTTACCATTATCTCCGGCATCTCGAAAACCACCGTAATGTTTATCATATCCTCCGAAGGAGGTGAGATAGCCGAGTGGTCATTGTTTCTGAGGTCCGCCTTGATCTCGTGATCTCCGGCGGGAAGGCGGGTGAAGTTGGCCCATGGTCCGCTGTAGGGGTTCTGAAGCACATCGTTGATGTAGACGTGCCAGTGGCCCTCTCCGTTGACATTGGTTCCGCCGAAATCGGATGTTAGAGTAAAGTTCTCCACACCGGCCTTGAGGTTCATCATTCCTCCGTAAAGGATGGCCCCCTCGTAAGGTTCAAGGATCTCTATTGACGGATATGCCACCGTTATGTTCACGGTTGCATTGACCTTGGGCGTCAGGGATGTATTGTCATTGTTGAGCAATTCCACCTCGAATATGTGATTTCCCTCCGGAAGCGGAGAGAGGCTGACATTCTTTATGGCATACATACCGTACTGGGCATCATTTACCCTTAGCACCCAGTGGCCTTCACCTGCAACATTGGAACCCCCGAAGACCGGGTTGAGTGAGAAGTCCTCGAAGGTCAGGTTGAGGTCTGTTGTGTCGCCGTATACGGTCATTCCCTCGGTAGGGTGAGTTATCGTTACCATCGGTCCAGCTGCGCTCACTTCCTCGGATACCAGTATTAATCCGAAAAGTCCTGCAACAACCAATAGAACCGAGAGAAAGAAAGCTCCCCTCCTGGGACCTTTGTTACGTTTTTCTTCCATTTGATTCATATATATCCCTCCTATGAATAGAAGGGGACACACCGGTGCTTATTAAAGGATTGCCCATAACTATATCGGTGAATTAAATTTTTGTAAATATGTTATACAATGGCCCCCTGATATGTTCATATATTTAAAAGCAGTTCAAGTAAAGTAGTCCACTGTCAAAACATAACTACTCATCCGGGATATTCAATCCGGATTGAAAAAATTTAAAGTTTTGTTTATTTTGATATCATTGAAGTATCTTTTCTATATCTTTTACCATCTTGTCCACTCCCTTTTCCACCTCATTGATATCCTTCCTGATTGTCTCTTCAACCCCTGCCTCTTCCATCTCGGTTCTCTTTTTCTCTATCTGATCGCTCAGATCGTTGAGGACCTTCTCGGTCTCGCTCATGAAATTTGTGGCTTCCCCCTCGAAATCTATCTTCTTCAGATCCTCCATGAGCGATCTTGCATTCTTCTTCAGGCTCTTTAGGACCTCATCCTCCTTTCCTTCCATTTGATCAAACCTCCGGCATCTGCATTGGTAATGATTGTTTGATTATATGACAAATACGGAATCGGTCCACCTTTTCCTTATCCGCTTCATCAAAATTGCCGAAAAAAGAAGCAGGAAGAGGGAAAGTCCCGATGCCGTCACGGCGCCTGCTATGGAACCGTCGTCAATGAAAAACGATATTATCACAAGGGTTATGAGAGGGGGGACAACAAGAGAGGAGAATATGATCAGTGTCTTCCCGTCCAGGAGCATCGAGTTGGCCCTCAATCCTGTCAACCAGGCCGTTACTGAAACTGTGTAGGTATTGTTGGCAAGAGCCACTCCGAGGGCCAGCGGAAAAAGATATGGATCGCCGTTGAGTATGCTGACCCCAAGCATATACAGGCTTGTAAGTACGGATGTGATCAGGAAGAAGAGAACGACCTTGATCTCTATCAAGGAGGGAACCGAAACCGGGAGTACATTCAATGCTTCGTTTTGTTCGATGTTGGTAAGCCATGAATATGTCATCACGCCAAAGAATCCCACCAGGGATCCGTAAAAGACCGAATTGAATCCCAGATCTGCTGAAAGGGCAGTCCTGAAAAGATAGACCATCCCGTATACTGCCAACAAGGGACCTACGAAACCGAAGAGGACGGGACCCATGGTTCCGCTCCTTTTCAGCTCCAGCCATTCCTTGGAAAGCAGGTGCGAGGCCCCGGAGATCCTACCGAAGAACCTGTCGTATCTGTCGAGTTCTGCCTCATACGTGGTAGAGGCGGTCCGATATCTTTCCCTTGCAAGAAGAACTGCCAATATCGATAGGACCATTGCTTCTGCCAATGAAAGAACGGGCATCAGGGGAGAGGGACCCTCCCAGAATGAATAAGGATGAAAAAGGAATGCCACGGGGATCAGATCAAGCGGCCAGACAAGGATTGCAGCGGTTGATAAAACTGCAAGGAAAATGAAAGTGAACCACTTTGATCTCATGTGTAGGGAGGAAAGGAGAAAGGAAAGTGACATGCCCAGGAGAAATGCCAGAAACATGGTGACAGACATCATGATCGCGCCGGAAAACGGGATTGATCTGATGGCAGACCCGATCAAAATACCTGCGGAAAGAGGTATTATGGAATATAATACGTAGAAGAAGATCTCCTTGATATAGAAGATCCCGAGGACCTTCCCGTAGGCCATGGGCTGCATCTGGCTCATCTTCAGAAGAAGATTGACCTGCCCCATTCTACGTGTCATGATCATATCGGAGAGGATGGCGATCCCCCCGACCATGAATCCGTAAAGAGCTGAAAAGAGGTGAAAGAATAACAGGGCATTATTTCCTGTTAGATAATCTCCTGGAAGAATCGCTATCAACAGCAGAGTCATTCCAAAAATGAGCAGCGGAAAGAATGCGGCCCCGAATCCTCCGACGAAGGCTTTCTGGAGCCTCCATTCCTCCTTGAGCATCCCCAGGAATAGATCTCCCGTCCATCCCCTAGACATCGGAGGTTTCCTCCACCATCCTCATGAATACCGATTCCAGATCCTCGGTCTCGTAGTCCTTGATCTCATCCAGTTTACCCTGGCCGATCACTTTTCCCCTGTTTATGAGCGCCACCCTGGTGCATAATTTCTCCGCAATCTCCAGTATATGGGTGCACATGAAGATTGTGACCCCTTTACCGTTTATTTTCTTGAGGTATTCCCTTACCCTCCTCTGATATATGGGATCAAGATTGATGAATGGCTCATCGAGGAACAGCAACGGAGGCTCGTGGATGAACGCGGAGGCCAGCATCACTTTCTGCCTCTGGCCCTTGGAGAGGTCCTTGCACAGAACCTTCGAACGGTCCTCCATCCCGAAGAAATCCATCCAGCGATCAACCTTTTCCCCGATGCTTTCAAGGCCCCTTATTCTGCAGACCAGAGAGAGGTATTCCCTGGAATTCAGAAAGCTCGGGGGAGTCTCCGCTTCCGGGACAATCCCGATCCTCCTTTTCACGGAGATAGGATGCCCGTTATCCATACCCAGTACCGCCACACTTCCAGAGTCCTGTTCGAGCTGGCCCGTGAGTATCCTCAAAAGAGTTGACTTCCCTGCTCCATTGGGCCCCAGGAATCCGAAGAACTCCCCTTTTTCAACCGAAAGATCAACATCATCCAGGGCTTTGAGGTCCCCGTATCTCTTCGAGGCGGCCGTCACATCTATGACAGGCATGACCGGTCAATCATCATTGATTTAATAACGATTTTCCAACGAATATCACCATCCGGGTGTACCTTTTATATTTCCATCAAGCTCAAAGATCGTGAAGGATCCGACAAAAGCTTTGTTACTCGGGATCTCAGCGGTCCTTGTATGGTCAACGGTGGCCACCGCATTCAAGATAACGCTGAGGTCCATGGATCCTCTCACGATGGTATTCATAACCTCTGTTGTTTCAATAATTTCCATAGCACTTGCATCTGTTGTCACTGGCAGGTGGAATGTCATAAAAAGGACCAAAAAGCCGGTGATGTTGAGGTCCGTTCTTCTGGGTCTCCTGAACCCTTTTGTGTATTACATCGTGCTTTTCGGAAGCTACGATCTTCTTCCCGCACAGATAGCTCAATCGATCAACTATTCCTGGCCAGTAATATTGACAGTGCTTTCGATATTTGTTCTGGGGCAGAAGACCAGGGCCAGATCGATTATTGGAATACTTCTGGGCTTCACGGGAGTGGTGATAGTATCCACAAGAGGGTTTTCCCTCGCGGGTGGAAATATTGATCCGTTGGGAATATTGCTCGCTGTTGGTTCTGCATTGATCTGGGCGATATTCTGGACACTGAACCTGAGGTTCAAGGGAGATGTGGAATCAAAGCTCTTCTTCAACTTCCTGGGAGGGTCGCTTCTTGCATCCGTCGTATTGCTCGTTAAAGGATCCCGGATTCCGGAGATCTCGGGCTGGACAGCCGCCGCATATGTGGGGATCTTCGAGATGGGGATCACATTCCTGATCTGGATGAAGGCCCTCTCCCTTTCAAAGGAAACGGCAAGGATCTCAATGCTGATATATCTCAGCCCTTTCGTTTCACTGATATTCATCGCAACGATACTGGGCGAACCTATCCTCGTTTCAACAATAGCGGGACTGATACTGATAGTGACGGGGCTGATAGTTCAGGGCAGACCTGAGCGGAAAAAGACGTGAGAGTGCCGATCTATCTTTCAACATCGCACCGTAAATGATTTAAAGTGACCATCGACGTAATTCAATCAGCAAAAAAACAGGAACAGGCAGAGGACTACCTGATTTTTGCCTCCACGCCCTAACCTTCCTTCTTGCTCTCCTCTGCCGCTTTTTCATCTTTTAACAGGGAACCCAGTACGTCTCGCAGGTCTGTCAACCTCAGCGGTTTGGTCAAAATGTCCACGAAAAGGTCCTTTTCAATTTTATCATGTATTTCCCCGGCGGTCATGGCCACCAGTCTGGATCCCGGATGGATCTCCTTCAACCTTTCAGCGGTCTCGATTCCCCCGGGACCTCCGGGAATGTTCAGTTCAAGCAGTGCCGCCGTGAACGGTTCTCCCTCCTCCATCGATCTCTTGTAGAGGCTCAGAGCACCGAATCCGTCCCTTGTCACGTATACGTCAAAACCGATGGTGTTGAGCATGTTCCTCAAAACATTGAGCACTATCTCGTCACTTTCCATGACAAGTATGGATCCCTTCAACTCCTCAGTAATGTCTGTCATGGAAGATTCTTCGGTCGAAACCTTGGTGGTTGCCGGCAGGTAGATGGAGAAAACTGTCCCCTTTCCTATTTCGGACTTTACCGATATGTGGCCGTTGTGATGTTTGATGATTGAATAACTGGATGCCAGGCCCAGACCGCTTCCGGTCTCCTTTGTTGTAAAATATGGATCGAATATCTTGTCCGATACTCCACTTTCCATACCGCATCCCTCGTCCTCGACATCTATTTTCACATATCTTCCCGGAAGCAGCGGAAGACCGTCCTCAACCGAGAGGTTCACATTGTTGGCCCTGATCCATACATAACCTCCATCTGGCATGGCCTGGGATGCGTTCAGAACGAGATTGTGAATAACCTGGTTGATCTGTCCCTGATCGGCTTCAACGAACCATAGGCCGTCCTCCACTTCAATGTCCGCTTTCACGTTGGAACCGGCCAGAGCAAACCGGCAGGTTTCCTTTATCAGCTCTTCAAGGGAGGTGGGTTTCAAGACGGGATTGCCTCCCTTCGAGAAGGTGAGAAGCTGTCTGGTAAGGCCCCTTGCCCTTTTAGCGGCATTTTCCGCATCAGAGATTCTCTCTCTCATCCAATCCGGGTCATTGGGTTTGGTGGCCGCAAGGGAAAGGTTTCCTATGATTCCAGTGAGCAGGTTGTTGAAATCGTGGGCGATACCTCCTGCAAGAACCCCCAATGAGTCCAGTTTGGCAATTCTCAGCATCTCCTCCTGGAGCTTTTCCTTCTCCCTTATTTGACGCTCGAGGTCCTCATTCAGTTCCCACAATTCCCTGGTCCTCAGATCCACCTGAGTTTCCAGTTCCTTCATGTCAAGCTTCATGTGCTCCTCGTCGATGTACTGCTTGGTTATATCACGATCCAGTCCCCTGTATCCTATCAGATTCCCCTTTGCATCTCTCAGCGGAACCCCTGTGGACTCGGTCACGATGAGGGATCCGTCTCTCCGGAGAAGAGAACCTCTCATGCTCTTCCAGGAATTGCCGGAATTAAGCTTCCTTCTGAATTGATCTATGGTCTCCTCCGACCTGTATTCCTCCGGCCAGAGGTCCCAAACATATCTTCCGACCACTTCCTTTACCTCGTATCCCAGGATCTCCTCGATAATGGGATTCGAGTAGATGTAGACACCCTCGGTGTCTATCTGCCAGGCCCAGTCTCCCAGTGATTCAAGGAATGAGAGGTAATACTGTTTTTCCTTCAGGAGGGCTTCCTCCGTTCTCTTCCTCTGGGTTATATCCCTCATTATTCCTAAGACGAGAACCCTCTTTCCCTCTGCCATGGGAACGGTGGTGACATCCACATCCAGGATCGTGCCGTCGTTCTTTTTGATCTGGGTCTGGTATTGGGGGGAGATATTCTCTCCCTTTTTTCTCGCCTCGTACCTCTCCTGTATCAGATCCCTTGAAACATCGGTTAGTAAGAGGTTGTAGTCGAAACTCTTTGAGGTCAATATCTCCCTGGAATAGCCCGTCATCCTCTCGAAACTGGGATTGACGTAGACATAGCCGGTATCGTCAATCAGGTAGACCGCATCGAATGCGTTGTCAAGGAGTTTCTTGTACCTGTCCTCTGTCTCGATCTCCCCTGTGATCTCCCTGATCAGGTTCAGCGTGGCCGGTTTGCCGTTCCATTTTATGGCAATGGAGATGATCTTTGCCCATCTGGTGTTTCCTTTTCCGTCAACTACCCTGAATGCGTAATCGTTCGGGATCTCCTCGCCTGCGATCCTCTTGTTGTATCGATCGAAGATCATCATTCTGTCGTCGGGATGGATCAGGTCCAGATACGGGATCTTGAAGAGTTCGGCCGCCGGTATGCCTGTTATCTTAACCAGAGGCTTGTTGAAATACCTTAGATAGCCTTCCTGGGCGATCACCACCGATTCCTGAATGTTGTCCAGTATCTCCCTCAACCAATCGGTTTCGGTTCCTTCTATTAGCTGTATGAAGAGGTCCCTGAAAACGTCCTCCTGGGTCCTTGGAGGTGGATTCTCATCGCCTTGCTGATCGTTCCCCATCTCCTTTGAATGATTTTCAGTCATATTTCATCCTTTTCGTATTGGAAGCAAAATTGATACCGTTTGGTTGATCATTTGATGCTAATTTTACTTTCAATAATCATATATAATTGTAATACATATTCCAAATTAGGGTCCAGATGTCAAAAATCCAGGAGATTGTTTCCCTGGAATCGGTAAACGATAACCTTATTGCAACATTATTGTCCACCCTCAATGAACTGGACTGGATGATAATTGCAAGGGACAGGGACAGTATCAGATTCAGGGAAAAGAGGCGCTTCGATCATTTCAATCATATCGAGGGCAAGATAAAGTTCTACCAGAACAGCACCGACGGACATGACGTGCTTGCCCTTGAAGCCTGGAACAATGGCGTGGGAACAATGCAGGAACAGTTCCTGAAGGGAAAGGTATCGGAATTCCTTCTGATCCTCAAGGACAATCTGGCATTGGAAAAAGCGGAAAGGGATGGATTATCATCTCCAAATGACAGGTCCATTGCAAAGGAGATTGAGGACCTCTCCAGATTGTACGAATCCGGGGCCCTTTCATATGATGAATTCAAGAAGGCAAAGGAGAGGCTCTTGGACAGGTGATCAAGAATATGTACCCGATTTCCCCTGGTTGAAAAGAAACATAGTCCTGATATTCATTCGATAGGTCAATTGATCATAATATAGACTATTATTCGACATTTTACCATATTTTCAACAAACCTTGTTCCAATATGAGGATAATTCAAATATTTTCTGGATAACAAAGACTTATGCACGAGAAAATGCTAAATATATTATTCAAGACTGATATACAAAGAGGTTTCCTGATGAATAATAATGAGAGAGGTTCGATGTTGATCAATCTTGAGAAGAGAAAATTCTATGTATTCACATCAATTCTGATAATGATCACTCTGATCATGGTCTGTTTTTCAAGTGCTCAAGTATCATCCAGTGAAATGAAATCATTTCCGACCAGGATGGTAGATGGTGAGAAGGGATCAGTTAATGAATTCAATCTTGGAAATTCCGAAATGAACGGTCTGGAAATGAACGAGCAGGACCAGGTGGAGGTGGAAGAGCTTGAACAAAGGGTCAAGGAGGAATTCACAGACCTTTCTGGATCAACTCTCTTTGAAAATCTAAATCATGATAATAGGTACTTCGATATCGAACATGATTTCAAGAAGGTCTACGGGGGTTTCAATTATGAACAGATATTCGGAGCGATCCATACATCCGATGGAGGCTATGCAGCTATTGGAACAACAACTTCCTTTGTATCTGTCTATGGTGTGAACCTTTGGCTCCTTAAGTTGGACGAGAATGGGAATATGCTCTGGAACAGGTCCTATGGCGGAAGCTTGAACGATGAGGGAAGAGGTATAACGGAGGCATCCAACGGTGATCTTATATTGGTCGGCTATTCGGTCTCCTATGGAAGCAAATATATTGACCCATGGATAGTGAGGACCGACAGGAACGGGAACGAGATCTGGAACCAGACCTATCATCTGGGATTCACGGGATGGGGTATGTCCGTCATCGAGACCTCCTCCAAGGAGATCGCTATCTGCGGTTACAAACAAAATCAATCTACTCAAAATACAAATGATGCATTCTTTATAAAGACAGATGGATCCGGGAAGGAGATACTTAACAGAACCTGGGGAACCGATGGTGATGAGGTTGCAAGGGACCTTATCGAGACCATTGACGGAAATTTCCTCCTGGTTGGGGATTCCGAACCCTTCAATGGCATCGAGATGATCACCCTCTGGAAGCTGGACGGTTCAGGTATTGAATTGTGGAACAATACCTATGGTGGAGGGGCCTGGTATATGGGTTACAGGGTGGAACAGCTCCCCACCGGGGATATCTTCACCTTCGGATTGGTGATGTCCACACCTGGAACAGGGCTTGATCTCGTTCTGGTCAAAACAGATAGTTCGGGTAATGAACAATGGAAAAGGACCTATGACAGTGGAGGTAACGATCGACCCGAATCCATGACCGTTGATGGCACCGGTGTTATAATGGTGGGTTCATGCTCGACCCAATCCAGTGGGGATGATATTTTCATCGTCCGTTCGGACCTTTCAGGGACAAAGATATGGTCTAGACAATACGGTGGATCTGGAAGCGATATAGGTATCGAAGCACTCTCCAGTCCACATGGGTTCTATGTCATTGGGCATTCCTATACTTGGGGCCCTGGGTTCATGGGAGCATTCCTCCTGAACCTGACTTCGAATGGAGAAGGCGCACATGGCATTTTCCGGTCGGTCGATATGATGGAAGGTATATCTGCTATCTCGATCAAGGAGATGTTTTACACTGCAAAGATCAAAACCGGTTCATCGATCGGGATCAGGTTCTCCGATGATGGTGTGAACTGGTATAACTCGAACAAGGTCCCGAACCTCTTTACTATGCTCTCCACGGGTAGCGGAAAGATCCTGCTTAAGAATCTTGATGGTTTCGAAGAGGATCTGTATTATGAACTCACATTCCAATGCAGCTCCGGTGACCCGGCAAGTTTAAACTCGCTTTCTTTTGGATATGGATACAGGGAACTTTTCGGAACAATGGAAACTGGTTCCTTTGAACTTTCCGGAGATGTGACCTGGGGAAGGATCGGAATAGATATCGATCTTCCTGAGGGAACATCTTCAATGATCCGGATCAGAACAGCTCCTTCCAGTAATGATCTACCAATGGTCAGTTACTCTGGCCCTGATGGTACTGGATCAACATCCTATTCGAACGGAGACATGATCGAGCCTGAAAATGCTGACGACAAGGCCATCCAGGTCTTTGTGAACCTTACAACGGATGACATGAAGATAACTCCGGCTCTGAAGGGGATCAACATCACCTACGATCTTCCCGGTTCGATCCTCTCGACCGATGTATCCTATGATGTAGGAGATATCGATGATCAGTTCAATTTCACCCTCACCTTCATCGATCCAGACGGAGATTCGCCGGATGGTGTTTCGGTCGAGTTGGATGGAACGAATTTCACATTATCACCTATTGGAATTGATACTGATAGTAAGGATGGAAGACTCTACAGATTCGAGACCCAACTTGATGTGGGGGACCACTCCTATAGGTTCTTTGTTGATTACAAAGACGAGGTCCTTTACACGGATTCGTCAATATTGAACGTTCTACCAGGTCCACTTCAGACCATAGATATCTCACCGATCGATGAAGTTGTCACTGCCGATGATGAGTTGCAATTCAACGCCATAGGCCGTGATAGAGCAGGAAACACGATTGAAGTTCTACCTCAATGGCAGGTCACAGGTGGTGGGACAATCGATGAATTCGGTCATCTGACTGCTGAGAAGGTAGGTACATGGACAGTTTTCGGTAATGCATCAGGTGTATCCGGTCAAACGACCTTCACTATCACACCTGGAGATCTGACAAGGGTAGAGGTCCTGACAGATAACTACTCGATAACAGCTGATGAGACTGTTCAGCTGATGGGAATTGGATATGATTCCGATGGGAACGAGATCGAAATAGAGCCCACCTGGGAAGCGGAAGGTGGAGGGACCATTGACCAGACGGGGCTCTTTCATGGAGATATCATAGGATCCTGGAAAGTCTATGCAAATTACTCTGGGCTTTCGGCCTTTGAGATTATCGAGGTATATTCTGGGAACCTTTCTAAGATCATTATAGCACCTCAAGAGGTGACAATTAACATTTCGGAAAGTGTCCAGTTCACGGCGAACGGTTACGATTCGGATGGAAATATTGTAATGATAATTCCAGAATGGGAGGGATCCGGGGGTCACATGGAATCCGATGGACTTTTCACTGCTGCTACTTCCGGAACATGGACTATATATTGTAATTATTCATTAATATCCGGAGAAGCGACTGTGACCATCAATCTGTCTCAACCAATTGATGATGACGATGGTGATGATGATCTACCGGATGATGATGAGGGAACAAGTGAAATGAAGGAAAACTCCAACTTTATTGTAGTATTAATCGTCATTATCATTCTGATAATAATAGCTGCAGTTGTGGCTACCCTTCTTCTAATGAAAAAGAAAAGGAATGAAGGAGAGGAACAAACTGAGAAACAGGAGCCAGAGGTGGAGGATCAACATTTACAGGGGACCCTTACGCAAATGGAAGGTCCATAGCCAAGGAGATTAAGGACCTCTCTCACCTCTACGATTCGGGAGCCCTATCATACGAAGAGTTCACCAGGGCCAAGGAGAAGTTGCTGGAGAAATAGCAATTGCTGAATGGGTTCGACAATCCAATTAAAGGCTCTGGAATTATCAAACAATACCATCGGTAACAACAATGTTATTGAGTTTTCAGGCCCTATCTAAAACAAGAAAGGATCGATAGCCAGGACCTCCGAGAAAAGATCTTAAATCTTTCCTATACTGAATGGAAAGATATGGGATTCAGTCGTGGAACACTTCACTACATGAAAATGAACGCAAAATCTAACAAGCCATTCACCCTTAACCGACATATAATTGATAGGTTGGTAGCAATGAATGGAGGAGAGTGAAATGGATACTATCATTGAGGGAGGTTTTATTCAGGATGATGATTTAGTTAAGGAATATCGAAAAAGAAAAAAAAACACCATAACTAAAAGAGTATTAAAAGGAGAAAAAATTGGTGATGATTGGGAAATAATTAAGGAATATCAAACAACCTTCCACATCAAAAGAGATAAAAAAGTATCAGAAATGCTTGAAGACAAAGTATGGCAACTTTTCTATGAAATGGGTATGGATAAAATTTCTGAAAAACGACTGGTTTTATTACTTAAAGAAAAACCAGAAAAAGGTGTGAAAAAAACCAAACAAATTGATGTAATCGCTGGAGACGAAGATGTAGTCTTTTATGTAGAGTGCAAATCAAAAACAACCAAAGGGAAGTTGGATACATTAAAAAAAGAACTATCTGAATTCATTCAAAATAGAGATCTGATAAACAAAGCGTTGAAACCAATCTTCCCTTCTCATCAATTTGTCCCAATTTTTGCTACTGAAAATATTGATTGGGGTCCTACTATATATGATGACGCTGTAGAAAGTAATATAGTGATTCTAACAGAAAATGAAATAGGACAATTACTTAAACTATCTAAACTAGCTGGGGAAGGAGCAAAGTACCAAATATATAACAAGATATTTCATGGAAAGAAGATACGGAATTTTTCATTGAAAATACCAGCGATTAAGAGTAAAATGGGTGGAAAAACATATTACACATTCTCTATCGAACCAGAACATCTGTTAAAAATGGCTTATGTTCACCAAAGATCAAGTGGTTCCTTCATAGAAATTTCCGAAAGTTATCAAAGAATCATTAAGCCCCACAGACAAAATGCAATTAAGAATTTTATTGAGAAAGGAGGATTCTTTCCAGGAAATATTATAATAAACTTTAATAAGGAAATTAAAAACGAAGAAAAAATTGGAACTCATCACCAAATTAAAGAATGCAGTACATCAAATTCTCAACCAGTTCTAATAACCCTCCCTCCCTATTATGGATGTGCATGGATAATTGATGGCCAACATAGATTGTATGCTTTTTCAGATACTGATAAGAAGAATATTGAAACAGTGACCGTTGTAGCATTTATTCAGGAAGATGTTAGTACTCAAGCAAAAATGTTCATAGATATCAATCAGAATCAAAAATCGATAAATGCAAATCTTCGGTGGGATTTATACGAAGATCTTTACATTAACTCAACCGATGAAAAGGAAAAAGAACTTTATTCCATTTCAAAATTGGTGAAAATGTTGAATAAAACAGATCCTTTCAACGGATCGATTATCATCCCAAAGGAAGTTGAAGGTGGACATATTACTTTAACAAATTTTTGTGTTCATTTACAAAGGAATGGACTGTTAAAAAGTGGAAATCCTTTTGATATGGGAGATGTTGAAAAAAATATTGAGATCCTTTATTCGAGATTAAAAACATATTTCATTATGGTACGAAAATCCACCGCAAGAATAAGAATGTTTAGAACACCTAATTCTATTTG
>CAYULA010000001.1:0-232820 GCA_964445525.1 uncultured Thermoplasmatales archaeon | reverse complement strand
CGATATCTTTCTGATATCTGATAAAATCACTCATCAACTAACGAAGTAGTACTAAATATTGCAATTAAATATATGTTTATGATTTATGACTTCATTTCCACTGACCTGACAGGTAATCTATAGACATTAGACCCCCCACTCCCTATATCACAACGAGACCCGGACAGGTCCTCAGGCCCCACCCAAAAATCCAAAACACCCATACCTCGCATCGTGACCTGAAATATTTCCCAGGTTCTTCAAAGGAAAGCGATTCCGATTATAATGGCAGTTATACTTACTCTGATTATACGAAATATTTCGAATCGTAATTATATTATCATGATTCGAGAAATCGGCGGATTATGCAATATTATATGCATGATCCAAATATGGAAATTAGGTAATCGGAAAAATCTTGTGAATATGATTTTTATAGGGGCCAGATTCAAATTTCCATGGTTCAATATTCGTTATCATGAAAGCAAAGGGAAGGAACATCTTCAAGGACCGCAACTGGATCTGGTATTTCATCTTCCTTCTCGGAGGAATGGATGTCATCATGTAATCGGTGAGAATTGTCTCCCAGGGCCTTTTCAAACCCGACTCTTACTACCTAGCCGGGTCCTTTCGATCTTTTATTCGACTGGACCATACTTGCACTATTCGGGTTCGGCTTCATCTACCTCGCGATCTCCAAGTTGTTCTATGACAGGATGACGGAAGGGTCCTGCTGAACTTTTATAGACAAGAACTTTCATCCATATTTCATTACTCTCAATGATTGGGTTCTTGACTATTTTTACAAGATTCCATGAATTCTCGTGAAGAAATGACGTAACTTCAATGATCATTGGCATATTGAATATCCATCAATAAGAACCATTCCATCATCGGATTGAATTGTATCCGTTTCATGGAATATAGGTGATATTGATGGTATGGAAAAACCAGCGATGGTTCAATCGTTTTGAAACTCATCAAGATTATCCATTGTATACTGATACACGATCTCTATTATGGTCATTACCTTGTCGTTACAATTTGAGAATGAAACATAATCTGCAAAATTCTCGCCCTTGTACCTGATTGCCTCGGAAAGTAAAGCATGAATGAAAGACTGAGTGGTGTTTTCCACTCCATTGAAATCAATGTCGATCTTCTTGTTTTCTTTCAAATATGGAATTATCTTGCCTACTCTAAGTTCTCTTGAGAGATCCTTATTCTCTGCAAAAGGTCCGGTAATGGGTAGTATCGATATTTTTTTCATTTGAACACCAATCTCTTGTATCTTTTCTTTTCTTCCTGCTTCTGTCTGAATGAATATGCTTTTCTTATTTCGGAAAGAAGTTGCTGGAAGTCTGATAATCGATCAAGGGATATGTCTATGCCAACAGCGGTTCCTTGCCAGAAACCGGCCTCTTGGGAAGTTGTTGAATAATCTTCATTAGAATCCGATCTGAGAATGATATCCTTCCCCAGTGGAACCTTCCTCAATTTGAAATAGGAATTTCCGGAATAGATGAAGAAGTGATCTCTGTTCAATGTCGCTATGCTTTTTATGAAGAAAAGACCTGCTCCTGCATTCTCCTCAGAACCACCGAACCTGTGTGTTGTCCCGGTGATTCCCGGGATCAATGCTTTTTTAATCGCTGAAAGGTCATCTTCGACCAGATGGAATAGTTCCATTGATTTCCTTATTCCTTTTCCGGAATCAGCAACTCCAATTGAAATCCTATTACCTTTTGGATATAATTGTGCACTTACATATGCTCCATCTATAGATTCCGAATGTTCAAGTACATTTCTTACAAGTTCACTGATAACATATTGGATTGGTTCAACTTTTTCTTGTGATGAATGAAGGAGAGGTATCATGTCCGTGATGAACCCACCTAGGTCCTCCGAGCATCTAACATTTGTGATCGGTATGAACCTTCCACTGGATTCATGTTCCATTATGTTGATTTCCATCTCTTCTTCGAGATAATCAAATAATTTCATTCTTATAAGATACGGTAATGATCGCATCTTTTCATATTCAATAATTACCTTATTCCCTTTGAGGATTTCCTGTTGGGCTCTACATGCCAACATGGATAAGATCACTGGATGTATTGAAACCCATTTCGGATGAAAGGTTATTCGCAACTCTCCGTTTCTTTCCCCTTCAATCCTGTTAATGAAGTTCTCAATATTATGCAAGAATGCGCTGTTCGGTACATGAAGATGCATTTTCTTCCTCTCAATTTTGGTTTCTTCTCAATCAATGTATTTCTTAATTGATTTCAATATGGAGGTCCATTTGTGGAATTCATCAGGATCAAGATCAATCTCTAATAATATATCCGGTGAGAAATTGATTCCGATCTTGATCAGATTGTTTTCTATTAGAGTGCCAATCCCGATGATATTCTTCAAGGGAAATATCTTACAATCCAAGTAGTATTGGGTTATGGTAATTAAATATAAGAGTGATCTTGAATGGATGTATATCAGGAATCCTTGACCTGAATCCTTGATAAGATACCCCTCAATATTGCCGATGAGGGAATTGATATAATTCAGAGTAGTCTCTACTTCCAGATTATATCTTCCACATAACTCAATGATCTGTTTCTCGATATTTACCGGAAGGGTCATGTCAAACCAACCATCTCAGGGAATGTTCCCTTTTGATATGGTATTTTCTTAATCCTATTTAACCTTGGATGGTATAAAAAAAGGTCCAGCAAGGTCCTTCCTACTCACACTGATAACCAAAACAGGGGCCAATTCAAATTATGATTATATAATCGTGATTCGAAAAAGGCCATAAGTCACTTATGCATAAAACAATTATGCATAAGCTATTTATGCATAACAATCTTATGCATCCTTATGTTCGTCAATCGCCGAACGGAGTTATCCGAACTCAACACATACCTGGATATGATCCTGGCCGGGAACAAGGTAAATGTTTCCCTTTTCGGACAGAGAAGAACGGGAAAGACAGAATTACTTCGAAAATTCAAGGAAGAAGTTGAAGGTCTGGTTTTGGTCCCTTACCTCAGTCTCGAGAGGTCCCTCCCGAATATGGAAAACTTCTCACTTCATTTCACAGGAGAACTGATAAGAGCCGCAACAGGGGATCATACCATTACGATGGAATGGTCCCGGCTGATCTTGGCAGCCAGGGAGCTGGGGACCGGATCCATGAACACTATTGTATCCCTGATGGAGCAGTTTCAGAAGAAGGATCATCAGGTGGATGTCATAGGGGAGATACTATTCAGGATACCGGAGACAATTTCTGCGGATTCTGGAAAATCCGTTATAATATTGATAGACGAATTTCAGGAGATAAAGAACATCGATGATAGAATTCTTGATGTGATGAGAGCCAATACCGAGAAGCAGAAATCCGTAAACTACTGGCTCGCCGGTTCTGTCTTTTCAGCTTTTGAGGAAATTTTCGAGGGTGATAAACCCTTTTTCGGACAATTCAGGAGGTTGGATCTATCCAGGTTCAACAGAAGCAGCACCTACGAGCTAGTTGACGGTTTCATGCCTTTCACCATCCCGGCCGAGATGAAGAACATGATCTTCCGGGTTACTGGCGGTCATCCATTCTATATCACGTCGGTCTGCACCCGTTTTCGTTTGATGGTGGATATGGCCGACAGGATAGACATGGATATATTGAAAACAGCGATATTGATGGAGGTATTTGACAAAACAGGAAATATTAACGGACATTTCGAATATATTTTGGATATATCCCTTTCAAAATTCAGGAACAGCAAGGTTCATCAGAATATCCTTTATCATCTTTGTAAAAACAGTGACAATCTTACCGGTATCTCCGAAGCGATCGGAAAACCGTCGGGAGAGGTCTCCAGTTACATGAAGGGTCTTCTCAAAACTGATCTCATTTCAAGGAAAGGAGATATCTATTCATTGATAGAACCTCTGATGGCGACCTGGTTACTGAACAGATTCGAGAGAGATGAATCCTTTCTGGACCTGAAATTGAGGGAGAAGACCATCGAGGACCTGCTGGAGAGTTATTCTTCTGTTTCAACAGAATTGGGAAAGTCCAAGGAAGTTGAATTGAGGGGTATTCTGTCGAAAAAGTTGGGAATGGACCTCAAACCATATTCCACACCGGACGGCCAGATAGAATTCGATCTTGTGGGAACCGATTCCGGAGTTCATATTTTCGAAATCAAGTGGAGGAACAGACCTGTTGATCTAAGAACCTTGGAAAGATTCTATTCGAAGGTAGATAGAAGTGATCTCTCGAGAGAGGATCCGATTCTATATATGATCTCAAAAGGAGGTTTCGATTCGGGTGCTTTGAGGTATGCTCTTGACAAGAAAATCAGATGTATGAATTCGGAGCTGGAAGAGATTGATCTATCGAAATTCAAAGCTATCATCCGTTCGAAATAGCAGGAAAACAAATCCGTATGACAATGCGTATGTCGAGAGCTTTCTAAAGTCTCTGATAACGGAGGAGGTTTTTCTGAACTAAAATGAAACATTTGAGGACGTTTAAAAAACATGGGTGATTTCATAGAAGAGGTGAACAACAAAAAACGAATGCAATCCGCACTGTATTATTTGTTCCCTGCGGAGTATGAACGGAGAAACGGAATTTTTTGAGAAGTTAAACCTCGAGTCAGTTATGAGGATTCACTCCAGGTCGAATAACGGATAACCTTGAAAGAAAATCCGCATTTTCCAAGTTATCAGGATTCACTTTCCTGCATGTAGTCCGATACAATCATTATCATCTTTCTCACATTCTCGTTGCAATTCTTGAAAGTAATTTTGTCCATAACACCACCTCCATATCTCCTGATAGGTTCACTTATGAGTGCATGGATGAACGACTGTGTTGCGGATTCCACATCTGCAAAATCGATGATCACCAGTTCATTTTTCTCGAATGCTGGAAAAAGGATGTCCTCCCTGATCCTTTTTGCAACATCCTTGTTCTCCGCAAATGATCCTGCCATGTTCAATACGGAAATCGATATCATTGAAATCTTGGTCTCCTGTATCTTGCCTTTTTCCTTTCCTTGATGGTTTGAATATATGTCTTGTTAATCTCATCAAGTATATTTGAGAATCCCTCCGTTTCCGACAATGAAATATCAATGCCAACCACGGTTCCTTTCCAGTATGGGAAATTCTCATCACAGGAATGTCTGTCCTTCAAAGGATCGGCCTTTAATCTCCTCTTTGTTCTTATTCTACTTGACCTGAGCAATTTGTACATGGCATTTCCCGAATATACCATGAAGAAGTCCCGGTTCACCGTTGCTATGGATTTGATGAAAAAGAGGCCGGCACCTGCGTTTTGTTCAGTTCCTCCTTCCCTTCTTGTGGTTCCTGTTATTCCGGGCATCAAAGCAAGCCTGATGGCATCAAGATCGGATTCAGCAAGATGTGATCGAGAGATCGACTTTCGAATACCCACACCGTTATCGGTGATCCCCAACCTGATGGTATTGCTTTTCTTGTAGTATTGAGCTGCAACAATCGCACCTCTCCGTGATTCGGAGTGTTCCAGTACATTTCTTACAAGTTCGCTCAATGTATATTTTATCGGAAGTGCCATTTCAGGTTCCAGGTGAAGCAAGGGAATTACGTCGGTGATGAACCTGCTCAGATCATCGGATTCTCTTATTACCGAGAGAGGAATGAACCTTCCCGAGGGTTCGTGTTCGATTATTCGGAAATTGAATTCCTGTCCCAATAAACGGTACAATCCCATCCTTTCAAGATAATGTCCTGATCTTGCTTCCATTGAAATATCAATATTTCCAGGATCCACATCCAATCCCATCGAAGCAATGATAGTAAGTATTACCGGATGAATGGAAATCCATTTTTTATTCCCTGTCACCTGAAACCTTTCCGGTTCCGAGAAATCAATCGATCGGATGAATGGATCGATATTTCCAAGGAAAGCACTGTTTGGAATATGAACCTTCATTTTACCGGGAATTACATATTACTTTATATATTAAAAATTTTTTCCCGGGAATTCTGGAAATATTTCCTTCAAACTCTTCTCCCGGGAATCACATAAGATTTAAATAACTAATAATAATCCCGGGATTCCCGGTATTATTCAAGAAAATATCTCTTGTCCTCCTCTTCAATTACCTGTATAATGACATTTGTCCCGCCGACATGCTGCGAACACTCTTGATCTTTTTTAAGACATTTTTTACCATTCTCTTTGTTCTGTCTCGAAACCACTATGCTGTTAATTAAAACGAGACCAATGATGAAGTATACTTTTCACAGTTTCAAAATCTTTCTTGAAATTACGGAAAAAAATCAAAGAAAAATCAATCTGCAATATCGAAGACACTTCCACACTCGAAAGAGAGGTCAATGGACTGCTTTCCTGTTCCAGGGATCCAAAATGCGATGAACTTCTGATTCTGAACTGGGATAAGGAATACACCCAGGATAAGGAAGGCAAGAAGGTAAAGGTAATTCCCTCATGGTCCTGGTTGATCGAGAATTCCAATATCCAATGATGTCAATGTCGTAATCATATTATTCCATGGTCCAATCAAGCATGATATCAATAGTACAATGTACTCATAGAAGATACTATATAGTTGTATACATAGAAAAATCACAAATATACATTAATCAAATCGATATGTATAGAGATCAGATGGACTTGATAACGCGGTTACACCGTAGTGAAACCATTTCCGGTTCATCCGTTCCCAGGCCGTCGACCAAAAATAATTACATTAAAATATCAACCGTTTTTGGTCTGGTCGATAATAATAATATGATTAGAATGTGAACGGATCAATCTCAAATAAATACTCATGCAGTAACTCCATAATGGAAGAATCTTCGATTGATCCGTTCCCAGACTTCTACAACAACCAAACCGGACACACTTACAACAACTATCCAGGACCACTCCATCCATCCCAGAGCCGAGGTCCCGAAGATATTCTGAAGGAACGGAACATAGATTATCGGGATCATAAGTGCAATAGCAAGTGCGATGGCTCCAAGCAATTTCTTGTTCGAGAACCATCCGATCTCCGCCATCGTGTGGGTGGTGGACCTCGCGGCAATGGCAGTCCACATCTGGAAGAAAACCATCGTTGTCAAGGCCATGGTCCTCGACAGTTCAATGGATTCCTCAAGATGATCATGATAATACCAGAAAACTCCCAGAGTTCCTATGGTGATTATCCCGGCACTCACCGCAATGGACACGATCATATCCTTTGTAATCGCGGACTCCTCCGGATCCCTTGGTTTCCTCTTCATGAGGTCCTTCTCCTTGGGTTCGGTCACCAGAGCCAGTGCTGGAAAAGAATCCGTAACAAGATTCATCCACAGTATTTGCAAAGCAACAAGGGGGAGCTCCCAGCCGACGATTAATGCAGCCAGCATGACGGTGACCTCTCCCATATTGCAGGACAACAGGAACTGGATCACCTTCCTTATGTTATCGTAAATGGACCTTCCTTCCTCAACCGCGGAAACGATGGATGCGAAATTATCATCCGTGATTATCATGTCCGATGCTTCCTTGGATACATCGGTTCCGGTGATCCCCATGGCAACTCCGATATCGGCTGTTTTCAGGGAGGGGGCATCATTCACCCCGTCCCCTGTCATCGCAACAATCTCCCCCTTCTTCTTCAACTCCTTTACTATCTTAACCTTGTGTTCAGGCGAGGCCCTGGCAAACACAGATACCTTTTTCACTGTTTTTGAGAACTCCTCATCATTCATCCCGTCCAGGTCCTTGCAGTTTATGGATTGATCGTTCCTTTTGATAATCCCGATCTCCTTGCCGATGGCAGCAGCGGTCAACCGATGATCTCCGGTAATCATGATGGGTCTGATACCGGCCATCTTTGCGGTGGCAACAGCCTGTTTCGCCTCCTTCCTGACCTTGTCCCTGATCCCCACCACCCCGAGGAAAACCATCCTGTCCTCCATCCTCCCTTCATCAGAATATGCAAATCCCAGGGTCCTGTATCCCTGCCTGGCCATGGATTCCGTCAGCCTGAGGACCTCCCTCCTCCTCCCCTCGTTCAATACCACAACACCATCTTTGGAGTACTCCCTGTCACATATTTTCAGAACGGATTCCGGAGCTCCCTTCGTATAACCGACCAATACCCCTTCAACATCATGCAGGGTGGACATCATCTTCCTGTCGGCATCGAATGGTATCTCGTCCTCCCGGGGGTCCTTTTCCCTTATCTCCTCGAAACCGAATCCTGCCTTCTCGGCCATCACTATGAGAGCTCCCTCCGTGGTATCGCCCAGGATCTTCCAGCCGTTATCATTGACAAGAGATGCATCACAACACAAAGCGGAAGCGTTGAATATATGTCTCATATCCTCTGGGAACTCTTCGGTCTCCTTCCCATCCAGCAACACCTTTCCCCTGGGTTCGTATCCGCTTCCAGTTATCCTGTAGGTCCTTCCCGAAACATGAACCACATCAGCGGTCATGGTCCCTGTGGTGAGTGTTCCCGTCTTGTCGGTGCAAACAACGGTAGCACTTCCCAGTGTCTCAACAACAGGGAGCTTCCTGACTATGACATTCTTACCCGCCATTACCCGCAAACCCACTGCTAGAGCAATCGTTACCACTGCCGGCATTCCCTCGGGGATCGCTGCCACGGCCAGAGACACAGCGGTCTCGAAAAGCTCCACGGCCACCTCGAAAGAGAGTTCGTCCCACTCCCGCCATATCTCGAGACCGAACATCAGGACACAGATTCCGAGAACCAGTAATCCCAAGAACTTACCCAGTTTTTTCAATCTCTCCTGAAGAGGCGTGTCGGTCCTGGGGACCTCCTGGATCATCCCCGCGATCTTGCCTATCTCCGAGTCCATCCCGGTACCCGTTATAACGGCCACACCTCTCCCGGTCTCCACATTGGTGGTCATGTAGACCATGTTGTTTCTCTCGGCGAGCGGGACCTCTTTACCCAGCTTTCTGGCGGATTTTTCCGCGGCCATGGATTCCCCCGTAAGTGCGGATTCGTTGACCTTCAGTGCATGGGCCTCGATCAGCCTGGCATCGGCCGGCACCCTCATTCCCGATTCAACATGAATAATGTCTCCTGGAACCAGGTCGGAGGCATCCACCTCCTCCCTCTTTCCCTTCCTTATTACGGCGGCTTTGGGGGATGACATCTTCTTTAATTTTTCAATGGCATCTTCGGCTTTCTCCTCCTGAACGAAACCGATGACAGCATTGATCACAACAATGGCGGCAATCACGATCCAATCGATGGAATGCGGTTCAAGAACAAAGGTAATGACAGCGGCCACGAGAAGAACGATGATCAGAACATCCGTGAACTGTCTCAGGAACTTCAACCAGAGAGGCGTCTTCTTTCCCTTCTCAAGTTCGTTCCTTCCGTAACTCTCCCTTCTCTTCAGGACTTCCTCATCATTCAAACCGTCCAGGGAGACCTCCAGACCTTCCATTACCTCCTTGGCATCGATATGATGAGGTTCTCCTTGGGTCATCCGACACATCAACTGTTCTATGGTTAAAAATCCTTATTATCCGGCTGCAATAACGAGACGGATATCTCTTTATAAACCACCCTGGAATTATAATATCCCCTGAGGGTTAAACAATGTACAGGAGGATGATTGCCGCGATCATATTCTTCATGATACTTGGAGCGGCAATGATCATTGCGATTGCCTTCTCCGTTGCGGAAAAGGATGGCAACAAAGAACCTGTTTCCGAAGAAGAGGTCCTTGTGATCCGTCACTTGCTGGATCTGGAACTCGAGGAGCTGGAATCAGACACGGTTTTCATGGCAGATATATGCCGGATGAACGAAAATCTGAACATTTCACCATTAACAGACCAGTGGAAAAAGGAAGAAACATTCCTCAACCTGGGGATCGATTCCGTATCCGTAATCTCCGTAAACGGAACGATTCTCTATCACTCATCCTTAAAATCAGCGGAATCGATCGCATCGGAATATGCCGGAACCCGAATAACCAATAAGACCTCGGGTTTCATTCATCTCGACGGATTCACCTGCATGTTTTGCCAGGTTCCTGTGAAAGAAAATCAAAGTCTTGTTTTCATAAGAATAGTTGATATTGATCTTATCGGAGATCTCAATCCCTTCCCGGACATCAGGATAAAACTTCACAATGTGATAGAAGGACCTGTTTCGGAAGGTGTAATCGAAATTGCAAATGGGGAGGAACAACAGATTCTTTCACATGGTAGTTATCATCTGAAAATATCGGACTTCTTCAACAAGACAATCGCCGTATTGGAGCTGTCAAAATAACAATTAAAATATTTGTTCTACTTTTTCTAAGCTATAGCGGACAGGAGATCGTGGAAGAGCAGGATTTTGTTCCAATCAAATAGGTATAATATGTTGTTTCCCCCCTCATTATGTTAATGAAATTATTTTTTAGTCTAATTACGTATATCTCTTTATTTCATGTATTTTTTTCGATTAAAAAATATTTTCAAATTTTTTTTAAAATAAATGAGGGAAAAGGGTTTATTTACCATTATCCGAACTTCAAATCAACGGAGATACTGGCTGGGGTTAATAGGATCGGAAACGGTGGGAAATAATGAAGCTGAAGATTAGGTTCAAGGTGATCCTGATAGGAACCCTGCTGCTAATTTTGCTGATTGGATTGCTTTATCCGATCACCACCCTCTTTATTGTAAATTCCTACAAGAACCTGGAAGATGAAATGGCAATGCAGGACATGGGTGCGATAGAGGACGAACTGGACCAGGAGCTGAAGAATTTTCACCATTTCTCACAGGCATTATCATCAAATGACCTTACCTATGAATTCTCCGGCACCAATAACACCACAATAAGACAGGAATTCATGGATGAAGTATTGATCTTTGAAACCTTCGAGAGGTACAAGGCCAATTTCATTGCGGTTTTGGACTCCGATTACAAAGTACTTTTCAAAAAAGCCTATGATCTTCAACTGGAAATCGAGGATGCATGGCCGGGTGATATGGACGAACACTTAGAAAAGGGCCACAATATATTCGACGATTTTGTCAATACGCGTTCGGAGAACTCGGGTTATCTCAACCTCAACGGCAGGATATACATGATTTCTTCCAGGCCCATACTCACAACAAACAACCAGGGCCCTCTTAGCGGAGCGGTTGTGATGGGAAGGTGGATAAGCAGGAATGTGTGGCTTCAATTTCCCCTGAAAGAGGAAGCCAGGCTGGATATGGATATAATCCACAAGGAATATCACGCAGACGATTTTCAGAAAGTGATCGATTCGGGGGAGTATGAGAAGATTCACATTCAGAAACTGAACGATCAGGAATTGGCAGGGTATTTCGTCAAGAAGGACATCCACAATAATGAGCCGATATTCATCTACAAGGCCAAGGTCCCGAGACACATATACCAGGAGGGTGTGAGGACCTATTCCATCTACTTCATAATAATCGTGATAGTACTGGTGGTCGGTGTTGTCCAGATGGCATTCATAAACGAAAGGATAGTCATCAACAGGTTGACCAACCTTTCCCGGGACGTATTGAATATTTCCGATAGAAACGATCCATCGATGAGGGTCAAGGTGGATGGAAAAGACGAGATCAAGGACCTTGGGAAGAACATCAATGACATGCTCGCCTCCATACAACAATCCCAATTGATGGTCAAGGAAAGTGAGGAGAAATACAGGAAACTCGTCACCATGTCCCCTACTGGAATAGTTATTACAGTTGAGAGAAGGATTGATTTTGTCAACGATATGGCGGTCAAGATAACAGGATCTCCTGAAAAGGAATATATGATCGGAAAGGACATCATGGACCTGGTTCCACCGGACCAGGCAGTGGCGGCCAAAAAGATTGAGAATGAATTGAACACAAAGGGATATATGGAAAAACCAATCACGGTTACCTTCACTACCACAGAAGGCAGATTCACCGAAATGGAGATAATGGCCACCCGGTTCCAGCTCAAGAACAAGCAAGCTGTGATGTACATATTCCAGGATGTAACCGAGAGGAACAGGAACAGAAGGGAGATAGAGGAGAGGGAGCTTAGATACAGAACCCTTTTCGAGATGTCCACCGATGCCATTTTCCTCGCAAAAGACGGCATCATAACTGACTGCAACAAGGCAGCACTGGAACTCTTTGAATGCGAGATGGAGGACATGGTGGGGATCTCACCCGCTCTGATATCACCCGAATATCAGCCAGACGGATCCAGGTCCGAGGATGAGGTAATGAAGAATATGGGCCGTCTGTACAGCGGTCAATCGGTGTTTTCCGAATGGGATCACAGGACATTCTCCGGCCGAATAATCAAGACCGAAATTGCTATGAGGATAATAGAATTGAAGGGCGAGCCCTTCATTTTCGCTCTTGTAAGAGATATCACAAGCAGAAAGGAGCAGGAAGAGAAGATCAAGGAAGAAAGGAACAGGGCTGAACTATATCTGGACCTTCTTAGCCATGATATCGGAAACATGCATCAGGGCATACATTCCTCACTGGAAATGGCCAGGTACATGGCAGAGGATCCTGATACATTGAGAAAATATCTGGACCAGTCCAAATCCCTGGTTGAAAAATCAATGCAGTTCGTGAAATACGTTAAGATCCTTTCAAGTCCGGATCAGAACGGGAAGAATCCTGTAGACCTCATAAACCTCATAGAGGCGGGTTCCAGAAAGGCTGTAAGCTCATTCCCCTCTGTTGTGGTCCATCTCGTTAAGGATTACCCCGAGGAAGAATTGAAGATATTATCCGATCCCATCGTGGAAGAGGCAATCTACAATATAGTCCACAATGCAGTTAAGGTTCAGAGAAATATCAAGGATCCCAAGGTCGAGTTGAAGGTCAGACAATCCGATGGTTTTGTCACCCTGACAATATCCGACCACGGTCCAGGGATACCTGACGAGAAGAAGAGGACCATTTTTAACAGATACAAGAGTGGTGGGAGCCTGCATTACACCGGACTCGGCCTATCCATAGTCAAGAACCTGATGGATAGATACGGCGAGGATATCAGTGTTTCCGACAGGGTTCGCGGCGATCATTCCAGGGGTGCGGTTTTCGTACTTGAATTCAGAAAATTCAAAGAGTAAATAAATCAGTTGATATTGATCTAAAAATTTTTAATGAAGCCGGTTTTTAGATAATATTGCTAAACAGGGATCATTTCTTTTGATCTGATCCTTAAATCCAAATATCAAATAATCCAATAACGGATTGGAATCTATCCAGTATAGATTTCTTAAGGGATTAGATGAAGAGATATCCCAGTCTTGATGTCATGAGGGGACTGGCCATCTTCATGATGGTGGTCTTCCATGTAATCATGAGATGGTACGACAGGGGATGGCTGGAGGATGGGGAGCTTGAGGGAGTTCCGATAATCCTTCTACTTTTAATGGTAGTTGTAATATTCTTTTCGGGGTGGGCCGGATTCTTCCTGCTGGTTTCGGCAGTGTCAAATATGATATCAATGCAGAAAGCCGTGGAAAGAGGTGTATCCTGGAAGAAATTGATGCTGTTCCAGGTGGGCGGAGGAACCCTTCTCTTGATAGCGGCAGTACTGGTCGAATCAACAATAGGTTACCACGGCTACATAGGTGAAGCGGTCAAGGGAGAATTCGACAAATGGCCAATTATTCTCTACCGCGGATACCACATGGAAACCATTCACACAATAGCCATGTGCATAATAATCAACGGAATCGTTCATTCCATTCTGATAAGGAAAGGAGGCCACCTGAAACCCCTGAGGAACATGAAAATATATGCTCTTCTTGCGGGATTGGTAATTGTATTCACAGGTCCTGTCTACTGGCTTCAGAGGAGGATAATACCGGGATATCCTGTGGAAACTTGGACTCCCGATCTTGTTGGAAAAGCCATCGAGGTCCAGTATGCCGTGATAGGAGAATCGTCGATAGGAGATATCTTACTCAAAGCCATAATGCTTCCATTTGGAGCTCTCCCCGAGCCTCTTTTTCCCTTCCTTGCATTATCCTTCATTGGATCAATAATCGGAATAAACCTTACCCGGGGGGACCGATCACTATCATTTGTTCGCAAAGGGATTACCATCGGTTCATTGATGTTACTCGTCGGTTTGTTCGGAACTGGGGCTGTACTTGCTTTCGGTATCTATGATCCTGGGGAATTCACCAACTATTTCTATCAGCTTCCGGGTCTGTATCCCGGAGCCTGGCTTTGGTGGTTCCTTTGCCTTGCCGGGGCACAGCTGGCGGTGGTACTCCTTTTCATGAGAATGATCGAATACAGGGGAAAGGGGAGATCCTTCGGGAAGAAAACGCTTTTTCTTAGAAGATACGGATTCGTCGCTTTCTCTGTTTACACATTCCAGTTCATTGATGTTCTCCCCAGAGTCGTTTTTCAGCTTTTTCCCGACCTTGCCTCCATGTATCCATATCCGAAGGAGCTGAGCGTCCTTCTCTGTTTGATCATGATACCCATGACCGTTCTTCTTTGGGAGGTTGTCCTTCGACTATGGGAGAAGGTTGATTTTGCCCTTGGAATGGAGTGGTGGATAGCCAAAGCTGCGGAAAAAATGTTTCCTGGTAAGAGAGTGGGAACCGGAAAGAAATTGAAATGGTACCAGGTCAAGAGATTGGACCCTATCGGTTATCTTCATAAACCCGAGTGGCTGAATGTGAGAAAAACAGACCATGAAGCAAAGGAGGATTCAAAATTATCTCTTACACTTTCTGTAATAGGTTTGCTCTTCTATCCTCTTTCGTTAATAGGGGGTGTATTGGCCTTCAAATCCCGGAAATTGGAGGGAAGGAATCCGTATAATCGCTTCGCTTCAATTATCTGGATTATATCGACAGTAATAACTATGTTTGCGATTATTATTCTATCCATTCTGAGAATCTAACCTTTGTTTACATGACCTTTCAGTAAACATTCATTATGACCACAATCCTAAAATATATAGACAAAAACCCCCTCAATCTTCTTTTATATGCTCCATGGCCTGTTATTTAACGGGAGTAGTTCAGCTTGGAGTGATCGAAAGGATAACTATCCTATCGATCAAAAATCCCCCAGGGCCCGGACGGCCCCGGCTCATTGCTATTGACCCCAGAATCCCCACCAAACCTCCAAACCTCCCGTATAGGAACCTATTTCTTTTCCCCGTCCGGGCCCAAATCCATACACATTAGTCATATTGAGGAAACTGAATAATCCGCTCAGGTCGGTGATGGGGAGGGGGTTCGTAAGTTCGGCACGAGTGTATTTCCGCTAGTATCAATTTTTATTCTTCCCATCCCTCCTCATCTTCGGCGGATCCTTTCCTGCTGAGGATGAATACCACTATTATGGAGAGGAAAAGTACGACAAGGATCACCAGAACGATCCATACAATAACATTGTCGTCCTCTTCTTCTTCTTCTTCTTCATCCTCTCCTCCCTCCACAATGAGGTCCTTACGATCTATCTCGATTGAGGCCTCCTCCCTGATCGGAACACCCCACATGGAGGTGGTAGTGGAGAGGACCCTCACCGTGAAGGTTTCCTTTGATTCGTCTGTGTAACCTCCGGTGATATTTATTTGGAGGATCCTTCCGTCCCAGTGGGAAGAACCTTCCAATCCGTCCATATCTATGTCGAACTCCTCTGTTCCCTTTTTCATTACCTGGCTGAACTCGATGGTAATCCGTTTATTGTAGAATGTTACATTTTTCACCTCGGGAGACTGGCTGGCATTCACAGCATCGGTCAGGGTGAGTCTTCCGTCATCCTCTGAAATGGTCCCTTCGAGACTAACACCGAAGAAATCGGAATCGAAAAGCGCATATCTCCCCTCGGAATCCTTGGGGATAAGGAAGGTTCCCGAGAAATCGCTTCCGTAGGTTTCAACATTTCTGTCATCGTCTACAACCTTAAGAGTACCTGGTCCTTCATATTCTTCTAGAGGACCGAACAAAATCATGTCATCGGGAATCTCCCAGACGAAGCTGTAAACAACATCCCTGCACAGGACAACAGATCCGTTACTCCAAAGAGGTCCCATAGGTCCTCCTTTCACGGTCAAGGTCATATCCTTACCATAGTACATTCCACCGTTCGGCTGGATCCCCATCAGACTGCCGTTGATTTCAACAACCGGTTCCCAATCCTCTCCATCAAGCATCAAGGAGACAGGTTGCTGGCCTCCGGTATAGTTATCCCAGAGGTCTCCTGTGAAATTCAACACAATTAGATCGGACCTGTTGCGGATTGTCATATCGGAAGGAGATTCCAAAACGAAGGGAAGCTCAATGTGAACAAGAGTGATGTTCACGACAATGTCTGTTCCGTTGATATCGATTGTACCGTTTTCATACTGGTAGCAGACCATTCCAAAACGCGGGGGACCTTCCACTTTCCATTCGAATGTTCCGGTTCTGAACAATCTGAGTATAGCTTCTCCCGATGCTCCGGTGGATCCTTTGACTGATCCGAGGGTTACCTCGGCTCCTTCGATCGGTTCTCCGTCCTCATCAGTAACCTTGAATGTTACATTGATCCGGTCTCCCAGAAGTGTGATCTCCCTTGTAACCATGACCAGACCGTATCTCTCGAAATTGGCCCAGAGAATAACCGTGAATCTTCCCGTGCTCATATAGATATGTTCGGGAGCCTTTTCCGCGGTCATGTTGCCTTCGCCGAAATCCCATAAGACATTGAGGACCTCCGCATCGCTTCCTCCTTTTGTGAGCAGGAAGGAAACCGGCTCTCCAGCGTAATTGCCTGTCGAATCGATACCAAGGCTGACCGGTGAGGGACCGCTTACTGTCCTCCCTTCTATCTCATGTATGAAATCACCCGAAGGATTTTCGCTTTCGATCCATACCGTGCAATCACCTCCCGGGACATTCAGGGGGACCATGAATTGCACCCATCCTTCGCTGCCATCTTTGCTTCCAAGCGAAAGATTTCCCTCCACGGTTTCCAGATCAACAGAGATCGAGGTTGACCAGTAGAGGCTGTCCTCTATCAGTATCTCGTCACCGGGTGAGAGGACCATGGATATGTCATGGGACAATCCGGATCCGGAGGAACTCCAGTAGGTTTCCTCATGTATATTGTCGGATAGGTCCTTGTCGCAGGTTCTGAGGACCTCCGCCCTGCGCAGGTGTTCACCTGGAATATCCGGTATATAGGGATCGAATTCAACCGTGACCGTATCACCGGGAAGGATGGTTGGAATCACCGTTGAATCCTTGTGGTCCTCGACTGCATATCCCTCGACTATCTTCAAAGCGGATACAGCCACCGGATAACCGTCGAACTTGCCGGAAAACGACTGATTGATCGATATCCAGATCACCTCGCCGGCAAAGGATGCAATATCATATTCGAGATGCTTCCATCCGACACCTATGGATCCGTTCACCCGAATTTCCCGTGTCCTGTTTGGGGACCTCAGGGTAATGAGAAGCTCGTCTTGGGGATCGTAGGACTGGTATAGATCAAAGGACAATGTCGGGGAAGTTGAGGGAACCAATGAAATTCCCTGAACCACAGCGCTTCCTCCCGAACCGGATTCCATGTAGAGCATCGGAGCTTTCCTGATGCCAATGGACCTTACTCCGCTCTTCCATCCGGTAACTGTCCAGTCCTTTTCAAGGAATGCAGTGGAATAGAGGATCTGTCCCGCCTTGGAATAATCATAGAGACGGACCTCCACGTTCTCCTCGGCCTCGGTCCCGTTGTTGGTTACATTGTAGGTGAGTTGATCCACCTTCACGATTGAAAGGTCCGAGGGCCTCCCGCAGGAAAGCAGACTGACATTGTCTATGAACCAACCGGGTTCACTGAAAAATGGATCGGTTTCGAACCTGAACTCGATGGATATGGTTCCCACGCTGAGATTGGAAAGATCATAGACCTCCCTTCTCCAGACTCCTATATCCTCCGTGAACTTATCCAGTCTGAACGAGTCGCTTCCGGCATGCACCCAGACGGTGCAATTGTCGAAGGCACCCGCAACATCGATGTAATGCCAGAAAGAAAGGGTCAGAAGCTCCATGTCATCTCGGGTAAGAGGGATGTCGTTGGTTCTGAGGGTTGAAACTGTATCATTGTTGTAGTTAGCTCCCAGAATGGTTGTTGCAACCACGGAACCTTCTACCGCCACGCCAGGACCCAATGTCGGGATCCCCATCTGGAAGTCGCCGTCGAAGGTCCAAGGTCCTTGAGGCGCCTCGAAACCGTCCTGCCAGATTATGTTCAATTCATCCACGACCCTGAGCTTCAGCTGCATCTGGTCGCTTACATCGTTGTGATACCTCAGCCTGACCCTGATGGTAACGTCATAATGGCCTTCCGGAGTTCCCTCAGGAACCATGACAACAACTCTTAGCTGCCTGGTCTCATTCTCGTCCAGGCCCTTTATGTCATCGACGTATCCGATTCCCGGATGGTAGAATCTCACCTCCCATCCGGGTGGAGCATCATACAGCAATTCCATCGGCTCCTTGAACCTAACCGGGAATGTTGTGGAATTGGTATAGGAAGAATTGGTGGTGTCTGTCATGGTCACTGTCACGTACTCGGTTAGAACCTCTCCGAAATTGGTGACGTTGACATCGAATGATGCCACCGACCCTTCACAGACCTTTTTGACCTTTCCCGAGGTGACACCGTTATAATTCTTGGGATCCTTTTCCTCGGGAGGATTCTTTCCTCCTCCGGGTACAAGGCCGCCAGGTCCTCCTGTATCACCCGGACCTATTCCTGGCCTGGAAGCGGGACCCGCAGTTGGTCCGCTGATAAGTGCGGTTGGAATGGTTATATCCTCTCCGGAGGCCATATCGGCTATGGTGGTCTTGGGGAACACGTAGGAATCACCGCTGGTTGTTGTGGTGATATTCAATTGCCTTTCATGGTCGCACCTGTTCTCCACCGATACGCCGAACTCTCTCTCGAAGGTCTCCTCCTGTTCATCCTCTCCGCCTGTTGTCGCTCCTGGAGGCCTGAAAGGATCATCTGGTTCGGGATCCGCTCTTGCCCTGGGTCTCCTGTCGCAGTCGCATCCGTAGCCTTTGGGACCTACCGGAATGGAGTCCTTCCATAGTTCCCAGGTTTTTTCGAATGAAGCTCCAATATCAAGCTGGGGCTGGTTTATTGACGCCCAGAACTCCAGGTTGAGTGTGAATCCAACGGCAGCGTTCACCGAGGAACAATGAGAATCCGCCACTGTAGCCTCGTCGGGATAATTGATCACCAACGAAACACCTCCAGTGAGCCTTATTTCAACAACTCCCCAGTCCTCGTTCAAACCAATATGCACTCTCAAAACCAGCTCTCCGCCAAATGTAATTCCGTTGCAGTCTTTTTGAACGTAAACGCTTCCCTCTGCCGATACCAGCAGGGAAAGCAAAGGAAACGGAGGGAATCTGAGCTGCGCTTCAGGTGTGGATGCGGTAACCGTGAACCTCCATCCGTCCTCCATTATTGTCAGGGAAAGATTCAGATAATCTCCGATATCGACTCCGTCTTCAAGGAGCTCCTTGATCTTGTCCTCGAATACTCCCTTCAGCCTGTTGAACTGCTCCCGTACCCAGTTCACACTTCTCCTGATACCATCGACAAAGACCCTCGCAACCTCGCTTACCGTTCTCCTTGCGGGTTGGACGATGTTATCATCTACCCAGTCTACTGCATCACTGAGCCAGCTTCTGGTAATGCCCTGGGACCAGGTAATCATATCTATGAAGATCTCCCCGGATCCTGAATCCAGAACAAGCAGAGTCAGTCCGTATTCTCCTTCCCTTCCCTCCCAATCCGGGATATGGTAGGTTCCGTTAAGGTCCGAAAGGTACAGATCATCAGTTCCGGTTGAATTGGGGATTATTTTCAATTCCGCGATGGGTGGGATCTCCACGTCGGGAAGATCGAATTTTGATCCGTCCCAGTTCAGAAGTTTGATACCCGATAGATTGACATTCGTTTCACCGTAATTTGTCAGAATGAACGATCCTTCAGTGTCGATATAGAGAAAGCAAAGTGAGAAAATATTGCGATTTCCAGGTGTAGGACCGTTGGAATATTTCCCGCCTCCTGAGCTCCAGTCCTCCCAGGAATCGGTGTCGGTGGAAACCTGATCCCTTCCGATCGTTTGCCCGCTTAAAAACTGGACATCCGGGTCATTTCCGGTATCTGTCCAATGCCCCTGAGAGTTTGCCATCTGAAATAGTGTCGAGGAATCTATCCCGTCTCCCGATTGTTTTTCGAACCTGACATAATCGATCAGAACCCCGTTGAGTTCCAATCCGATCTGTCCATCGTCAAGGATCTCTGTCCCGATGGGCTCCCCGGAATAAATTGACGAGCCGAATCCTCCCATTCCCTCGTCGTGGGAGGAAGTGATCGGAATAATGAGGTAGGTATCCTGCTCAAGCTTTCCGGAGAGATCGAAATCGTCATGGCCGAAGAATCCCAGAAGATCGAGATCGACCTGTCCCCCCGGATTGAATAACTCTATGAATCCCGAATCACCGAAATGGATCTCGTTGATCAGCGGCGATCCTTTCATCCACTGGTCTGCAGTCGAGGGGACCTGGAAGGAGACCCTTCCCAATGCTGTTCCGGTTGGCCCGTTTTCCGCGGGAGGTCCGTACCAATGGCCCTCTTCGGAATCGAGGTTAATATTACCGTCCCTGGAATACTCCAGGGCATCGATCAACACTCCTTCACCGCTGAATATCTCCACCAGGCCCTCAGCATCCGCTATTAGGTCCCTTTCGATGTTTGAATATCTGTCATACATCATCCTGGATGAATTGAATCCGTCCTCTCCTTCGCCGAAAATGACCCTCACCGAGAGCAAAGCTCCCAGTGTTTCGGTTTCCAGGAATTCGAAAACATGCACATGATCCGATCTTATCTCCACCCCCTCGAGAAGAATCGGATCGAATGTGGGATTGTAGATCTCAACGAATTCCGGTTCACCAGGCAGCGGATCGCTCATCAGCGCCGATATGACTAAGCCCTCCGGATCCTCGAGTTCAGGATCCGAACCATTTTGTGCAACTATGCCAGTATCTCCAAGCAGAATAACCACAGGAAGTCCGGAAGTCAGAACTGCCAGGACGATCAAAATCGAAAATACCCTCTTGTGCAACCTTATCCCCGGTGTTAAATGAAATATTTAGATTAAATATCTTTTCAATGTGAATTCATTCTATGTTGGATATTTTTGATTCTGAAAGTAAGCCAGGGAGAAGGCTCCTTTTTCTGTGAGAAGTCCCAACCTTTCCAGGCCATCCAGACGCTTTCCGGTGTGTAGAGGCCGTTTTCATCGGCCTTTGGTATGATCAGATCATACATCTCTTTCAATCTCTCATCTTTTCTTGCCTTTCCGAATCTGGACAGTACTTCAGTTACGTGTAATATGTCGTACCAGATCATTGGGAGCTTGAGTTTTTTGAAATCCGTTCCCATGGCAAACAGGAATGGTTTTCTCTTCTTTTTGTCTGTCCAAAGATCCAAAAGTACGGATATTCCGGTCTCTGCCTCATAACCTTCCATCAGCCCAGGATATGCCGATATCAACTTCAGCATCAGCAAGGTCGAATAGGGACATTCCAGTTCCTTTCCGCCCGGACCTCTCATTCTTCCAAGCTCTTTCGATACGTGACATCTCCATCCATTCTCGTCCATCAATGATAGTAGGTGGTCCCTTGCCTTCAAAACCCTGGTTTCGGAGGAATATCCAAGTCTAGCCAGCGAGTAGATGACAGTAGGTGCGTCACAGAGGAACCAGGCCATCTCATCCTTTCCCGAGCCCCCGAATCTCTCGTAAAGGTGAGTAAGGATCCTGAATGGACCGTCAGGGTCCTGATCCGACATCACTTTCCTTGTGATCTCATCCATTCCCGGATCGTTTCTATTCAATCCGATCTCGGTAAGAAAACAGAGTTTGTGGATCAATAGCTTCGCATCGTTGTGTCTCTTTAAAACTGGACCCGGCCATTCCCGACATTGTTCGATCAAGTCCTTCAGGGCAGGACTTCGGATCATCTCTTTCCTTGACTGGATCAATTCCTCATCATCTTCGTGTCTGTTCATGAGGTGTTTCAACGTGTTGTATCTGACATACTGTGGTTCCTTCAAGAGGAAATCGAGCTCTTCCATGCAGATTCGAACCGATTTGATCTTATTTAATTCAGATCACAATAGAGGGTGATGTGAATGTTGGAGTCAATCGGATTTCGGGGTGCCGTAATAGATTACCTCTTCACCCATCCTCACGTTTTCCACATCTTTGAGCTTGAAACCGTGAGAATAATATTTTGTGCCTTTCCCACCCGAAATTACAGGGACCATTGCGTTCAAAACGGTGTTAACCAGGCCGCTGTTCATGAGCTTGTCTGAGATCCCGTCTTTCCCGTCCACTATTAGTGATGATATACTCATCTTTTCCTCTGCTTCAAGTAATGCCCCTATGTCGAGGTCCCCCTCATTGTCAAGTATGGTGAAGTGCGGAATCGACCTCTCCTCGATTTCTTTGATCTTTTCATTTTCAACTACCGGACCGTGAAGGATTCCGATCTCCTGTCCTTCTTCTCCTATGAGGGGATGATCCATGCCAATCTCGAGTTGAGGGTCGTATATGAGGACCTTCTTTCCTGTTTCCCGTGCATCAATTGCAAGATCCAGATCGTTATGGGTAACAAGTAATGCATCGTGCTCCCTCATCAACTTCTTTCTTAAAACCTTGTACAATACAGGGCCCTTTCCGGGAAGAGTGGGTTCGTAGGTAAGCTGTCCGTCCAGACCTGATATGTTGAAGACACTGATGTAGGGAATCCCGACCTTATCATCCCTCTTTTTTACAATGTATCTTCTTACATCGTCCATCTCCGGCTGATATGGAAAAAGCTGTGTCGAACCGAGTTCATGTCCCATTCTATCTATCTTGGTCTTGAGGTATCTCAAGTTTTCTATGTTCACGTCGGGTTCGAGTGTGATCCTCGAAGAGATCTCAATTCCCAGTTCTCTCAGTTTCTTTTCCTTGTCTGGATTGTTTGACACGAGTCTTATGGATACCACTCCAAGGTCCTTGAGGACCTCTGCAGCCACAAGATAATCCCTCTCCTCTGCCTTGTGGCCGAGGTAAATGTTTGCATCGACAGTGTCCAGTCCGGCATCCTGAAGATTGTATGTTTTCAGCTTTTCGGATAGACCAATGCCCCTGCCCTCTTGCCTGAGGTATATTAGAATGCCTTCTTCCTCTTCATTTATCATTCTCATGGCGTGATGAAGCTGAGGACCGCAGTCGCATCTCAAGGATCCGAAGAGGTCTCCTGTCAGGCATTCCGAGTGGACCCTTGTCAATACGTTTTCTTTGTTTGTTACATTGCCTTTGATCAGTGCAATATGTTCCCTTCCGACCTGGTCCTTGAACAGATGTATTCTGAATTTCCCGTCCTTTGTAGGAAGCCTGGTGGCGACCTCGTGCACCACATGATCGTGATGGTAGTGCGCCTGTTCGAGACCTATTATTGTCTCTTCCTTGATTATTGTCTCCAGATCACTTTCGACCGGTGTCATCAATGTACACCTCCCATTTCTGCGTGTGCGGGCCGGTCGGGAAAATAGGATTTTTACCCTTGAAGGTTTTTCCTTTTCTCTCCGATGATTGAAGATGGAAATGAATCGTATATAAGGTTCCCCTGATAGTTTCGAAGGATAAAATGTTACATAAGGCTTTGATTATGGCGTTTTATTGAGTGCCTGTTTTGGAAAATCCAACCATAGATGGGCTCATATGGGGTAGTCGGGATCTCTGCCCGGGTAACTTTTAAAAAAGTTACAACAAAAGGTTTGTTACACATCATGCCCTGATAGGCAATTAAAATAGGGGTTATTGCTTTCCAAGCAGTAACCCATAAGGGCCCATAGGGTAGTCTGGATCTCTACCCGGGAAACTTTTAAAAAAAGTTTCATCAAAACGTTTGTAGCACATCAAGGCTTCTATATGGGTTCGACAATGGGACTATCGTATTTGCTTAGCAAATCCGACAGTCCATGGGCCCATAGGGTAGTCTGGATATCCTCCCGGCCTTCGGAGCCGGGGACTGGGGTTCGAATCCCCGTGGGTCCGCTTATTCTATTGACAATAATCAATTTGAAGTCTGAAATAGAATTGGACCCACCAGGATCTGGGATTCGAACCTTGGTCCTGGAAACACCGCACTTATACTGTGTTTACAGGTACGCTGAGCCGCGAAGCGGGTTAGCTGCATCGAATCCCCGTGGGTCCGCTTTTTACCATTTATTATTGGACAAAATCTAATTCAAATCAAGGTCCCTCTCTTCCAATCCCAGATGTTCCAGATAGAGTTTCTTGACATCTTCCAGATTCATGCCGGGAGGGGCCTCATCTATTGATATTTTGAGCCATCCGTTTTCTATGGAATATGATCCCTTTACCTCCCCGTTCATTATCGGTATGGGAACGGAGAAGTAACCTTCATCGTATCCCATATTTATCTTTCCGCCCATGGACATTATCTGATCCAGAGAGGTCCTGAACCTGAACATGTCCGATCCATCGAATTGTATCAAAAATGACCATTCATCTCCTTTCATCCGATCCTGATCTGCTTTGAAACGTTATAACAATGAACCCATCGTTCCGTTGATTGATAATCCCATATACAACCGGTTACTTCCTTCTCCCATATGTTATAACTATGGCGAAACCGAGTATGACAATTACAATTACCAGGGGAATTATGGCGAAGATTATGATCAACCAGTCATCCCCCTTTATTCTGTATGGCTCCTCTTCTTCAACATAATCGAATCTGTAAAGAGAAGGATACCGGTCACTGGCGCCTTCTTCACTTTCAATCTCGTAGGGCACATCGATGATCCAATCACCATCCTCATCAAGTTCGGGAGCGTTCCAGTCGGACCAGTAATTGCCCTGTTTCATATCCGGGTCCTGAATATAGAATTGATTATCCTGGTGCATGGAATATGCCTGTGATCTCCCTTTTTCCCAATCTCCCGTTATTCCGTTGTTTCTTACGAAATGATTGGTGTGGATCTTGCATCCTATCGAGTAACTTATGCTAACTCCGTATTCTTTGTTCATCTCAATTTCGTTGCCAATAATCGATATGCTGTTGCTCGAGGATATATCTATTCCGTTTCCCTTGTTGAAACCGATTTCACAATGCTCTATCCTGCAGTTCTTGGATACGTTGGAAATTCTGATACCCTCTCCCCTGTTTCCCGAGATATTCGAGTTGGAGATGATGGCGTTTGAGGTTCGATTGATTACAATTCCTCTTTCGCAATCGGTGATGATGGATCCTTCCATGTAAATGTCATTGCAATTATCGAGAAAAATACCATCCTTTTGAAGTAGACCCATGGCTTCCATCGAGACGATCTCGAATCCGTTGCATTCGGTCAATTTTAAACCTCTGTCCGTTTGCCTGAAAGAGATGTTGATCAGTGAAATGGAAGAGCATTCCATGAATTCGACCTCTCCGGTGAAATTTTGATTCGCAATAACCTTCTCGGAAATGTTGAAAAAAAATGTGTAGGATCCGTCCGTGGGTATTTCATCCAACTCATGGAAGATGTAGTGGATGGGTCTTCCGTTCTGGATGTTACCGGAAGGCTCAAGCATATTTGCACCGGGATAACCATCACCGAAGCTTATCCTTCCGCCCAGAAAAGTATTGTTGTTTATGGCAATGTGGGGATCTCCGACGATTCTGATCGGGGCTCTTGCATCAATAATGTTATCGATGATAGTTAACTGATCGGAATAGTCGATAACAATACCATCATCGACTGATTCAAACCTGTTATCAATTATTTCGACCTCGTTAGACTCGGTCAAGGTGAGCGGGAACCTGGAAGTAATTATATAACAATCCTCGATGACGCTCTCATTTGTTCTCATCAACTGCAAACCGCGGTCACCCAGGTCCATATTGACCTCACCAATCCTGACACGAGATGATCTGGAAATGATAATACCATTGTCAAATGAGGAAAGAGAGCAGTCAATGATGTCCACCCCCTCGGATTCCGAGATCATGATCGGAGTATTGATATTGCTAATGTCCAGACCGCTTATCAAAGCGTTCCTGACCTGTTCCAGTATGACCTGATTCGATTCTCGTGGTATATCGATTCCTTTCAGGTCCTCCCCGAATCGGTAGAAAATACCTCCCCCATTTAGTGTGTTATTTTTAAAATCGATCTCATTCCTGCTCTCCAAAATATAGAGGCCCCTGCCAGTCATTCTGTTTTCGGAGATAGACAGATCCTTGCAGCTGTATAATTCCAGGTTCCTGTCAAGGCATTTGAGATCATTGTCATCGATGGCCAAATCGGAGGCCACGGCTGTTGTGATTCCCCTGTAGGATTCGATTTCATTTTCTGCGATCGTGCCTCCTTCACAGTAACCGATATAGATGCCCCACCCCGAGTAAGGGCCGATTTCCGGGTGGGTGCCATTTGCATCGATCGTGTTTCCTCTAATTATCAGGTCATCGCTAAGGTCGGATCCTATCCCGATTGTTGTGACATGTTCGAAGCTGTTGTTCAAAATGGATACCTTCTTCCCTGAATAGATGAACATTCCGTACTGCAGGAGGTTGAAGTCGCAGTTCCGGAATGTAACATTCTCGACGTAATCCACCTCCGTGCCAAAGGCCCTTCCGTTGGATGAAAACTCCACATCTTCCACAAGGATATCTTCCGATTCGTATAATGTCAGGAGATAGGTTTCTTCGCTTCCGACAAGCTCGCAGTTGGAAATTTCCACCTTTTTGACTTCATTCAGATAAACGGGGATGCCCCATGTGTTTTGCATCCTGCTTCTTTCCACATCGATGTTGGCCGAATCATCTATGGATATTCCGATTGTGGTCGAATAACCATCATTGTACCTTACCACCTCGGTGAAAGTGCAGTTGATTATCCTGACATGCAGTGATGTGGAGGTGATGTTGAGGCCCATTGATCCGTTGGGATAATCTATATCCAATCCTTCAATTACTATGGGATCCGACTCGTTTCCGGATCCGTTCCATCCGAACTCCGATGCTTTCTCAAGCAGGTCCTGATCCCCTTCAATTTGAAAAACCCCCTTACCTAAGGGAGTGTCCATAATATCCTGCCCTGTTCCGGGATCCTGGATGAACAAGAGGATCCCGGCCAATATTACCATTATAATCGAAAAAGAGAGGGACTTCCTCCAGGTCTCCATGTTCATCCATTCTATCGTGACTATTTCATCCTTTTGACATCAGGATGAAAAAACCCCTTTTGTTCTCACAAATACACAAAAATTTATTTAAGCTGGTAGAAGCTGTTGTTCATTGGAGGAATCCGGGATGAGGAGGATAACCTTCTTCCTTCTTTCATTACTGCTGTTGATGCCGATTTTCGCGGTTCTCGAAGGATACGGTAATGAAAAATTCAATCCCTCCGTAGATATCCCGATAGGTCTCACCGGACATGAACCCATTCTTATCGAAGGTAATGATGGCCTCAACTCAACTGCAACCGCAGAGGATTGGGATGGATCCGGAACCTGGGAGGATCCGTACGTTATCGAGGACCTTTTCTTCGATGGAAATGGTACGGGTTATTGTTTGAAATTTTCCAATACCACACTTTGCGTTACTGTTTTGAATTGCACTTTCACCAACACCTCATATATCGGAGTTTACGGTTCTATTCAGTTAATAAATGCAACAAATGTGGTTTTGGACAGGATAAAATCACATGAAAACTCCCTTGGATTTTACTCTTACCACTCATCGAACATAACCCTTAGAAAATCATCTTTGTACAACAATAAAAGAGGGATCAATTTTTACCAAACCAATGATTCGATCATTGAGGATTCCTCGGGAGAAATTGACAACTCATATAACACCAATACACAGCTTTCATTTTGCACAAATATTCGAATATACAATTATTCGGTGGAGGATCTGTCATATTTTGCAATAGATACATTCCACTGTGAAAATATCACAATAAGGTCATCCTCGATCGCTTTTTCCAAGAATGGATTTGATTTTAGATACAGTTCCAATGTATCCATGAAAGAATGTGATCTTTACGATGTAGTATACGGAATAATATTTACGGTATCGGATAATGCAACCTTTGAAAATGTTAATTTCCACAAGTATGATAAAGGCAACATAAGATGTATATCCGTAATTGGTTCCAAGGATGCTATTTTCAATAAAATTATCGGGGGAAGTGGATACGAAAGCGTAAAGATCACTTCAAGTGTAAACATATCATTTACAAATTCGGATTTCGCATATTTCAGGTATGCCATGAGGGTAGAATACTGCGATGAAATTTCATTTAATGATCTTTTTTTTATTTCAGCGTATTCCAATTACATTACCGATTCAAGAAGGATATTATTCTCAGATTGCTTGATGGAGGTTGATTATTCGGCTTTTGAAATTCATAAGTGTGAAAATTTTAAACTCCAGGAAAGTCAGATAAAATCTATAGGCGGATCCTGTGTAAAATTCTACTACAACGATGGCCCGACCGTGTTCGAGAATCTCAGTTTGGAAGCTTCAGATTTTCCTAGTTTTCATGGTGATTATTATTTCAATAATACTCTCATCAAAAATGTAGCCATAAAAGGAAATGGTATGGATTTCAAGGATCTATTCTTAAAAATAGCCGACTCCATCTGCCCCGAGACCGTCAATAATCACTTCGAAAATGTTACTCTTAATGATAGACCGCTTTTCGCATCATGGAACGAGGACCTCGGAGGGAGGACCTTTACAGGGAATTACTCACAGATTATTCTCTTCAATTCCACAAACGGTACCTTCAATGAACACACTCTCATGAATTCGGTCAGCGGTGTTTCCGCCTATGATGCGGAAAACATTACCTTCATGAATATTGATACCAGTAATAATGATGATTCGGGTTTCCTTTTCTTAAAGTCCAGGAACCTGAAAATATTGAAATCGACATCAAGAGATTACACTGGCCTGGACATGTATTATGTTAAAAATGCTACTATAGGTGGTAACCAATTCCTCACCAACGTCTTTGCTATCAGTACTCTATATGGCTACGACATCCATTGCGAGGAAAACATATTCGAAAGCCCTGATTGGACGGGATTATATATCAACAACAATCTGAATTTCACCTCCAGTGAAAATGAATATAAAGGAACCGGTGAAACTGCAATAAAAATTAGAGCATCCAATTGCATCTTTTCAGATGATTATGTGAAGGATTTCGACCATGGAATTTTGATATCAGGAGGTTCAAATGTGATTGTAGAGGATTCCTCCTTTGAAAATATCGAGTTGTCTGGTATTGACGGCGGGGATGACCTGGACAGTTTGAAAGTGTCAGGTTCATTGTTCAACAGCTGCGAGGTGGGTATTTATTCCAACCTGGCCTCAGATATTCATGTTTCAGGTACCCGGTTCGACTATTGTGATGCCGGTCTCTCATTTTCATCCTCTTCACAGATATGCGTTGAAGATTCGGTATTCTTTAAAAACGAGTATGGAATGAGGATCGCATCCTGCGACGGTGGCTTAGTAACCGGATCTCTTTTCCTGAGAAATAATGAGCACGCAATCAAATCCCTGAACTCGAGGTCTTTTGAAATATGGAACAATTCATTCATTCAGAACAATCATGTAAATGATACTCCGGACCCAGTTATCAAGCAGTGTTATGACAACTCCGATGATAACAGGTGGCATTCAAGTGAATTCATGATTGGAAACCACTGGTCAGACCTCACCTCCCCCGACCTTGACATGGACGAAATTGTGGATATGTCTTACAAGTTGGAGGGTGAGGGAGAAGGGAGTATGTATCCGCTTGTATTCTCTCCGATAGACCTGATTTCTCCACCAAGAAACCTCACGGCAGAATCCTTCACCGATCATGTATTGCTTACGTGGGAGAAGCCGCTCAAGGAATATTACGGGAGGACTAATGGATACAAAATCTACAGGGGATTTCAATCTGATAAAATGGAAGAGATCGAGTCGATATCCGGTCTCGTTACAAGTATAAGCGATGTCAATATAGAACAGGGAATTAGATATTATTATCTGGTCAGAGCCACCTGTTCCTATGGTGCGGGAGCTCCTTCCAATATTGTCGAGGCCATCTCGGATAATACTCCCCCCGAGATTACCTTCATTTCTCCATCACCCGGACAAGGATTCAATAGAAGGAGTGTAACGATATCCTGGAAATCGGAGGATCCGGAATCGGAAATAACTCGATCCTATTATTGTCTGGATGGAGGCAATTTCATTGAAATTAGCGGCGGGTCAAGTATTGTTCTTCTAAATCTGACCGAGGGATATCATGAGATAACGATCAAGGCAGTTAACAGCCTTGAACTAGAAGGAACCTCTGTGCTTCAGTTTAATGTAGATACAACTCCCCCCGAGCTGTCCTTTTCCGAGGAAGGCCCCATCTATTTTGATGGCAATACTGTGGAGCTTGAATGGAAATCGGAGGATGATATTTCCGGGATAGGAGCCTATTATTATTCCATAAACGGAGAAGAATGGAAGAATAACGGTCTTACATCCGTTCTGGAGATATATCTCGAAGAAGGAACCCATGAGGTCAGTGTAGCTTCCACTGACAGTCTGGGAAACAGGATAGAAAAATCTATCGTTGTGATCGTGGACAAAACCGATCCAGAAATAAGCATAATCAGCCCCGTTCCTGATGAATACATCAATCAGGATAACCTCACACTGGAACTGGAACTGTTCGATGGGATATCGGGAATCCACTTCCTCGAATACAATATAGATTCCCATGGTTCGGTTCGGGTAATTCCTTCGACGGTATTGCAAATACCTCACCTTTCCGAGGGAGATCATTTCGTGTCGGTCAGAGTTTTTGACAGGTGCCTCAATTCTGCCGAAACATCGATCAACCTTACAATTGATAGAATCCGTCCCCGAGTTATGAATTACGGTCCAGTCGGAGATTCTGTTTCCCTGAAAGAGGATATATTCATCGAGTTTGACGAGGAAATATCTCTTGACAACTTCCGCTTTTCTATCGATAGCAAGGGCAGATCAGAATGGACGGGAAACCGTTTCGACTTCAATCCTTCCCACATTCTCGATCCGGGAAGGGAATATACTATCGAGATACATGCAGAGGACCTGGCAGGAAATGAGATTATATTCGGTAGGTGGTTTTTCACCACAACAGACAGGGGAACACTGAATGGCAGGGTTCTGGATGAGAACGGTGTTCCCATGGAGGGTCTGCAGGTAGAAGTCGAAGGAGATCCCATCACCTTCACCGATGCATATGGAAGATTCTCCTTCGATGTCCGGATGGGTCAGAAAAGGGTGGAAATCACAGGTGAGTCCATCAGCAAGATCACAATCGATATCTTCGTAAATGCCGATACCGTCCATGACATCGGAACCATTACTTCCAAGCCCAAAGAAGTGGATGAGAACAACTTTCAGAAGTTCTTCTTGGTAATTCCTCTAATAATCCTCATCATATTGCTGATAGCCGTTCTCTTTCTGGTCATTTTGAAAAGAAGGAAAGCTAGCAGATTCGAATTCTATATTGATGATGAAAAGACCGAGAACGATGAATCTGGCGAAGGATTCGAGGAATTCTGGATAGACCTGGGTGGTGAAATACTCACGGATCATTACCAGGTCCTTGGAATCCCGAGGAACTCATCCCACCAAGAGATAAGAAAAGCCTACAGGATGATGGCTGGAAAATATCATCCGGACATGGCCTTCATGAATGGAGAGATGTCAAAGGAGGAGATGGCAGACATGATGTCCATGGTCAATGATGCCAAGGAGGTCCTCCTCAACCCCATGAGAAGAAACATGTATGATGCCTGGCTACACGACAGGGAGCTCGAGATGTGATGTCTTGATATTGTAATCCTATTTTTATCAGATTTTTGCTAAAATTTTTTGAAATTATTAATAAAACCCGACTTCCTAAAATATCAGGTATGAATTATGACTAGGACCTCTTCTTTCATATGTCAAGGTGAAAATAATGCACAAGATAGGATGCGCCGACATGGGCGTAAAATGCGAATTCAAGACCGAAGGCGAGGACAGAAATCAGGTCAAGGAAGTTTTCCTCGAACATGCCATGGAAAATCATAACGATATAATGGAGAATATGTCCGGAAAAGAGAAAGATCAGATGATGAAAAAGGTAGACCAAGTAATAGGCTAAGAAGTGTGAAGTGCCCCCGGAGGGCGGATCGATTTCCCACTGGTCCTTCGCCCTCCTTTCGTTATACTTGGTTTTTTTTCTAAATATCAATAAAGACGATTTTTTACTTATTTATCCATGAAGATTTGAATGAATATAACTAATCAGGAAATATTTGGGTGTGGAAGAGGTACCTGAATGTAACATTATTTACAGGAATCGGATGTTATCCCCCGTACCATTTAAATTCAGGTAAAATGTTTTTATTAGGGGGATAAATTATCCTGACATGGTCTCGATAAAGGAAAGGACGGTCAGGGGAAAAAAATACCTCTACATAACCGCAACCTCATCATTCAAGGGTGAGAAGAAGAGATTCGAGAAATCCCTGGGTCCTGCCGATTCCGATGAGAAAGAGCTGGAACACAGGAAGGAATTCTACACCGAACTATTCGAACTGAAATCAATACTCCACAAGATATATCTCGAGGCCAAATGGAAGGATTTCAAATATCTTCCCGGATTCTATTCGATCTACCTTTCCATGATCAGGAACTTCTATTCCCAGTTCCTCTCGGACCTGTATCCTTCGGAGCTTGAGAAATACAGGGATGCCCAGAACGTGAAATACATCCATCATACAACGGCAATAGAAGGGAATACCCTTACCCTCAGGGAAGCAGCTCTGGTTATCGAGGACGGTATAGCCCCCAGGGGAAAGAAATTGAGAGAAATCCACGAGGTCGAGAATTTCAAGAGGGTATTGAGATATCTGAAATCCTACAAAGGAGACATTTCTCTCTCGATGATGAGGAAGCTTCATTCGCTGATTCAGAGGAACATAGATGACGAGCAGGCGGGAAATTACCGCAGAATCGAGGTCGGGGTGGTGGGATCTATCTTCGAACCTCCCCCTGCAATCTTCGTGGAGGATGAGTTGAAGGACCTGATAAGCTGGTACAAGGAGAATCTCGATGAGCTCCATCCCTTCGAATTGGCAGGGATATTCCATTACAGATTCGTTCAGATCCATCCTTTCATTGACGGCAACGGAAGAATGGCCAGGGAGCTCCTCAATTTCATTCTGGGTAGAAATGGATACCCTCCACTGATCCTGGAGATCACGGACCGGGAGGATTATCTGAAGAGGCTGCAGAAAGCTGACGAGGGTGATCCGAAACCGTTTCTGGAGCTTCTTGCGATAAAGATGATAACCGATTACGAGGATGTCATAATGTCATTCCAGAAAAAGGCCCTAAAGGATATGGCAACCCTGAATGATGAGGAGATGGGCGAGATCTTCGAGATGCTGGTCTGGTTCATGAACATGATGAAGGAGTTCGAGGTGGACATCCCCAAAGAGGCCAGGGAAAGGATAACCTCCATAAGGAGGTTCTTCGAGATGGTGAAGACTCCCGAAGTAGAAGGTTTCTCTGCTGATATCTAAAAAGGGGTATTTCATCAATTCTTGTGTTTTCTGTACCATGCGGGCAGACCGATATACCTGTAATGGTCCTCTATCTGCTTTGAATAGATCGAAGCATAGAACTTGTTGAACTCTCCCACGTGGAGCAATCCCTTCTTTGTTGGAACCACCTTGTATGTTCTCTCGTCCTTTTCAATTTCGATGAATCCTTCGGAACTCAGATGGTTCAGTATCCTCTCGGTCATGTTGTGATTGGATCTGATATGATGCATTATCTCGGATTTGGAGAGGCCCGCATTCTCCTGCAGCATCAAAAGGTCGAGTTTCTTGTCCAGGTCCTTCTGCTGGGGGTCAATTCCCATTGCCGAGGCGAGTAGATTGAGCACAATACATGAATAGAGATTCATGTCCTTGTAGCTCTTCTTTGCCACGGTCCTCAAACCCCCTTGATCACGGAAGCACACCGGGAAGCTCCGGAACGAACGGGATGAATTCATAGTACCCGTTCGAGAGCTCCACCACCAGCTGCAGGTTTATTCTCTTTTCTTTATGCCCCTTCAACCAGATCTTGCCTTCCGTGAGTTTATCATATACCTCATCATCAATTCCCGAATAATTGGATCCGCCCTTGGTGATCATTATCACCCTGTGAGGGTATGCCTTACCGTTTGCCGTGATGTCATCCAGCTCCCTGACAATGGCTTTCAATTCATCCATTGTGGGCGGTTTTTTATATTCCCTGACGTAAAGAGAATAACCCGGATACCCCATATTCAAAAACCTGTGGATCAATGAAGGTTTCTTCTGGATGAATGCATCGAGATGGTATCTATTACCTTTCCTTCCAACCACGTACGCATCCTTCCTGAGGATCTCGGGTCGATTTTTTAAAAGCCTCTTGAAGGTCTTGTTGTTCTCCTTGAGATATTCCAGGAACCTCTCCGTCTTGTTCTTGCCCTTCGGTATTGAATATGCCGGCGGTCCTTCCCTCATTGCCTTTATCGCCGAATATCTGAAGGTGGAAGCCTTGAGGAACCTCCTCAATGATTTGAGCAGCTGGGCGGTGATGATCCCGGTTATGATCAGGGAAAGCAAGACCACCAGCATGAAGATGTTTCCCTGAAATAGAAATGCAATGGCCAGGAGAAAGTACAGTATTATTGAAAACCAAACGAAATAGACAGCGAACTTGGATAAAAAGAGTATCCTCTCCGACCTTTCGGTGATCTCCTCCGCAAGATTGAAGGTCCCCGAGATCGGGTCCTCGACTCCCCTGTACAACTGCCATCTCTTCATCGCAGAACACCTGACCTTTTGATCAAGGAGGTTTTTTCCGGTTCATCTTATTTAAATCCCCATGAAACATTCTTTCACAACTATCTGCCTCAACAACGTTTCGCCCTATTATATATGATTTCTTTCGCCTGCTTCCTTTGGTGATGAAAAATGACCGCAGGAAAAGGAAAGACCGGTGTTCTGCTGCCCCTGATACTGATAGGGGCCGTGATTCTGTCGGGGGTAGGTCTACTGGGCCTTCTTCTGCAGGCGGCTGACAGGGACGATGAGACCGGACAGGAATTGAATGAGAACGGAATCGTGAACGAAGAGATCAACGATGCCCGGGAAGTCGCCGAGGTCAGATTCGATGAATCACTCGATGAGGCGGAGAAGGCAAGAGAAAAGACACCATCGGAGAAGGGAATCCCCATCTCCAAGGGTTTCGACCAACCGGAACTTCCCTCTCTTCCACAGGGTGAACAGGAAGTGACCAGGTCTTCCGAGGATGATCTACTTTCAGATGAAGGGTACCTGTCAAAGGATTCCTCTCCCGGGGCTCCCGATGTCCAGGTCGGAGATTCACTATCTCTCCTGAACGGCAAGGGAGATCTCCTGGATGAGACCTACACAACCGTCAAGGACGGTGAGGTACCCGGGGAGCTTCCTTTCGTCGAGATCGACGAGGAAGTATCCGTTCCCGTGACCGAGGATGGAGTGGAGATCGATGACGAGAGGACAGAAGAGATCGCAGACGACCTCCGGGATACCGAAAACGACATCGAGGATCTCCTCGGGGAGAACACACCCGATACCAAGAAAGCAGGTGTGGATCCGGAGATCACATCAAGGAATGCATGGGACATATCCAATTCCACCGTAAGGGATTCCGACAAGGACGGAAATCCCGAGTGGAAATACGAATTGAGGGTGGCATACGGAATAGTCAACAAGACTTTCCTGAACGGCACCCTGGAATATATCGTCGGCTTCGAATACGAATACAGGGACTCCGACGATGACGGCAATCCCGAATACGAGAAGGCGGTCCATGTCAGGGTTGCCAATTATACCGCCAATGGAATCAAACTCGCAGAGGGAGTAACCTATTCCGAGGCCCTCAGGAACGACACAGACGGAAACGGAATCATCGACAAGGCAGAGATCAGGCATCTCTCCTACGGATACCACGCAACCATCCTCAAAACAGTAAGGAGCTACGCCACTGCTGGCGAGCTCATAATGGAGGATGGCGACGAGGACGGAACCTACGAGGACAAGGAAGGGACAGCTGTCTTCTTTTACAAGCATGAGACCGTCAATCCATCCGTTACACTCAGGGAAGCCATCGTGATCATCCACGGAGAGGAGACCGAGGACGAGGCCGAGCTTTCCAAGCTTGCCTTCAACAGGGTCAACAACACCAAAGGCGAGACCATCCTAGAGGAAGGCTACATCTGGTCCTACACCGAGGATGACGATTCCAAGAATCTGGTGATAATTGCTGGCAAGGAAAACAGGGTCACCGGGAAGGTCCAGTATGTGATACTCAACGGATCCGAGACCGTGACAAACACATCCACCACCTACAAGCTGACAGCATTCGCAGTGGAAAACTCCACGCTTCTCTTCGGCGGAACCAGGTCCGATGCTGTTGCACTGGACTACAAGGCTGTGGTTTCTGGCAATCAGAGGGACGAGACAGGATTACTTGCGGCTGCAAGGACCGATGTCAGGAAATCCAGGACCGAGGAGTCATTCCTGCTCATCTCGGTTGACAGGACCGAGATATCCGATGTGCTTGCCAGAGAGAACTCAACGGTTCTGGCAGGTAAGAACGTCACAACCGACGGTCTGAACTCCACCATGGCCTTCGCAAACAAGATTTACACCGATGTGGACGCGGATGGAAACCCCGAGTATCTCAGGGAATCCTGGGCGATAGGAAGGACCGTGGACCTCGACATGGATGATAATCTCGACAGGGAAGCTTATGCCGTCCACTGGACCGAGGTCAGGGATGCCGATGATGACGGCAATCCCGAGTGGAACCAGACCTTTTCCATGCTCGGATGGAAGAAGGACAGCAATGATGACGGAAACGTCGATGTCGAGAGGGGCCTGATGTCCAATGTCACGGCCTACGATGAGAACTCCAACGGATACTTCGAATTGAAGGAGACCGGTATAGTCGGATTCCTGAAAACGGATGATGACTCGGATGGGACCTTTGATTCCGAGAGCTACCTCGGGGCCTGGGAAAAAGTGAACGATGTCCATGACGACGGAACAGAGATCAACACCCAGTCAGGAACGTGGGCACATGAGGAGTGAAATGGAGAATAATGAGAGATAGGAGGTAAAGAAATGAAAACACTGTTGTTCGGGGCCATGGTTGTCCTCATTCTGGGGGCAGGTCTCATGGCCGGATGCATAGACCAGGTTGCGGACCCGGAGCTGGATTACCACATCCTCGAGGTGACTACCAACACCACCTCTCCCAATCCGGAGTCCGTGGATGCTGACGGAGGCTACCATTTCGTCTATGTCAAGGTGAGGGTTGAAAACGAGAACAAGGATGCGGACCTCACCATAGGTCCCAAGACATTCACGCTTGACGACAACTCCACCACAGAAGTCAAGGGAAAATACCTTGCAAACACCGATCTCAGGAGGATCGATTCCATCAGGGTAGATCCAAACGATGAGAAGATCTTCTGGGTCGTGTTCCACGTTCCCGAGGATTCAACCATGCTCTACATGAGATACAGAGGGACCCTTGACGAACCGGTGGAGAAGAAGATGCCCGATTATTGAGGGCCGGCTCAATATCTACCACACCCACCCCCGGGGGTCAAAAGACCCCCATTTTTCTAATTTTTAATGGTTTATAATGATATTTTAATTATTTTTACCATTTTAGTAAATTTTCACAGTTTTAAAGCATATTTAGGGCGAAGATGAAAATAAGGAGGCCAGATTATAATAATATTAACAAAATATTGTCACAAGGAAGGAGCTGTCATGATGAGGAAAAACAACATCACCGGGACTATCGCTTTGATGACAGCTCTATTTCTATCATTTAATTTCATCAATATATCCACGGATGGTTCCACGGAAGGAAGCTCTGATCTGAATACATATCCTTTTCTCTGGACTCACACGGGACCCATGTCAATCAATTCGCTGGAGCAGTTCTTTGCAAGAGGTAAGGATGTCGGCACCGAATACACTATAGTCCAGTTCGGAGGACCCGTCGGAGAACCTCAGATCGAGATGATGGAATCGGTGGGATTGAAGGTCCTGGACTACTTCCCGGATTATGCATATGTGGTCAATACCGGAAATTCATACATGGATGATATCGAGGACCTCCCGGGTGTTATCGGAACCTCACCCTTCCATCCGGGATTGAAGACCCATCCTGATCTTTATGCTGAATATGAATCGGGGAACGATCCTTTTCATGATTTCAATTCAATTACCGTTGAAACGTTCACCTCCGAATCTCTTGAAAATGAATTTGCATCCATCGGACTGAACTTCGAGAGGGCAAAGGATAACAGATATGTGATCCACAGGCCTTTCCCGCCGCTTCCCCTGCTCATGGAAATGGACGGAATCAAATGGATAGAGCCAAAACCCGAGATGAGGCTCTTGAACAACGTCGCTGCCGGAATAATCGATGTTGACGACGTATGGGATGATCTGGGTCTTGATGGCTCCGGACAGATTGTGGGAGTCTCGGATACCGGAATAGACACTGGAGTGGACAATCCATCGGTATACGGAGATATGCATCTGGACCTTGACAACCGTGTCACTATATTCGATTGGTCCGGGTCGGGACCCGATGATGATAACGGCCATGGAACTCATGTTGCAGGATCCGTTGCTGGAAGCGGAGCCAGGTCAAATGGGAATATCAAGGGAATGGCATACAACTCGACGATCTATTTCCAGGCCCTAGAGACCGATTCAGGTTTCCTTAACATACCTTCCAACATGAGCCTCCTCTTCAGCCAAGCCTACACCAACGGTGCCCGGATACATACCAATTCCTGGGGATCCTCAAATCCGGCCCTCTGGGGAGCCTATACGGCCTCATCATATGACATCGACTGGTCAATGTTCAATACTCCCGATCTTTTGATACTCTATGCGGCTGGAAACGATGGAAACGACGGTAATTCGGACGGGAAGATAGATCAGAATTCGGTATCCCCTCCATCCACGGCCAAGTCATCAATAACCGTGGGTGCCTCGGAGAACCTCAGGACCACGGGCGGATACCAGGGATCCTGGGGAGCAGGATGGCCGGGGGATTTTCCAGCCAATCCCGTGGCATCCGACAGACCCTCGAACAATTCCAGGGGGCTGGCCGCTTTTTCATCGAGAGGACCTCTGGATGACGGAAGATTGAAACCTGACGTGGTGGCGCCCGGAACCAACATTCTATCCGTAAGATCATCCAGGGGATCAAGTTCCGGATGGGGATTTTACAACTCCACCTACATCTATTACGGCGGGACCTCCATGTCCACTCCGATCACCGCCGGCATGGCCGCACTGGTAAGACAATATTACAATCAAACCATGGGAATCGATGCCCCGTCTGCGTCCCTTCTGAAGGCAACGATAATCAACGGAGCAACGGACATCTCCCCCGGTCAGTACGGCGCTTCCAATCCGACAACCAAGGAGATCGACAGAAGACCTGATGTGGACCAGGGGTGGGGAAGGATAAATCTGAAGGATTCCCTGGACCCCGATGGAAAAGCCCTTTCATTCATGGACAATTCATCCGGGATGTCAACAGGTGAAAATGTTACCAGAATGTTCAGGGTCATTTCCTCCGAGGATGAGCTCAGACTTACATTGGCCTGGTCAGATTATCCGGGATCACTGTTTGCAGGCAAACAGCTCATAAACGATCTGGACCTGGTCCTCTATGCTCCCGATGGATCGATATACAACGGCAACGATTTCACAGCACCCTTTGATGACACCAGGGATTCCATAAATCCCGTGGAAGGAATATCCATCCCCAACCCGGTCGAAGGCTGGTGGAAGGTTGTTGTTGAAGGGACCAACATCCCGAGAGGACCTCAGCATTTTTCCCTGGTATCAACTGGAAACATCACGGAGATGATCTCCAACATGCTTTTTCTGGACAGGCGCTTCTATTCCACGGATTCCGATACGGTTATGATCTCATTATCCTCGAGAGACCATTCGGGAGAAGGGACCCTGAGCATAAAGATAAGCTCGGACTCCGATCCTGCCGGAAAGAACATAACCCTCACGGAAGAGCCAACACTTGGGGCTTTCACCGGTTCATTCATGACGAGCAATGTCTCCACATCGGAACCTGGAATATTATTCGTTTCAAGTGACGATCTGATAAGTGTGGAGTTCGAATCCCCCTACGGTTTCGACTACAGGGCCAATGCCACTGCCAAGAAGCCCAAGAGGGTTGATCTCATACTTCTGGATGAAAACAGACTGTTATACTCCAGGTACGACAACATCAGGTTGAGAGGTGTCGGAGATCCGGGACAGGAAGTTGAGTGGACGGTGAAAGGCTCTGACCTGCCCTGGATCGGAATATTCGATGATGGCATACCCTCGCATGGTGACGAGACAGCCAATGATGGAATCTACAATGTGGTATTCTATGTTTCCAACGAGTATGATGTTGACGGGAATATCACTATCAGGGTGAAGGATCCTTTCCTGGGATATCTTGAGTATCCTCAATTTCCCATAAAGATCGATCCGAGCAGGCCTGGAGCTCCCCGTGACCTTGAAGCCCTATCCCTGCCACAGGGGAATTCGGTCAGGCTAAAATGGAACAGGTCTCCAACAGTAGGGGTTCTCTATTATTCTGTATTCATAAACAGAACCGGAACTCCCCCGGATTTCGATATTTCAGGCTGGGAGCGATACCATAACACCACAGGTCCGGACAATATCACGGTTGTATCCGGACTTGCAGATAACACCGAGTATCATTTCAGAGTGGCCGCCGTGGGAGCCGGAGGAAATGTCTCTTCTCCCTCTCTCTGGGCATCGGCGATACCGAAAGATATTGTTGCACCCACCATAATCTTCGATGAGCCCCCCCAGATCATGACCGGTGTCCAAACTCTGGAATTCGATGCGGACGAAGACCTTTCCAATCTCGAACTTCAATATTACATTGACGAAAACGGAGACGGTCTGGCCAACGATAACGGAACCTTTCTTCCCGCGGTCAATTCCTCGGTTCCGGAGGTTGTCTGGGATACAAGGAGGTCCTCGGGTGGCCCCGGTGATCTGGACCGGATCGTTCTTCGATGGAGAGGCAGTGACGAGGTTCCCAATATATCCAATTGGACATATATGGGTGGGTTTGGGATCGATAACACAGGCCCTCTCTTCCTGGAATTGTCTACCTACCCTCCAAGGATCACAAATGACACCTTTTTCGATATAATTGGAGACACAGAACCCCTGGCGAATGTGGAAGCCGAATTCAACGGAGAATCCCTGGGAACCTATTCGGCGGGAATGACCGGTATATTCGATCTCAACCTGACACTGAAGGAGGGAAGAAATTACCTGAATCTGACAGCCTATGACCTTCACGGAGCGGGCCCGACGATCTCCGACTACATCTTTACAAGAGATACCCGGGATCCGGTCGCTTCCATAATCCAGACAGAAAAAATTCTGGAGATCAGGTGCAACTGCACCTCATTCAGGTCGGATTCCTACGATATCGGTTTCGATCCGGATTTCAGGGAACTTGCCAACCAGACCTGGACCCTTGTAGGTCCCTTCGGAGCAACCAGTTTCCATTACGGTTCCTCTGTAAACCATACATTCGATAAGACCGGGGTCTATACTCTCTCCCTCAGGGTCGAGGATCAGGCCGGAAACTGGAACAGGACCTCCGTTTCATTCGAAATCGTTGACACCACACCACCGGTTCCTGTCATAAACGGACCCGATATCGGAGATGAGGACACAACCCTTCAGTATTCCATTTCAGGGTCCTCGGATAATGATCCCGGACTAATTGAGGAGCAGAGAGCCCAGGTCCTCTGGGTTTTCGAGGGGCCTGGAGATTTCTTCGAGACCTCCGACAGATACGAGCCTTTCATACTGTTTCCCGAACCGGGAAACTACAGCGTTACCCTTCGAATGGTGGACGAGGGAAGGAACAATGCGTCCGTAAGCAAAACCGTATCCATTCGCGATATAACACCCCCACAAATATCCATAATCGGGGAAAGGGTATTCGACCCCGGTGAGGTTGCATGGTTCAACCTGACGGTTGAGGACAACGCTCCCGAATGGCTACCGGGACCGGAGTTCCTCTGGCAGTTGTTATATCTGGACGGTGAATCCTCCATACCCATCTCCACTTCTGAAGGAGATTCTTTCAAGGTGACCTTGATCGATCCCGGAAACTACACATTGAGGATCACGGTCACAGACAGCTCCGGAAATTCCAGAAATGATTCTTTGCAGCTCCTTGTGAGAAAACCGATATTGATAGAGGAACAGGATAGTGATTCAAGCGACTCCATCCCTTACACCTTGATTGCAATAGGGACGGTGGTGGTTGGGATCATCCTGCTTATTTTCGTTGTACTTCTCATAGCAGGCAGGAGAAGGTATTCCAGGGATGTCGAGATGGAATGGGAGGATGAGGATTACGATCTTGATGAACTCGACGAGGTAGAGGACGAGGAGGAAGCAATAGACTGGGAGGATGAAGAGGACTGGGAGTCCTGGGAATGATCTACTATCTCGATTCGATATAATATCATAATACGTAATGGAAGGCCAGCTTTTATTTCGGAATGTGGAAATTGTTGAACGAGCCCCATGGTAGAATATGTGAAACCTATTTTCTTCGGTATACTAGTTGCGGGTTTCATTTTCACATATACCACTGCGGTTGCTGTTTATTTCAGGAGAAAAGCTCCGGGAGCCCGTTTTTTCTCGGTTTTTCTGTTGTTTGTATCCTTTTGGATCTCTACCTATTTCTTCGAGACAATGGCACAGGTTGAAAGGTGGAAACACATCATTTTCTATTTCAAGTACGTATTCATAGTCTTTGTACCGATACTTTTTCTGCAGTTTTCCATGGAGTTCACGGGGACCACAAAGAAGGAAAGGATCATAGTCCACTCTCTTCTTCTCCTTGCCTCCCTGATAATACTTGGTTTGATCTTCACCAATCCATTACATGGATTGATCATCAAGGATATTGATATCATAACCAGGAATGACATCTCTCTTGTAAAAATGGAAAGGGGATTTCTCCATTATTTCATAGATGTTATCCTCATGCTCATAGCAGCTCTGGGTCTGTTTCTCCTCGTAATCAGAATGGATCTACGCAATGCTGATCAGAGGAACCATTTCATTGTGATTTCTTCTGCGATAATCATACCGGTAATAGGGATCTTTCTGGAGATCTTCGAGATCGGATTTTTCGGAGAGGTGGATACGCCGACCTTCTTTTTCATCTTTTCATCAATAGTGGTTGTCCAAGGCATGATAAATCTGGATCTTTTTCATATCAATACCATGTCAAGGGACATGATGGTGGATAATATCAACGAGGGAATAATATTCATCGGCCGCCAGGGTAAGATCATAGACATCAACAAAAGAGCCAGGGAGATACTCGATCTGGAAGGATCGGATTTCAAGGAAATGACATTACAAGAGATCAATCCGAAGATCGCAAAAGCATTGAGGTCCCCTGGTAATAGGAAAGCAGAGAAGATCCACATTGCAATATTCAAGGAAGGTAGGACCTTCGATGTCAAGTTCACCAACCTTTTCACCCCCAGAGGATCCCTGCTTGGATATCTCATATTACTTCAGGATATTACTGAAAGAAAAAGATACCAGAGGGACCTGGAGAACAACAAGGAGGAACTCAGGAGGTCCAATGAGGTGCTTGAGGTGATAAACAAGATACTCCGGCACGATCTCATGAACGATCTGATGGTCATGAAAATGGCCAAGGGGACCTACCACCGTACGAAGGACATCAAGATACTGGACAAGATGGATTCATCCCTCGAGAGAAGCCTCTCCCTGATCAAGAGAATGAGAGAGCTTGAGATGTCGATGAAGAGGGGAAAGAGCTTCTATCCGGTAGACTTAGGGAAAGCACTCAGGGAAGTTTCATACAAGTTCGACATACCCGTGACCGTGAGAGGATCGTGCAGGATACTTGCCGATGAGGCTATTCATTCCATTCTCTTGAATCTGCTCACAAATGCAAAGAAGCACGGGGGGGCTGATCATGTGAATATTTTTATCGAACCGGTAAATGGTTACTGCGGGATGATTGTAATGGATAACGGAAGGGGTATGCCCATGGATGTGGCTGAACGTATCTTCGAGGAGGGCTTCAGCCACGGAGAGAACCGGGGTTCGGGACTGGGTATGTATATCGTCAAGAGGACCATGGAGAGATACGGCGGTTCTGCCAGAATCGAAAGGTCAGGATCGGAGGGCACCACGATCATATTGAATTTCAGGTGTGCCTGAACAAGACAATATGAAGTATCACAACCATCTCTTCTTCTTGAAATATACAACCATTACGATAGCTATCAACAGCATGAGTATCATGACCATCGGATATCCGTAGTACCATTCCAGTTCCGGCATATTAAGCGGTGATGAATCCGGGTCGAAGTTCATTCCGTAGACACCTGCAATGAAGGTCAGGGGAATGAATATGGTTGCAATGACTGTTAGCACCTTCATTATCTCATTCATCTTGTTGGATACCAGGGATACATAGAGATCCATCAGGCCCGTTGCCATGTCCCTCATGCTTTCAAGGGTATCCATCACCTGGATGGTATGGTCATAAACGTCCCTTAGATAGGGTTTAATATCCGCCCCCATCATAAGATACTCTTCTCTGAAAAGACCGTTTATGACCTCCCTCATGGGCCAGATAGATCTTCTGATCTGGATCAATCTTCTCTTTATGGAATGTATCCTTTGCAAGCCTTCGTCGTCGGCTTTTTCATTCAGTCTTATTTCCATATCCTCTATTTCGTTGCCGATCTCTTCCAGAACAGGAAAATAATTGTCAACCACGGCATCGATGAGGGTGTAGGCAAGATAGTCTGCTCCCATGGTTCTTATCTTTCCGGTTTTCGTCCTCAACCTCTTGCGTATGGGATCGAAAACATCCCCTTCCCACTCCTGAAAGGATATCACATATCCCCTTCCCAGGACCAGGCTGATCTGTTCAATCCCGTTCCCTTTTTTCATTCCTTTCCTTACCATCTTCAAAACGATAAACAGATGCTCTGAGAAGGATTCCGATTTGGACCTCTGGTCAGTGTTCATAATATCTTCCATTGCCAGAGGATGGATGGAAAACAGGTCCCCTATCTTCTTCATTATATCCGCATCATGGAGCCCGTTGACATTTATCCACGCTATCCTTCCGGGTTCGGGTACCTCCTTCAATCTATCCAGGTCACCGATCATCTCTTCTTTGAAATCGTCTTCATTGTATGATATCAGGTCTACCGTAACCTTCTTCTGCCTCTTCTCGCCCACATGAACCAAGGTTCCCGGAGGAAGTCCAGGTTCCGCCGATCTCCTGAATGAAATCTTTCCCATCCTATTCCCGATCTTTCATACATATCATCATTTAAAAAGATAGGTACAGGATTTGGGAACCGACCAGATAAAATTGTATTTAACCATTTATGGCGGTAGATGAATGTCTTTTCAATCCAATCTCTTCAACCCTTTGGGATATCTCCTTGCCAGGTCGGGATAGATTGCCTTGAACCCGATCCATGTTTTCCTCAGTTCCTCACTGATCTTCTTTTTTGGAGTTGCAGGGATTCCCGCCACGATCATCTCGTCTTCTATTTCGGATCTGGTTTTAACAACGGAACCCTCGGCAACGAAGACCCATCTTCCCACATGGGAGAAATCGGACACAACCGCTCCCATTCCGATAACTGCAAAGTCATCTACCGTGCAGTTGTGTACCACACAGCTGTGTCCCAGTGTCACATCCTTTCCTATAGTCGTAACATCCCCGGGTCTGGCATGTATGACGACATTTTCCTCGACAGAGGTCCTGTCCCCGATTACCACCTTTCCATAGTCTCCCCTTACAACGGCTCCAGGACCGACATAAACATCTTTGCCCAGTGTGACATCACCAACCACGGTGGCGGTTTCAAATACAAAGCTCCCTTCGGCTATTTGAGGGGTCCTCCCCTCGAAAGAAAATATTCCCACTTTTATCATCACTCCTTCTCTGCAATTGAAATGTCAAGCTGCGGGAAGGGTATCTCTATGCCGGCTCCGGAGAAATGCTTCGGTATCTCTTTTTTAAGCATTCCCCAAAGCGGCCAGTAGTTATCTGTCTTGGTCCACGGCCTGAGCTGTAAATTGATGGCCGAATCACCGAGATCGGTGACAACCACATCCATCGGCGGATCCTTCAGGACCAGTCCGGTCAATGACATGACCTGTTTGGCCACCTTGATTGCCCTGTCCAGGTCTGTTCCATAGGCCACACCCACGTTGACATCAACCCTTCTAATCGGCATCCTGGTATAATTGACGATGGAAGAGCCCCATACTTCCCTGTTCGGAATGGTAATGTATTTGTTATCGGGAGATAAAAGTTCGGTGGACATAACGCTGAGGCCTGTAACCTTGCCCGAATGGCCAGCCACCTCTACCCATTCATCCATCTTGATCGGGCTCAAGGTCGCAAGCCAGATCCCTGCGAACATATTGTTGAGGGAGTCCTGCATGCCGAAAGCAATGATCAGGCCTATCGCAGCGGATAGGCCTATGAAGACACCCCCTACCTCAATGCCTACCGTCCCAACGGCAAAAATCACCACTACAATGTAGAGTATGGCCGAGATCATCTTTCCCAGGAAATCAATCATGAGCTTGGGCATCTTCGACTTGCTCACCGACTGCTTGAATACTGTCACTATCAGTCGAACAATAATGAATCCTACTATCAGAACAAGTATGGCCGTTATAAGTTGAGAATATGTTATCTTCAGTATCGGTATCTCCCCTTCAAGGGTTTCAACGATATCAAAAACGGGTCCCAATTTTTCATCCCCCTTTTAAGTTAATCAACCAATGGTGATTAAATAATTACCTTTAACCCATACATTGCAGGTTCATTCCGGTATCTTTTGAAATTGATCCTAATAAAAAGATTCAATTTCATCCTGTTTCCAAAGTTATTGGAATAGGTATTTTCAGGTCTGCTGCATCTGTTTGGTATAAGGTCCGAATAGTTCCTCCATCCTTGATTTCCAGCGTTGACCTATGGATTTCGGTCTGTCCGAGTGCATATTGACAGCCATTTCATATCCCTCGTATGCCGATTCGAATACTGAATCCCAGGTCCTCTTCTCCATGGCGGACCTGGCAGCTTTGGACATCCTGTGATTGAGCTCCATGTTTTTAAGGAGCAGATCAAGCTGCCTGAACATCTCGGATCTGGAATTGTAGTGAAAACCGCATATTCCATTTTCTACCAATTCGCCTGTGGGTCCTGATGCATCCACCACAACTGGAAGTCCCGAGGCCATGGCCTCCTGAACTACATTACCATAGGTTTCGGTAACCGAAGGAAAAACGAAAACATGAGCGGAGGCAAAAGCTTCTTCCAGGGATTTCCCCGTCAGGAAACCTCTGTATTCCGCTTTCGGTATTATCTTTTCCATTCTCTTCCTGTCGGGCCCGTCTCCGACAACTACCAACCTGGCATATGGAAGATATTCCTTGAAACCGGTTAGCATCTCGATGTTCTTTTCAACAGCTATCCTGGAGACGAAAAGAACCGTTGGAACATCGGGTCTCCTGCCGTTGGCAGGATGGAATCTTTTGGTATCCACACCTCGCCTGAATACTCTGGTGGGTCTGTTGAACCTGGTCTCGATCTCACTGCAGATCATCTTGGTTGGAGCCATGTTGAAAACCGTGTTGCCGTAGAAGAATTTCTCCGTCAACCAGGTTGCCTCCATTGCCAGATCGGGTATCGTTCTCAGAACCCCGTTTGGATTGTTCATTATCAGATCCACCCTGGCTCTGGCATAGTTGGGGACCTGGGTATGATAGCTTCCTACCAGGGGGACATCGAACTTCTTTGCCGCAAGAAGAGCGAAAAGACCTATGGACCCTGGTGTTCCTATCTGTGCTATATGGTATTCTTTTTCGCTGAAATTTTTCTCGATGATCTCCGGAAGCTGCTTGAATACGAATCTGGGAACCGCCGCCGCGTCGTAGATCAGATCGGGGTAGTATTCTATTCCAGCCTCCACGGGAATATTGTATATCGTTGCCGATCCCATTACTTCAACAGAACCATTGCCGGGGACATATACATCAAGCTCGTATCCTTTCCTCCGCGCATAATCAACCATGTTCTGGTATGTGCGTCCCACCCCGTTGAGCTGATGATAGGTCTCAGTGAATACCGCTACCTTCATCGGACCTAGATAATCTGGCCCTCCATGGTAACCCTTTCCTATATGGATTAGGGATTGTAATTACAGCTATGTAAAGCATGTAAATTACAATGATTTATGAAACAGTGACTTGATGGCATCCGATGATCCTTCATCATCATACGGCCAGGAAAGCCAGATTCAAAAAGAGGTTCAATATCACTAGCAGGATTCCAAGTATGAAGTATACTATTCCCAGTACTAATCCTATCGTTGCCATTGTCTTTTGGTCCGGGTCGCTTCTTCCCATTATCCCTGTGATAATTGCCACTATTGCAAGAACAGGTCCCAGGCAAGGTATGACGAAAGATACGATTCCGGTGATTAAAGATATCAATCCCATTTTTGCCATATATATCCCCCATCCAGCAATGTTGTTCTATTTTTTATCATATAGGAAATTTAATAAGTCCAGTTATTCCAGTCTTTAAATACTGTTGATTACAAAAATACCGATCAAGTCCGGGGTGGGCGGGGTTTGTACGTTCGATCGAAGCCTGCTTCGATCGATTTTTCATATTTGTCGCGCCGGGCAATTATGACTCTTCTTCCTGATGGTAGTAATAGGCGATCTCTATCTCGTAGGAGAAACCTCTGTCAGGAATGCCGTTCCATATCAAAGGACCCGGCCACTGGTCCGGGCCTGCAACTATGGAAACCGGAATGACAAGATTCCATCTTCCGCCCATGTAGTTTGTTCCGTCCCATTCCACGGAAAGTGATGTGGTAAATGGAGTCCCCGGTCTCGCTGCGCCTCCATTGGCCGATCCGGTTGTGTTTCCATCTTCTTCTGTGAGAGTGATCTCCTGGACCTGATCGGGATCCGTGCCGTCATCATTGTCCTCCACAGAGATATTAATTGTAATTCCGGTTACCATTTCGAAGTCCAGGGTTATGGGTATCGTGGCCTCGATCAGCTCGGGTTCGATCTGGGCCAATCCCGTCTGTGTGCCGGTCTGATTGAGCATTCCGCTCATTTCCACCGGTTCCTCCGTTCCTCCGCCCTCGTCATCCGAACCAAGACAACCGGCCAATAATGTAAGAAGCGCCACCGAAGCAAAGACAAATAATTTCCTGTTCATAATGGATCACCCTGGCGTATTCATATACATGAACAAACTGTCCGATAATAAATCATTTGGTCCCAAAGGTGAAACCTGGATCGATTATTGTCAAAGGTGAGATATTTCTCACAATGAAATGTCATATATGGATGAATATTTCTTCCTGAGATAATCGATGAAATGATCCTCGCTCAAGGGTTTTCCGGTAACCTTCTCAACTAGGTTCGGTGCGCTGTAGAATTTACCATGCATGTGGATGTTCTCCCTCAGCCAGTTGAGGATTGTTTTGAGGTCCCCTCGGGCTATGGAAGATTCCAGATAATCTATATCCTTTTGAGCCTGCTTGAAGAACTGAGCGGAATACAGATTGCCAAGCGTATATGTGGGGAAATAACCGATAGCCCCCATCGACCAATGGATGTCCTGGAGGCACCCCAAGGATTCGCTCTCTGGTTCCAGGTCGAGATATTTCCCGTAAAGCTCGTTCCAAACCTGGGGAACCTCGTCCACGGACAATTTATCCTCCATCAGGTCCTTTTCGATCATGAATCTTATTACAATATGGAGGGAATAGGTTACCTCGTCGGCTTCAACCCTTATCGGGGACTGGGTGATATGATTGATGAGTCTGTGGAACTCATCCAGTGACATCTTCTTAAGAGACGGGAACTTCTCTTTCAGAATGGGATACTGCCATTCCCAGAATGACCTCGATCTGCCGATAATATTCTCGTACATTCTCGATTGGGACTCATGTATTCCCAGAGAAACATATTCGGCAAGGGGGGTGAAATAATTCTTCCTTTTGAAGCCCTGCTCGTAGAGTGCATGCCCTCCCTCGTGGATGGCCGAAAACAGTGCTGTCCTGAGGTCCTTTTCATCGTATCTCAGGGTGATCCTGACGTCATCATGATTTCCAGCGGTGAATGGGTGCTCCGAAATGTCTATCCTTCCGGTTTCCATGTCATATCCCATCTCGATCAGGAGGTAATGCAAATACTCCCTCTGGGAATCGATGGGATATTTGCCCTTCATCTTGCCGTCTCCCAGGTCTCCGCAGACCTCGGTCAATCTTGTTACAAGGGGTTTGAGTTTCTCACCCAGTGACAGAAAAATATCCGTTAGTTTGCGGCTTTTCATGTAAGGTTCATATTCATCAAGGAGGGCGTCGTAGGGAGTATCCTCGTATCCAACATGTTCTGCGACCTTTTTCTTTAATTCGATAACCTCTTTGAATTCCTTTTTAAAAAAGGAGAAATCTTCCTTTTTCCTTGCCTTGATCCAGGCTCCGGTTGATAACGGCTCCAAACGGGATAGGGCCTGAATCAGCGACCTGGGTATGGAGGAGGCCCTTTCATGTTTCCTCTCTATCTCTCTCACAATCGCGGTCTTTTCCGGTGTCAATTCTTCCCTTTTCAATCGGTCAAGAAGTCTACCCATCTTTTTGGAGGTCAATCTTTTGTGTGCAATGCCCGATACAAGAGATTGCTGTTCTCCTCTCATTTCTGCCGCTCCGGGCGGCATGTAAGTGTTCTGGTCCCACAATAGAATACTTCCTATCTGACCAAGACGCACTATCTCTGCATATCTTTGAATAAGGTCATCATGGGGTTCCACATTCATTCCTCATCAGTGTATTGCATTCATGTCAATTATAGTTCACCCTCATTTATATCCCGTAGAGTATCCTGCAAAGTTCCGATATAAGATCTTCCAATTTGTAGGGTTTTTTCAATACACCCTTGAAACCGTGATCCTCGTAATGTGACATTATAGTATCGTTCGAATAACCCGAAGATACAATTGCCTTCACGGCGGGATCGAAGTCCATAATTCTGTTAAGGGTTTCTTCACCCCCCATGCCCCCGGGAACGGTGATATCCAGTATTACCGCGTGATATTTTTCACCTTTTTCAAGCTGGTTATGATACATGGCTACGGCTTTCTTTCCTTCTTCTGCGGTATCAACCCTGTAACCCTGGTTGCCCAGAAGTCTTGATATCGCATTTAGCAACAGCTCATCATCATCCATAAGGAGGATCCTCTCTCCTCCCTTCACTTTCATTGTCGAATCCCGGGTCTTGATTTCAACCTCTTTGGGGCCTAATGCGGGAAGATATAACATAAATGTGGAACCCTCGTCGACCCTGGATGTAGCCTCCAAAAGACCGAAATGTTCCCTGATTATGGAAAAAGCGGTAGCGAGTCCCATGCCCCTCCCCTCGCTTTTCGTGGAGAAATAAGGATCGAATGCCTTTTTTTGAACCCTACCTGGCATTCCTATTCCCGTGTCTTTTATTGACACTTTGACGTACCTGCCATCGCGAAGAGAAAGCCCGGATATGCTTTTTACATTCAAGTTCTCGGCCTTCACCGTTACCGTTCCACCGCCTGGCATTGCCTCCTTTGCATTGATCAAAAGATTGTTCAGGGCCTGTTTGAACTGGGGCTCGTCCAATTCTACTTTCCAAAGGTCATCGTCCAGTACAAACCTTGTGGATACTCTTGAACCACTCAGGGAAAACCTGGTACAATCTCTGAGTACCTGTTTCAGGTTTGTTTCCTTTTTTACAGGTTCCCCTCCCCTTGAAAAGGTAAGAAGCTGCGAGGTGAGGTCCCTTGCATTGTAGGCCGCCTTTTCCGCATCCTCCAAAGCCGAAAATGCTTCATTTTTAGGATCAACAGCCGATTTCACCAGGGCAATGTTTCCAAGAAGAGATGTGAGCATGTTGTTGAAATCGTGGGCGATCCCGCCTGCCAGGACGCCAATGGATTCCAGCCTCTGGTTTCTGGATGCTTCTTCCTCCATCTTCCTTCTTTCCGTAACGTCCCTTACAGCCAAAACTATGCCGGTTGTCACATCCTCCTCATCATGCATTCTCGAGGAATTGATCTCGAGGGTTCTATCACCGTACCTTGTCCCTATGGAGACTGTGAGATGATTTCCGTTACCTTTGCCGAGCATAACCTCCTCCAGATACCTCTTCAATTCCTCTTTTATGCTTTTATCCCCCTTTCCGAAAAGGGATACGAGATCGAGACTCCTTGCCTTTTCATAATCAATGTCTAGGAGATCTTCAGCATTGGAATTCATCATAAGGATAGTCCCCTCTACATCCGTTGTAATAACCCCATCACCTATCGAACTTAGTGTGGCCGAGAGTCGATTCTTCTCCAGAGCAAGGTCCTCTGTTCTCTCAGCAACAAGCTGTTCCAGATGGTTCTTGTATCTCTCTAGTTTAACTTCCATCTCCTTTCTCACTGTTGTATCCAGTATGAATCCTTGAACGGAAGCTGGATTTTCTTCTTTTTCGGGAAATCCTGTTCCCTTTTCCCAGACCCACTTGAGGTTACCCTCTCTGGTTCTCAGACGGTATATGAGCTCGTATACCGCTCCCTTTTCGACGGCTTTGCTGACCCTGGAGACAACTCTTTCTCTATCCGCTTCATGGACAAGTGTGCCGAATGGTATTTCCATGGTCAGTTCATCCGGTCTGTATCCGGTTAGTTCCATGCAGCCCTCGCTGATAAAATCCATTGTCCTGTCCTTATCGGGGAAAGACCTGAAAGCCATGCCTGGAAGATTGTCCATGAGGTTGGATGCCATGGATTGGGTCCTTCCTATGATCTCCTCCACAATCATTGTCTCGGTTATATCCCTGAATATCAGTATGTATGAGGGGTGAGTGTCATTTAATGTCCTTGAACCTCTGGATTCAACCCACCTTTCTTCCCCGGAAATATGTTTCAAACGAAATCTATCGATAGGACCCCTGTATCCTCCTTTCAATCTGTTCAGTTCCTTTCTCAGGCAATCTCTGTCGGATTCAAAAACCATGTCCAGGAAATTTCCAGGAGGCTTTCCCGCACTGTAACCCAGTAATTTCTTGAAGGATTCGTTCATGGTAACTATCCTGCAGTTGAAATCCATCTGAAGGACCCCCTCCCCAAGTAAATCTAAAACATCCGTCTGGAGCAGCTTTTCAGATGGGAGGTCCATTTTTGGGGAGCGGTTCATTTCGATTCACCGGCGGCCGGGATATATCAGGGTATTGAATGAGCCCGAGCACCGATTATATAATTTGTTTGACCATTATCAATCGAGTTCTTCCAATTAATAAACATGTAATTATCATATTTTGAAATGGTTGCTAATCAAATTAATACGGCCTTCATATTAAATAAAAACTGATGGAAGACGAAGACAGGATGAACTGTTCCGAATGTATGAAGGTAATCGTTAGAGGATATTTCATTGGTCCCGGTGACGAGAAAGCATACCTCTGCTCATCATGTTCCAGGCATTTCTGCAAGGGCTGCGGATTCTACGACGAACATGATGATGATTTCCTTTGCAATCTTTGCTGGCTTGTGAAGGCAAAGGGCCTGATAACCAACGAGAAATACATTCAGGCCATGTGGATCTTCAAGAAGATGGGAAGGTCCAGGGATGTGGAGGAGATGAAGAAGCTGGAAGTGGAGAGGAGGATCAGGTTGAAGATCGCCGATGAGGTAATTGAGGAAAAACGAAAGGGTTTTGTCAAGAAGGATTAAATTCAATTTCCGTACGGCAATCATTATCGGCATGGATCATTTACATAATAAATTTGGAATTTAATCAATAATAGTATTAAAGGTGAAAAGATTGCTAATCGAGGAATAATCACCACAACTATTATATAACCCATCTCAGAGTTTCGGTTTTTTTTTGGTACCTTTATATAACATATAACCCGGTAGTATTATTGCCCATAAGAAAAAGGTAAGACATTGATCAGAGGTCCCATGCGGAACCGAAGACCGATGACGCTCTTGGCGTGGGGTTTAGAAGAGAGTTGAATGCGTGGTCGAGAACGGAAGAGCTGCCGAGGCCCTCCCCGCCCCGGAAAGGGAGGGCCGCTATTTTCATGATTTCATTGATTGTTACAATGCTTCCAGGATCCTCTCTAGATTCTCAGAGATGATCTTTCTCTGGACCTCTGGAGCTCCCTCTCCGATCAAGGCCACATTGGAATCAAGCATATACTGGGAAACCGGATGCCCCTCGAGTACACCTCTGGCCCCGAAGTTCAGGGCCGCCCACTGGGATATCTTCATTCCTTCTTCCGTATTGAAGAGCTTGGCCATGGAGGCGTAATAGGAGTAATCCCCTCCCGAATCATGGACCTCCGCTGCTTTTTCCACCATCAACCAACCCGCCTGGAGGAAGGTCATTCTATCGGCATATTCTGCCCTCTTGGATTCGAAATCTATTATTGGTTTCCCGAAAATCTCCCTCTTCTTGTTGTGATCAAGGGCCATTCTGAAAGCTCCCAGGGCAGAACCGTTGGCAACCGCGGCGATGCCGATCCTGGACGAGTTGAAAACTTCCATTGTCTGGTAAAAGCCCTTGTTCCTCTCTCCCAGGAGGTTCTCCTTGGGAACCTTCACATCTTTGAATTCAAGAGTTGAAAGATGGGATTCCACCCATCCGTATTTTTCCATCCTTCTTCTTGTTAGCCCTTCAGAATCTCCCTCCACTATGAACATAGAGATCCCCTTATGCTTCCGGGAAGCATTAGGGTCGGTAATGGCTGTTGTTACCAGGACATCTGGAATATCTCCGCTGGTGATGTAAGCCTTGGTGCCGTTTAAAAGGAAATGATCTTCCTTTTCCTCGGCCATCAATGATATTGATGCCGCATCGGATCCGGCTCCCGGTTCTGTGTTTGCTATTGCGAATATCATTTCTCCATCGATCCCCGGGTACAGATATCTCTCCTGGAGATACTCGATCCCAAAGGCGTGTACGGCTTTCAATCCTGTCTGGGAGTGAACGAAAGCTGCTATGGCGAGGCCCCCGGAGATCTCGGCGATCTTCCTGTAAAAATAGATATTTTCTTTCCACGGGATTGCCCTGTAACCGCTCTCATCTTTTCGGTATCCAAGAAGACCATTTTCTCCAAGAATCCTGAAGAAATCCGGTGGAGTGGTCTTTTCCCTTCTCCATTTGGCAGTTTTCAGGATAATCTCTCGATTTATGACCTCATCAACGTGTTGTCTGAAACTCGATATTACTGGATCTTGAGGTTGTACCATTCCCTCACCAACACATTTAGGTAGTGACCGTTAAAATAAGGACCCCCGAACAGGTCAGATGGAATGGTATGAAATGATGTCATTGCTATGCTCTCTCGATACTTTACCTTTGGTTTCAAGGAACCTCAAATGAGCGAGAGCTTCCCCCAGGGCAAACCATTTCTGCATGATGGGGAATTCCTCGAACCTTCTGATAGTGAGGTCCCATTTCATTCCAGAAGCAATCTCGAATGCATTCATTTTTTCACCACCGATTATATCCAGCACCTCTTTAGCTCTCTGTAGATGATGTCTTATCAGCTCATCTATTCTTTTGGAATGATCCTTGATCAATGACCTGTGACCCGGGAGAGTAACTCCCACTTCGAGCTTCTTTACCATTTTGAGAGAGCTGATATAATCGGAAAGCGGATCCTCATTTCCCTGCCACAAGGAGATATTGGGAGTTATATCCCCAAGAATATGGTCCCCTGAAATTAGGATCCTTTCATTTTCATCATATAAGCACATGTGTCCTTTGGAATGTCCCGGGGTATGGATTGCTCTCAGCCTGTAATTTCCCACCTCAAATATCTCTCCTCCATTGACCGGATTCATGTCCATTGGTCCCAGGGGACCGTACTTGTATCCCGGATGCTTCTTTATGGCGGCTTCGGGATCCACCGCCGGGAATCCGTTCCCAATGGCATATGAGAGCATATCTCTCCAGTAATCACTTTCGTTGATTTCCTCCACATCCTTCCTTCCCATGAAAACCTTGGTTCTACCCCCGCTTATGTGCGGTGCCAGGCCCAGATGGTCGGCATGTAAATGGGTAACAAATACATCGGTTTTTAAGAGGTTCGCTTCCAATTCGTTGAGTTCGGAATCCATTACATCCCGGCATTCGGGTCTGTTCATTCCCGTATCCACGATAAGGTTCCTATTATTCCCTTCAATCAAATAGGAATTGATTGATCTAAGAGGATTCCTGGGTAGAGGAAGCAGTATCTTATGGATGCCTGGGAGCACCTCTTCTGCCATGGATATGCATGATCGCACCCTAATTGAATATTACTCACAGAATATTGATCAGGAGGAGCGGGTATTCGATTTGGGGTGGGGGATACTTGAAGAGAGGGTCCATGGGGAATGCCTGGATGAACCGGATCGATGCCCCGCATCCTCCTTTAGGGTTTTTCGAACCCTTTGCTGAACAGAAGTAAATTGTTTTGAGATTATATTTATAAATTGGAACAAAAAAGGAACATCGGGGAGCAAAAGCCCCCCGAGACGAGATCACTTTCTCTTTACCACCATCACCACCGTCACAATTCCAATGGCGGCAGCTGCAGCAATTATCAATCCGACAGATATCATGGGAATTAAGGAGCTGCTTCCTCCGTCCGCGGTCTCATTCTCTTCCGGAATGGTGTTTCCTGTATCTTCTTCGGTTTCAAAGGAGAATTCCAGGTCCTCCATTTGATTTCCATGGATATCACAGGCGATTACCGAAACGGTAAATTCTTCACCCTTGGGGAGGTCACCAAGGTCGGCCATCAAGGTTCGGTCACCTGTCCAGTAATGCGGCTCCTCATTTCCGTTTACAATTAGGACAGAGCTTTCGGTGTCCATGTCCTCAAAGAAATGGATCTCTATTTTCACATCATCGGATTCTATCTCTCCCGAAGGTGTGAACGAAAGTGCCGCAGGTGATGAACTGTCAACCACTATGGATGTGTAGGCTATCTTGAGGTTGCCTGCTTCATCTAGGACCTTGACAGCAATTTCGTGTTCCCCGTTTTTGAGGTCCGAGAAGATATATTCCATTTCTTCGGTCTCGGTCCATATTCCTCGATCAATGGAAATGAACGATTTCAAATCTTCGGAAACGAGATCGGAAGCTTCCCAGAATATCTTTACAGGGTCTTTTCCAAACCCTGAGCCAGGTTCTGGACCGATGGATGATATAACTGGTGCGCCGATATCGATCTTTATCATGCCGAGATCATATTCCCGCAGGTTCCCGGCTTCGTCCGAAGCCCTGATCTTCACATCATAGATGCCATCTGTCAGGTAAACAGGGTTCCTGAAAGGTGACCAGTTATTGCCATCAAGGGTGATTTTCACCTCCAGGTTCTCCTCTCCGGCATCGGGTTCTATTACAACCGGCTCCCTGAACCAGCCGTTATCTCCATCAGGCTCCGAGGGATTCATGAAAACTTCCATGTCGGGATCTGTGGTATCGATTCTTAAATCGATACGATCCGACACCTCCGTGTTTCCAGCCTCGTCCTCGCTTTTGATGTAAAGCGACCATTCCCCGTCCGGAACGGTTATTCCTTCCTCCGGAATAATCTGACCTTTGGACCAATCAGCATCTCCTCCAATGGGGACGATGGAATATTCTACCTCCCCTTTTTCAGACTCTGCGGTCAAAACCGGCGAAGTTATGTAATAACCTGACTTTCCATCGGATTCCTTTGGGGTCAGTTCAAATTCAAGATCAGGGTCCTCGGTATCCACTTTGAAGGTTCTGTTACCGATGTTTCCAATATTCCCTGCCTCATCGACGGTCAACCATTCGAGCAGATGAATACCTTCCATCGGTTCCAGAGGTCCTTCGGCAACCTCGAGATCGCCCCCGTCCCACCGGTATTCTATTTGAGCATCATCATCGAATACCTTGAATTCGATAAGGGGTGCGGTCCTGTAGAATCCGTTTTTACCATCAGGACCCCTGGAAACCTCCATTCTCGAGTCCATGGGAGCCTCCCGGTCCAATTTGTAGCTTCTGCTTATCTCAACCGTTCTTCCGGAAAGGTCCTTTCCTCTTATCGTATAGTTATGAATGCCTTCCATCAACTTCAAGGGTTCCGCGAGATCAATTGGTTTCCCTTCATCTATTGAAATATTAATTTCGGATAGTTCCTCTTTGGGAATCACCTCTATATGGGTATCCGAAACAAACCAGCCATTTTTCCCGTCTGGTTCTTCTGGATAGGTGCGGATATCGATATCCGGATCCTTCAGATCCACCCTTATCTCGTATCCATACCATCCAGATTCATGTCCTGCAGTATCGGTTGCCTTCACCTCGATCGTGTTTGTTCCTTCGAGGAGGAAGATCTCCTCTTCCTCATGTGTGGAGATTTCCTCCCCATCATTTATCCTGTATCTCAGGGTGGCCTCCTCATTGGCATATAAATATGCTGTTGGTATCGAGAGATATATTGAATTGTCACCTTTCGGCGATTCTGGTTCCGTCCTTATCATCGGTTTGGGTTCCAGATTATCGGGAAGATGGAACTCTCCCATGTCGGGTATGTCTCCTGCCTTGTAAGCGGTGATGTTTATTTTACCTCCGTTGTTCGGGGGTATCTGAATTGTGACTGTTCCATCGTCTCCGGTTTCTCCCTTTATTCCGAGTTCCCCCTCCCTGTATAGTGTTACATTTACACCGCTTTGCGAATCCCCATTGGTATTTTTAACAACGGCGGTTATCTCATCCTTATCTTCAGAGAGTTCGAAGGAGAGAACCAATTCCTCGGGTTCATCGATTATCAAAGGTGCTTCCGGATCACCAAAGTAATTGTAGGAAAGGAAGGCCCTGATCTCGGTCTTATGCGGGTCATTGAAAGGATCGAACTTTCTTGCAAATTCCTTCATGGCCAGTGCATGGATGACACCCGCGGTCTGGTCGATCTGGCCATCCGCAACAACCGCCGAAGCCCACATTGCAAGTTCCATCATTCCATTGGAATCTCCCATGAATCTATCGGTGCTCAGGCTGGTGGCGAGTCTGTTGCTTCCGGAATAGCCGACCAAACCCTTTCCTTCAGTCTCAGTTAAGGTCTCTGCAATGCAGTCATCGAAGGTATGTTCCTTGAATCCGTCTGGATCGTCAAACCATCCTGTCAAGCAGGACATTGCGAAGAGATATCCTCCAAGTTCGTCCTGGTCGAAATCCTCTATATCCTCGTTATAGATCTCTCCCTGATATCCGTCCGGATCCCCATGGCCCAGATAGAAATTGAACTGATATCCCTCCTCAAGTCTTTCTATGAGCTTCTCTGTGGTGAAAAGTTCATCACCGGTTCCATCGAAGTAAACCTTGTTGAATTTAGAATCCTTCAAAGCTTCATGTCTGTCAATTATTGACTCTGTGATATCAACGCTTTCCAGGTCATGTCCGAGTTCGTTAGCCAGAATCAGGATCTCATTGCCCCCAGTGTTTTTTACCGGATTTTTCTCTCTTGAGATCAGTTCTGAAAGTTTTTTGGACATATCATTGGGTGATCCGATGGCTAATCTTCCGTAAACCATGTCAAGGTCTGGATCCTCTATATCTCCGATTTCACCATACAGACCATCCTTGTCCTTGTCCCAGGTCGTGTTGGGATCAACACAGGCATAGTAGATGTCAGATGCGAAATAATCAGGCTCCACATTTGGCATTAATACTTTCGGATTCCTGGTTTCTCTAACCGGCACATCCTCATAATCTCCAGCAAGGAGAAGATAGTCAACTTCGTGCTCCCTGTTGAATTCCATCAGGTAGTTCCTGATCTTTTCAGGATCATCCCTTCCCGAATACCTCCTGGTTATGGATTCCACCGTTTCGACATGTGTGAACATTCCTTTTTGAGATTTCCAACCGGCGAAGGTTTTCAATGAATCCTTGAGTTCTTCTGTGGTTATTATTAGGTAGGAAATGTCCCCTGTTGGCTTATGTCCCGGAAGTACATCGACTTCCACGGAAAATCTCTCGGGAACAGTTTGGTACTCTATCCTTATATTTTCATAAAAGGTCATTTTTCCATTCTCATCGTAACTGACTGGTGAAACCAAAATACTGAGCGTTTTCTTTTCGGAAAGGAGGTCCTTTTCAACATCGTGGAAATATTGAGCGGGGATCTCGTAACTCTCGGGGATCCCAGAATCAGTTACATTTTGCCAAATGGATTCCCTGGGTTGCGGATAAGGAACAGGATCTGTTTTGTAATGTACGGGATTAAGGAATTCCATTTTGAGATTTTCCACATCTCCCTGAATTGGTATTTTCAAATTCATAAATGGGACTGCATATCCGGGACCTGAGGACCTGTAAAAACCACCATGAAAATATGGTAATTGATAGTACCTTCCCCCGGAAAGCTGTCTTTCAAATTCAAGATCGAAGTCCAGTTCAAGAACATGTTCTTGAAGGGGGCTATTATCTTCAAGACTTTTTCCAAGTGCAGCCGATTCCAATTCATCTGAGAATGATAGGCCCGCAAATCCGGAAAGAAGTATCACGGCACATGCGAGATATATGGTTTTTTTTCCGCCCATTTCTCATCACCAGATAAAAATCAGACTCGAACCGTTTTTAAGCTTTCCGGCGATGGAATGAAAAAAACCATTATTCGAACATTTATTGGGATGTTACGGAAATGTTCGGTCAATCGGGTAGAAACACAAATAATATGTTACAAAATATTCAATTTAGCGGAGGGTTTTCGCCTCTTGTTACACGAAACTACCTTTTCTTAATTTGTATTTTGATAAAAATATATTATTTTATTATATATGAGGACATAAAATGATTATTAATGATTGAAATGGCTGTGGACGAACGTCAGGGTGACAGATGGGACTTGACAGTTGTAGAGTCACAAAGAGAAGAATTATGATCACTCCCCTATCTCACAAAAGTATTGAAAGCTCTTCCATACCTGGCCTTTATTATCAATGAGATGAGACAGCTCATTTTGGCCAATGATACTTTCAGGAAAATGCTCTCCATAGAATCCTATGAGCCTATATTAGGTAAAAGACCGGGAGAGATTGTAAACTGCATCCATTCACAGAAATCACACATGGGTTGTGGTACAACGGAGGATTGCGAATTTTGCGGCGCAGTCAAGGTGGTTCTCGAAAGCCAGAAGACAGGAGAAACTGTAGAGGAAGAGGACAGGCTAATTACCGAAAAGGCTGGAAGCGATGCCCATTATGATCTCCTGGTAACCAGCAATCCCTTGGAGATAAATGGTGAGTTTTTTTTCATGGTGACGATGGTTGATATCACCTCCCAGAAACGGAAAAGAACGATGGAGAGGGTTTTTTTTCATGATGTAATGAATACGGCACTTGGTTTGATGGGAACCCTGGATTTCATGGAGGAAATCCAATCTGTTGAACAAATGAAAACAATGATCAAAACATCCCAAAGGATAACCGAGAATCTGGTCAAGGAGATCTCCTATCACAAAGATATTATTGCTGCGGAATCGGGTGATCTCAAATTTAACAATACCCAGTTCCTTTCTGTTGACATCCTCGAGGAGACGATCCGGCCCCTTTCAAAGACCAAGGTGGCCAAAGGTAAAACAATGATCATTGATTCCGATTCCCAGAGGTTTACAATTGAAACCGATGAAAGGCTTCTGAGAAGGGTCCTGATAAACATGACCAGGAACGCCCTGGAGGCCTCAGAAGAGGGAGATCAGATTAGGATGAAATGCGGTATTTCCGGGAATTGGGCCGAATTCTCTGTTTGGAACAGAGAAGTTATGAAACCTGAGGTCAAAGCTCAACTATGGCAGAGGTCATTTTCAACAAAAGGACCCTCAAGAGGTATCGGCACCTACTCGATGAAGATATTCACCGAGCAGTATCTCAAAGGCAGAATTGAATTTGTCTCAGAGCCGGGAAAGGGAACCACCTTCATTGTTCGCCTCCACCTCTGATCTTTTTCTCGGATATCATTTTTCTCATGAAGAGTAGGACACAACACATCGAGATGATTGAAAGAATAACCGTTAATACGATAAATAATATCATCTTTATTTCATTGTTTTCATCTTCATCACAACGCAAAACAGAATCACTTTCTTCAACTGTGATTGTATCCTGTGGAAGAACTGTCACCGTAATTTCCTTATTTAGGGTAAAATTCATTCCACAGACAGTTACCCTCAATCTTATAATTCCAGGTGATTCACTGGTGAAAACACCGTTTCTATCTATTGTTCCTGATCCTTCAAGAATCGCCCAGCCTATTTTTAGAAGATAGTTGGGGATCAGATTGCCGTTTTGATCGAAAACATCAATTGAGAATGTTATGTGTTGTCCCTTTACTATTTCGCTTCCAGATGGATCGATAATTATTGATAGTGTTGGTGCAGGGGCGGCAGCTGTAATATTTCCCCCCGAATCCATGCCGCCCCCATCTTCTCCCTCATTTTCAATCCCGCTCTTTTTTTCCTTTTCCTCTCTGTCATTGTTACCTTGATCCCGATCGAGATTATATTCGAAAATCAACAACTCCGATTCAGCTTCGTTTCCTGAAAGGTCGAAAGCATGGAAAATGTAGGTGATAATGAAGTCTTTTTCCTCCGGGACCTCGATCGATGTCGTATATAATTCACCATCATGTAGAAGTTCCGCACTCCTTATTGGCTCATCATCCAACCGGTAATTCACATAAGCGTAATCGACCTCCGTGTTGTCGATAATTTCAGCAATGAAATATAGTTCGAAAGAACCTCTGGTAATCATTCTATTTCCCTTCGAGATGGATTTGTACCATGGAGGATCGTTGTCTATGATCTCCACTGTTTTCCAGCTTCCCGAGCAATAACCACCTATTAAATCGAAGACATGAATCCTGTACTCCAGTTGCGTTTTTGCACTTTCAGGAAGTGTAATGTTCAGATAATAATGTGTCAGGTTGAAATTCATACTCTCGTTCATCCGAATTTTCTTGCCAGTGGAATATTCCAGATAAATATTCTTGATTATATCCGATTGAGTCAATTTTATAAGGAATTGGAATGGGTCTCCGGTGGTCCCATTTGATTTTGTAAGGTCTTTCAGAACCGCCAAATGGCAGTCAAAGATTGGATTTATCTGCAAGATATCGGATTGAATGGCATTATCGGAAATGTCAGATGCCTGGAATCTGTAGTTCAGTTTCCTGGTTTCATTCAAAGGTATATCCAGATTTATCATATAGGGTCCGCTGGAGAAAGTTCGATTTGTTTTTAAGCCATTTCCGAACCAGTATTCTATTGATACATTTCTGATGCCGATGTTGTCGAAGGCCCTTATTTCGATTTTGAATTTTTCACCACAAAACATCGTTGTGTTTGTGTAATCGTTGATAAAAGGCGCATCATTGTCGCTCACTCGTACTACTCTCTTCTGTGTAACGACGGTATTTTCCTGACGATCAAGGGCTTTCAGCATGTAATATAAATTGGATGTACAGTTGGAAGGTATTGCAATGTTCATGAAGTCCCCTTCCAGGGATTTGTGTATGCGGGAACCTGATCCGAACCAATACTCAACATATGTGACCTCCACTCCGATGTTGTCATAAACCTCCACATTCAATCTATAGATATCACCCGTGGTGGCTGAATCCTGGGATTTATCCTTGATAGATGGCGGGTCGTTGTCATTTACCTTTACAGATTTGACATGTGTAATATTCAGATTTCCTGAGAGGTCCCTCACATGCAGTCGATAATTCAATGAATCCATCGAATTGGAGGGGATGGTCAGATTGATTATATGGTTTCTTCCGCTTTCAATACTCATATTTCTATGCAGATAGGATCCAAACCAATATTCCAGACATACATCTGCGATTCCGATGTTGTCAATTGTAGTGAAGTTGAAAATGAAGAGGTCTCCTGTTGTTGCCTTGATTTGGGAGAAGTCTTTGATAGATGGAAGGTCGTTATCAATTATTGAGACATCCGATCTTGAGGTGTTGGCCCAGTTCCCGGAACCATCGGATGCGTGGAATATATAATGAAGGGTGGATAAAGAATCCGATGGAACAGTGATCGTATGAGTGAAATATGATGATCCGCTCATAGTTTTGTTGAAAGACGAACCGGTTTTGAACCAGTATTCCAAACAAACATTCCCGATCTGGTCATTATCTGTGACACTAACGTTGAAGGTGAATTCATCTCCGGTTGATCCTGATTGGGGGGTTTTGTCAATAATGGACGGGCAATCGTTATCGGAGATGGTAACCTCATATTGGGATGTTTTTCCCCAGTTCCCGGAAATATCACAAGCCTGGATAGTATAGTGAAGTGATGATGTTGAGTTCGAAGGTATTCGAATTGCATGAGTGAAGAAAGTTGATTCTTTCATGGAAACATTTGTCCGGGATTCTGAACCGAACCAATATTCCACTTTAACTTCATCTATTCCTATGTTATCTGTGACACTTGCGTTGAATGTAAAAATATCGCCTGTTGTCCCTGAGAAATGAGTATTATCTATGATTTTAGGGCAGTCGTCATCGAATATGGCAATTTCACTTTTTGACGTGTTTAACCAGTTTCCGGCCAAATCCACTATCCTTATGATGTAGTGAAGTTTGGATGTGCTGTTGTCCGGGATGGAAATTGATTGTGAGATGTTTTCAGATAAATCGGGTGTTAAATTAGTATGTATGCCATCTCCGATCCAGTATTCAATAATGACATTTTTTATGCCAATATTATCATCAACTTGTGCTTTGATATTGAATAAATCACCCGTAGTGCACTGATTGCATGATAGATCAGATAATTCGGGCGGGTCGTTATCAGATACACCGATGTTTAATATTGATGTGTTGAATTTCTCATTCCTTTCATTGATTGCTACTATTTTATAATTCAATTCTAATGTGGAATTATTTGGTATCGAGATATTTCCTATCCATTTATTAGGGTGTGAATGATTGACATTAATGAGAGAAATGTTTGAAACCCAGTTGGAGGACCCATAGTAGTATTGGGCTTTTACTTTTTTGACATCATATTCGTGTTCGATGGTGATGTTGAATGAGAATGGATCTCCCGTATAACCTATGTTATGTGAACTGTCAATTATTTCCATCTCTATCTTGGATTCTTTTATCTCAATCCTTCTTTTGTCCAGCGAGGAATTCAGATTGAACTTGATATGTCCTGTAGTGTTGCTCTGGATGGTTTTGGAAATTGTCCCATTAATTATAATGTCATAATAAGTTCCCTTTTGTAGGTCGCCCAAGGAATAGGTAATATTTTTATTTGATGAGCTTAGGCTTTCATTCCAGGATTTGTAAAAATCACCGGTTGCATTCCATTTTTGGATTTTGAGGTCCATCCAGTTTTCCCTTGGATTCTTTTCAATATTTGCTACATTTCCTTCCTCGAAATGGATGACGAGTTGGGCTACAGGTTTTTCAGAATTTTCGGAAATATATCTGTAACTGCCATTTGAATATATCCTGATCTCGTTCATAAGATCGATCTTGTCTTCTCCAATTTTATATGGGGGAATGTATTCGTAAGCTCCAGCCTCATTGAACGAAAAAATATTGTTAAGATCCGGAGCGTAGGTTACATCTCTTGGGCCCATATCTATGGATGGGGAATAAGAACTAGGTTTGAAATCATCTTTGTTAATATTTATAAAATCTGGATCTCCGTTAATACCGTTTTCATCATTTCCTGTCATTTGCCAATTGGTAAAATTATATTTCCCATTCCTATCCCGTGCAATAAAATTACCTGGTCCCCATACATTTTTATCACAAACAAAATCTATATCAGTGGCATTGTACGTTTTATCGAAAAATTCTATCCAGTAATATGGCCAGGAATCTGTCTTTGTTGATATTATGTTATGGCTAAAATTTACCTTGCCCAGATTTCCATCATCGTCTTTTATTGTTATAACACTGTCATCGCCATTGTAGATCAAGGTGTTTTTTACAATGGTAATATTTCTCTGGTCATGGTTGCCGTTGTTGGAAATTGAAATTAGACCATTTCCATTTGAACTCCCCACCAGTTCATTTCCCCATATGGAAACATCTGGTACCGACAAATGAATTAGAGGACTGTCTTTCAATTGATTGGAAATTTTATTCCTATAGATATTAATATTTTTTGAAGAATGACCCAGTGCGATTCCTGGGCCGGAACTACCAATTAGATAATTATCGTGGATCTTAAAATTTTCTCCGGACGTTATATCCATTAGGTTTTCTTTAGATGTATTGATTAACGTATTGTTAAATATTTCATGATTGGATCCTACCGTATATCCATTGATGTCGTCGTGATAAGTAATAACATCATTTCCACCATTTTTAAAAATACAATTATGTATACTTGTATTTGACCATCCGTGATTTGGAGTTCCATAAAAACCAACGCTTATGCTTGACATATCATTGAATGAACAATTTGAAATCTCGAAACCACTGCCACCCGAACCGGAAAACACCCCTTTATCGCAGTTATCGAATTCACAGCCATCCACCCAAATATTCTGTGTATTGTCTTTCCCGAACTTAAGTCCCACTCCATTTATATCAATTATTTTCAAATTTCTTACACTAAAATATTCTACTTTGAAATATAGATAATAACTTTTATTAATTCCATTTATTATAGGTTTTTTACCTTTTCCATAATTATCCCATATTATTGGATTTCCCAGGGAACCGCTACATTTTTCAATATAAATATTTTTTGATAAATTATGAATTTGGCTTCTTTTGAATTTAATTTCATCTCCTGGTTTGAAGGTATTTCTATCATCTTCCATGGATATTTTATTGATGGTTTTCCAGGCACTTGTTGGTGTGGTTCCATTATTTCCATCATTCCCATTAATAGCATCAATATAGAAAATCGATGAATTAGAATTTCCCGTAACATGTTGTGACTCCGTTCCCCAACTCACTTGATTTTTTGACAAATCCGGGTAATCATTCTGTAAATCTTTTCCTGGTGATGATATTGAAGCAACTAGGAAAAGGATTATAAAACTAATGGGAATAATTATCTTACTTCTTCTTTTATAATACATTACTGAAATTAGTTACATTCTATATATGAAAGACTAATTTGGGAGCTCCAAGAGCCTCCCCCAAATATCATACATATGTCATATAAATTATCAAATTTGATAATATATAGTCCGATCCTTAATAATAATAAAATATAGAATATCATTTTCTGGTTTATTCATTTTTCAGGAAATAATATAGGTAAAATTTTTAATTATATGGAAAAAAAGCAAATAATCTTCTTCCATTAAATATAATATATCTATTTTAGATAAGTTAAAAAACTTAACATTTTAATATATGGAAATGCGCTTTTCTATAAAAACGAAGATAAAATAGCTAATTTTTGTTGTTTGCGAAAAATAACGACTCTTTTATCGGGTTTTATGAAGTTGAACTGCGATGGGTCCGTGGAGGTTCCTGATGATAATGGAAAATCCAAACCGAGTTGTATCCCTTAATCTGAAATGGATCAGATTCCGATTTTATCAGAAAAAAAAGAGCCACTGGAGGGAGTTGAACTTCCGCAAAATTGAAAATTTTGCTTATCTTGGCATTATAACTCAAAATTACATGCTCAATAATGCCAAGACCTACGGGTCCCCCTCCCTCCAGTTCTGATTAAAGAAAAATGAAAGCCACTGGAGGGAGTTGAACCCTCGACCTACTCCTTACCAAGGAGTCGCTATACCTCTAAGCCACAGTGGCATTGGTTTGGGGGAGGGGTTATTCGAGGTTTGTTATTAAAATCTTACTGGATGATCATTATGGAACACACTGCCAATTTCAGAATGGATTGATCAGACTTCCGAAAAAGATCACATTTGTTAACTGAAGGAATATGACTATCGAGAAGAAACCCACCAAACCGAACAAAACTGAAAGCGGCAATCCCGGCATTACATTCTCCTTGTCCAGATAACTGAGGGTTTTCTTCAAACCCAAAATTACCAGTGCACCAATTATTGCTGTAGCGAGACCAACAACAACTTCTCCCCAACCCGGCAAGTAGAAATCCATCCATGGGACCTTTAGCATCATCCACTTGAATGTGGCCGAGACAAGGACCGAGAAGAAGATGAAATCACCGATTCCCAGTGAATAATATTTCCCCTCGTAAAGACCGTAGGAGGTAATGTCCTCTCCAGCCTGGACATCGAATATTTTATTCCTTTGAACGGGACCTCGATGAGTATTGCTTTCTCTACCTGCCTTAAAAGATGCCATATTATCCTTTTTGGATGATAAACCGACGGAGGCTATCTTGCCTCTACCAATTGTCTGATCATTCTTTGAATTTTTCAATTCATCCCTTTCCCTGTCGGATTCGGTGATCATCTCCTTTATGATCCCCTTCTTCGCAGCCCAGAGATCCCAGAGGGCAACCCCGGATAATAGAGGAATGACAGCCCAAACCGGTAAAACGATGGCAAGAAAGGCCCCCAGGAGAATACAGAAGGCCACCAAAGCAGGATTCTTCTTCTTTGGTTCGAGTGACCTGAATACCATATTGTATACTATGATCGAACCAAAGACCAGACCAATGAGAGTTATTATTGAATAGAATACCAGGTCAGTGTTTATTTCGATTCCCACGACTCCTTTGAGGAAATCACGGAACAGGTAAAGATATAGCATGATCGATACGGAAGCACATAACCCAAGAGCTCCCGTGAAGAACATCTTGAGGGTGAATTTCTTCCTCTTGATGAAAAGTTTGTAGATCCCAAATGCTGCAACAATGGCGATTCCTACCATGATAAGTGCATTTATCAATCCCGAAAAGATAGATCTCTTCGGGGAATCCTGTTCAACTGTTGATGTATTGCCCTGTGAATCCGTAACATTTACCTTTTCCTTGGAGTCCGAGATGGTCCTATCAATTACCCTGTCCGGAACAATACTGACTGTGGTGGACGTATCTTCCGTAAATCCCTTGAAAGCTCCCGAATTATCAACCACTTCCTCCGAGAGGTCCCTTGCCTCTTCAAAATCTTTCCACTGGGATACGTAAACCAATGGAATGGACATAACCAGAACAAGGATTACGGGCAGGTACATTGTCCAGCGTCTTTTGACCATCATATTTGGAGAGTCGGGGTGTTTAATCTAATTTTTGGAACACCCCTCCTCACTTGTGCAGCAAATTAGAAATATGGCCACCAGGCATCGGCCCGGGATGGATGACCGGATGTTCATGCTCATCGGATTCATAGTCGGCCTGGGGCCTACATTCGGGTTGCTGTGGGCCGTAATGTCCCGATACGAATCCAGGATAGCCGAGAGGGATACCAACGCATCCTTTGTGATAGGTATCTTCGCTGGACTTCTGATAATCGTCGGTCATCTGCTTTTCATAGTATATTATTCGTTTTCATCGGTTGGCCTGGTTTCCGCATTTGGACTCGCTCTTGCGGAATGTCTCCTCTATTACATTTATCTCAACAGAAGGAAGCTCAAGAAAAGATCCGACAAGCCCTTCCTGGGCCTTGGATTTTCACTTGGAGCGGCTTCAATGTACATCGCCTTTCTTATGGGCCAGCTCTTTTTGAACATTGATTTCCATTGGGGGCATATTCTCGGGATGGTGGTATACGCTTTTGGTGCATCGACCATCAGAGGTTCAATGGGAATATTGATGGCCAGGTCCAATGTGAGAAAGGGAATGTTCAAGAATCTTCTGATGGGCACATTGATACTTGGATTCTTCAATCTTGCAACAATTGTTTATCTCAACCCGTTTGAAACCTTCTTCTGGGTTTTCTCCATTCCTCCTGTACTTATGGGTCTTGCAACGTTTTATTATTTCATTCAGGACCTTGAAAAAGTCGAGAAATGGGATGCTGAATCTAATCGATAACTCCGGTTAAAGCGGCGATTTTTTTTGCTGCTCTTTCTTCAAGACCGCTTCCCAATATGGTATACCTATTGGGTCTTATTCTATGAGCTTCGAGAAGAGCTTTGATTATTTCCTCATCAGCAACACCAAGTCCTTTTGCGTCAACGGGAGCTCCTATCTTTTGCAGAGCATCCCTTATCGACCTCCAATCGCCTCCGTGTAGATACATCATCATGATGGTGCCGACACCGGTCTCCTCCCCATGAAGAGCGGGGGCCCTGGCAATGGCGTCCAATGCATGGGCGAACATGTGCTCGGAACCTGATGCCGGCCTGGAGGATCCCGCAATCGACATTGCAACGGATGAGCTTACAAGTGCTTTTAAAACGATCCTGACCGGTTCCTCCAGTCGCGGTTTAATATCTCCCGCTCTCTCCATAACTAAACGGGCGGTCATCTCGGAGAGGGCCGCGGAATATTCTGAAAAGGGTTCTCCCTTTAGTCTGGATGCGAGCTTCCAATCGAGAACCGCTGTATAATTTGAGATTATATCGGCGCTTCCGGATGCAAGTAGCCTGTAAGGGGACCTGGCAACCACGTCAATATCCGCAATAACTCCCAGAGGTGCCTTGGCCATGATGGATTTCTTTCTCCCGTCCATTTCAATGGATGCTCTTGATGATGCGATCCCATCGTGTGAAGCTGCGGTCGGGACCGATATGAATTCAAGGTCTTCTGTGTAAGCCACATATTTTGCCACATCAATCGGTCTTCCTCCACCTACCCCCAGAAGGAAATTGTCCTTATGTGCCTTTACATATTCTCTGACCACCATGGCAGATTTATCGGTTGCTCCCTCGATCTCTATCATTTCCGTATCGAAATCCCTTTCCTCGAGAGAGGAAGCGACCGTTTCGCCGGCAATTTTCCTTGTGGTGGGATCGCATACAATGAGCCCGGTTCCCTGCAGGTGAAACCTCCTGCAGACGTCACCGGATTCTCTCAAAGCCCCCTTTTTAACAAGTATTCCTCTCGGCAGCTCCATAAATGGAAAGGCCTCGAAATCCTCCAAATCAGGGCACATGTTCCGATGATATCTTTAGCCTCGTATATGAAACCTTTATATCGATATTGTTTGATTGGGCCCTGATAAAGGATGATACCTGTTGCTGACCTCCTCTTTGAAGAAGGGAAGGCCTATGATCTATCCATAGTGGTTTCCGATGACGCGGAATTCATATCCTCTCTGATGGAGAACCTGACCACCGAGAAGACCATTGTTCTGAACTCGGGAAAGCAGGATGTAAACGTCCGTGAAGGTGTGATCTATTACACCTATAACCGCAACCTGGAGAATTCCATTTACTTCATGAACTTCATCGAACGACTTGTGTTCAGGATATTTCTCGGAGGCTACATAAAGGCGGATATGGAGGTCCTTCTGATCTCGGATTATCCCTTCAAGTTCCTCTTGGAATTCAATTCCTCGGCAATGCCCTTTTACAGGGTGATGGAGGAACTGTCCGATGTTGTAGACAAAGAGGTGATGGAATCACTTCTGAAGATCCTCTTCGAGATTCATCTTGAGGGGAGGGAAGGAAAAAGGGTCGGAACCCTACTGATAGTTGGGGACAACGAGAAGGTTTTGCAAAGCTCGAAACAGCTTGTGATCAATCCCTATCATAATCAGGAAGAGGGTATCAGATCCATCCTAAACAAGGAAAACTGGGAATCAATAAAGGAGTTCGCACAGCTGGATGGTGCCTTCATTATCGATTCGAGAGGCAGGATCATTTCGGCCGGTAGATACATCATTGTCGATCCCCAGGTACAGACTACCGGAGGACTTGGCGGCAGACATCTGGCTGCCGCCTCGATAACCTATGCCACGGATGCGGTGTCATTCGCACTATCATCATCCGGTACTGTGAGGATCTTCAGGAAAGGTAAGGTCGTTCTCAAGGAGGATCTCAATACCTCGGAGGGATAAGCGACGGTCGGCCTTTTTGGATTCGAACCCATAGATGACACCTTGATAGGTCTTCTTTTTCTATTGTTGCTGAGCAGGGCCTTGGGTCTTGCAGTCAAGAGATTCAAGGTATCTCCCATCGCCGGAGAGGTCCTCGGAGGTGTTTTATTATCTCCTCTTTTCCTGAATCTCCTTGAGGAGGGAGCTACTCTCCTGACCTTTTCGGAATTCGCCATAATAGTGATCATGTTCCATTCTGGCCTTCACACCGATTTCTCATCTTTTAAGCAAAATAAATGGTCCGCAATAATCATTGGAGCGGCAGGAGTTGTGGTTTCTTTCGTATTTATTTTCGCCCTTTCCGCCTTTGTTTTCCGTCTATCCCTGGAAACCTCCCTCTTTTTAGGAGCCATCCTGTCAAATTCGGCAATAGAAGTCTCTTCCGCCATGTTGTCAAGGACCTCCCATGACAGGTTGAGAACAATTGTGGTAGGTGCGAGTTTCATAGATGATATCCTTGCGGTTTTCGTTCTGGGTGTGGTCTTATCATTTGTTTCGAGAACCCCGGGCGTTCTTATTCCGGTTGTAGGTGAACTGGAAGGAAGTACCGCAACCGTGGTGAGCCTTCTGTTTACCTCGGCTAAGGTTATTGCATTTCTCATGATTACTTTCTTGATCCTTAGCAGATTGTCCCATTCTATTTTGGACAGATTCTCCGGTATGGGATTTGAGGTTCTTCTCTCGATAGGTTTCCTTTTCGCCCTCGCAATAGGAATAATCTCCAGATGGATGGGACTCCACGAGGTTATCGGAGTGTATCTTGCCGGACTAATTCTATCCAAATGGGGAATACTTCCCGATCCCATGCTCACCAGAGGAGTGAATTGGATGAAGTTCAAGGAGACATTCACCCTGATGATGGATGCTCTCTTCTCTCCAATTTTCTTCGGAGTGGTGGGAATATTGCTGGGTTCGAGCCTGGTTTCCGAGGGAGGGGATTCTCTTCTCTATATTTTACTTGGAGTTGTGATCTTTTCCATTTTTGCTTTCATGGGAAAGATAGTCGGATGCGGATTGGGGGCCAGGGTGAAAGGGATTGGCCCTTCGGGGGCTTTGTTAATAGGTACTGCAATGGGTGGAAGGGGGGCATTGGAATTCATTTTGATAAAATCGGGATTGAGAGAAGGACTGTTATCGGCCGATGAATTCTCCATAGTAATAATAGTTACTTTGATGACAATAGTCCTTACCCCTTTCCTGTACCGTTCCGTTGAGAGATGGAAGAGCGATGATCCATCCCTGAATGAGCTATGAGGAACCGGAATCACTTTTTCTTTGCCCTTGGGTATTTCATGGACTTATCCAATCTGCCCTCGGGAACGTAACCGCTTTTTAAGGTGGACCCGCTGATGTTCCTCACATCCTCTATGGTGTAAAATGCATGGGGGTTGAATTTTTTAACGGTCTGAACCACCCCCTTGACCTCCTTCCTCTTCATGGGAAGATATATGACATTGACGAGGCCCCAATCGCTTCTTGCATCTATGATCGTGAATTTTCTACCACTGTTTTCGAGCCAGTGTTTAAGGTTTTTCGCTGATCTCCTGGTTATTATCCTGACAAGAACATATCCCAGAGAGATCTTGTTCTCTAATACGATTCCAACATAATTGCCGATTGCAAATCCCAATCCGTATGCTATGTAGTTAATTGCATTTCCGAGGTTTTGCATTATCTGTCCGATTGCAAGAAGCCAGATAATGACCTCGAAGAAACCCATCACCGGGGCAAGGTACTTCAGACCCTTGGATATGAAAATGATCCTAAGTGTGCCGATTGTAACATCCACTATCCTTGCAAGGCATATTAGAAGTGGAATTACCACCACAGCAAAGATGTCCACATCCATTATGGATCTACCTTGGGATGTTGAGAAAAACCATTTATTTAATTATTTGCAATGATCAAAATAATCAAAAAGAGAAAAAGAGGGGCGCAAAAACCGCCCCTCAATATACAAACCGATATGAATCACTGGTTGGGCGGCTGCTGTGGTGGAGGCAGTTGTTGCTGATTCTGCTGCGGTCCAAGGCCCCCTGCTCTTATGTCTCCGGGAAGGCTCTGTTGCTGGCCCGGAGGCATTGCAGGTGGTGTGCCGGAAGGCAATCCTCCCGGAGGAGGTATCTGCTGTTCGGCATTCTTTTTCTTCATTATGAGAAGTCCCGCAACAACGATTACCGCAACCAGTATCACCCCTATCAGCAGTATTGCGATAACGAGGCCCATTGATGAACCACTGTCGTCGCCATCACTATCCACGCCCTGGTTTCCACCGCCTGTGTCATCATCGTCGTCATCATCGCCGGTTTCGACGGGAGTATATATCTCGAAAACCGAGGTTGTGGCTTCCGTGGTGAATTTCTCCCTCGACTTGTCTGTTGCAACGATCCTTATCTCGTATTCCCCAGATTCCATCTCCGAGACATCCCAGATGAAGGATGTGGTCTCGAGTCTCAGGGCTCCGTCAATCGGTATCCAGCCGTCGGTACCTGCCAGCCTGTAGTATAGTGCATAGGTGACGCCCTTGTTTTCCGGATCGTCTCCGTCCCAGGATAACGTGATCTGACCTGTCTGGTTGGACTGGGGTTCCGGGACGTCGGTCAAATCAAGGATGGGCGGATCGTTGTTATCAACAACTATGCCGTTGTAGATGAATTCGGTAGTCTGGTTCATTTCACCGGGCTGGCAGTCGGCAACCAGGACCTTGACGTCGTAGGTTCCGTCCTCCCAATCGCTGACATCAAGGGAATAACCGTTTGTATTCTGGATTCCCTGGGCATCGGCGACTGACATCCATTCTCCATCCTGGGTCCTGTAATAGATCCATACCTTCAAACCGTCGCTTTCGAACGGGTCGGGATCGGATGCCAGCCATGATAAAGTGGTTACCTTCTCCACACTGTCGGTAGGTCCTACAACATTGGTGGCAATGGGTGGATCAGGATTGTAGACATTGAGGAACATCGTGTCCTGATCGGATTCAAGGTCCCTGGAGTCTTTCACAACAATTTTCAGTGTGTAAACTCCGTCACCTTCGGATTGATCCGTGGTATCCCATGTAAAGGATCCCGTGCTAGGACCATAGGCGTTTTCCAGGGATTTCCAGTAGGTATCTCCCTCGAACATGTAGAATATCTCGTAGGTGAGCTCATCAGGGTCCTCCTCGTCATCGGCGTCCCATGTCAATTCCACTTCCCCTGTTACGGTGTCATCCTCGTTTGGAGAGGTGAATTCAACCGTTGGCTCGTCATTGTTGTAGATGGAGAAGATAGGAGTCTCCTTCTCCACGGAATAACCGTCGGTGTCCCTTATCCTGACCTTTGCTCTGTAATTGTCACCGTCGTCGAATTCTGTTGTATCGAAATTGAAGGTTCCGGAGTTGGGCTTATCAGCCCATTCTCTTGAGTATGTGGCTCCTCCATCAGATGAGAGAAAAATGTCCGCCTTGAGATTTGCTGCCGAGTCTTCATCATCATCGGCATTCCATTTGATTTGGCCGGTTCCTGAGAGTTCTTTCTTCTCGGGTGGATAGTATACCTCAAGTGTGGGAGGATCGAGATTGTTGATTTCAAATCTAAAATCACTCGTCGCCTCGTATTCATCGGTCATCTCATCCGTATCGGTCACGACCAGTTTCAGCTTGTAGTTCTCCTCGTCCTCCACTCTGGGGTTGAGGGTGTCCCATTCATAGGTCTGGACATCTGTCAATCCTTCCACGATGGGGGTCCATTCCGAAACCGCATTGGATTTGTAGTAGATATCCACGGAAAGTCCGGTATCATCCTCGTCATCGCTCATGGTCCACTGGATTTCAAGGGTTCCTTTCACCGGTTCATCATTTATTTCCTGCATCATCTCGAATTCGTTCAACGAGATCTTTGGAGGATCGGGATTGAGTACGATTACATCTATGATCTCTTCAGCTTCATCCCACCAGTAGTCCACTGCTTTGACCCTTATCTCGTATTCTCCATCGGGATATACATAATTTGAACCGCTTTTTGTAGCTGTGTCCCATTTGAATTTCCCCTCGGTCTTCTGTATAGAGTTCCATTCCGTGGTACCCTTTTCCCTTATCGACACGGTCTTCAAAATATGGGTGTCATCGGCGTCGGGATCGGTTGCATTGAAGGATATCTCCACCTCTCCCGAAAGTATCGAGTCTTCCGAGGGAAGAATATCCGAAAGAACAGGATCGTTGGAAGCGACGTTGAAAACCCTCTGTGTTTTCATCGATTGGGCAATCCAGCCGAGATAGGCGTCCGAGTTGGTTCCGTGCCTTCTGGGATGTGCGTTCTGCATCATTACAACACTGCAATCCACAAGTGCATTATCGAATTCGGGATCCTCTATTGTAACGGTGAAATCGATCCAGGCCTGGGTGCTGGAATACCCTGCCTTTGCGGTTACGTTGAGTGCAGAGGGTTCCACCCTTTTGTTGATCTTTGCTTTTATGTTGTTATCGATGGATGTCACGTTGGGATTCTGATTTCCACCTACATTCGGATCAACTCCATCGATCACCCAGGTTGGTATTCCTGTGGTTGATGAGTAGTAATTTTTCCTCGAGGATCCAACGGAGTTGCCATAGGTGCCAGAACCGTGATACTCGATTCCGATGTATTTTTCGGGCCACCAATCATCGTCATGATCGAGTCTGTCCATGGCTCCGATTATTGCCGTACAATATCCGCACCAGGTGGCGGTGAAATCCTCCAACAGTATCGCCTGATTATCGCCGGTGACAACCTCATCGCCGGAAAGGTTCACAAATACCGCCTGATAGATATCTGCGGATGTGAGCTTGGAGGAGTACGATCCGTCGTTTCCGAATACCTGTTCGGTGTGTTTGTCCTGGAAGAATATTACGAATGCGATATCGTCCCAGTCATTCTCCGTAAGATTGGTATGTCCGTTATAATGGGGATCATCGTCATCGTAGAATGTCGGTTTTGCGAACGTCCAATTGTAGCTTTCCTCATGAAGATACAGAGGATTGCTCCTGGTTGTTTCTTCCGCTTCTGCATTGTCCAGAATTGGTATGGGAGTGATAACGGCAAAGGATGCCAGTATCATTATCGAAACCAGTACCAAAGGTATCATGACCTTGAATTTCATTTTATCACCCTAGAGCTGACCAAACCTCAAAGTAGAGGGTATCCGACCATTGATGGTATGGATATATATTGATTTTTGTAGGGAACCGTCAAAATAATTACACATCATTTTCTTCACTCCTGCAAATGATATGGGGTTTGAAACATTTTTATGTAGTAATATTGGTGAAATTTGTGTAATCTTTATACAGAGTTATGTGTTATTCAAATATCGATGTTAAATATTTTGGATGTTCGGATAATACGCACAATGGCTTTACATGTTAAACCGTCCGTTATTGAGAAAATGAAGGCCGGGTCGAAATCCGATGACCATACCTTATTATAGAAACATCATTTTCCCGATTCTACAGGCTCTCTCGCCGAGGTGACCCGCTCATGGATGACAAGGATTTCGAAGCCCTGGGCTTCAAGTGCGGACTGGAGATCCATCAGCAGCTTCTAACCGATCGAAAACTTTTCTGCAGGTGTCCCCCTGTATACAGGAATGATCCGGCCCACTTCAGGATAATCAGACACATGAGGCCCACACTCTCGGAGATGGGAACCTACGACGGAACTGCGCTTATGGAATTCAAGACCCGAAAGAACATCACATACGAATTTTTCAGGGACACGACCTGCTCATACGAGATCGATGACACACCTCCTTTCGAGATGGATGAAAAGGCTCTGGAGATATCCATGGTAATTGCTAGATCCATGGAATGTGCTCTCGTGGACGAGGTTCATGTTTCCAGAAAACAGTATCTGGACGGATCGATTCCCACGGGATTTCAGAGGACTGCCATAATTTCCCTAGGCGGGTACGTTCCCTGGAAGGACGGAAGGAAGATCGAGATAAGGCAGATATCGCTGGAAGAAGACGCCTGCCGTGAGGTATCCGACAAGGGTCACGAGGTGGTTTTCAGAACAGACCGGCTTTCGATACCATTGGTGGAAGTCGTAACCGAACCAAATGCAAAAAATCCGACCGAGGCCGGTGAGATGGCCGAGGTCCTGGGCTGGGTGATGAGATCCACTCAACTCGTAAGAAGAGGTCCTGGAGCAACAAGACAGGATGTCAACGTTTCGGTGGAAGGGGGAAGGAGGGTCGAGATCAAGGGTGTTCCGTTCCTGGAATGGATCCCTCCCATAACAGCAGGAGAGGCCGTGAGACAGCACAACCTGCTCAAGATCAAGTCCCTTCTGGAGGATAGGAACCTGGATCCCGAACGGATGAAGATCGATGAGATATCAACCGTGAAATATGCCGATGTTACGAATATTTTTAAGGGCAGGACCCTGGAGATAATGAATCCATGGTTTGATGGGCCCGTGAAAATGGGAACAGGTCTGGATGTTAAGGCAGTGCTTATTCCCGGATTCAATGAAATCTTCTCACACCCGACCCATGGAGACCAGACATTCTCCGACGAGGTGGGTGGAAGATTGAGGGTAATTTCATGCCTGGACAGAATGCCAAATCTCCACTCATCGGACGATGTCCCGTTCGGCGGTATAAACGAAGAGGACATGGAAAGGATCTCAGAGAGGCTCAAAGCCGAAGAAGGAGATGCTTTTGTACTGGTCTGGGGTCCTGAAGAAGACACCCTTTCGGGAGTTCAGGAGGTCCACAACAGGGCGCGGGAGGCCTTCGATGGAATACCCCATGAGACAAGACAGGTAATAACCCCCGAAATGACCACATTCGAGAGGATACTGCCAGGTCCCGACAGGATGTATCCGGATACCGACCGACCGCCCAAGGTTGTAACTCCCGAAATACTAAAACGGGTCAATGAGCAGGTCCCGGATCCCTGGTGGGAAAGGAAACAAAGAATGACGGATGCGGGTGTACCGGAACATGTCGCACATAGGCTAGTTGTGTCTCCCTGGATCCGGATACATGATATGGCGGTTGAAAAGGGAGCGGATAGAAAGTTCTCAGCAATCTTTGTCATGGAGGAATTGAAGCATCTTCAGAGAATGGGTCTGGATGTGGATTCAATGGATTGGGAGAAGATGGCGGAGGTCATTTCCATGCCCGCCAGTAAGAAAATTTCCAAAAGGGCCGTTTCAAAGATCCTCTGGGAGCTGGCCGAAGGAGGAAGGGACCCTGAAACCATTATTTCGGATCTTGGATTATCTCCAATGAAGGAAGAAGAATTGAGTGAAGCGGTATCCGATATTATCAATGACAATTCGGATCTTGTTTCGAACTTTCGTGATGGTAGAAAGGGCAGATTGATGGGCGTGGTAATGGACAGTATCGGGGACAGGGCCGAAGGCAGCCAAGTCCATGGACTTGTCCACGGACTGATCTGAAATTGCTTTACAATACCTTTAATTATGGATACTCACCATTGCGCATCGAGGGATGCCAATGTCCAACGAGATCAACCTGGGTCGTATCTTCTATTCCTCCATCGAGGATGTCCTCGGAGGTGAGGACCTGGTCATGGAGGTGGCCAGGGACATGATAAAGGATGAGATAAAGGCGAAGTTCAAGAGGACCCTTGACGATAATCCCGAACTCAAGGCGGAGCTCAAGGATGCCCTTTCTCAGTATTACGAGGCCAAACTGGAGCAGACACTGGCCGCCATGAAGATCGCCAAGGCGTCGGTTCATCTCGGTCTGAAGACGGTTCCGAAGGAACTTCAGGATGAGGTCTCCGAAGAAGTTGAAAAGGAGATCAGCAGGATCATAGACGACACCCTTTGAGAAAAATGGATGGTGTGAAGTGGATGAAAGCTGTTGTGCTGGCCGCAGGCGAGGGAAGAAGACTTCGCCCTCTTACGGGCAACATGGGCAAAGGAATGCTTCCTGTGGGAAACAAGCCGGTGATATCTTATGTTATCGAGGCTCTTTCGGAATGCAACGTCAGGGAGATAGTAGTGGTTGTGGGATATCAGAAGGAGAGGGTGATGAACCTCCTCGGAGACGGAAGGGACTTCGGTGTCAAGATAGAATACGTTCACCAGAAGTTCCAACTGGGGACCGCTCATGCACTTTATCAGGCCAGAGACCATATTGATGGCCCCTTCCTCGTGGTTCCCGGAGATTCGCTCGTTGAACCCCAGGCCTTGAAGGATCTTGCATCGGTGCCGGAGGGGGATTGGGGAATACTTGTCACAAGGACATCCAACTCCTCCAAATACGGGATCGTGGAGGTATCGGGTGGCAACCTGGAATATATCAAGGAGAGGCCGAAGCTGACTGAGGATATCATATCATCGGGAGCTCCCTCGGTGTTTGCCCTGGCGCTGTGGGAATACCAGGATCAGTCCGCCTCCACCTTGATTAATACGGGAACGTACCTGATGGATACATCAATATTCGACAGGCTGGATTCCCTGGAGGTTTCCCAGCCCATGACCTTGACATCCTGCATAACAGATGAGGCAGGAAGCAAGAAAGTCAGGATAGTCAACACGGAGAAATGGCTGGATGCCGTATATCCGTGGGATCTGCTGGTTCTCAATGAGCATGTTCTGTCCAAGACTCCCAAGGAGATCTCGGGAACCATAGAAGAAGGAGTCGTTATTAAGGGAAACGTGAAGATAGGCCCAAATGCCAGGATCAGAGCCAATACGGTTATCGAGGGGCCTACTGTTATTGGGGAGGGGTCCACGGTGGGACCGTCCACATACATAGGAGCCAACACCTCCATAGGGGACAATTGTTTCATAGGACCTTTTTCGGTTATCAAGGGTTCATTGATAATGGGTGATGTTGTATTGGGGGCTCATTCTTCCGTATATCAGAGTGTGATCGCCCAGGGATCCTCCATGGGAGATTTCTTCGGTGTGGAGCAGGGAGGATACAATATCAAGGTGGAAAGTTTCACGAGCACCAAGACACTGGGAGCTGTTGTGGGGGAGGACTGTGAGGTTTCACATCACGTAACTATGTCGCCAGGTGTCATTCTCGGAAACGGCTGCAGGGTGGGGCCAATGAGGGCTCTGAAAGACAACCTCCCTGACGGAACACATGCTGTGTGAGGTGTGCCAATGTGCGGTATCGTCGGTTATGTGGGAAACCAGGAAGCAACCAGGATTTTGATTGATTCATTAAGGAAACTTGAATACAGGGGGTACGATTCATCCGGAGTTGCCATTATTCTGGATTCAAAGAAGGAACCTCAATTGAAGGTTACAAAGAGCCAGGGCTACATCTCGGAACTGGAGTCGAAGATAGAAAGGAGCAATTCAAGAATAGGCATATCACACACCAGATGGGCAACTCATGGTGTACCCAACGAGAACAATGCACATCCTCATGTGGACAGTTCATCCTCAATAGCTGTGGTACACAACGGGATCATTGACAATTTCATGTCATTAAAGGAAGATTTGATGAAAAAGGGCCATGAATTCAAGACCCAGACAGATTCCGAAGTGATCCCGCACCTGATGGAAGAGGAGTACAAAACCAATGGTGGAGACCTTCTTGAAACCCTGAGGTCGGCGGTAAGCAAACTTGAGGGCTCGTTTGCCATCGTCGCCGTTCACAAGGATCATCCGGATACCATAGTTTCGGCGAGAGAAAAAAGCCCCATGGTTCTTGGAAAAGGTGTCCACGAGTCATTCGTTGCATCAGATGTAACTGCCTTGCTGAAATACACCAACAGGTTCCTATACATGAATGATGGCGAGATAGCCAGGATCGAAAAGGATTCGATCGAGGTCCAGACCCTGGATGGAAAGAAGATCGACCGGGATTGGACCAGGGTGGATTGGTCGGTGGAGGATGCCGAAAAGGGCGGTTTCAAGCATTACATGATCAAGGAGATTTTCGAACAGCCCAGGGCGCTTCATCAATCTCTTTCGGGATGGAGGTCCGACGAGGCAACAATACCCAGGGACCTGGTCCAGACCAGAATGGTAAGGGTGATCGCTTGCGGAACATCCTATCATGCCGGTATGGTGGGAAAGTATCTATTCGAGAGATATACGGGGCTACCGACCATTGTCTCCATGGCTTCCGAGTACAGGTTTGCCAATATCACAAAGGATGAATCCCTGATGCTGTTTATAACCCAGAGCGGGGAGACCCTGGACACGATAATGGCGGCAAGGGAGGCTCATCAAAGGGGGCTAAGGACAATTGCGGTTACCAATGTTGTAGGCTCCACCATCACAAGGGAGACCGACCTCACTCTCTATCTCCGGTCCGGACCCGAGATAGGCGTGGCAGCTTCAAAGACATTTACATCACAGCTTATGATGATGTATCTGCTCTCCTCTCATCTTGGATATAATATGGGGACAGTCCAGAGGGAGGAATACAAGAGATCTGTCAAAAATCTCAGGGATGCCATTAGGGCGGTCGAGGGAATATTGAACGACAAGGATATCATAAAAGAGCAGGCCGAATGGTTCAAGGATTTTGAAAATGCCTTCTACCTGGGCAGATACATTAACTTTCCAACAGCCCTGGAGGGGGCCCTCAAGATGAAGGAGATATCCTATATTCACTGCGAGGGTTATCCGGCCGGGGAGCTGAAACACGGTCCACTGGCCCTGCTCACAGATGAGACGCCGGTGGTTGCCGTGGTTGCAAACGATCATACCTATGACAAGATGCTGGGAAACATTGGGGAATGCTCTGCCAGGGGTTCCCCCGTGCTGGCCATTGTACCGGAAGGTGATACAGAGGTCCGAAAATACACGGACAGAATACTCTACTATCCTGACCCGGGCAGTCTTTATTCACCCATTCCGGTATCCGTACTGCTCCAGCTTCTTGCCTATTATACCGCAGATCTGAGGGGCTGCTCGATCGACAAACCCAGGAATCTGGCGAAATCGGTGACCGTTGAATGAGGACAAAATTGAATTAGGAACTATTCGATAAAGTGAAGGGACGCCAAATGAGGTTGAAATCCACCCTGCAGGTGCTGATATTGCTGGTATTTGCCTTTCACTTCTTCATGATCCAGGAGGCAGATTCCAATCCTGCTGCCGTTACCGGTGATATCAATCTGGAAAATGATTGGCCCATAGCCCCCACAGGAAACGAGGAGAACATTCTGGAGGTCAAGGGGGCTTTCATACTCACGGAGAAGAGCGGTCTGGACCTGATATCATCTGTTACCGCAACGATATCTGTGAGTTCCGGTACATGGAATGCCGCACCCAGGGTTTCGACGTATGAGGATGTGACACCCAATCAGTGGACCAATTTCATAATCGACGTATCGATACCCCCCGATGCGAGACCCGGGGAGAATTCTCCGTACACCGTTACCGTCAGATTCGAGGGCCAGGTTAGCGAGGATGAGGTATCCAAGGGATTCGTGGTAACCATCCTCAGTGCGGGGGGTGATGATAACCCTCCGGATGACGATGACGGCAATCAGACCACGGATCAAAGCGGTGACCAATCAAATGGATTTCCCATATGGCCCGTTTTTCTTCTTGGACTCATAGCAATCGCAGTGGTCGGAGGAATATGGGCTTACAGGAATGTCGAGATAGTTAGGGAGACCGACGGACGGAGGAGGGTCTATCTGAGGGAGAAGGATACCGGAAGGATTTTCGGCAAGGATAGGTAGCCGGATATCCTAGTAAATCAGGGACTATCTGCTCTTAACAGGACGTTGATGTCCATGAGAGAAAAGCGGAGTATTACCGTAATATTCAATCCCAATGCCGGGGCGGGTAGATTTGGAATAGACAAGGATTTTATCGGAAAAAGATTGAATTCACTTTCCAAAAGCGAGATGATCCCATTGGAACTGGAGATAGAAACCACGAAATCCAAAGGCCATTGCCGGGATATCGCATATGATGCCGTATCAAACGGAAGCGATGTCGTTGCAGTAGCCGGCGGGGACGGATCGATAATGGAAGCGGTAAACTCGATCATCAATACCAAAACCTCCCTCGGAATCATACCCGTTGGATCAGGCAATGATACCATCTTTTCAATTTCAGGTCATAATGATATCTCCAGGTGTTTGAGGGATATTGTTGCATTCGATCCCCAACCGATAGATGCAGGCTCCATGAATGGAACGAAATTTCTGAACGTGGTTGGCATCGGTCTCGATGCCGAGGTGAACCACCTGGTGGCAAAAAGAAGGGATATGGTCAAAAATATCGGACCCGCAATGACATACACCTACGCGGCATTCAGGGTTCTTATGCGTTTCAGACCTTACACTGTAGCTGTATCGATCGACGGTTCAAAGGAGATCGAACATTCCATCAGTCTCTGCACGATAGGAAATGGAACCACGTGCGGAGGAGGATATTTTCTGACACCAAAAGCCGTGATGAACGACGGGAAGCTGGATATCTCCATATCCGACTACATTGGAAGAATGCCTTCCATTCTGAACATCAGGACAGCCTATAAGGGACAGCATATCAGGCGAAAGGAGAACACCTACGAGAGGTTCGCAAAATTGGTGATCAAGGGAATCGACAGGGAGCTCCCTTTTCATATAGACGGGGAACCCGGTTTCGCCGAGAGTATGGAGATGGAGGTCCTACCGGTATCCGTCCTTACCGTACACAAGCACCGTCCTTTTCACTTGACATAGGATCTCGTGACATCCTCCAGGAGGTCCATGCCTTTTGTGATATGATCCCTGTTGCTCACAAAGGAGAATCTGATATGGTATTCGCCTTTGCTTCCGAATGTAATTCCCGGGGAGCTTATCAAACCTTTTCTGGCGAGCTCCATTGCCAGGTCCGTTGACAGCAGCCTTTCTCCGTTGTTGTAGAGTTCGAACCTGGGAAATGAATAGAAGGTTCCCGGTGGGGATCTGGCCTCGAAACCGTCAATGGAATTCAATCTCCTTGTGATGAGGTCCCTTCTATCCTGGAACTCCCTGACCATTTTGTCAACGAAACCATCCGATCCTCTTAGTGCTGCCAGAGCACCGTACTGCATGGGTGTGGAGGGGCAGGCGACCATATGGTAATGGGCCAGTTTCAATTTTGAGATAATCTCCTCGGAAGCCGCCATGTACCCCATTCTCCAACCTGTCATGGCGAATATCTTGGAGAATGAGTTAACCATTACAGCTTTCTCGTATACTCCGAGGAAGGAATGATGAACAGAGCCACCGTAGGTCATGGTGTCGTAGACCTCATCAGAAATGATCACGATGTTTTTGTCCCTGGCCAGGTCAACCATGTCATCCCTGTCCTGCCTTGTTATCATTCCCCCCGTGGGATTGGATGGTGAGTTCACCACCATCACTCTTGTCTTTTCCCGGACCAATCTCTCAATATCTTCGATATCCGGCCTGAAATCATTTTCAATCAAGAGTGGATAATCATCATGGACGGCTCCCATCATTGTCACGTGGGGCTTGTAAAGAACAAAACCGGGATCAGGGATGAGGACATGCGAACCATTATCGACGAAGGTAAGGGCGCAGGAGAACAGGGCCTCGGATCCGGAACTTGTAACGACAATATTGTCCGGTTCCACGTTCTTCCAGTATACCTTGAGTCTATCCGAAATGGCCTCTCTCAAGGAGGCTATTCCGTTGGTGGGCCCGTATTTGTTGAATCCTCTTCTCATGGCCTCTCCGACCGCTTCAACAGCTTCTTTGGGAGGTTGAAAATCAGGCTCGCCCAAGCCCAGATTTATGGAATTTTCTGTGGAGAGCTCGAACATTTTTCTTAGACCGGACAGCTCTATGCCATCCATTCTTTGCGAGAACATGGGGCACCTATTCCTGATGGCAGGCCGATATTATAATCTATCCCGCTTTTACATCACAATGGATTCAATAGATACTGCACTGAAGTTCTATTAATGGTCAAATTTCCAGTCAAGAAAATTTTTTCTATGAGGGGTATATTCTGTAGGTTCGATTGAAATCCGATCAAAACGATTTTTCCATATCGATCACTTTCTTTGATTGTCTAGCCGCAATATTAAATAAGGACCCATTCCTCTTCACTGATAATATTTATATATAGATGGGGCCTTCCATGGTAGGCCCAACCCCCACTGGAGTGTTCGCATGTATCCAAGAATAGCCCTCTACCACGATAATGCAAGCGGGGAGAGGTACGAGGAGAAAGCATTCAAGAAAACAGGGGTTAAATACGAAAAAATCGGGCCGAAAGATATGGTCATGGATATACTGGAAAAGTATGATGTACTATTCCTGCCTGGAGCTTTTCCTTTGAGAACACACAACAAGGGAGGCTTCTTTGCGTTTCTGTCATTTTTGAGAAGGCTTGCACTTCAATACAGGGGAACTCTCCTTGATTACATAAAGAGCGGAGGAGGATTGGTAGCGGTTTGCGCATCGGTTGCAATAATGGGCAACAGGATCTCCATACCTCTTCCCATAAAACCATATTTCATAGGTTCTCCCCCTCTCGGGGTCTTCGATTTTCATTCCAAATACGGGGCAAAGACCGGCGTGGTTGACCTGGAGCCGGTGGAATACCGTGATAGTCCCAATGCAAGAAGGATCGTTGAAAATGTGCTTGGGGACTACAGCGAGGATCAATTCTCATCACTTTATTTCAGAGGTCCGGCTGTCACATACGACAAAAAATTGAATATCATTCATCCATCGGTAAATGAGGAAAACGGCCCCAATGAGGTGGTTGTTGCCAGATACAACGACGACGATCCACTTCTCAAGGATAAGGGAGCCATTGTTTACAAGGAATACGGAGAGGGAAAGTCCATATCCTGTTCCGTCCATCCGGAGTTCTCCACCTGGGACCTCTTCGATTCCATGATCGACGTGGTCGCAAGGAAATAGGGGAATGATCAAATGGTCCTTGACATGGAAGGTGAGTTCTACAAGCTGGCAAAGAGGATACTATCCTCTCCAAAGAATCTCTACAAAATGGCATCCCTCTCTCCCAAAACCGGCAGGGTTACACTGATGGGAGCGGATAATTACGTTGTTGTCGGGTCCTCGATTTTGAGGAATTTTACCAAATCCAATGAGAACAGAGCATATCTTGCTGGTAAAAGATGCGGAAAGGAGATGCTTGGAAACCTGATCAAGGAATTCGACGAGGAGGTAGCCGGACTTGAACCCAAGAAGATGTTCGACCTCGGCATCCCTCTCTGCAACAGCACCGGTTGGGGGAAATTCGATCTGGTCTCAATGGATAAAAAGAAGGGAAATGCTTCCATTAAAGGAACCGATACCATTGAGCTGAAATATTCCAGAGCCTCCCATCACATGCTTACCTGCGGTTTGCTGACTTCTATCTGTTCAATATGCTTCAGGAAGGATGTGGAAGGAAAGATCGATAAGGAAAACAAGGATGAGGTAATATTCTCCTTCAAACCCGTATGATCCGATGAAACCACCAAAAAGATAAACAATATCGTGACATTAGCGTTTCTTTGATGCCCGAAGGTGTCGCCATCCGAAGGGTGGAGAGGAAGGATCTATCCGAAATAAAGGATATTGCAGACACCAGACTCAGGGAGGATTATACACCGGAATTGTTCGATTTCTTCTTCGAGAAGCATCCGGAATGTTTCCTTGTTGCCGATGGAATCGATGGTCCGATCGGGTTTCTGATCGGGGCTCCTCTGGACGGTAGAACATTGAGGATAATGATGCTTGCGGTTAGGGAAGAACACAGAATGAAGGGAATCGGATCATCACTTTTCGAGATGGGTCTGGATCACGCAAGGAGAAGGATGATGACCTCGATAGTACTGGAGGTCGGAACCAAGAATACGGAGGCAATTGATTTCTACACCAAAAGGGGTTTCAAGGTTACGGGGATACTGCCCAAATACTACAAGGACAAAAGCGATGCTTACATGATGAAGAGATTCATTGTCATGTAGAATAGTCTTCGATTTCCTTCTTGCGTGCTTTCTTCCTTCCCTTGAGCTTGTAGTAGTAAAGCGGTGAATTCATCCACTCCTTTTCACACAGCCGGTCAGGATTGAAGCAGACACCCCCGCTTTTCATTGTATCGCAATTGGGAACCCTGTATGCCGTTGAAGATGATGTACCCGTTATATGCTCAACCTGATACCTGACTATATCCTCCTTGAAATCGGGAGCGGAGGAAAATACACGGAATATCTCCTCCTCGGACATCCCTATGGAATTCAGGAAGGTGACCAACGCGAACCTGGCGTGATGGGGAAGGTTCTCTCCCGCCTGTGACATTCCGAGAATCTGTCTCATGCAGGGTGGAATCCTTGTAATGGTCATCCTTCCGAGGTCGGTAGGTGAATACTTCTTCTTCCTTGTCTTTACCATCTCTCCCAATGCCTCCACTTTCTTTTTCAGATATGGGGCCTCAGGCACGGGAGGTCTGTCGTGAAGGCCATGTTCAACTCTCTCCCTGATCCTTTCCTGCATCAATCTGATATATGATTCCCTCTCCACCGCAACGAGACCGGATATCAACCGTCTGTTTACCAGGTCCCAGGTCGAACCGGTGATATTCCTTCGCGAATGCAGGAAATCCGGAAACCTCACCCACAGGGTCCTTGTTTCAGCGGTGTTCCTTTCGGTGTGAAGCATCACCCTTACGTTTTTGAATCTCTTCTTACCGGTCTCCTTTTCCTTACGATCCTCCGGAGGGAGTTGCACGGGAAGTCCGAGCTCTGATCCGATCGATTTGACGATCTCCATATCCTCTCTCTGCAGGAAAGCCCTGGCCCTTTCCCCTTCCCTGTGCGAGAACCATTTGATCAGATGTTTGTCACCCACTGCCGCAACCAGAAACCTAGAGACGGGATACGACAGCAGATCGGACTCCACTTCATCAATCATCCGTTTAACACCGGCAGGGACCTCCCTTCCTTCGATAGCATCCTCTATTCTCGAAACTGCCTTATCCAGAATATTCTGGTTCTCCGGAGAAAGCATCTGCTGAAAGGTAAGGCCCATTTCCCTGACCTTTTTCTTTGATGTCTCCAGGAATGGGTATCTGGAGACCTGGTTCCTGTCCAGTTCAAGCATGCCAAACCCTAGAAATAATTGACCGCACCCACGGTAAAACCGCAATTTCCGCAGTATACCAGTTGATAACCTGTCATGTCCTTCAACCTGGCCATAGACGAAAGGTTCGACTGGCAAGCAGGGCATAGGGGTTCACTAGGTTCCATGGGAGATCAGAAATCAATGGGTAGAAAAGGCCGGTCATGGGGGGTATCCGAATATATCCACGGCAACAGTTATCATATCCACGAACATTACCCGAAAACAGGTGAAAAGATGACCGATGTTTTGGAAAGATTCCTCAGATATGTAAAGGTTTGGACCACCTCCGAGGACGGGGTGGAGGACAGATATCCGTCAACCGAGAGACAGAAGGACCTCCTCAGGATACTGGTTGATGAGCTCAAGGATCTTGGACTGGAGGATGCCGAAATGGACGATTACGGATATGTCATGGCCACACTTCCCTCGAATCTCCCGGAGGAAGAGGAAGCATCCACCATCGGGCTCATAGCTCATGTGGACACATCCCCGGATGTATCCGGAAAGGATGTGAAGCCAATTATTCACGAGAACTACGACGGGAAGGATATTGTTCTTCCCGGGGACAAGGATGTGGTGATCAAAGTGGACGAAAATCCTCATCTTCTTGATAATGTGGGAGAGACCATCATTACATCCGACGGAACCACCCTTCTCGGAGCGGACGACAAGGCAGGTGTTGCCGCGATAATGGCCTCCCTAAAGCTTTTAGTTGAGGACCCCTCCATTCCCCACGGGAGGATAAGAATAGGTTTCACGCCGGACGAGGAAGTTGGCAACGGAACGAAATACTTCGACGTTGAGAAATTCGATGCGGACCTGGCCTATACCATTGATGGCGGTATAATCGGAGAGGTGGAGGATGAGACATTCAATGCCATGGCAGCAACCTATGTCGTAAAGGGTATGAATGTTCATCCGGGATATGCCAAAGACAAGATGGTCAACGCTGTCAGGATAATAGGCGAGATTGTGGACTTGATACCCTCTACGATATCCCCCGAAATGACCGAGGGATCCGTTGGCTATCTGCATCCTCACAAAATAGAAGGTGATGTCGAGGAAGCCAAATTAAAGGTTCTGATCAGGGATTTCTCCATGGAGGGAATGGGAGAGAAGGTGAACATACTCGAGAACATTGCAGAACTCCAGAGAGCAAGGTATCTCAAGTCCGTTATTGATCTGGATGTGAAGGAATCATACAGGAACATGAAGTTCAAGCTGGATGAGGAACCCAGGGCCGTCCGGTATGCATTGGAAGCCGTGAAGAGAGCCGGTATCGAACCTATCCAGAAGAAGATCAGAGGGGGAACCGATGGTGCTATGCTCTCCTACAAGGGGCTCCCAACTCCCAATATATTTGCAGGGGGAATGAACTTCCACTCCAAAAAGGAATATGTGCCCGTAAAATCCATGGAGGCCGCCGTAGGGACAATTATCGAGCTTGTCAAGGTTTTTGCAGGTAAATGAAGAGCCAGTTCTTGCAAGTGAGGAAAAGGTTAAATACAGACCTACGGGATTTTATCCCCCATGAGCCGTATCTCCGTTTTAGCGTCAATATTGATATTGTTGTCCGGAGCCCTCATGATGATTTCATCCGATTTATCGGACTCCGAACCTGCTAGAAATGGCAGTGTGGATCTCACTGCAACCCTGAACAAACCGGTTGAAGGCGGCTCATATCAGACGGAATTGGGGCTTATTGCCAATATAACCGTTGAAAATATCGGAAACGCAACCGCAAACAAAACCGGAAGAGCTTCCCTGGTCATAAAGGACAACAAGACAGGTCACGTTGTTCACTCCGCCATGAGCAGGACTTTCACAGATCTTGCATCGGGGGAAGAGATCGATCTTTCATTTCAGAACTGGACGACATCGTACGCGGGAGAATTCAAGCTCAACGTCTCCATACTCTATGTGGGAGACGGAAACCTCAGCAACAATTACATCGAGGCCAATTTCACCATGTGGACAAAAAATTGGCCTTTCCCTCCGAAACTCGATTCATGGAAGGTGGAACCGAAGAAAGGGAACACTTCAACCGAATTCACGTACATTGCCGAGTACAACTTCAACGAACCCCCCGATATGGTCAGGATCGAGATAGACGGTATCAATCACACCATGACAGAGGCCGATCCCAATGACCAGATATATCAGGACGGGAAATTCTACCAATTCAGTACAAGGCTTTCGGTAGGAAATCACAGATACAGGGTATTTGCGGAACTGGAGGGATGGAACCTTATCAAGACCCAGAATGTTTTATTCCCGTGGGTTAACGTTTCCCTCAAGGACCCGCAGGTAAGTCCTTCAAAGGCTTATGTAACAACCCCTTTCAAGTTTACCGTTTTCTATGGTTCCACCAACAATCTTCCCCCGGACCAGATATATGTCAGTGCCGGAGGTAAGGATTTCAATATGACCCTCATGAGCCCCACTCCGATTTATCTAAGGGGAGATGTGAAGTATGAAGCAACCGTGGAAGGAATCGATCTTATACCATCTCCTCTTGAATACACATTCAATGTAAAAACAGGACCTGACCAGTATTCTATTGGACCTTATACGCTGCCGGGACCATCCATGAATGAGGTAAATGTAACAGGCAGGGTTACTGATCTCGAGATGTCCCCGCTCGAAGGAGTGAAGGTTGAACTCGATCCGGGCGATTCTGCCACCACCGACGAGCTGGGAAGTTATTCCCTCCGATCATATGTTGGAAATTCCTTTACAATAAAGTATTCCAGGGAGGGTTTCCTTGAAAGGCAGTATACAATCGACCTGTTGGAGGACAGGAATCTGGACATATCACTGGAGCCTCTCCCGGTGGGGGCTACACTTTCCGGATTCGTTCTCTCGAGCGAGAGGGGAGCCCTGGTCCCCGTGGAGGGTGTAACCCTGAACCTGTCCAATCCTGGTTATAACAATGAAACCGTTACCGGAGATGATGGCTATTACATCTTCATGGACGTTCCGGCGGGAACGGGTTATTCTCTTACAGCATTCGAGGAACGGTTCGAGTTATTCAGAAGAAATCTGGACCTGGAAAACGGTGAGATCACGGATCTCAACATAACCCTCGTCGAGAGGGATATGAACGTTTCCATCGATCCCCAACCCGGAACCGGACGTGTCCCGGTGGCACAGGCTTTCACAATATCATTTCCCCTGGTTCCCGACATGGATACTCTCCATATCTATCTGACCAACGCAACCTCGAACATGCCTGTTGAAATCTCACATCAACCCAATACCACCTCGGTGGTGGTAACCCCTCTGGAGAACCTGGTTTTCAATGAGGTGATCGTATTGAGAATCCAGGAGGATCTGATTTCGGTTTCAGGAGACCTGATCGTCTGGAGGAACCTGACATATGAATATATCACTCAATTGCAGCAGTCTCTTGAGATGCCCAATACATATCCTTCTCCTGATCAGATGTCCGTTGCCCTGGAAGTTGAAATATCTCTCTCGTGGGGGATAGGGCTGAACATGTCCACATTCGATTTCAAATTGATAGACCTGGATACAATGAGTGAAGTGGAAACAGAGATGTATCACACAACAAAAGTGAACTGGAGCGATTCGGGTAGAACGAATACCCGGATCACCATTGATCCGGTCAACCTATCCTACGCTACGAGATATTCACTGGAGATAAGCGGTGGTCTATCGGATCAATACGGAAACGTACTTTTCACCTCCAACTTTTTTCTGGAGTTTGCGACCGAAGGTGAACCCGACAGGGATGGAGACGGTTATGTCGATTCCGAGGATGCATTCCCTGACGATCCGGATGAATGGTCAGATAGCGACGGAGATGGCAGAGGAGATCAGACATCCGATCAGTTTCCGAATGATCCCAATGAATGGAATGATACGGACGGAGACGGCAAGGGAGACAACATGGATACCGATGATGACAACGACGGCATGCCCGACGATTGGGAGATAGAATACGGGTTGAATCCCTTGGATGCGTCAGATGCATTCGATGATCCAGACAATGACGGCTTCACCAATCTGGAGGAATATCTGGCCGGAAAGGATCCCGGAGACAGCGGTTCAAAACCGGAAGAGGAGGAGGATGAACTCCCGTTGGGGTTGTTGATAATCGGACTGGCTATACTGATCCTGGTTGCCCTTGTTGCTGTTTTTCTCGTGATGAGATCAAGGGATTCCAGCCTGAAGGATACGTCATTTGAGGAATGAGGGATCGTCAAATCACCACCCATAATACGGCACTTGTACGGATAATGTTATAAGTAGTGCCACATAGATTAGGCTCTGTGAAGCGTAAATTAATGGTACTGGCACTGACGGTTCTACTGGTTTTTACATTCCGTCTTTCATTGGATTCGGAATCCGAACTGGAGGTATCAGCTTCGGAAGGTGGCGGCGAAAGGTCCCCGGAAACATGGACTGTTCTCTCCTATATGAACGGTGATGGAAACCTCGAGAGGTTCATCACCGGAGATATGAAGGAGATGGAGATGATAGGCTCTTCCGACAGGGTCAATATAATTGTCCAGATAGACCTTGGTACCTATCTGTCCGGGGATCCCGATGAGACATGGACAGATACCAGGAGATACAGGGTGGAAAACCATCCTGATCCAGGATTCGGATCAACCAGACTTGACGGCGAGGGATCGCTTCCCGAACTGGGCGAGGTGGATATGGACGATCCGGATTCGTTAAAGGATTTTCTGATGTGGGGCCTCTCCAATTATCCCGCTGATCACTACATGATAGCAATAGAGGGACATGCCGACGGTCCGGCAAACGGATTGATGCAGGATGATACATCCGGTGGATCGGATGATAAGATGTATGCCCATGAGATGGGAGAGGCAATCAGAACCGCAATAGATTCGACAATCGACCAGCCTGTTGATATTATCTCATTCGATGTCTGCTGGATGGGAATGGCTGAAGCGGCGGCCGAGATCATGGATCACGCTGATTACATGTTCGGTTCCTTCGATGAGATACCGGGAGCCGGATGGCCCTACGATAGGTGCCTGGGAATGCTGCTAAATGACACATCGATGCCGCTCGAAGAGAGATTGACCGGAGTTGTCAAGGAATATATGGACCATTATGATCCCGAGGGGTCCAATTCCTACATGTCCCTGGCCGCGATCGACCTCAAGGAATTCAAGAACTCTCTTCTTCCTCCTATAAAAGATCTAGGTTCAGAGATATTCTACACTCATTACGATAATGCGGGCTTGTATAATTCCGTAATGCCTCTCATAAACAACCCCAGGAAGAAGGATGACAATCGTTGGGACAGGTATATCGATCTGTATCAGTTCGCCGAGATACTCAGCATGGACAGCAGATTTCCGGAACGGGTGAGGGAAGCCGCTTACAGGGTTCTTACGACGGAAGAGGGGGTATTAATTCACTCGGACGGAGGATCCAATCACCCTCCTTCATCGAGGCTTTTTGGTATTTATTATCCCACGATCAGGAACCAGCAGAGTGAGTACTCCCCTCTGGTTCTATCTGATATTTCAGCATGGGATGAACTTGCGGCCCTGAGGGTGGAGAATCTGCATCTCGAGGCCAGGAGATTGAATTGGACATCCCCTGAACCATCCACGGTCACCTTCGAGCTGATCTCCATGACGCCTTCGCTTGTGGACAAGGTGGAGCTCTATACGGTCATCGACGGGGTTCCCTCGAACCATACCATCGTGGGTGCGGGTGGGGTCTACCTGAAGACGATCCAGCTTTCCGGTGCGGAATCCGTTTCATATAGATACGAGATCAGGGGAAAATACGGAAATGTGGTAGATCTTCCTCCGGACGGATCCTTCGAGGCAAGATTCGAAACCGAATCAAATCCGCCTGAGATCTGGCACAGGATTCCGCAAACAGTGAGTCTGTCACCTTCAAGTCCTGGTCTGACCTTCTTCATAAGAGATCAGACGGGAATCGAGACAGTGAAGGAGGATGGGAGGCCTCGTCTGGAATACAGACAGGCTGGCAACGGATCCTGGTATTCCATACCTCTTGCGGAAAGGGATGAAGGAGATATTCGGGGATGGTTGGAGTTCGGGGCGATTCCTTCAGGATTGGAATCGGGGATCGAAATTGAATATCACATACTCGTTTCCGACATCTACGGCAACCAGGCCAGATTTCCCGAATCGGGGGAAGCTGTCACCGTGATGGCGGAGGGAAAGAGATTCTATCTGGACAGCTACAGGTCCATGCTCCTGGATCATTCACTCCTTGTGGAGAGGTTTTCTGCTCTCGGGATGTCACTGGACACAGGACTTTCGGAGGCGATCCCCGATCTTTCCGATCACAAGGGTTACATACTGATCCAGCCCCAGAAAGAGCTGGAAAACGCCCAGGTTTCGAAGATCAGTGCATTTCATCAGGCCGGGGGAGAGATACTTCTTGTGATAGACCCGAATTCTCCCGAACAGATCATCAATGCAAGACGGCTGCTGGAGATTCTTGGCGCAGACATTACATCCGAAGGTTCGGTGAACGGTTTCTATCCCTCCTCCACCGATTCCGATCTTGGCGACGACCTGCCCTCCGTTGCGGGCAATTGTGAAGGATCGATTGTTATGGGAGAAGAGATGAATCCGGTTTATTACACGACCCCTCCCTTTGCGGCATTGGCCACCGGATGGTACGGGAAGGGTAAATCGGTAATCACCGTACCTTCCCTATTCAACGATCAGGTTATGGAGCTCGATTCCAACAGAATGCTTTCGGAAATGGTAATTTCATTCCTTCAGGAGAATTCCGAACCTGTTATTGTCCATTCCATAGAACCCAGCGGTGTATTGATCCCGGATCAGGTTTTTCGGATAGATCTCACCGATTCATTTGACAGGGACGGAACAATTGAAACCTATTCCGTGACGTTCTCCGACAACACCCACATATCAGGTCCGGATCCCGTTTTCAATCACTCCTTCGAATCCACGGGATCCTTTACCGCAGTGATCGAGGTGATCGATCTGGAAGGAGCGGCATCCTCAAGGACCATCTCATTCAAGGTAAACAGGCCCCCCGGAACCGAGATGGGAGTTTCGGAGACCACCATCCATTCCGGTGATACCGTGGTATTCGACTACAAGGGGAAGGATCCTGACGGGGATGATATCTACGTTCTCTGGGAGTTCGGGGACGGATTCAAGGTATCGGGTCAAACCGTGAGCCACACATACAATATGAGGGGTTCATACACTTTCAGATTGATTGTAAGGGATTCAAATGGTCTCGAGAGGAACAGGACCGGGACGATAATCGTGGAGAATTCCGAACCTGTGGCAGTCATCGACAGGGAATCCATAAGGGTTAATTCAGGACCGGCGAACTTTACAGGATCCACGATGGTAACTCTTAAAGTGAGGGAAGGCGACCAGATAACCATACCGGGTGACCAATCATATGACGACGATGCGATGGACCAGCCGAATCTCACCTGGGATATGGGAGACGGCTCCATGCTCTATGGTAAGAAGATCATCCATACTTACCGAACAGAGGGTCTCTTCGAGGTGGTTCTTACCGTTGATGACGGATACGGCGGAAGATCGAACACCACCCTGGAGATATCCGTTGAAAACAGGGCTCCGTTTGCTGTTTTCACCGCCGAGGACCTCGGAGGTGGAAAGTTTTCCCTTGATGCATCACTGAGCACCGATGATCCATGGGATGTGGAAACCCTTACCTATATCTGGGACCTCGGAGACGGAAACACGAAGAGGACCAACGAACCGGTCATTGAATACAGGTATTCCTTCGGCGGAACATTCGATGTTGAATTGAGAGTGGAGGATTCCGACGGAGACAGCGATTCATACGAAAGGGAGGTGGAGGTGGACGGACTCACATTCATCGAGGTCATGGCAATATCCCTTGTTACACTCCTTATACTGGGTACGGCCGGGGTGGTGGGTGTACTCTACATGAGAAGGAAAAGAAGAATGAGTGATGACCGGGATGATACCATCGAGAGTGGCATTTCCCATGGCAGAGGATCCGGAGCAGGTTTCAGGAAACCCAGACCTGCAAGGGAACAAGGTCCTTCAAGCCGGTCGGCCATGATTGAACAATATGGAGATGAAACGAAAAGTTCAAGTTCGAACCTGAGTTTTGACAGGCGATGAGGGTAGCTGTCTGTTCCGATCTCCACGGCAATCTTGAAGCTGTCAGGGAGATATGGAACTCATTTCACGACATTGACAGGATCTACTGCCTTGGTGATCTTGTGGGAATAGGCCCCAACCCCCGTGAGGTCATGGAGATTGTTCTGGATGATAGCAGGGTCAGATGGGTAATGGGAAACCATGACATCAACACAAGAGAAGGAACACAATTGGGTCCGCTTCAATATGTTCCTAGAAAACCTCATCACGACTGGGTCAGGGAGGAAATTGACGATCTTTTACAGGAGCTTGATGCTCCGATGTCAATTACTAAGGAGTTTTCGGGAAAGGAAATCCATTTCATGCACAGACATCCCGATGACTGCGGATCGAAGGTCCCGTATTTCGACAGGCCCTATCCCGAGGTTCTGGACGATTTCTACTCTGAGGTCCCTGGCGATATCCTGATGTTCGGACACACCCACATACCCCTTATGGTCGTTGGAAACACTGGAAGGATATACGCCAATCCCGGCAGTGTCGGAGCCGAGAACGGAGGCATTTCCACATATTTTGTCCTGGACAATGATCATGATGCCTTATCCGGAATGGCCCTCAGGAAGGTGAGATATGATCCCGAGCCTGTGAAAATGAAATTGAAGAGGAAAAATGTTCCATACCGCCGATTTATAATCGATCATTTCTTCGGAAGCGGTTCTTGGGTGCCTTCCACCGTTAAGGATATCTAGTAAGATATCTTTGAAAGATATAATGAGGATAAGGGCCCTTGCACCGGCAGTTGTTTTGCTTTCTCTTAGTATAATGTTTTTTTCCGCTCCTGCGAAGGCATCATATGACGGACAGATAATTCTTGATGGCAGGGGCGATGTCAGGGCATATACGATCGAGGAAAGAAGCGCTTCCGGCCATGAGGAGATCGATATCATTTCGCTTGAGACTTTCGAAAGGGTGGCCAGGGTGGAGGCATATCTGACCATGAAGGAGGATATCAGCCCTGATTTCGGTTATCTCTATACCGTTTCAGTTGGCGGGGTAACGGCCTCCTACGACAATGGTACGATAATGGTCACTAGGTCAAGTGACGGAGAGGATCTCACCGATGAGGTGGATGTGGAGGTCGAGAGTAATCAGATGTCCATGGTGGTGCAGAAGATCATCATGGAGGATGGGAACCTCGAGATCAACGGATCGGCAGTGGAATACCTCCTGGATTCCGGTTCGGAGCTCACCCAAGAGAATTACTACGATGTGGTGAAAGGCGAGGGATCCGAGTCGGTCACTCCTTACCAGGTCTCCTTGACAGATTCCGAAGGAGATGTGAAGTTCAATTTCATTGAGATGGGATCGGGAAGCGATCCGGACATCGATATTATCAGAATGGAAGCAAATCCAAGAGGAGATTCCATAATCCTGAAGATGTATCTTGAGGGTACGCCCTTTGCCGAAGGTTCGGAGGAATACACCTTCGTCATCGGTGACAGCTCTTACAGGTACGATCCCACAAGCGTCCGGCAGATGGAGGGAACCTTTTCCACGATAGAGGATCACGGGATCTCCGACAATTCGGTTTTCATCGAGGTTCGGGGACCTGTCCTCGAACCTGGGGTCCTTGTTCACGGATCCTCAAGGATCGAAGAAGGCGAAGGCGGATGGCAGGAGGACATCTGTCCTGACAGAAAGGATTTCCAGTTGGACCTGTTCCCTTTTGCAACGGGTGGGATCGTTGACATGTCCCTGAGCATAGATTCCACGGGAGAAGTGGAGATGTCGATATCCACATATGATTATGATCCGGCACTTGAATCCCTCATTCTGGATTCCTGCGACATTGACTCCTCGGGAAATGTGGATGCCGCAGAAGTCGATTTGATCCTGGATCCCCTGATAGAGGGACTGGAAAAGACCCCGCCAATCTCATTTGGTCAGGGAGTTGAGGCAACGATCGAATACATGCATGAGGGATTGACCGATGGTTCCGAACTGAGGATCACAATGAGAGCCTCCATGACAATCGATCTTTATAGGGAAGATTCCATCGATGTCGATATATCATCCTTCGGGTCCTCCCTTGAATCTATTCCCGAAGAAGATCTCCAGGTGGACCTTTTCATCACGCTTCCCGCCGATTGGGAGATCATGCCGCTTTCGATCTCACCCGAGCAACTCGGGAACCACTTGTCTCTTGACAAGAGAACAATGGAAATGAATTCAAAGGACCCTTCTGCCATCGATCTTATGGGAGGAGGGATCAATTTCGAATTCAGATACGATCCCGAAGAGGAACCTCAACAGGATCCTGTGGTCTACGAGGATGTCCCATCATGGGTCTATGTTCTAATTGGATTGGTAATATTGGGGATTGCTGTAATTATCATTCGTTTCTCCTGGAAGAGGGAGAAGCCCCCAGAAGATATTTAACCAAAATCATCGGTTGGCATTGCATGACCTCCGATGGCGGATCCGGTTTCAGTACAGCAGTGCCAGTGTCGAGTATAGACCTCAGGGAGCTCTCGGAGCTCTACAGCGAGAAAGATGTTTTCCTGTCCCTGTACCTTCCCACGGCCACCAAATCCGACAGGGATCTGAACGGTTCCTATGTCAGGCAGAGGGAAAATTCGATAGGAAAGGCCATCGGCAGGGATCTTCTGGAATGCTTTGGACCTACCATGGAACAGGTTAGGGAAATTATCGAAAGGGCCCCTGCAGAAGGCGAGAAGGGGCTTGTCATCTTTGCCTCGAAATGCTCCGGATTTTTAAAGGAGTACAGGATTGCCGCGGCACCTCAGAGGAAGATGGTCCTTGATACTTCTCCATACCTCCTGCCGCTTGCCAGACTCAAGGACGAATTCGAGGATTACGGCCTCCTGCTTATGGATTCCCGGGAAGCAAAGCTCATGATAGTGAGGTCCTCCATGATAGAGAGTGAGGGAGGATCATCCATCGACCTGATGAACAAACACAAGAAAGGAGGGATGTCCCAGATGAGATTCAACCGTCTCAGAAGGGGGGCTATAAAATCCTTCGTTTCGGAAGTTGTGGAGGATCTGAGATCCATGGATGATCTGAAAAGTCTGAGGGGAATTGTCGTTGCAGGTCCGGGCGAGGCGAAAAAACAGCTTATGGATGAGCTTCCCCAGGATATCTCCGATATGATGATGGGAGAGCTGGATGTAGACATGGAGATCTCCTCCGGGGATCTACTCGAACTCACGGATGAACTGGCTTCGGCCGACGAACGCAGGGAGGAGGACGAACTTGTAAGGAAGCTTGAAGCGGCTATAATGAAAGGTGAACCTTCCGCATACGGGGAAGGAGATATCCAGAAAGCTCTCGAGCAGGGACGGGTGGAGGTGCTTTTGATCCTTGAGGGTACATCCATTCCAGGATGGATCTGCGAGAGGTGCCAGAACCTCAATGCCAGAACAAAAGCCCCGGCAAAATGTCCTTTATGCGGGGGACCTGTATCAGGAGTTGAGTTTGTCGAGGAACTATATGAACTGGCAAGGAGGACCGACGCCACGGTTGAATTCGTAAAGGATTCCTCCTTCCTTGAGTCCATTGGCGGTCTGGGAGCTATCCTCAGGTACTGACAATCGGCGATAATGGCCGGACAATAATTAAGGAGCATCACACGAGATTCCTGTTCATGGATCTGCTTTCCATCGTTCTTGAATATCTTGTGAGATTCAGGGATCTTGTTGAACCGGATGCCATTTCCGAGTCCATAGCCGGTGATCCCGGTATCTACTGGCTTTCCGTGCTCGGATCTGCGCTGTTGACAGGTATCATTTATCTTGTATTGAGGCCTGCTGAAAAAAAACGTAGACCGTACAATAAAGTCACCTACGCCCCGGCAACCCTTTGCCCCGATGAGGATAGGGTTCCCCTTGTGGAGGACGATTCCAAGTTGAAAGCTACGTTCGATGATGTCGGAGTCTGCGGCAGGATGTCCATTACGGGAGAGGTCGAAAAATGACTATGAGATAATCCCCAGGTTCTGTTCACCTTCCTCGGAGTAGATCACCCTCCCCATCCATATATCCGATTTGACAGCTTCAGGGGTCCCCTCCCTTGCATCGCACCATACTCCAACTGTCCAGCCGGGACCCGAAGCCAGGGCCAGGTAGTCCCCGATGAAAGGACCTCTTGTATTATCACCGTCGAATGGTTCATCCTGCATTCTGATGTTTTCCCAGGTCAAACCTCCGTCCCTGGATATGGCGAAATAAACAGAAATCAGATCATTTTCGGGATCATCCCTTCTGTCATAGAACATGACCTGTACGGATCCGTCATTGCCGACTGCAACTGCAGGAAAGAACTGATCATTGTCCATTGCTGTCGTTGCGTTGTTGACCTTGACGGGTGAGATCCAGGTATCACCCCCGTTGTAGGATGCCACCATGTAGATATCGGCTTCACCTGTCCTCTGATCAGGCCATGCGATATAGATCGACCCGCTTCTGTTTCCCTCGGTGTTATCGACTGCCATATCACACATGGTAGGTGTTCTGTAATCGCCGTTTGGAAGAAAATAGTCAAGAGGCGTGACCGATGCGATGGTGCGAACCTGTTCGAAGCTGGCTCCGCCGTCCGTTGATCTGGTATACCTCAGGGAACCGATGTCATATTCTATCCATGAAACATGAAGCACGCCGTCTGGTGTTACCTCCGCCTGTGATCCCTGAACCTGCCTCTCCTTCCTGGTTATCTCGGAGATGATCTGGGGCCTGGACCAGGTTTCCCCTCTGTCCGTTGAAACCGAATGGGCCATGGCTGAAGATACGCCGTATAGCTGGAAAGCGGTCCATGTTACGTGAACATCACCGGTTGTTGGGTCAACGGCTATCCATTCCTTGTCATGGAAGGTTACGTAGTTGGAAATGGATGATATGACCAGCGATACCATATCGAAGCTCTCGCCACCGTTGTCCGATCTTGCGACGAATATTCCGGATCCGGGCTTGAGAATGTTGCCGATCGCGGGATCTCTCTGAAACACGATTCCCGCCATGTAGCATGTTCCGTCCGGAGCAAAGGTTAGTACCGGATCACCTCCTCCGGCAAACCTCCACAGAGGAGAACTCCTGTCCCCGTCGTAACCCGGGATCAGGTCCCTTCCCCAGGTCTCGCCACCGTCCTTTGACCAGTAATAACCGCACCAGGCGTCTCCGCTGGGGGTTCCGTAATCATTGGAACCCGCAACGATATTCATTGGGTCTGTGGGATTGATTGCAAGAGCAGGTTCGTTGTTGGCGGTATCCAGGTCCGTAACAGGTATGTTGGGGAACTGAGTATAAACAGAGAAACCCTGTTCCTCATCCTTTTCTTCCTCTTTCCCCGGACTGCTTTCACCGGACAGGACCGAATACAGGAATCCACCGGCCACCAGAAGCAGGATTACAATTCCGACCCCGATCAAGACCCTGTTTGTCTTCCTTTCCCCCGCAGGTGCCATGGTCGAGAGATACCTGAGACCTTTATTGAAATTATCGGTGAAATGGTTCATCCATGTACTGCAAAACCTTTTATGCTCGAACGGATTGATAATAATACAGTTACTCACAAGGTGATGGTGGGATGGACCTAGAGTGGCTCGAGGAGCCTGTGCTCGGACCCGACATTCTCCTTGAGGATGTCCTTATAGCCGGAGGTATACTTCTTCTGGGCATAATACTGGCCATTATCTTTCCGAGGCTGATATCCCGCAACATCGGTGAGTTGTTCGTCAGAGGCCAGATAAAGAATATGAAGAGAAAAAGGAAGAAGACCGATGACGAGCTCGAGGTTGAGAAGGTTCACCTTAGAAGGAGGATCAAAAGGACACTGGAGGTCCCGCTGAGGAGGTCCTTGTCAATAGCATACGTTTTACTGTTTTTTCTTCTGGCTGTATATTCCATCGATATCGGCCTCGGTACAGACATCGAGATTGTTGATAGGACCTACGACGGATGGCAGTTCCTTCAGTTTGGAATAGTGTTGGGATTCTTGATCATCTTTGTCATACTTGCCGTGGAACCCCTTCTCAGAGCATTGATCTATTACCTTTTGAGCGATTCATTCTCCAAAGCCGGCAAATACAGTCTCTTCAGGTCTCTGCGGTTCCCCACGAAGCTGACTATACTGGTAGTCGGTTTCTATCTTTCTCTTATTGCCACTTTTTCCCTGGATCAACTGGAACCCTTCAATTGGCTCACGAAATCCCTGATTTTCATAATGGTGCTCCTGTTCGCTTATCTGATCGCGCAGTTGTTCGTTGCACTGACCGAACCGACCTTCAAAGGAAAGGACAGGACCACAAAGGCAGCCAGCAAGGTTGTGGGCAGGATAATCAAGGTTGGGATATATCTCATAGGAGCCCTTCTTGGACTGACCCTTCTGGGATTCGATCTGGTCTACATAGCAACCTCACTGGGGTTGATAGGTTTCGCCCTTGCATTCGGTCTTCAGGACACGGTTGCCAATTTTGCGGCGGGAATAATGATAGCCCTTGACAAACCCTTCATAATCGGGGACAGAATTAGGATCGATTGGGGCGGGAACGAAACCTGGGGAGATGTAAAGGACATTTCGTTGAGATCAACATGGATAAAAACCCCTGAGGATGAGATGATAGTGATCCCCAACAACGTTATTGCTTCGTCCCAGGTATGGAATTACACCAGGGACTCGCCCAAGGTTGCCCTGCATTTCGATGTGGGAATCTCATATGATTCCGATTGGAAGCTTGCCGAGAAACTGATACTCGACATACTTCACAAGCATCCCCTTGTCATGAACACACCTTCGCCCTATGTTCTGATGAAGGAGTTCGGTGATTCCGCCCAGATAATGACCATATGGTTCTGGATACCGGAAGCCAGGGACATGGTGGTCATCAAGTCGGATATTCTTAAGAGGATCAAGGATTCGTTCGACAAAAACGGTGTTGAGATACCTTTCCCATACAGGACTCTTGTTTACAAGGCCGACATAACCAAACCCAAAGTTCTGGGCGAGGAGTACCACAGTCCGGTATTCCTGCCATCCACAGGATTCAGGGAGTTCAAGATCGCAAATGGGGAGGCTGTTGAAATGGGAATCGCAGGATCAACGGTTCTTGCTCCGACCTCCTCATCCTATCCCGCCAGATATACCGCTCCCTATGTGATGGAAACCGCAAAGAAGATGGGAGCATCGGTCACGGCCCTCTTTATTAAGACCCCGGGTTCCAACCTCAGGGACGGCCAGAAGGCATTGAGAATTTATAATGAAGTCGCCAAGAACTACGGAGTTGATATAAAGCTCATGTTCAAGGAGGGAGATGTGCTTGAAAACATACTGATGGCCGTGGAACAGGAGAGTGCATCCATCGTGGTAATGGGCTCCACGGAGGAATCCGTTTTCGGATCACTTACACGGAGGTCCATCAGTCAGGAGCTATTGCTTCATCTTAACATACCAACCATGATCATTCCTTTCTCCAAGGATGTCGTAAGGAGCATGCAGGCAGGAGAAGAGGAATACCAGTATGACGAATCGACCTCCAGTCTGGGTTCGATAAAAGCCCTGGAACATCTCGAAGAAAAAGATGAGGAAAAGGAATCCATGGGAGGTCTTCTCGGAGCATGATCATCCGGTGATACGGATCGGTTTTATTCATCGGGGATTATCATTCCAGCTTTCTTTCTTTCTTTCATGATCCTTCTTTTCATTTTCTCCGGATCCACGATATCTCCATATCCAATTCCTCTGCATTGTGAATGGTAAAGGAGCTTTCCCTCCGGAGTCAACAGGAAAGGATAGGTGGCGCATGTATAGAACCAACCGGGATGTAGAGAACAGGTTGCAGATCCTTTCAGGTAGGGGCATCGATCCACTATCATGAAGTAGGGATGGTCCATGCCGGTCTCCGGATGCACCTCCTTTTTGAAGTCCGGGTAGAATTTGATATCCGGATCGTTTACCAATCGTCTGAATTCGATCCATGTAATGTCCACTGACCAGTGCCTGCGGCAGCATTCCCCGCAGCGTATGCATTCCCAGTGGGTGTCTTTTCCAACTTCTTCCCATTCCTTGTCAACCCTCTCCTTCATCATTTCCTTGTCGAATATCCTTCCTTGCACAAGGTCGGATCGTATTGCATAAGATAAAAGAGTTCCCAAAACCTTGAAAACTGAAAAGGACCTTCTCCGAATGTGGCTGCCAGGAAGAAGAAAGACACCGCGGGATGGGCGAGATTCATCCTGACCATGATCCTCCTCTTGATGATCATGACCGGGACCTTGGCAGGTCTCTATTTCTATCTGCAATACATTCTCGAGCAGAATGAGAGGGAAGGATTCACGGAGAAAGACCTCAGCATCCCGATCTACGAGAAGAGACCGCTGGAAGAAGAAGAACGGCCCCTTTTCATAAGGCCGGGAGCGGTCCCTCCTTTCTCCTGCAGGTTACTTTGGCCCATCAACGGAACCTCAGAGAAACTGGATGCCATTCCCGGCATAGGCTCGGTATTGAATCTTTCCTTGAAGAACGAAGGATCCTCCAGAGTATATGTGGAAAGGGTATATTATGAAACAGGATGGAATTACAACGGTTCAGGGAAGGTGAACAAATATGTCGAACCCGGCCATCAGAGATACCTGAGACATCTTCTTGTAACTGTACCGGAACCGGGCCCCGATCCTTCACTTCTTACCTACAAGCTTTACATGGATATTTTGGTAGAGGGCCCCGCTTCCTGGGTAAGAAAGACGGGTCTCGATTTCGAGGAATCCGATTTTCACCTCATTCCGCTCACAGCTGGCAAGACAGATCCTGAATACGTTTCAAACAGACCTTTCTATTACGACAAGGTAAACAATCTGATAGAAAAGGACATTGAGGGACTTGAAAAGATCGTCAACGACACCGGTCTCAATGACGGCCGCTTCACGATTCAGGATATTGCAGATGCTTTCGAAATGGTTATTTCCTCCGTGGAATACAGATCGGACCCCGATACGGGATCCAACGAATGGATATCGCCTCTTACCTGCCTCGCCAGGGGGGGAGGGGACTGTGAGGACTATTCCATGCTTTTCGGAGCCATTATCACGATCATGGGAGGAAATGCCAGGGTAATAATCACCTCTCATCATGCCTTCAACGCTGTCTATATAGGAAGGGATCCATCATTGCTCGACCTTATAGATGAGAGGTACGGAATGGATATTCCGTTCCAGCTGATGGAGGATCATCTGGGTATCTGGCTTGTTGTGGAGCCACAATCCTATCTTGTTTTCGGCTGGTTTCCGTCGGATGTTGTTGTTCAGAAAGAGGATAGCTCCCAAGGTTCCATCTCTACCTATATTTACGGAAACAATGTAATTGAATGGGTTTTTGAGGATTCCGACGAAGTCTCTGTAGTGGATATATATATCTAATAGAACATCTATATTCTCTCTCCCCGAGGTGCATTCATGGAGACCCGCAAGGTGCAGATTTCAGGTGGATCCACGTTCATCGTTTCACTTCCGAAAAAATGGGCAGAGAAGAACGGGATCTCATCGGGAAGCTCGTTGAATATCATGGAGGACAGAAACGGACATCTGATACTCTCTCCCCAGCCGATCTCTTTCAGGGAATCCGTTGTTGGAGAGGTCAGATTGACAGGGGAGGAGAACTCGGATGCTTTGATGAGGAGGCTCGTGGGGGCCTATGTTTCCGGCGTTACCTCGATCGTTGTCACATCCAAAGGTGCCATTCCTCCGCAGCTTGCCAGGACCGTTAGAGAGTTCACAAGGCTGGTAATGGGAGTGGAGATAGTCGAGGAAAAGAAGGACATGATAAAGTTACAGGACCTTATAGATCCGGCGGATTTCTCCGTAAGGACCGGATTGAAGAGGATGTCCTATATAACCGAGAAGATGGTGGAAGATTCTCTCCACGGCCTCAAGGATATGAACATGCAGATGTTGGATGATGTAATAATTAGGGATATGGAGGTTGACAGGATCAACTGGCTTATCCACAAGGAATACAACATGGTAACCATGTCTCCCAAGGTAGCTGATAAGACCAAGATGTCAACGGAGGATGCACTCAATTACATGATCTCATCGAGGATAGTCGAGAGGGTTGCAGATCATGCCGTATCCATTGCAAGATATCTGAAAATGGTGAAAGACATCGGCGACGAGAACCTGACCAGGAAGATCTATGATGAGGGTATCAGGGCCAAGCAGATATTTTCGGATTCGGTGATCTCATTATTCTCCCAGGATCTTTCCCTTGCTGACAAGGTTATTGACAGGGCAAGGGAACTTACGGCCAAGCTGGAACCATGGATGAAGAAGGTATTCAAGCTTCCTTCCGACGAAGCCGTGCTACTTGCCTATGTTATCAACTCAATTGACAGGATCGGAGCATACGGGGCGGACATAGGAAAGGTCACCTTGAATACTTTTATTCAGAAGAGATGAGGCATCATTTCTTTCTGTGCCTGTAGAACAGGTAAACGGCCGCTCCCGCAAGGGCGATCATTCCGATAATCATCCAGGTTAAGGAGGAGCCGCCGATACCCTCCCGTTCTCCGGTTTCGGATTCGAGAATGTCCAGGTCTATGAATGAGTACAAAGATGAACCGCCGGATCCCACGCTTCTTACCGATATCCTGTATTGGCCTCTGTCAAGATTCAATTTCACAACCCAGGGATTGAACGGACCTTCGATCTGATCTTCGATCGGTTCCCAATCACCATCGTCTACCCTGTATTCGGTTTTTTGATAGTCTCCCATTCTGGCCCAGCCCAATCCTCTCAGTTCAAACGGCGAGGAAGTATTGTAAGTGTAAAAGGGCTTAATCTCCCCTATTCCCGATACATTTATAATATGGGCCTGCAGGTCGGGGTTGAAATCTTCTGCGGAATTCACCGTTCTTGACAGCCTGACAGCATTGTAGGCATCAACAACGCCGTAACCGAATTCAGGTTCCCAGAAAGGATCCAGTTCGGGATAGTAGGCCGGATTCTTCTTTTCTGCAGTGTATTTTAGGATCTCCTTTACGAGGTTGTTCTCCCCTTCCAGCTCGGGATTCGCTTCCAGCATCAATGCGATTACTCCTGCCACGAGAGGAGTTGAATAGGAGGTTCCCGATCCCCTGTTTCCGTATCCGTTTGAAGATGCATCTCCCGTGATCCTCTGGGTGTCCGGCTGCATGTTAATAATATGCGTCCCGGGGGCGGAAACATCGGGTTTCAGCTCGTCGAAGGGATTGTTATCGCCATCGTCGGTTCTTGGTCCTATTGATGAATAGAATGCAATGACATCATCCTCGTGTTCCAGGGTATCATTGTCATCGGTTGCTCCCACGATAATGGCCTCGGAAGAGGCTGAGAGACCGTTGAAACCGGTGTTGGATGGTCCATCATTACCCGCTGCATTTACCACGATCACTCCCTTTTCAACCGCAGCGTCAAGCAGTCGGGAGTACTGGTCTGTTCCGTCCGAGTCCATTCCGATGTCAATGCCCCAGGATATGGAGAAGATATCTATTCCCCTGTATTCATCTCCCCCGTTCTGCCATTGGGAGTCGCTCATCTCGGTTGCCCAACTGATACCTCTCAGTGTGCCGTCCTTGATATGGGGATCGGAAACCGCACCCACCCAGAATTCTCCCGGTGCGTAGCCGATCTGGGTACCTATCCTCACATCCACAAGTCTTGCTCCGGGAGCTGTTCCCTGATAAAGGCCCTCGTTTCCTCCGGTGCCGGTTGCAATTCCTGCGCAGGTGGAACCATGTCCCTGAATATCATCAGGATTGAAGGATCCGTCCTGCGGGTATAGGAAAGGGAGGTTGTCCGGCTTGGTCATATCCACCCCCCCGAGGAACTTTCCGCTGAGTGACGGATGTTCATCGTCTATCCCGGTGTCGATCACGGCAAGGGATACACCTTTGCCGGTGTATCCGAGGTCCCATGCGGTTTGAGGGGAATACATCTCCGACTGCTTCGCCCTTACCGTTGGAGTTGCTATATCCGAGTATAGAAGTGGAACTCCCAGTGGTTCTATGAATACGACATCCTCGATTTGTAGCATCTCGTATATCCTGTATGAGGGTAGTCGGTGGATGATTACCGAGTCTATAAGGTCGATAACATGCGATGCCTGGATGCCTCTTTCCGAGAGTATCTCCAGGTCTTTTGTGGTGAGGTCCCTGGAATATGATACTGTCAGATCAATTTCAACATGGTCTTTCAAAGGAAGCTCCGCGTAGGGATCGAGGACATCGGATATCCCGTTCCTGTTTTTATCCATCGAGGTCCTTTCCCACCACGGGAGCTCTTCTTCATTATGTTTATAATCCCAGGACCTCTGGATATCGAGATCTGCTTCGGTTTTCTCATCTTCCTTGATTGGAGTAAAATCGATTGCTCCGGCAATTGGAGTCAATACAAGCAGGGCTGAAATGATGAGTATTGAGGATTTCATCATCAAGATATCACCTCATATTAACTAAAATTTATTCTTTTCTGGTTAGGTTAAACTCCGTTGTGATGATATAGATTATGGAATAAGGGTATAACAAAAGAGAAAGACGGGGGGGAAGTGGGGGATTAGAGAGGAGAGAGGTGTGAGAGAATATACAATTAGGATCTTTCCCCCTCGTCTTACTATTATATAGATTTGGGTGGTATATATCTGTAAGCCCTAAATGTGTAACCCCTTTTTTATGGTATTAGTGAAAATGTAAAATTTTGTAAATAAATAGTAAAAAACATGAAAAAAAATTATATGGACCAAAATGATAGAAACAGTCCAGATATCGATTCTTTGTTTTGATGATCCAATCAGATCATGTCTGCGATCTCTTCAGATAGACTTTGAAGGTATTCGGCCTCATCTTCGGTCAGGTATCCCTTATTTTCAAACCTATCTACCTTTTTTTCAAAGAGGTCCAGGAATTTCAGAGCCCTTTCATCGAATTTTTCTGCTTTTTTATCTTTTCCCCATGCTTCATAGAGATCAGATCTCATCAGATTCCATTTGGCCTTATTGACAGGGCAAATCAGTTTGGCCTTGATACAGCATTTTGCATCGGTGTTTCTGACCTCATACTTCAACCATTGGATCTCTCCGTAGATGCAATCCTCGACCTCGTCCATGAGCGGATAATAATCTAATCCTGCCATTGGGAGTTTTGTATCTCCTACTCCATCATTGTTATTATCTTCACCTTTGTAATTGCCGAAATAGTTGCCTTTTCCATTTCCATCGTGCCAGATATTTCCTCCATCATCGGTTCCTTCGTCATAGTCATTAACCCAAGGTCCATTTCCATTATTGTAATCATTGTAATTTATGAAGTTATTATAATAAAATTTATTATTGTCATCGGGGGAATATATGGATATTTTAAGGGTGTTGATAAAACTATTTGATATAATTTTATTATTTTTAGAATCATCCACTCTTAATCCCATGTATTCTATATCTTTTACATAATTGCATTTTATTAGATTACAGTTGGAATTACGAATTTTAATTCCATTTTCATTTTTAATAATCTTATTATTGATTATATTGCTACATTTAACATTGTCCAATAAAATCCCTATTCCATGTTTTCCATCAGGATCGTAAAAACCTGTAATCTCTAAATACTCAACTGTGATTTTCTTTTGATCCTTTATGTATATTCCATAATATTCATCCTGTTCCCCATCAGGTGCTGAAAGGGTGTGTCCTTTTCCATTCAACACCATGCAGGATCTTTCTATATATATAGATCCAACAATATCGTCTGTCAACCAATAATAATTCCACCATTTTTTAATGGGAGCTGTTGATGGTGATATACTGCCATCTGATTTGATATAGATTATTGAAGATGAGGAAGACTCCTCACCGCTGGCGGCAGGCACCATAACAACGATCATCGATAACATCAGTATCGAGAAAATAAACAGTCCAGAGATTGCAAGCGTCCTTCGATTCATCTTAACACCCCTCGGGTGTATAGCAATAGGTTTGATTTATTAAATTAGCTTTTTCTTAATATAAATGTGCAATTCTGTGTATGTATGTTGGTGTTTTCCTGGGAGAAAATTATTGGTTATAAGATAAATAATAATGATAAATCTTAATAAACCTCTTTTTTCAACATTCATAGATTTGGATCATCAATATATCCAAATATCAATCAAGAATGGTGCTCCCGACGGAATTTGAATCCGTGTCGCTGGCTCGAGAGGCCAGCATGATTGGCCGCTACACTACGGGAGCATCCATTTGCTTTCGCAAGACCCGCGTATGATTAATTACTTTATAATTTTTTCTTAGCCGCAAGTTCCACCAATTCAGGACATCTTCTTCTGGATCTTGCCCCAGGTGTCTCTAAGAGTTGCCGTCCTGTTGATAACGAGGTGATCGTCATCGGTATCCCTGTCGATTATGAAGTATCCGGTCCTCTCGAACTGGAAAGGGATACCTGCTTTCATCTCCTTGACTGCCGGTTCAACCTTGCATCCTTTCAGGACCTCCAGGGATTCAGGATCGATGTAATCCTTCCAGTCCCCTTCCTCTCCTAAGGGGTCCTCTACCGTGAATAGCTTGTCATATAAACGGATCTCGGCATCCGCGGAGAGGTCCCTGGAAACCCAATGCAGTGTCCCTCTGACCTTCCTTCCGTCAGGAGCAGAGCCTCCCCTGCTATCGGGATCCATCCTGCAGATGATCTCCTCCACCTTTTCTCCATCCTTGATTACATCCGTGCAGGTCACCAGGTATGCATTCCTCAACCGAACCTCCCTTCCGGGAGCCAGTCTGAAGAATTTCCTGGGAGGTTCCTCCATGAAATCCTTCCTCTCGATATAGAGCTCTCTCGTGAACGGAACCTTTCTGGTTCCTGCGGAAGGATCCTCCGGATTGTTTACCAGGTCCATCTCCTGTGTCTCATCCTCCGGGAAATTCTCTATTACCAGCTTGACGGGATCCAGAACACCCATGAACCTTGGAGCGGTGCGGTTGAGGTGATCCCTTACACAATGCTCCAGAAGCTCGAATGCGATGGTGGAATTGACCTTGGCAACACCTATTCTCGAACAGAAATCCCTGATCGCTTCGGGAGGATACCCTCTTCTTCTCATCCCGGATATGGTGGGCATCCTCGGATCGTCCCATCCGTTTACCCTTCCCTCCCGGACAAGTTCCAGAAGCTTCCTCTTTGACATCACCGTGTAGGTCATGTTCAGCCTTGCGAACTCTATCTGCTGGGGACGATATACTTCCAGCTTTTCCAGGAACCAGTCATAGAGGGGCCGGTGGTTTTCGAATTCCAGGGTGCAGATCGAATGTGTGATCTTTTCTATGGAATCCTCCAGTCCGTGAGCCCAGTCATACATGGGATAGATGCACCATTTATCCCCTGTCCTGTGGTGGCTCCTGTGGAGGATCCGATACATCACCGGATCCCTCATGTTCATGTTGGAGTGGGACATATCGATTCGTGCCCTGAGGACCTTTTCCCCGTCCCCGAATTCTCCTGCTTTCATTCTCCTGAACAGATCCAGATTTTCCTCCACTTCCCTATCCCTGTACGGACTGGGAGTTCCCGGCCTCGTGAGGGTTCCTCTGCTTTCGCTTATCTGTTCGGCTGTCTGGTCATCCACATATGCTTTTCCCTTCTTTACGAGGTCCTCGGCCAGCTCGTACATGCGATCAAAATAATCCGATGCGAAGTAGAGACGGTCCTCCCAGTCGAAACCGAGCCATCTTACATCTTCCTGGATGGACCTGACATATTCGTCTTCCTCCTTTGCCGGATTGGTGTCATCGAACCTCAGGTTGCATAATCCTCCGTATTCCTCCGCTATACCGAAATTCAGGCATATGGATTTGGCATGTCCGATGTGGAGGTAACCATTGGGCTCGGGGGGAAATCTGGTGTGAACCCTGCCCCCGTACTTGCCTGTCCTGTTATCTTCATCTATGATCTCCCGTATGAAATCCCTGCCGGTTTTTTCCTCGGAGCTCATGTCAGGTCACCCTTTGGTGGGTTAACGGGAACCTGATTATAAATCATATCAATGGTTTCAGTAATTTGTTCCAGTTTTCGAAAGAACGATATTTCGAATCGTTATCTTTCACCTTTTGTGGAAAACGGACCTTCTCCATCTGCCGGAAAGGTCCACCAGGGCGCCGATACCCATTTCATACACATGATAAAATGGAGGTATCATCAGGACAAGAGTGGAAAGAATCAGAAGATATCGGAAAGACTCCACGATGATCAGGATCATCAATAGGAGCAAGGGAATGATTATTATCAATCCCCTTAGGCCATTTCTGTTCTTCAATATTAGCCTGTAACCTCTCAGAGCGGAGATCGTTATCCCTGTCATCAAAGGCATCATGGAAAGAGCGAATATTCCCTGATATATCACCCTGGCAGTGCCGAATTGCAGATCGTTGATCATCCAGAATCCAATTGCCCTGGCAGGGAGCTGAATCTCGTAAAATGGAACCAGATCCAGCACATCTATATTTGTGTCATACTGCATGATCCCGGACCTGTCCTGTGAATTGTGGGTGTAGCCCAGCACATGGAAGGTCTCATGGAGTGCAATGTGCTTTATTACCCGGTCGTTCTCATGTCCCCCTCCCATGAAATCGTATACTGTCATCAGAGCGCTTCTGGTCTTCGGATTTGCCTCTCCACAATAACCTCCGCCCCCATTGTCCCAGTTATTGATCTGGTGATGTGTCACGAACAGTATGATATCAACATCATATTCTTCCTGCAGTTTTTTGGGATTGCCATGTCTGAAGAAATCCGAATTGAGGAAATAGGGCCCGTTATTTTTCACATTCTCGGTGGTAAATCTTACGGGGAGGACCCTGGCGTCGAAATAATCGTCATAGTGCTCGTATCCTTCTCTTACCACCTCTCCGTAATAAACATCAACATTATCCACGAGAACGATTCCAACCCTGAAATGGGGATGAGCGACGTACATGCCGAGGAGTATCACGGGTGTCAGCAGGCACAATATGATAATGATGATAATCTGTCGTCTTGATATCTTCTTCACGATCTCAAATTGACCTTCTGTAATATTTAACCCGATGCCATGCGTATCGACGGTAATTATCTCGTTTGATAATTACGAAAAAGAGAACAATACTTCATGCCTCTTTTTCTGATCTTTCTGAAATCGACCCACAATTTATTCTTTTCCACCTATATCTTGAATTTTTTTCCTGTGTTGGAAAAAAATCAATCTTGATTTTGAAAAAAGAATCGTTTTATAATTCAACGCGGATAATATCGGGATCAAGGAGACGATGAACATGGTTGATTGCGTTTGCCTTCCGAAATGTCCTTTCTTCAATAACAGGATGTCAAAAATACCCGAAAGGGCTGAGCAGATGAAAGAAAAATACTGCAGAAATGGCGGAGAGAACTGTGCCAGGTTTATGGTCTTCTCCAATATGGGGAGAGAGGCGGTCCCGATCGACCTCTATCCGATACAGGTTTCCAGAGTAGAAGAAATCATTAAAAAATCATAAACCAAATCTCACTGAGTTGAACATAAAACAAAGATAGCCCCGACCAGATTCTTGAGCTTTCCAATTCGATTTGAAGAACTCAGCAAAGCTCAACCGTCGCCAAAATCGTGATAAGAAATAATGAGAACTGCGATTTTGTCTGGTTCTCATCTGGTTAAATTAGAAATAAATTGTAATCGGAGCTACTTCTTAAGATATCAGTATATGTTTAGAAGAAGTAGCCCCGACCAGATTCGAACTGGTGACGGGAGATCCAGAGTCTCCCATGCTAGACCGCTACACTACGGGGCTGTGGGTTAGGGTGCGGGGATATTATCTACTATATATTATCCTTTCTGTTTTATGCCCAGGTACCATTTCAGAGCTGTTTTTTGGCACCTTCTCATCCGATATCCTTTTAAATGAAAAGTGTCATGAGGCGGCGATTCTCATGGTCGAAGAGAAACAGGTGCCGTTTCCGCACTCCATCTCCAGGGGCATATTCACCCTTATTGCAGTGGCGGGTGTCATACTTTTCATCACCTGGACCATCGCCATGTTCATCAAATCAGGCAGGATCCTCGACTGGGGGATATATGCCGTTAGTATCATCTTGGTCCTGATAGGCATTTTCGGCAGGCTTGTTCATACCGTGGACAAAAAACAGGATTCATGATACAAAACAGGCAATCCTTATCTTGCATCCCTGCGATTGACCTCAAGGTTTGAAGATGTCCTTGCAGCTTGATCCATTGATAGATAAATTCAAGCAGGCAGCAATGAAGCTGATCTCCAGGGATTGGGCGAGATCATTTTTCGGAAACATGTCCATTCTGATCGATGACGATTATGAGGACCTCCCGGTGAAGGATACCTTCACCGCGGGGGTGGAGGTCCGATCACTCGATGGTGATTTTCTGATCGCCACAAGGACCTTCTTCACAATGGACGATGTTGTAAATACACCGGAGAAGGCCCTTGGGCTCTACAAAATAGACAGGGAGCAACTATCATTGATATGGGGCGAAGGTCCTCCGACAAGCGATATCACATCCCATTTGCTTGCATACTCAACCGGCAAAGGAAGGGCCCTGGTCCATTGCCACATGGATTCCGTAACCGCTCTTTCCGGGATGATCCCCTTGCCGGAAGGATATGGTTGGGTCGATAAGATGGAACCGGGTTCGATTGAACTGGCAAATGCCACAATGACCGCAATGAGATCAAATCACACTGTCATATGGAAGGGTCATGGAGCTATCTCCCTGGGAGATGATCCGAAGATATGCATCGAGAGACTGGTATACCTTGATGAATATCTCGCGGACCATCCTGGCGGTATCTGAAATAATCAGGTGGACCTGTGCCTGATGGCATCGACCAGCTTGACCTTTGTTATGTGGTTGGCCGAGATATATGATGCCAGTATCGCCGATATTGCAGCGATCAGACCTGTTACGAAATACACCCAGACATCCACCGATATGATGTAGTACATAAGGTCCTTGACCATGTAGGCCATGGCCCACCTTGTTGTGAAGAATCCAAGGGGCAAACCTATCAGAAGTCCTCCGGCAAGCAGTATCATGGTCTCCAGAACGATCATTCTCCTGATCCTTCCGGGTTTTCCTCCGATGGCCCTCAGTGATACGAACTCGGATTCCCTGTCCAGGATGTTCAGGACAACTGTTGTCGACACGAAGAGGACCTCTGCGACCACTCCGAATGCTATGAAGATAAAGAACATGGCAAGTATTCCCTGCATCATGGTCTCTATTCCCTTGATCACGTTTTCTGTGTATATGAATGCGGACACGGGAAAGTTCTCCCTGAAGATTCCTTCCAGGATCTCATGGTCCATTCCATTCGTCCTAACGATCAGGGAGTTCATAAAACCACCTGTCCCGAACAGGTCCTTCACCTGATCAAGTGTCATCAGGAAAGAATCGTCCATCAATTCACCGGTGATCCCGGTTATTGTGGTGGTGACGCTTCTGTTGCCCTGAACGAACTCCACTTCATCTCCAGTATTCAATCCGAGATCGTTTGCAATGATCGATCCGATTAGCACTCCATTTTCCGGATCGAAATTCCCTTCGATAACATGGAAGTTCCTCATCTCGGATTCTGTCTCGAAGGCCTGGAACCTGACAAATGATAATCCATCTCCGTCCCTGATCGGTATGTAATCATCCATGGCCATCTCAACATCCAGGTCCTGAAAGGATCCTCCATCGAATATTGTTGTGATATTGTCTTCCGGCAGTGGATTTACCAGTTTCACCTTCAAATCCCATTTCTCGTAATTGTCATAGTTGTTCTCCAGGGGGTCCAGGAAACCGGAGGCCAGTGCAAGGCATGAGAATACCAGGATCAGGTATACACCTAGGGATATCATGGTGATTGAGGTCCTGACCCTGTGTCTGCTCAGATTTCTCAGGGGAACCCTGGGAAGGATCCTCTCCCTTCTGCCGGTGATGTCGAGTAATTTCTCCAGAAATGTCTTCCTGGTGAACTTCTGAACATTGTACTGCGAGGTCAGGGCCTCCCTGGGTCCGATGGAGGCTGCCTTGAAAGAGCCAAGCAGCGCACCCATTGTTGCTATCCCGGTTCCCGCGAGCGCGAATATGACAACGTAGATCAGGTTCAAATTGGTGGCAGGATCCACCAATCCGACGATGTCACCGTATTCCATCATTATCATTCTGGAAGTTAATATTCCAAGTGGGATTCCAAGAATCGAACCTATTATCCCCATGAAAAAACCGAACAGGGAATAGTGAAGGATGATGTCCCGCATCTTGCCTCCAAGGGCACCCATGACCCCGATGTAGGCTCTCTGTGAGGATATCAGTCTGGTCATGGAGTTGTATATTACCACCGCAGTGACGACCATTATGATGGTCCCGAATATCCAACCCATCTGCCCCATTGCATCCGCATCCGCCCTGGAGAACATGTAGTCGTTCTCCTCCGTTCCAAGAACGGAGCTAGTGACCCTTACACCCTGGTCCAGCAGATAGGATTCTATACGCTGTTTGACCACATTTTCATCGAAACCGTCCTTCACCTTCACAACGAGTTCATTGCATGCACCATCATCAAGGTCAAGGAGTTTCTTTGTCATCTCGTATGTGGTGAACACGGGGACAAGAAGGGATGGTTCGGGCCAACCTTCGTCGCTTACAACATATATGTATTCGGGTGAGGCACCTGCACCAGTGATGGTGATCTCCTGTGTGATATTGTCGTAGAATAGGGTCATGCGATCCCCAATTCTTACGTTGTTCTGCTCCGCGAAGAGATTTCCTATCACCGCCTGGAAGGATGAGTTCGATGATACGTAGGAACCATCCGTCATCTGAAAACCGTTGATGGCGGAATAGGGTTTCTCGGGATGATATGGTGATGAGATCCAGTGTGCCTTGTATTTTTCATTTCCAATCTGGACCTGGGTGGTTATGAACACCCTTCCGATCGCATTGTCCACCCCTTCTATCGAATTGATATCATCCAGGTCAATGGTTGTCATGTCGAAATGCATGTCGATATCCTCGTAGTTGGTGACATCAAGTCTCTTGTCGAAGGAATCGATCGCATTCTGTGTTGCATTGGTGAGTCCAATGCCCAGACCAACCGACAGAAGAATGGCTACCATTATCGAGATGGTCCTCAACTTCTGTCTGAGAAGGTCTCTCATCGCCTTCTTCACAAGTATCAGCATTCTCCCATCACCTTCTTGGACCTTGGTTTCCTGTGCTGTTCCTTTGAAAGCTTTCCATCCATCAGATTGACGACCCTGTCTGCCACCTCGGTTATGGAGATGTCATGGGAAACCACGAGGAAGGTCAACCCTTCCTTTCTGTTCAGGTCCTTCATGAGGTCAGCTATCTTTTGCCCTGTGACCCAGTCCAGATTTCCCGTTGGTTCATCCGCCAGGACGATGTCCGGTCTCTTCACCAGCGCCCTTGCTATGGCAACCCTCTGCTGCTCTCCACCTGATAGCTGTGATGGGAACATCTCAGACTTGTTCCCGATGCCCACCAGTTCCAGTGCCTCCCTGCTCCTCTTGATCATCTCCTTCCTGTCGTGGGCCATTTCCAGTGCCAGTGCAACATTTTCAACAGCGGTGAGTGAAGGGATCAGATTGAAGAACTGGAAGATCCAACCTACCTTCTCTCTTCTGTAGGCCGACAATTTCTTTTCCCCAAGGTTCTTGATCTCCTTACCATCAACAAGGATGCTACCCCCTGTTGGGCTGTCTATCCCTCCCAGGCAGTTGAGCAGGGTGGATTTCCCGGATCCACTGGGTCCGAGTATCACAAGGAACTCTCCCCTTTTCACCTGGAGGTCCACTCCTCTGAGGGCATTTACCTTCACTTCTCCGAGGTCGAAGGTCCTCTTCACATTGCTCGCCTTGATAATCAGATCATCATTTTGATTCATTTTCGACCACTCCCATTTCCAATATCAATAAAGGAATCAATGATTGCCGACCTCAATCTGTCCATGTTCAATTGTTCACCCGATGCTGATATCATCTCACTGTAGAGAGCTATACCATCCATGGAAGCGAGGAAGAGCAATGCCCTCTCTCTCGGATGTTCAACACCCATGATCTCGTATTGGCCGGATACCATTCCCACATATCCTTCCATGAATTCGATCCATATCGAATGGTCCTCCTTCCTTCTCAAGGATTCGTCGAACACACCCCAGAAGAATCTCGTGAAACCTGATGATTCCAAGGATATATCCATCATAAGGTCCAAAAAGGCTGTCAATAATTCCCTCGGTTCCATGTCATCGTGCATCATCCTGATCATGTCCGGTTCCATCTTCTTAGAGGCCCACCACATAAGCGAGTCTCTTGCAAGCGAATATTTGGAATCGAAATGATGGAACAGACCTCCCTTGGAAACACCTGCTTTTTTTGTAATATCATTCAGGGATACCTGATCGTATCCTTTTGAGTGGAACAGCTCGAAAGCGGTCTCGAGCAATCTTTCCCTTGTTTCCTGTTCGGGCGTCATTTTCCTCACATACCGACCGGTCGGTCGGCTAATAATAATGAAACCTGCTATTAAAAGTTGACTATGATTAGAATGGAATGGTATCCATGGTTCAATCAAAATTCTTTTGCTTCACTATTCTTCTGCCGCATGAACCATCCTCACAATCCTGGGTTGTACCCTTTCTCGGTATGGAGGAGTCGATCTTCTCTATCAGTTCCTCGATCCTTTTTCGGGGGATGCTGTATTCCTCGATTAGGAGATCCTTTTCTTTTTTAAGGTCCTCTCTTGTTTCGATCTCGAATTCTCTTGTGAGGGAGCTCTCATCGAATATCTCATCGATCACGGACCTTTTGATATCCGAAGCCAATCTGCACGAGTAAACGGATCTTATGTGATAGAGGTCGAGGTCCATATTCCTTTTCAGCAGAGCCAGCTCACTTCTCACAAGTCTCATCTCTTTCTTGATTGAGCCGATATCCTCGGGATTGAGTGGTCTTCTGCCCATGATCTCCTCTGCTTTGATTGTCTCGATCTCTTGTAAATAATCTCTTGGAGTACGCATGAACTAACCTCCAGGAACCATGAACCCGATTGATAATGCCATCTCCGATATAATAAAACTGTCAATGTACATGGATGTCCCTCTTTCAAGGCCTCGATAGTTCGGCCAAAACTATTATTATGAAAACCGATATCGAAACTCGATATCAATGTATGAAAGGAAGATCATTCTGGCTTTTATCAGGGTTCACATACTTCATCATGCCTCCGAGAAGGATGGGATATACGGCTCCTGGATGCTTGATGAGCTAAGGCAGCATGGTTACGAGTTAAGTCCAGGAACCCTCTATCCAATATTGCATGAGCTGAAAAATGACGATCTCTTGAAAGTCTCGGAAAAGGCGGTTGAAGGAAAGATAAGAAAGATCTACAGAATAACACCAAAGGGGAAAATGATCCTTGATAAGATGAAAGATTCCATCAGGGAGCTATCAGGGGAGGTTCTTGATTGAAGGCATATAAAATCAACAAAGCAACCAAGGTCCTGGGAGGTAACAGGATATTGAAAGGATTGGATCTCGAGATCGAGAGAGGAGAAGTGATGTCCCTGGTAGGTCCATCCGGCAGCGGCAAATCAACTTTATTGAGAACGATGAACAGGTTGATCGAGCTGGATTCGGGTTCCATAGTATGTCTTGGAAAGTCGATAAAGGATATGGACCCCGTTTCACTTAGACGAAAGGCTGTTCTGGTCCCCCAGGAATCCGTCATGCTTCCTGGAACCGTTATGGACAACGTGAAATACGGGCCCAGACTGGCCAATATGAGCAAAGAATGTGATATCGGAGGTTGCCTGGAAGATGCAGGTCTTCCCTCTTCCTTTGCCGACAAAGATGCCTCCAGACTATCCGGAGGAGAGAAGAAGCGCGTCTCTCTTGCAAGGGCCCTGGCATTGAAACCGGATGTACTCCTCCTTGATGAACCCACAGCCGGTGTGGATCCCAAAAAGGTGGAGAGAATGGAAAAAACCATACTCGACTCCGCCTCCTCCAGATCACTCACCGTCATCTGGGTTACACACGATGTCCCCCAGGCGATGAGGGTTTCCGACAGGATAGCCAATCTCAAATCGGGCAAGGTCAAAAACGTAAGAAAAGCTGACGAGTTCGTCTGGGAGGGGGCATATTGAGCGGGCTTCCATATACCTGGGAAGAGGGCCTGGTAATTCTGGGTCTTACTCTGATATTGTTCGTAATGGTTATCTTGATCTCCATCTGGAAGAAGATCGGTGTTGCAAAGGAGTATACCATCGCATTGGTTCGGGGAAGTTTACAATTGTTTATAACAGCAGCCGTGCTGTTCTTCCTTTTCGAGTTCGAATGGTGGTACTATCCAATATGGTTGATCCTGATAGCAATGATATTGATGGGAGGCTACACCTCTGCGAAGCGAGCTGGAAAGATGCCCGGTGCTTACAGAATAACAACGCCATCGATCTTGGTGGGGGGAACCGTTGTTTTAACGGTATTGTGGGCGACTGGAGCCATGCCCGCCGAACCGCAGTTTGTCATACCCCTTTCCGGTATGGTCTTCGGCAATGCCATGACGATCTGCTCGCTTGCGCTGAACAGATTGATCCGGGAATTCGAGACCAACAAGCCAGCCCTGGAAACCATGCTCTCTCTCGGAGCCTCTCCCAAAGAGGCAATGGAGGAGTATTCCAGGATGTCTGTCAAGGCCGCCCTTATACCCAATATAGATTCCCTGAAGACACTCGGAATAATATTCATCCCCGGAGCCATGGCAGGTCTGCTGATCGCAGGGACAAATCCGATACTGGCTGCCGAATATCAGATAATAGTATACCTTATGATCCTAGGGGGAGGGATAATAACCTCCCTCATGGCGGTGTATCTTGCCAGGAAACTACTTTTCACCAAAGCTTATCAATTGGCCGAGTGGCTGTGATCAGATCTCCTGTCCAGGACCTTTATGATCGCATCCATGATTTCCTTTCGATCCCTGGACAGGTAGAACATATGTCCTCCCCTGAATGTATGTTTCTCGATATCCCGTTTCTCAACTTCCTTGATCGAGATGACCATATCCCTGGGGCAGTAGAATACCACATCATTCAAGGAAGGTTCCGGCATCCGGATCTGGGCATGATGCATTTCATGTATGGTTCTTGGATCAACACTGTCAGGTATCCCCCTCATATCCTGCTCAACTCCCAGGGGACCCGCATCCTCTTTTTCGAAATGCCTTTTAAGGGAAGGTTTGTTGAATCCGGCGAGGACCTTCAATACGCCTCCCAGGCCCTTGAATGCCCATCTCTCATTTATTCCCCAGAAAGGGGAGAGGTATACTTTCCCGGTATCATCGTTGAGATATGCTGCGGTCAGACCTCCGAGTGAGAATCCCGCCACTACATGCCTTTCCAGTCCTTTCTGAACCTCAATTACAGGTTTTAGAATATCTTTATTGAAATTCTTTATGATCGTGGGTAGCTGAACATAGGTTACCGAGTAATCGGCTTCCCTGAACCTTTTCATTGTCCATTTCACGCCTGGCTGCTCGAGATTGCCCCCGAATCCGTGTATGAACAGAAGCTCCTTTTCTCCTCCGTCGATCCTGACGGTCCTGAATTTCAGATGCTTTGAATTCAACTCTTTCCCCAATAACATACTTCGTTATTGAGATTGTGATACTTGCGCGAACCCCCCGTCCGCGGTCCTTTATATCGAATGTATGCAATATGGGTCCCGTGAATGAGAAGAAGGTACTTCATACGACATGGTACGGGACATTCCTGGTATCCAAGAGTGGAGAGTCATGGAGGGTAATCGACAGTATAAAACCCGAGAGGGATCCGCGAAAGATAGCAGATGAACTTCATATCATGGGCAAGGGAGAGATCCTTGATCGTGAGAAGGAACTGGCTGATTCCGAAGGAATCACTCACGTTACCGATTCCCGTTTGCTTCCGTTGATAGAGGGAGCCGATTTGATCGGTCCAAAGGATGCGGATATCCCTTCTTCCGGGGAGTTGGGTTTTTCAACCAATATCCTGACAGAGGCAACCATATTACTTTCGGAACTTTCACAGGAAGAGGGGCCCGACGATTCCACCATCATGTCGGGTGTGGGGGCCTTGACAGACATAGATTCCTCATTAAATCTCATAACCGAGAGAATGAGGGAATGGTACAGCAAATACTGGGAGGGGATATCTCCTCTTCTGGAGGAGAGAGAGGTACTAGAACTCATCTCGGAGGACCCCGAACCGATCAGCCTGCATGCCAGATTGGACCGGGAAGATATCGATCCGCCAAAGGGAGAGGCTCCCGAGATAGAGGGAATTTCAGCGCTTTCCAGACTTTGTATTTCCCTCTGGGATTCCCGGGAGATGATGGAATCATATCTGGAAAAGGAAATGGGCGTTGTAGCCCCTTGCCTGTCTGATGTTGTCGGTCCTCTGATCGGAGCAAGACTGATACACAGTGCCGGAGGGTTGTCGAGATTGGCCAAGCTCCCCTCATCCACCGTGCAGGTGTTGGGTGCCGAGAAGATGTTCTTCAAGTTTCTCAAGGAGGGCGGTAAACCCCCAAAACACGGAGTTTTATTCCAGCATCCCTGGGTCCATTCTCTTCCGGTTTCAAAGAGGGGGAAGATGTCGAGGGCCCTGGCAAATGCAGCATCCATCGCATCGAGGATAGATGCTTACGGATCGGGAGATCCTACACCTTTGAAGGAGAGACTGGACAGAAGAAGAGATGAGATTTTGAAGAAGGAAGAAGGCCCCAAAAGAGGAGGCGGAAGACAACCCCCTTTCAGGGAAGGCTGGTGGGCTGATAAGCCTCTTCCCAAGAGAGGAAGGGGAAGAAGGTCCAGAGGAAGGGGCAAGAGGAAGTGAGATGTGCGCTCTAGAGCTTCCCAAGGATCTGCATCCGGATGTACTGAAAGCTCTTGAGATGTGGGGGATAGAAGATCTCTATCCGCCTCAGAAGGATGCATTGGAACCCCTATCCAAAGGTGAAAACCTTGTGGTGGCGGTTCCCACCGCAGCAGGCAAGTCCCTCATAGCTTACATGGCCATTCTGAATCAGGTTTTGAGAAAAGGGAAGGCTCTTTATGTTGTTCCTCTGAGGGCGCTTGCAACGGAAAAATACAGGGAGCTCAGGGAGCTGTCCAGATTCGGGGTAAGGGTAGCACTCTCCTACGGAGACTATGATGATGACGATAGGAGGCTCGAGACCTACGATGTGGTGGTGGCGACCTCGGAAAAGGCCGATTCTCTACTGAGGCATCGTTCAAAATGGCTGATGGGCCTGAAGATCATCGTTTCCGACGAGGTCCATCTACTCAACGATTCGGGAAGGGGGCCTACTCTGGAGGTTATACTTACACGTTTCAAGCAGCTGAACCCGGATGCCCAGCTGGTATGTCTGTCCGCTACTATCGGAAACTCGGACGAGATCGCGGGGTGGCTTGATGCTAAGCTGATATCCTCTGATTTCAGACCCGTCGATCTGAAAGAGGGGGTCCTGGGTCAGGATCAGGTAATTTATTCCGACATGAGTCGGAGAGAAATCGAGGCCCGGACAGGGAATCACCTGATCGATGGTATACTGGATGGGCTCAAGGACGGCAGGGGACAGGTACTGGTTTTCGTAAATACCAGAAGATCCTGCGAGAGCTCCGCTCTGGAGATGTCAAAGGTACTGTCCGGACATCTATCCGACAGAGATCTTTCCGAACTAAACGATGTTTCCCACCTGCTTGGGAAGCCGGATGCCAGGATGGCAAGGAGGTTGATAAGAGCTGTCAAAGGGGGAGCGGCTTTCCACCATGCCGGTCTCTCCAACGATCAGAGAGGCCTCATAGAAACCGCCTTCAGGGAGAGGAAGGTCAAGGTTCTTTTTGCAACACCGACTCTTGCAGCGGGGATCAATCTCCCCTCCAGGAGAGTGATTGTCAGGGACTGGACCAGGTTCGAGGCCTGGAATCCGAGGTCCCCCATACCGATCTTGGAAATAAAACAGATGTTCGGAAGAGCTGGAAGGCCTAGATACGATCCTCATGGAGAGGCTCTAATATTGGCTAGGAAGCCCGAGGAGGAGGATGTTCTGATGGAGAGATACGTATGGGGCAAGCCGGAGGAGGTCCTCTCCAAGCTCGGTTCCCGTCCGGCGCTTCGTACGCATCTTCTGTCATCCTTTGCCACCAATTACGTGAGGGACCTCGACGAGATGTGGTATTTCATAAGATCCACATTCTATGCTTTTCAGAACGACACCTGGAAGATATCGGGGGATGTGGAGGATATCCTGGATTTTCTGAAGGAAAAGGAATTTCTCAAAGAGGATGATGGCAGGGTATCCGCGACCGATCTCGGAAAGAGGGTGGCCAGGCTTTACATAGATCCTCTCTCTGCTGTTGTTTTGAGGGATGCCCTGCAGTCGGAACCGAAGGAATTGACCACTTTTTCCATCCTCCAGGCGGTTTCCCTTACTCCTGATGTGAGGCCGCTATTTGTACGGGGTAAGGACCATGACCTGGTATCCGAGTTCATGTATGCTCACGAAAACGAGCTCTTGCTGCCCATACCCAATGAACAGGCCGATTATGATTGGTTTATGAACTCTGTGAAGACCGCAATGTTCCTGATGGAGTGGATTGGCGAGAACGACAATAAGATTGAGGCCTCCGAGGAGAGAATGGAGACGCTCTACAATCTGGGACCGGGGGACATAAGAGCCAAGGTGGAGACGGCTGTCTGGATCCTATATGCGATGAGGGAGCTCTCCAGATTGTTCGGTACTGGCATGGCCAAGATGATAGACAAGGTATCAATCAGAGTGGAGAAGGGTATCAGGGAGGAATTGATACCACTAATCTCTTTGAAAGGTATAGGCAGGGTAAGGGCCAGGAGGCTCTTCTCCTCCGGACTTCGAAGCCCCGATGATATCAGAAAGGCCTCGATAGATAGGATCGCTTCCGTGGAAGGAATAGGAAGACAGATCGCGGTCCAGGTCAAAAATGAACTGGATCCCGACGGGGAAGTTTTAATTGAGGAGGATGAGGAAGATCAGGGAGGTCCGAGACAGTCCCTGCTGATGGATTTCAACTGAAGGGGTAGTCTTTTTAGATAAGTGCATCCTTCCAGTAGTCAATGGTCATGCAGGGCTTTTCAAGGAGGGCCAAAGCGATCGTCCGATTCTTCTCGCCTGTCATGGGAGTGATTCTTTTCGCTTCATTCCTGGCGCTTTTCGCCACACTGTCCGAGACCCAGGTGGAGGCGGCTGTTTTCACTGCAGAGGAGGAGTCGGGAGCCGTTGAAAATGCAGGCGCCGGTCTCGGAAATACATTGCTTTTCATTCTTCCTGCCGTACTCGGAAGCTTTGCAATAGTCTATATCGTCAAAAGCGGAAAGAGAAAACTTCTGAAGTACATCTTCAGGGGAGCTCTCACTTTCACTACCGGTATAATACTGGCTTTTTTTCTTTTCAAATTTGCAGAAACCCTCTCCGAGAGGGCCTGGTATATATTGTGGATGCCCGAACTGGACATGTCGGTCCTGACAATACCATATGGAAATCTGGACCTCCTGGGATTCCTTATCTGCGGCCTGTTTACGGGTTATGTTGTTACATCGATCGTATTCTCCAGGGGTTTCAGAAGACCGGAAAGGAACGGGTCTCTGATTGTGATCAGCTCTTTGATGGGGGCCTTTATGGCAGTGATACTTCCCACATGGACGGTTGTTTTTCTTTTGATAGCTCTTGCCTTGTGGGATATCTATGCAGTTTTCAAAGGTCCCATCAAGGATATGGTCGAGATGGAGATGAGCGGCCAGATAATGGCAAGATGGGATCCCCTCGGAGATGATTCCGATCAGTTCCCCTTCGAGAACATGACATATGACGCAGGAAGCTGGCAGCTTGGAATAGGGGATCTGGTCTTCTATTCCATGCTAGCTGCACATGCTCTCTTCTATTCAACTATATATGTGGCTGATAAGGGCTGGTGGATGCTTCCCTTCTTCTTCGTTCCGGTAGTTATTGCAATACTTATTGGATTCACCTACACGATTTACAGGCTGACCAGGGGAGATGGAGATTCAATTCTCCCCGGACTCCCGATCCCCATGTTTCTGGGTGTGGGAGTATTTGTGATCATGATGGCAGTTGCCAGATGGGCTCTTTAACCCGGGAATGATTTCATATCACGAATGCGAGCCAGGACCGGTTCAGCTGATGAGATCCTGTCCAAGGGCCAGGATCCCGATTCCGAAAGAAGATCTCCTTTTCCTATCATCCCGATTCCGATGTCCGCTTCACCTCTGCCAAGTGAGGAATAAATATCCCCCTTCACGGATGAAGAGTTTATTGAGAGTCCCCCCGATCTGAGTCCTCCTATATATTCTTCGGCTGTTATCCGGAATCTCTCCTCGTACACCGCTCTTGCACCATCCGGAATTCGGTCCCAGAAGGGACCGTATCTTGATACGAGGCCCAGGGTCGGCATTCCGAAAACATATCCAGGATCGATAAATCGCGTTCTGGCTATTACCTCCAAATCCAATCCGGATTCCTCCAGGTCCGTGCTCCAGAGGAGAACCAGGGGGGTTCTATTTTCTCGAATCAGCAACCGAAATGCCGATGAAAGGCCTTCTCTATTTGACAGGACCGGAGGTCCTGTCTCCAATTCATCCGTGATTCTGGAAGCGGCTTCCTGCAGTACTTGGTCGTCGGATAGGACTACCAGGGTTTCGTTTCCCGTGATCTTTTTCCCTATTTTCCTTAGCATTGAGTCTAATCTGATCATCTCGCATCCCCCTCGAAAAAAGTCGAGAACCGATGGAAATGACCTCATTCCCTCTAGCACATACACCTATGGAACATGCGCTTCATGCGCATGTGGTGATGCATGGAGGAGATGGGGTCGGTTCGGTCCATCGTTCAATTGCAGTGAGAAATAACTATTTTAATGTAATCTAAATCAATAGATCTTGAAGAGACCTTTCATATGACGTCCCATAGTTAAGGGATTGGGATCATAGCAACCTTTCAGAGAGCTTCTCTATCATATCCTTGGTCATGGAGGATATGTTGTAAGATGGTTCCCATCCCCATTCCTTCCTTGCGGCGGAGTCGTCAATTGACTGAGGCCAGGAATCGGCTATCTCCTGCCTGAAATCAGGTTCGTAGGTGACCTCCAGTTCCGGGATGTGCTTCCTGATTTCTTCCGCGAGCTCTCCCGCGGAGAAAGACATTGATGCCAGATTGAAGTCGCAGTGATGCTCTAGTTTTTCAACTGGAGCTTCCGCGAGATCGATGAGTCCCTTCAATGCATCGGGCATGTACATCATCGGGAGGACCGTGTCCTCTCTGACGAAGCACTCGTACTTCTTCTCCTTGATCGCCTCGTAGTAGATGGCAACGGCGTAATCGGTGGTGCCTCCCCCGGGTAATGTTTCAGATGAGATTATTCCGGGATATCTTACTCCCCTTACATCCACTCCGAACTTCCTGAAATAGTAATCGCCTAGGAGCTCCCCCGCGACCTTTGTAACGCCGTACATCGTTCTCGGTTTTAGCACTGTTTCCTGGGGCGTGTCGATTCTGGGAGTTTCAGGACCGAATGCCGCGATCGAGGATGGATTCATGATCCTGACCAGTTCCTTTTCCCTCGCACACTCCAGAACATTGTGGAATCCGTTCATGTTGACATCCCATGCGAGGAGGGGTTTCTGCTCTCCGACACCGGAGAGGATCGCTGCCATGTTGTATACGGTGTCGATGTCAAACTTGTCCACGACCTCGTAGAGCTGTTCCTTTTTGGTGATGTTGCAGACCTCCACCGGACCGGATTCCTTGATCCTTTCTGAAGGAGGGGACCTGTTCGTCCCAGCCACAACATTATCGTTCCCGTATTTTTCTCTGAGGACCATGACAAGCTCAGAACCGATCTGGCCCGCCGATCCCGTGACTAGTATCTTCTTCATTGGTCTGTCGGACATGTTCCTGCACCTGAACCGGGATATCAGATAAAGCGATTTCAAGATTTCGCAGGGAAATGAAATAGGAAAAGGTTTTATTGGAAAGTTAGATGAGGGATTGCCAACAGGTGGGCCGGTGGTCTAGCTGGTCATGACGTCGCCCTTACAAGGCGGAGGTCCCCGGTTCAAGTCCGGGTCGGCCCACTTTCCCATTTTAATTATTAATTATTCCGGGAAAGTGGGAATGAAATCAAATTGTCATTAGTCCGACCCGAAAAAATCAGGATTCAATTGTTGGCCAGTAAAAAAGCGATCAGAATCATTATGCTATTACTTTTTTGCGACGGTCCGGGTCGGCCCACCACTTTTTTGGTTCAGGTCCATTTCACTTCACAATCGGAAGGTGAGAACGAGATGTGATCGAACTTGTCAAACCAAGAGCATTCCATTTTTTCCTTGGGGATCCTCGGTTTGGACGAGAGGGTCCTTGCCCAAAGTAAACATTGATTTTTTTCAGGTCATTTTAGAATTAATCCCACAGGATCTCCTCGAGATCTTTCAGGGTCCAATGAAGGATATTATTCTCATCCATCCACCTCAAGCAATCTTCCGAGAATCCCCCTCTCGAAATGAACAGGAAGGACCATTTTGTCTTTTCATTGCCCCATCTAATCTTTTCCTTCTTTTCGATCAATTTATCAATTTCTTTTATATTAATGATCCTAGCACTCCATTTTACCTCTATACAGATCGCCTCATTAATGTTTCCATTCAACCCGACTATATCGATCTCATCTTCCCCGTACCACCAGCTTCCCACCTTTTCGTAATGTTTGGAATTCTTTTTACACCATAAAATAAAGGCTTCTCTGGCAATATCTTCAAATGTCTTTCCCAGGAATGTATCCAGATTTCTTTCGATGAATTCCAATACGCCCTCATAGTTCCTGCTCTCAATGAGCCCCATTCTGGGATAGATATAGAAATAAAAGAATCTCAAAAAGTCATCACTTATCCTGTAGATCCCCGATCTTGAGCGGGAGGGGTCCTCTGTTACCGGTACTATTCTATCAACGAAACCTACAGCTCTCAGATTGTTCAAATATGGAGTGATATCGGATTTTTTTAATTGCAATGATTCTCTTATATCCCCGATTTTGGTCCTTCCGGATGTCAGTTGAAATAGAATGGATCGGTACATGGATATATTTTTAAACTCCTGCTTCAGGAGAAATCTTTCTTCCTCATACATGATCGAGAAAGGATTGAGAAAGACTTTTTCAATATTTTTCATTACAGTGAGTTTGGGATCGAATTGCAGAATGTAAAGTGGGATTCCTCCGCAAACACCATATGTTCTGACCAGATCCTCTGTTGAGTAATCAGGTAAGAATTCCTTGAGTACACGAAAATCCAGGGGTTTCAATTTGATCTGTCCAGTTCTTCTACCATATAATGGTGCCTTGTAATCAAGTACGAAAGATTCCATCATTCTGACCGAAGAACCGCAAAGGAACAATTTGGTCGAAGTTTCAGAGAGATAGAGGTCAATTATTCTCTGAAACCGGGAAGGAATTGATCCATCACCAGAAACAAGATAGGGGAATTCATCGATTATTATTTTCATGTCCATTTTCGCTATGTATTTGAAGATAGCTTCCCATTCCGGTTCAAGATCCATCACGGTTTCGTCCTTAATGTGACGTGACAGCTCTTCCCTGAATCTTTTTTGATTGATGCCCGATACACTTTCGGTAGCCAGAAAATAGAATGAGTTATCTTTGGTAGAATGTGTCAGGAGATAGGTCTTCCCGATCCTTCTCCTTCCCCATACGGGGATCAGATCAAATCCCGGTTTTTTTACTGTCTCCTTGATAAAGGATATTTCCTCCTTTCTATTTACGAACACAGTATAATCCCAATTAGGATAATATGGATTATACTATAAACATATTTTCCTCCCATTCAAGATCCTTTTAAAAAGATAGGGTTTTTATAATCCTAATTGTCATTGATGTCACATTACTCCGATCTGGAATTCCGGGTTCATATCGGGTAATATGGAACGGGAAGTCGGATATTGATCGGAATGAGGTCCTCTGCGAATTTGAAATCTGGATGATCACCTGATCCAGAATCGAATTCAAAACGATCTCTTCCCATTATCCATATTCCCATTCCTATGTCAGAAGTATGGGGGAGAGATATGAAGGTAAAAGCCGTATTCGCTGTCTTTGCTGTGGTTCTCGTTCTCTTGGTCACTGCCAATAATGTCGTTGAGAAGGCTTATGGTCGTGAAGAGGGTCCTGTAAAAGAAACCAAAGATGAGGTCCTGGCACCTTTCAGGAACCTCAAGGATCTCGTGATCGAGCTTCTGGATGCTTGTGACGATCCGACTGACACGGATAACGATACCCTTCCTGACAAGGTGGAGTGGGTGATCGGGACCGATCCCGAAAACGAGGATTCAGATTTCGACAAGCTGAACGATACATTCGAGGTCATGCACGGGATGGATCCTAACAAACCGGATTCCAACATGGACGGTGTGGCGGACCTCTTCGAGGTGAAGGATGTCCCTCTCGATGTTGATGGCGACGGAATCGAGAATGCATGGGACAGGGACAATGACAACGACGGGGTCGGAGACAGGATGGACCTCTCCCCCTTCCATGCAACCAAACCCAACGGCACCTTCCATTTCTCCATTTCAGCTACCGGTCAACCGCTATATCTGGAACTGCAGCTCAGGCCGAAGAATCCGGATCATCTCAGACTTATAGGTCAGAAATATGACTGGCCTTCGGACAATCAGGGATCGATGAGGGACCTCGACAACTCCATAGAGGATGTCGTTAGTACTCCATTCCTGGACCTCGACATGAATATCGAGATAGATCCCGAAGAGGTGGAAGGCTACGGAATGGCAGTCAACGGTGATAACTCGATACTCTCGATCACTCCCGTGAAAGAAAACGGAATGGTGGTAGCATTCCAGGGAAAGATATTCATTCCTCCTTTCGAGGGCCCGAAGGAGATAGAGATCGATGTGGGTATGAGGTGGAAGATCACCGGAATGAACGATTTCAGGGGGAGGTCCCTTATCTGGAATGATGGAAGATCCGTCATCAGAGCTGATAATGGTTCGGCCCTTGCAATCGACACCGTGGAGGGTGATGTGTTCCTTCTGAATGAATTGGGACAGGGCAGGGTGGCTTTGAAGGACCTCCATGGGAGATATCTAACCCTCTCGGATGAGGGAACTCTGGTCTTCAATGATAACCGGATGCTGGAAAATTCGATTTTCGAGAAAGTAAACGAGGTAGGAGGATTCGCCCTCCGGACAGAGGATGGACTATACCTGAAAGCCTCTTCCGCTGGCATCATCACTGCAGTTTCCAGCGAGGATTCCGAGGGTTTGATCTGGAATTTTGCTGATGAGGGCATCTACAGCGAACCGATGACTCTGGCGGTCTATGACGAGGATATAATCATTACCGGCTTTTCCGTGGAAGAGAGCTTCGGGACGGGAGTGGGAATGGTATACGGCGACGACCTTGATATGATGAACGCGGCCAACCTTGCACTTACCTACGAATTCATGAGGAATACCACCAACACAATAGACGATGTTCCTTCGATTCTCGAGAACTACGAGCTCCTCTGCAATGCGGATATCGAACATTTCGAGCACGGCGATGAGGCCATGGCCCACGCCATGAATGAAATGAAGAACAGGGCCCTGGAATATCTCCCGGAGGGAGTCATGCTCCCCATCACGATGATACTGGATGACAGGAGCAGTTCGGTATACATGACCGATTTTCTGAACTGCTCCACGGAGATCGGATCCTCCTTTTCGATTGACATCGAAAATATTTCCATCGTCCGTACCCGGGTCATGAAATCCAGCTATTACGAGATGCCTTCGGATGAATCTCTGGGTATGGAGGATGTGATGTCAAAATTTACGGATATGGACCTTTCGGATGATGCACTGGAGACAATTCTCTTTTACACCATTCCCTGGATGGCCGGAGATCAGGTTGTAATATCGGTGGGAACCGAACTAAGTGAGTTTTCATTCCCCGAAGAACCGGTAACAGGACAGGTGATTTTTTCCGTCATTGAGATCGGAATTACTGCTTTTTCCACTCTCCATGAAAGTGTTCTTCTTATCAATTCTGCGATCCATCTTTCCAAGCTGGCAAAGCTTGCAAAGACATCGATCTTCTCCAAAGGGAGCTATTCGCTCTTCAAATCCATACACCAATCGCTTTCAGCCACAGATCATCCAAAGTTCGGAAATTGGAACAAATTCGGAAAATGTCTCCTTGCACTTGAGGTAGTTATCGCTGTTGGGATGTCGATATTTGCGCTCATCGTAATTGGAAGTGCCTTTGACTGGTCTGCTGTCGGAACTGGCATAGCCGTTTTCTATTCCACCATGATGCTTGCCTACTCCATCACTTTGATAGTTATTGGTTCTCTCGGGCCTGTTGGTTTCGCGATTGCATTGATAATAGCTCTTGTGGATATGATAGTCGGCTGGATCTGTGGTACCGGCCTCTTCCAGATGTTCCTGGAATGGCTGATAGGATCTTTTACGGCTTTCAACGAGAGATCAACTGTGAACCTGGAGATGGAGGAATCCTCTCTCGATATCAACGACAAGGAAGGCAACGGTCTCACAGTTGGAGACCGGATTACCTATACCGCGAATTCAACCGGTATTGTCACCAGGACCGACGATGGCCATTACAATGACGTTCGCGATAGCTATATCAAACCCAATTTCAGGGTGGCAGTACCTGCTCGATCCAAGACTCTCAAAAATGAGTTCCTTACCGTAAACTCGGAAACCATCAATTATAACGAGAAGAGAACCTCTTACACATCGGGATTCTGGGTGGAACCCGGTGTCGGAATGGTCAACTATCCCACAACTTTCTGGCTGGAAGCGGATTACAGGGTATATTACGAGGAATGCTGGTGGTTTTTCGGTTGGTGGTGCGACAGGGAGTCAAACTCCGGATCCGATTCGGGAAGAGCCACCACGATGTACTTCGATGTGATGCCAAAAGATATCGATGAATTCGGATCGTGGAGAGGAATCACACCACTGGATGCCGATGGTGACGGGATAAACAACACCGATGAGGAATCAACACATCCGTGGAAATGGGACACCGACGGTGACGGCCTCTGTGACAAGCTGGAAATGGATTTCGGTTCTGATCCAACCATGGCCGATACCGACATGGATGGAATATTCGACAGGTCTGAATTCAACTGGTGGATGGATCCCAGAAATGACGATTCGGACTCAGACAACATGAGCGACTACCAGGAGCACGAGGGATGGGTGGTCACATTCGATTTCTGCGGAAAGATGTTCAACTGGACAATCAACTCCGATCCCAGATTGAATGACACCGACGGTGACGGACTGGATGACTATATGGAATACCTTTGCAAGCTGAATCCGAGGTCTTCTGATACCAACGGTGACGGAGTGAAGGACAGGTTGAAGGACTACTACGAGACCACCTTCGAATACAAGGACGAATTCGAAGCCGATTGGGGCCCTAAGGATATGATATTGCTTCCCAACGGAACATCCATAATTATCATCTCGGAAGGACCGAGTCCGATGATGGTGGCCGCTAACGGAAGTTTTATTGGAACGATCAAGCTGGAGGGAGAACCTTTTACACCTGAAAATATCGAACATGGACCGAATGGAACCATAATAATGACCGATCAGTTCTATCCCTCATATCAGATCTTCATATATGTATTCAACAGGAACCTGACACTCAATTCAACATATGCATTGGATACGAAATATGGAGGGATACAGGACATGTACTGCAACGGATCTTCGATCCTGCATTGTCTGGTGGGGGATAGCTCGGAGCGTAGTCATTACATCCAGATCGAGATCTCCAACGGTTCGATCATGAAAAGTATATATCAAGAAGAGTTGACTGGGATTGGAAGTGAGTTTTCCATAAATTGCCTGTTGGTGGGCAACAACGGATCAATATACCTTTCCACCAACTACAAAATCTACAAATACGATGTTGATCAAGAACTCATGGGGGTCTTCGGCAGTCATGGTACGGGAGAGGGGCAGTTCCATTACATCTCAGACATATCATTTGACATGAACGGAGACCTGCTTGTAGCAGATGCAACCCTCGACCGGATACAGAAACTGGAACCCGACGGTCGATTCATTGCAGGATACGGTTCAACGGGATCGGAACCTGGACAGTTGGATTACCCCCGTTGTATTATCGATGATGGAAATGGATCCGTTTACATATGCGATTATCACAACAGCAGGGTCCAGATAATCTACAACAATGTCACATTCCACCGGGTGAACGAGACCGAAGGTTTCGAGGATACCGACGGTGACGGTCTATCTGATATGGAAGAGGAAACAGGACACATCATTCACATTGATTACAGCTCCAGATCGGTGATAATAAATGCCACATCCGATCCGAAGATCAAGGATACGGACGGTGACGGGCTGGATGACTGGCTGGAGTGGAACCTCTCATCCGATCCCAGGGCCTCCGATACGGATAATGACGGAATTCCCGATGAAGAGGAATATAATTTAGGTACTAATCTGTCCGATCTGGATACCGACGGTGATGGCCTGGCAGACGGTGATGAGATAACATTTTTATCATCACCTCTTGACAGGGATTCCGATGATGACGGCTTGGATGACCTGGGCGAATTCAACCACGGAACTGATCCAAATGACAATGATACCGATGATGACGGACTGACGGATCTTGAAGAGGTCAATCTTGGAACCGATCCTCTCAATGCCGATCCCGACGGGGATTTCATGTTCGATTCGAGAGAGGTTGAACTGGGGACATCATCCGATGATCCCGACAAGGACAGAGATGGTCTGAAGGATGGTTTCGAGGAAATATACAACACAGATCCCCTGAGCGGAGATTCGGACGGAGATAAGGTTCCGGACGGATTCGAGGTTTATATGAAGATGAGCCCCATCAACAACGATACCGATGGTGACGGACTCCTTGACGGAGATGAAATGGAGCTTGGTTCAAATCCTCTCTCATCGGATTCCGACGGTGACGGTATCAAGGATTCCGAAGATACCGATTTCACCATTACCATGGATGAACCAGTCGTATTGGCATACGATAATGTGGATGGAATAGAATCTTATGTCGAGAACCTCACATCCAGTATAAATACCACCATAATCGATCCCGAAGATATCGGTTCATACAGGGATTCGAAATATCTGGTTCTTGTCGGAAAGCCTTCGGATAGGGAAAACACCGCTGGAATCGTTTCCAAATCCATCCTCTCCAACACAACCGGGATCCTGGACAGCATGATGGAATCGGACATGAACAGGTTTGCAGTCAGGTATGGTGAATGGAATACAAATCAGACCATCATAATGCTGAAAAGACCCTACGATTCGGATCATTACAGGACCCTTGGTATGCTCAAATCCATGAGGATGATGATCGATAAGGGAATGGTCAAGGCCGATTATCTCAACCCGAGATGCTGTTTCTCCCTGGAGAATTTCGAGATAATCAAGGAGACAGGGGCTACTTTGAAAGGCAGGTTCGCCTCGAACGTGACCTTCGATGTTGAAGTTAAAGAGAAACCCATGGGTGAATTCGACAGGGAAAAATGGGACGGTCTGGGAGAACTCGAGGTCCCGCTTTCAACCGCTCATGAATTCGAGATAAACGGAACTGGACTTGTTGCGGCAGAAATTGAGATCTTTTACAGAGATTCCGATCTGGACAGGTCAGGTGACGGAATTCATGGAGGTCCTGGAGACCTCGATGAAGCCACCCTGTCCCTTTTCTTCATGAACGATTCCTCGGGTAAATGGGAAAGAGTGAAACAGGACCTTTCCTGGGTTGACAGCGTTTACCTCAACAACACGGATTTCGAATCCTTCGGAATAGATTTCTCCGGAAAGGTATCTGCCACACTGGGACATCTTTCGACCTATGTGCTTGCCGGGAGGATAATCGAAGATGAGGACCTTCTGCCTGCCATTGCAGATCCGGGACCGGACAGGACCGTGTTTGTGAATGAAACGGTGATCCTCGACGGATCGGGATCTACCGGCAACGGAGGCATTTTCAATTTTACCTGGACGATACAACAACCGGGTGGATCCCTTTACGGTCCTGTTGTGTCGATTTCATTCGATCAGCCCGGGCTCTACAATATCACATTGACGGTCATGGACCAGCTTGGAATCGAGGCAAATGCCTCGATATTGATTACAGTGATAGAGGAACCTCAACCCCCCTCCCATTTCACTCTCGTAATAGGACCTCTTAAGGATGAGTACATGAAGATCATCAAGGGAGGCAAGGTCACATTGACCTGGAACGGAACCGATTACAAGAATACTACCGGCGTATCGGGAACAGCCTCCTTCTTGCTCCCGGTGGAGGCTCTCAACAATACAATAAGGATCAGGATATCCGGGGAAGGCTACTATGACATGGAGGTGGACCGTTCAATTACACCGGAGGGTAAACTTGACGGGAATCTACCTCTATTGAATGTATATGAACCCGATGTTGCAGTTGAGGAGGAAGAAGATGAGTTCCCGTATTCCCTTCTTCTTGTCCTGGCTCTCATTATCCTTTCAATAGGTGTTGTGGTCATCATATATGTCAGAAGCAAATCAAAACCTGAAAGATCATACGAGGAATGATATTGGAAAAATAATCTTGATATCATGACTTTGCAGGAATGCCCTTCTTTTTAGGCACGATCTCCCCGGCCCTTACGCCGCTCTTCAAGAGGAAATACTCATCATAGATATCTCCCACAATCTCTTCGAGCATGTCCTCCAGGGTTATTATTCCGATATGGTTCTGTTTATCATCAGTTACAAGTGCCAGGTGTATCCTTTTTTCCTTCATTTTTGCAAATCCCGCAGTCAGGTCCATCTTGCCTGGAAGCAGGAACACCTCCCTGCTGTAATCCGACACCTTTCCGCCACTCTTTCTAAGAAGGTCCTTGCTGTAGATGATGCCGTTGATCCTGCCCTTATCATCGATTACTGGAATCCTTGTATAACCTTTGGAAGCGATGAGATCCTTCCCTTCCTCTACGGGAGTTTTCCCGTTTAATAGAAAGACATCCTTCATGGGAACCATGGCGTCCCTGACCTTGTTGTCTCCGAAATTGAATACCTTGTGGATTATCTCCCTCTCCATCTTCTTGATGACTCCTTCCTTCTCCCCGAGCGATACGAGGTCCTTGATCTCCTGATCGGATACCAGAATACCATCCTTTCTTGGTTTCTTTCCTCTGATCCTCACGATCAATTGGGAGATCCAGACCAGTATCATCATTAGTGGAGAAAAGATTCTGCTCAGAAAGAATAAGATTTTGGAATGGTTCAATGAAACCCTCTCGGTATCTATCATTGCAATGGATTTGGGGACTATCTCCCCGAATACGATTATCAGGAAAGTTATGAGGCCAACCATCAGGGAAACTCCGACCGTATCGAAGAGTGCATCGGCAAAAAGAGCCGCTATTGAAGAGAGTATTATGTTGACTATATTGTTCAGAACGAGGATGGTCACCAGGTTCTTATCCATCTCCCTCTTGACCTTCAAGAGATACCCGGATTTCTTTCCATCTCCCTGGGAAATCCTTGCAAGTCTGCTTGAGGAGAGGTTTGTCAGTGCTGTCTCCGATCCCGCAAACCAGCCTGCCAGTAGAAGCAGGATCAGCATGATGGCGATCATCAATGCAATCGAGAGTAGGTCCATGTTCCATCCCGTTCCGCAAGTGAATGGCAATCATAGAATATCTCACCTTGGGAATGATAACAGCAGTTAATGATCAGATTAGAGAAACAAGATTACAACGAATGGAAGACGTTTCAATCTACATGTAGACTTCACCATTATTTAATCGGAGATTTCATGTCATGATATCTGTCTCATTTCAATGGGAAAGTATGAGGGTTTGCATGAAAAGGTTAAATTTCTTGATTCTGACCGGATTGATATTGATAATGCCATTCCTTTATCCTGCTAAAGGTGACGGCTGTGTATTTTATGGAGAGGACTCATTGGAATTTCTTCTTGAAGAAGACCAGTATGCAATGATCGACCTGGAGGATGGAATCCAGAAAATGTTGGTAAAGATCGATATTGAACGTAAGGATGTTTCCAATTCAACTTGGATATTACCCATACCTGCAAGACCCGACAACATCTCCTTTAATATCGAAGCAAATATGCCGTATTTCCTTGGGGAGAACATTGAGGAGGCCTACCAAGAGGAATTGAATGATTACAAAAGAGGTCTTCTTGGATTCTATATCACATCAATAGTACCAGGTTTGAGGTTTCTTTATTTATTGTCAAGTTTTACGTTTACCGATGAAGCCGGGGGTGGAATAGATAACGGGATTGAAGTTACTATTCACAGAACTTTGGATTTCGAGGGAATACATTCGGAATTAGTCTCATCGGAGGACCCAAAATCCCTGATCAAATACTTGAATGAAAAAGGACTGCCTATACAGAGAGGGAGTCTCGATTCCTTTGACTATTATGTAGATAATGGTTTTTCCTTCATTGTTTCTTGGATCAATACCAATACTCTTGGCGGATTGACACCTGCATTATATGTTGAATTTCCCTCGGAACAATATTATTATCCAATGCTCTTGACCGGGGAATATGAAGCGAAAAAGATACCCGTGAATCTTCTTATTAATGACTGGGTGGAATATGCCGATGACATTGAATTATCCAGGCACTCGGAATTCACTTATTACCGTAATAATATCGATTTGGAATACGAATATCGTAAACAGACATTGGAGGCCATTAAAAGAAAAATTCCGGAAACCGAGCATATGGAATACAGAGAGTTCATGTCCCAATACGGCCATCTGATGACTTCCAAATATTTGGACAATCAAACATCATATTCGCGTCGTTTGACCCTTGTCGAGATAGATGCGAATCCTGAGGAATTCACCCAGGACCTCTATTTTGATTCAATAGTACCGGATGTGGTTGAAAAACAGAGAAAGCTGGATAAAATATATTTTAATGACAATAACTTTCCAAAGAGATTTTTATCATTCACCATTTTATCAATGTTATCTGCACTTATCGCTGGATTGTTGATTCTCCGCAAGAATCCGGACAAACTCATGATGTCAATACTAATTAGTCTACTGAATATCATTGCCATTTGGGTCTTTACCATTGCAACGCTCTTTCTGTTGAGGCCCAAGGAGACTAAGGATTGGTACAGATTCTACGGTTTTACAGCAGCCTATCATTTGATATTCATATCTTTTTCAATACTCTTGATCGAACCTCTCTTCATTCGGATATAGCAGTTTGATAATCTCGATTGATCTCAGGAAGGTGTAATGTAGAATCTGGTTCCGCCGTATTCAACAACCTTGAGGGAACCCCGACGGACCATTTCATCGACCTTATCAAAACTGCCTTCTCTTCTTTCAACAAGCTCCCTGACCGAATCCTCTCTCATCGGGTGAACAGAACAGGTTGAGAGGAGGTCTTGCTCCAGCTTTCCGGTGGAACCGAAACGACCCTCTTCCTTTCCAGTTATCATGGAGAACTCCCCCAATTTGTCCGTGAAGACAGCATAAGCCAAAGCAAGCTTCTCATCGTCGGGTCGTGTCACACCTGCCTCGGCAGGGGGCCTGATCGGCACTGTGATGTGGGGTTTTTCCACATTCAGCTCTTTGATGAATGAAGAGGTTTCCTCCAATGTATCTTTATCATCATTAGCTCCCTTGACAAGCATCGTTTCGGTCCAGAGCCTCCCCTTGTATTCCTTCGAGAAACTCATGATCCCATCGAGAACCGTTTGGATATCGAGATTTCCATGCGGTCTGTCGATTTTCTTCCATACATCTTCATTGACGGAGTCGATCTTGACTGATACGATATCAGCTTCCTTGAGGTCCCTCCTTACTTCTTCCATCCAGAGCAGGGAACCGTTGGAGATTACAGCAATATCTATATCCAATCCTTTCAAAGCCTTGATATTTCGACCCAGGTCCCTGTCCAGAGTCGGCTCGCCGTCAGGGACGAATGTGATCACATCAACATGCTCATCGACATTGTCCAGTCTTTCTCTGACGGCTGAAACAATTTCCGATGTTGAATAGAATCTCCTTCTCTCCAATGTCATCTTGTCTGTCCTTCCCACCTGGCAGTATATGCATGAATAAGAGCAGGTTTTGAGGAAGACATTGTTAATACCCAGACTCATCCCGAACCTTCTGGAAGGCACCGGACCGAATGCTATCTTATTTTCTTTGCACGTGTTATCGCCCTTTGACCAATAGCTTGTATCACCAAAAATATTGTCATCGGATCGAGGAAAGAGTTAAGCTTGCTCAGTTCCTTTGATATATGTGGGAAAATGAGAATACTGGTACTTTACGACAATGATGTTTATTTGAAGGGAAAGGGGTTGGAATCGGAATGGGGTTTTTCGGCTCTCATAGATAACGGAGATGAGAGGATACTCTTCGATACCGGAGGAGATGGCAAGATCCTTCTGAAGAACATGAAGGCACTGGACATCGATCCCTCATCGATAGATAAGATCGTGATCTCACATGAGCACTGGGACCACAACGGCGGACTTGAGGCAATTCTTCCGAAAATGGAAAAAGCCAAGCTATGGGATCAATCCGATAGAAGGACCCCGGAAAACATACACCGTAATGTTATAAAGGATCCTGTGGATATATCACCGGGTATCAGATCAACAGGATCCCTGAATGGAGATCCCGTTTCCGAGCAATCCCTGGTCCTCAAGGGATCCAAAGGTTTGTGGGTCCTTGTTGGATGCTCCCATCCTGGAGTCGGAAATATTCTCAAAGCTTCAAAGGTGATGGGCAATGTCATAGGATTGGCAGGGGGTTTTCACGGTCTGGAGGATATGAATGTATTGAAGGATCTCGATCATATATATCCCATGCACTGCACCGTGAAAAGAAAACAGATCCTGGAAGAATTCCCTAAGACAGCAAGGCCGGGAGGAATCGGACTCGAGATTGAAATTTGAAACCTCTTGTTTTCAGAGATAACTCAGCCAGGGATAAATCCCGACAAAACCAAAAAATGTTGAAAACAGCGCGATTATCAGATAGGAAACATTGTAGGAGATCCTGTCCCAGCTCCTTTCCAGCAGATAATTGTAGATCACAAGGTAGTTTATCATGAACAAAGCTGCCGTCAGGAAGATCAGCGGCCATCCGTATCTCTCGAAAATACTGGTCATGTAACCCCGGAACAGGGTATCCAGAACAACCTCAAAGGATATTATCAATATGAAAGCCACAAGTGCCAGGACCCAGGTCCTCCTGTTAATCACCCTATAACTCCACCATCTCCTGTCCCATCTGAACCTGAGCCTGTCATCTTCCTTCTTGAGAAGAATAACCGTGGCAAGTTCCGGGATGGTCATGAAGATGAAGAATATGGTTGTATTCACCAGGGCATCGAAGAGATCCGGCATCAATGATATCATTATGAAATTCAAACAGGGATGCTTAAGCGTTTTTTCATGGATACCTGAGCGGATAATTACTCCTTTGATAGTGTAGGATTACCAGATCATTAATTTCAGGGGTGGGGTCAGTACGTTCGATTGAAGCCTGTTTTCATCGGTTTTTTATCCGGCAGCTCTTTCCCTGATAACATTGGCTATGTTGATTCTTGAGATGTATCTTATTGTGAGAAATGATACCAGTATCACAACTAAGATGATGAGGAAAGCACCGGCAACGAAGCCCGGAACACTGAATTGGGTTGTCATCCCGAAGGACTCCCATTCAGCATTTTGATTCAGGATGTAGTAAGCAAGGCCATAGCCTCCGAGCACTCCGAGTCCTATGCCCAGAATGGTGATGTAAGCTCCTTCCTGGAAAATTAGTTTGGATATCTTAACAAGGGTGGTTCCAAGGGTCTTCATGGTGGCATAATCCCTCTCCTGCTCCCTTGCAGAGATCCTGAACATGGTATAGACGATAGCTCCCGCGAGAAGCACTGAAATGATCGCCATGACCGCAACCGTGCTGATGAAGATATCCAGGTACTGATCCAGGAGCCCTTTCCTTTCATCGATGTGTGTGACCGAGGATATTCCGACCCTCGTTATAAGGTCGTTTTCCATCTCCCTTATCTCCTTTCCATCCTCCGTTTTCATGTAAACAGTGTTGATCAAACCCTGTAGCCCTGTCATGTTCTGCAGGGTGGAAAGAGGCATGAATGAGATTGTTCCAAGGTGGTTTGAATGGACCCCGGAAACGGTAACCTCCATCACCTCCATCCTGAAACCCGTGCCCTGATCCAGGACAGGGAGCTCCAGCTCGATTCTGTCACCAGGTTCCAGTCCCATTTTATCCGCATGATACCAGGAAACCACAAGCATTCCTTCCCTGATGCTTCCTCTTTCAAGGTCTATTTCAAAGGACCTTTCCAGATCCTCGACAGAGTAGATCAGTGATTCCATATCATCGGATTCGGGATCGAGTCTGGTGGGCAGATTGATGGACGGATCGATCGATACTATGCCTGTGTGGTTCTCCATCCATCCTTCGGTTATTGTCAGAGGCTGGAATCCTTCCATGCTTACCTGATAGTCCCAATCCATTCCCTCGGTGGTGTTGTCAAGGGCCGCAAGGGCGGAATCGAATACCATCATGAAGCCGAGGAACAGGGATAGAGACATCGCCACTCCGATGATGGTTGACAGGCTCTTGAATGGTTTCCTAAGCTGGTTTCTAGCGGTCAGCTTCAGGGATACCGGAATCCATCTCGAGCTCCCGAGGACCGCACCCAGTTTTCCAACTTGCTTTTTGGAAACACCTTCTTTCCCCTGGATGACATCTATGGGTTTGACCCGGACCGCAAGTGCCGCCGGGATCAAGGTGCAGGAAAGGCAGAGGACGATTGCTATCAATGCTCCGAGTGCATAGTACCCGTATGTGATGTTATACTGATCCACCGGAAAGTCAAGAAGGCGGTCCCCTAGGTTCTGAAATGCAACATTCAGAGGAAGTGAGAGCAGCCATCCCAGTATGGTTCCCAGAACGGCTATGAACACTGCGATTATGGAGAAATAGATCATTATGGTCCTGTTTTTCATTCCCAATGCCTTGAATATTCCTATCTGCGGTCTGTGGGTCCTTATCATCCTTCTCAGAGCCATCACGAGTCCAAAGGCTGACACACCGAAAATTATGACAGGGAATATCGCCATTGAATCCTTATCGTTCTCGTAATCGGTGATAAGAAAGTACCTAGAGGGATTCTCATTCTTTTCCGTGAATTCAACAGCCACTCCCCTTCTTTCGAATGACTCTTTCAGATCTGCTTCAAGTTCCTTGAGGTCAGTCCCTTCGCTTACCCTCAGGACCAGTTCGTTTGCCAACGGCTCGTTCCATTCCGTACCCGAATAGAGTTCCATTGCATCTTCCATCTGAAGCAGTAAAACCCCGTAGGATCTCTCCGACGGAGCGAAATCGCCTTCCCGTATTACGAAGAAATATTGGGGGACTGCGACCTGCTCCAGTATATCAAGTTCCATGGAAGCATTTCCCCTGTTGATGTCAATCCGGTCTCCAGGGCCGAATCCATAGGCCTTGGCGAATTTCCTCTCTATGTAACATTGATCATCCCCTTCCGAGTATGGATCAGGGTTTTCAACATAGAACAATGGCGTGTTTACATCCTGGGCTTCACCCGGAGTGGTTCCGTCCGGAACCATCTGACCGATTACCTTTCCTCTTGTGATCTTGAGGTCACCCTCGTACTGGTGTTCTATGAATACCTCATAGGTGAGCCTCATCTCCCACGCATCTATCTGTGAAGAGTAGCCGTTTTCCTCTATTACGGATTCGATCTCTTCAGCGGTGAGTGTGGATCCGTAGTTCATTTTAACCTGGAGGTCCATGAAATTGGATTCGGAGAAAACCTGATCGAGTCCATCCTTTCGGTATCTGGAGAAATCGTTGAAGGATGAATATGCCGCCACCCCAAGACCTATCACAACCGCCAGCAGGAAGTACTGGACCTTGTGGGCCCATATCTCCCTTAATCCTTTCTTTATGAAGGTCTTCTTCATCCTCACCACTCCAATTTCGATACCGGCATGGGATTCTTGTTTTCGTAGGTCCTGACTATTCTGCCATCTTTGAGATTGAGGACCCTGTGTGCGATCTTTGCCAGTTCTTTATTATGAGTAACTATCAGGACAGCTCTCCCCTCCTTGGCAAAGGAAACCAGAAGTTCCAGGATCTTTTTGCCTGTGGTATAATCAAGTTCCCCCGTGGGTTCATCGGCTAGCAGGATTTTGGGATTCTTTGAAAGTGCCCTTGCTATGGATACCCTCTGCTGCTCTCCTCCGGAGAGCTGATATGGAAAATGATCCCCCCTGTCTCCCAGGCCGACCTCCTTCAGGAGCTTCTGCGCCTTCGGTCCGACTTCTTTGGATGGGAGGTCCAGGACATATTCCAGAACGAATTCGATATTCTCCCTTGCTGTCAGATTGGGTATGAGATTGAAGAACTGGAAAACGAATCCTATCTTGTTCTGCCTGTATCTGGTCAAACCCCTCTGGGAGAGGTTCTGGATCTCATGTCCCTCGATTTTCAACTTACCTCCTGTGGGAGTGTCGATTCCCCCTATCTGGTTCAGGAGAGTTGTCTTTCCGCATCCGCTGGGTCCCAGGATGACGGTTACCTGATTCGGATATACATCCAGTGTGACATCCTTCAATGCGTTGACAGTAACTTCTCCCATCTGGTAGGTCTTGGACATGTTCTCGATTTCTATCAGGGATCCGTTCATTTTGATTCCTCCATAATCAAATCCTCTTTGAAGCCCGTGGATTCATTTATTGGCAGTGTATATGACCTTTCCAATTCTTGACCTGAATTTATAATCAAATATCCACCTTTTTGTTTGCATTTCTCATCCACTTCAATTCCTCCAGGGTTTTTTTGTAAAGTTCAAGCATCTTTCCTTTCTCCATTCCAAGCAGCCTCTCACTTATGTCTACATGGGCTTCAATGAAGTCAGGATCGATACTCCTCCGGTTTGTGTGATCGTGATCTCTCCCGGTCATTGCATTGGTGGCTCCGATCAGTGCAATTGCGGTTTCTCTGGGATGATTCACATGGAATACACCTTCATCCACACCCTGCTTGATTATCCTCTCATATGAATCGTAGACAACCGGGTAGAGTTTGTTCTCCAGTTTAAGATGCCAGTGAGCGTTTCTATCTTCGTGAAGAAATTCCGATATTCCCTCCCACCCGACTGCTATGGTACGAAAGAATTTGGAACATTCCTTCATCTTTTCCAGGGCGGTCAGATCATCCCTGAGACTTATATCCTCGATTCCATTCCCCACTCTCTCCACCATGAGGTCCACTATTACCTCCAAAACCTCGTCCTTTGATTTGAAGTAATGATAGAAAGTCCCTTTTGCAATTCCGATCTCCTCGATTATCATTGACACGGAGGTTTGATCGTATCCATGCTCCGAAAAGAGCGAGGCCGAGGTTTCGATAATCTCCCTTCTTCTTTCATCGTATTCCTTTGCAACGGGCGTCATGGCATTCACCGACCAGCAGTCACCGACCGACGGTCGGTCTATATGTGTGTCACAATATTATTTAAATAATTTCCGGGATGTCCCGTGGATGGCCCAATTAATCTTCTTTTTTTAATATTTATTTAATATCTAACTGTATGAAATTAGGTGGTCTGAGATATGGGAGATGACATGTTTTGACAAGAGGTTTTAATTATTCCGCTTCGGATTTGGTCTCATGGGAGAAAGGGGAAACCTCTTGTTGATCCTGATTTCCTTTTCCATTTTATTCAGTCTGATCTCTACATCCATTTCGATAAATGGATTGATTACAGAGGTTAATGAATGGGAACCTCCAAGAAGGTCGGATGGCACTCCCCCTTCTCCTCCAAGGAACCTCGATTATGAAGAGGAGGCGCATCGGGTCACCCTTCAGTGGGATCCTCCTATCGATTGGGGGGATTGGACCGATTTCAGAGGATATCATGTCTATTACGAGGATCCGTGGGGATTGCCTCATACAGCTGATCGTATTAGGGATCCCGATAAAACAAGCACCCGCAAGATGATTGAATATGACCTGAAATACTGGGTAGCTTCGGAAACCGATGTAAATCTGTCCGATTACATAGGTCCAATAATACCCAGAGATAATGTAGGACCCTGGGTCGAGGTCCTCTCATATCCTGAAAATATAACATTCGGTGAGCAGAACAACATAATGGTTGCCGTCCATGAATTGAACGATATCAACAGGGTTGTTTTCGAGGTATGGCATGATGATGTTGTGTTTCTTAACAGGTCGATGGATCATGACGGAGGAGATTCCGGCGGGGAATATTATTCGTATGATTTCGTCCTGAACCATACCTTTTCGGATGTCAGTCTGAGAGTTATCTCAGGTGATTCGGCGGGCAACTGGAACGGCACGGATTTCCTGTCTGTCAGAACGATGGAGAAGAACAAACCTGTGCTTGTAAAGGATAGAACACCTCAAATTGTCATGGAAGGTGAGGACCTTGAATTCAATGTGGAGGCAACCGATGATACGGGTCTAAGATCGGTCGATGTGATCCACTGGAGGGAAGGAGAACAGAAACAACCGCTTCCACTGGTTCATTCCTCGGGTGATAATTACACAGCTTCGATTTACGTTGATTTTGACATTCGCCCGATCGAATATGAGATAAGATTGATTGATACCTACAACAACACCTTCGAAACTCCAGAAACAAGGACAGTAAATGTGATCGATGTTACGGATCCCGTCATCGAAGGGACCTGGATCTCCGGTGTAATCGGGACAGGAGAGAATATCACTCTCGGAATAAATGTTACAGACAATGGCGAGATGGAATTGATCAGGCTGTTTTACGGATTCGACAACTCATCACTTGAAAGTGTTTTAGCACCAAATGGGTCCCATACCTTCCAGATAGGATCTGATGTAAAGTCTTTGAAGTATGGATGGGAGGTAATGGATGGTTCTGACAATAAGAACTCAACGGAGCTGGTGTCGATTCCCGTGAAGGATGTAATACCACCGACCGCTGATATCATTGTGGAATCCGATAAGGCCACCACAGGCGATCCTTTCGAAATCGAGGTGATTGCAGAGGATAATTGGAATGTATCGGATGTCACCGTTCTATACAGGTTCGGAGAGGATTCTCCCATCAGCCTGGCATTCGTCTACGACAGAGGTGATGGTTATACTGCCAGTATTTCGATTGCCGATGATGCTAAAGATTTTGTTGAATACTGGGCCTCCGTTTCGGATGAATCCGGAAATATGATCAATACAACGGTGTACAGAACGGATGTATTCGACAATGATCCTCCTGTCCTTCAACCAATTCCCGACCAGCGAGGAACCGTTGGTCAGAGGTTCCACATGAAGATATACTACCGGGATAATATTGGTGTGACAAGGGTGGTTTGGAAAGACAATCCCGGAGTCGGGGAAATGGATAAGATGTCCTTCACCCCCACAATTCCTGTTAATCAACTTGTGACCGTGGGAGTCTATGATGATGCCGGTAATTATGATGTCGAGCAGTTCATGTTGTACATCGAGGAATCCGAGGGCGGCGGAAGCTATCCCGGATCGGGATCAAGCTCGGAAGATATCCAGGAAGATGATACAGATTTCACCGCAGTCTGCTGCGGTGCTGTATTCCTAATCATAATTTTGATAGTGATACTTACCAATGTGTTGAAGAAATCATTACCGGGAAACAAGAAGGACAAGAAACCACAGATGCCGTTGCCGATGCCCGCCGCCAGGGGCAAGAAAGCTGTAAGCGAGGAAGGAGAGAGCTACCAGGTAGGCAGGGTATGGGTCGATGTCAGGGAAGGCGAGGATTCGGAATACTCCTCCGATTCCGGATATCAGCCCGATATTGTAGAGGAAATTGAAGACGTTGAGGAAGAACCTGCGGATAAACCTCTCGAGGCTCCTCCCATCCCGGATGAGGAAATGGACAAACCCAGAGTCCTGAGAGCTCCTTCAGAAGATACTCCCGGAGTTCTTGCACCACCCCCCGGATTCGAGTATGAGGAGTAATACTACCTTAATCAAGGAGATATTAATCCAATAAGAAATTGATACTCTTATTTCTCTGATGAAAAAGGCAGAGTTGATGCATAACCTCCTTCCAGGGAAGATTAGATTCCGGGAAAAATCATTTCTTCTTTCTCATGATGATTCTAATTGTGAGGATCAACAAAACTGCAATCACAAATATCGGTACAGAACAGCATAAGATGATCAACGGGTAATTGACATCGTTGTCATCCGGGAACCTCTTCTCCTCGAATATGACATTTCCATCTTCATCGAATACCTTGAATGAGAAGGATATTTTCACTTCTTTTTGCTGATCATCGGTAAGGGAATTATTATGATAGGTAATGATTTCAAGACCAATTTCCTTTCTCAAGTTGTCAGGGTTTTCGTATCTTACGTTATCTTCCCCACCCGGATGGATATTCAACGTTTCATCATCGGGACCTGACAATTTATCAATTTCCCATGAACCGTTGTCGAATTTCTGAATCACTTCAACCAATTTACCGGAAATAATCACATGATCATCATCATTGAATAGGTTCAACTCTACCGTTTCATTTTGGTTCAATGAATATAACAAAACCGCATCATGATTCTTTCCTTCAGAATTGATATCGGTTGCATCCATCTGATATCTTCTTCCATCTGAATTTTCTCCCATACAAACAATGATAACAACAATCAGTGGGATCAGTATCTTCCTGTTCATTCTCTAACCACTTTTAATAATAATCAACTTATTTGAAATTAACCATACATTAAAAACGGGCCTAATGGATTGTGTCATTTTACTGTGGCGGATCAAGATCAATCGGTTTCTCAGAACTTATTATTATTATACTTGCCATAGCGAATGAGTAGGTAGACCATCACAAGTCCACTCCGGGGTGATTCGGTGTCATTCAAATATGTTGTAAGTAAGGGTCCTGACAGGGCCTACATGATAGCAAACGAGGCGATTGCAAGGGCGGCCCTTGAATCCGATATCAAGGTGTTTTCAACCTATCCGGGTTCTCCGACGGTGGAGATCCTCAACACCTTCGACAGGGTCTCTCGAATGAGAGACGATCTCGAAAGCGAGATATCCGTCAACGAGAAGGTTGCACTTGAGGTTGCAGCGGGAGCTGCAATGGTCGGACAGAGGTCCTTTGTCTCGATGAAGAGTGTGGGAACCAATGTAGCTTCCGACGCACTCTACGTCATGGCCTACACCGGAGTGAAGAGTGGAATGGTCCTCCTTCTTGCTGATGATCCCCACGCCCACTCCTCCCAATCCGAGCAGGACGGAAGATGGTTCGGATACACCGGATATTTCCCCATGATGGATCCTTCCTCACCGCAGGAAGCTTATGACATGGTAAAATGGTCCTACCCGTTCTCCGAGAAACACGGTATTCCCATCCTTCTGAGAACAACCACAAGGATCAATCATCAATCGAGTATCGTGAACACAAATGAATTGAAAAGAACCCCTTTTGAAAAGGTAAGATTCGATGAGGACAGGAGGAATTACTCCGCCGTCGGTGTTACTGCAAGAAGAGGGAAACTGAAGCTTCTGAAAAGGATGGAAGAGATGAAAAAAGACAGCGAATCCAATCCTTTCAACAAAATGATGTATTACGACGGATCCACACTGCATGAAGGTAAACCCGAAGGTGAAGGGTACGAACTGGGTCTTTTAGTATCTGGTGTCACCTTCAACTACACCATCGAAGCTTTGAGAGAGATGGGAATGAAGGCAAGGATATTCAAACCTGGTCTGATCAATCCTCTCCCCGAAGGAAAGATCAGGGAATTCATGAAGGAAATCAAAACACTGATGGTTGTGGAGGAATTATCTCCCTATCTGGAAGGTTTTGCCAAGCAGTACGCAAAGGAAGATGACAACCCTTTGAAAATAATCGGAAAGGGATTCGGTCCTTTCTCAGAATATTCCGAATACAACGTTCCGATAGTTGTCAACGCTCTTTCAAAATATTCGGGAAAAACTCCATCTTTCGATCACCTGGCATACAAAGAAAAATTGGACAAACTAACAGATATTCTCCCACCCAGACCTCCGGGATTCTGTGCAGGGTGTCCCCACAGGGGAACATTCACGGCTTTGAGGAGAGCTATCGGAAAGACACCGATCTACTTCTCCAACGATATCGGGTGCTACACAATGCTTGTACTCCCGCCTCTGGAGTTCTCGGACTCCCAGCTCTGCATGGGAGCTTCACTTGGAATAGGAGCGGGAGTTACCATAGGGGCCGAAGAAAAAGTAGTGGTCGCAATAGGAGATTCAACACTGTTCCATGCCGGTCTTCCTGGAATAGTGAATGCCGTCCACAATAAAAGGGACATGACCATCATCGTCCTCCACAACTCGGTAACAGCCATGACAGGTCAGCAGTCGCATCCGGGTGAACCGGGAATGATCGGCGGAAAGGAGGGGATCGCGGTTGACATCGAGAAGATGTTAATCGCCCTTGGCGTCGAAAAAATTGTCAAGATCAACTCATTCCAGATAAGGAAGAACCGGAAGCTGATGAAGGAAGCACTGGATTTCAAGGGTGTATCGGCAATCATCTCCCACGGGGAATGCGCTCTTTACCATTTCAGGAACCTCAGGAGGCAGGGTGCCAAAGCTGTTCCATTCTATATTGACAAGGACAAATGCCAGGCTCCCTACAACTGCATCAAGGATTTCCTCTGTCCAGCAATCTCCATCGATCCCACAGATGGGAAATCCATGATAGATCCGGCAGTTTGTGTCGGATGCGGAGAGTGTGCCCAGATGTGCGGTTTCGGAGCAATAAAATCAACTGCAACTCTCAAAGGAGGGGAAGACAGGGTCTATTATACCAAAGAAGACTATGAGAAATATCTGGAAACAACTTCAAAGGAGGGGGTGACGAAATGACCGGGAAGATATTCAACATGATCGATTGCGGCGTGGGAGGCCAGGGCGTAGTGCTGATGGCAAATATCGTGGGAGAAGCTTGCGCGAGGTCCGGTCTCAATGTTGTATCCGGAGAGCTCCATGGTCTTTCGCAGAGAGGAGGATCCGTCATTGCACATCAGAGGATCGGGAAGGATGTCATGTCCCCGCTTGTACCATACGGGGAAGCGGATGTTATTCTCTCCCTGGAACCCATGGAGGCATTAAGATACATATCATTTCTAAAGGAAGGAGGTATGGTCATAACAAATACCAAGATGGATCATCCTCCACTTGAAACACAGCAGGTTGCAAAAAAACAAAAAGAATCCTATGTGTCCTACGAGGAGGTCCTCTCAAGGATAAGATCAACTGGTGCCAGGGTTATTGAAATAGATGCTAACAAGCTTGCACAAAAGGCAGGAAACCCTCAGACCGTTAATGTTGTGATGGTAGGGGCTCTTGCCGCATCACCGAATTTTCCGGTAGGAAAGGAGCATATGCTTGAAGCTGTGAAAGAAAACGTACCAAAGAAAGCCCTGGATGTCAACATCAAAGCCTTCGAACTCGGGTACATGTTTCTCTGATTCCATTCCAGGAAAATTCCATATATCAGTTCAATAATATAATTGATCGGGGGAATCCGATTGGACCTAAAGGCAATTTTCATACTTGCAATCCTAGTTCTATCCGGTACTACAATGGTTGGATGTCTCGAAGATGATGACAGGCCCTGGATAGAGATCATTAACAGACCATTCCTGAACATGACCTCTTCCAACATTCACCTTGAACCCGGAGAGGAATGGGAATTCGATTTCTGGTGGGAAACAGAAGGTAGGCAAGAATGGCCCAAGGAAACGGAAATCGAGTTTATCCTAAACAATTCAAGAAGGGTTGGCAGGCTGGAAGGTTACGGTCAGGTGGATAATATATCCGTGGACAAATGGGAACCTTCCTTAAAGTATACGGCATTTGAAAATATGGTGGGTTTCGAGAAGATTGACTTCAAAATCATCATCTTCTATCACGATGAGTATTTCAACACCTCAGGTAATGTGAAGATATATGTGGAGACGGAATTTATGGACATTCCGATCAAAACTCATGACAGGTACTACAGAAAGATAGAGGAATTTGCCGGAAAAATTGAGGATGATCATGGCAGATTCAAAGCCCAGGGTTACTTCACATGGCCCGATATGGAAGGTTGCGAATACTACGAAATGACCGTTTACTTCAACGGGAATGACCCAGGTCTGATGTTCTGGAAGGATGAACCCTTCGAATACGTCTATACTGAAGGTTTTATGTACAAACAATACAGGGTATCCAATCAGATGCCGGAAGGTGAACTGAAAGGATGGAAGGTGGGACTTGAGGAGTACAAGGATGAATATCTCGTCATGATGGGGGGACCCACAATAGATTTCGAGGATGGACAGTGGGAGCAAGCAGACATTGACAGTATAATCGCAGAAAACAGGACAAAAACCCAGGATTATTTCAATGGATGGACATGCAATATAAAGGCCGTCCCGGATGACAGCTGGTTTTAAACAAAATCAATTCATGTCCTGTCCGATACTTGCAAGGATGCCTTAATCATCATTCTGTTATCCTATTCTTGGGTTTTCCTATCCCTGGCTATGATCAGAAGCAGTGATGGCAGCACGAATAGAGAGGCAATTAGCGCCATCAATATCATCAAGGCAGTCAATATTCCGAAAGAAGAGAACATCGGCATCGGAGCGAATGCGATTATGGCAAATCCCACCATGGTGGATGCCGCTGAACCGAACAATGCCACTCCGGAATGGGAGGCTGCTTCCTTCAAAGCTTCTTCCCTTGTTTCCTTCTTTCTCATCTCCTCCCTGAACCTAGCCGTTACATGAACGGAGTAATCGATTCCCACTCCAATCGATATTGCTGCGATGGTTGCTGTAACCGCATTCAGATGATATCCCAGTAAGAACATCAGGGCATAGAGCCAGGCAGCCACCAATATCTCCGGAATTACAGTAACGAGGGCATACTTGACAGACCTGAACAATACCACCAGAACAATGAAACATAGCACAATTGCAACTCCGATAGAGAGGGTTAGGGAATCGGTGATGGCCGTCAACTGCCTCTCCCTGAAAAGTGGAGGTCCCGTTAATCCGTATTCATCAATTCCTTCCGCTTCCTCCAATATCTTGATGTCCTCTTTGAGTTCATCCTCCCCTTCTCTGACAGCTTCGATCTCTCTTGTATCCTGGATGCCGCTCATGACAACGGTTGCGTATTCACTGCCATCTTCGCTGATCCAGAGAAGCTGTCTTATCACCTCCTTCTCGTACATCATGATGCTTTCATTGTAAGGTAGACCGTAGTCATACATGTATAACAGAACAGCCCTCAACTGTTCTCTGGTATCCGGAATGGAATCATTGTTCTCATCCGTTATTTCCAGTTCTCCCGCTGCAATTGAAACAGTATTGAGAGCATATGGGTTATCGAACATTTGTTCCAGGGGAGCCAGGACATGCATGTAGATCTGGACCTCTCCGGTATTGGGGTCTCTGGCAATGTTTTCATTATCGTCCATTTCCTGCTCCAGATCAATGAGGGTACTCAACACCTCAGGATCCTCCAGATCGCCTTCTATATAGAATATTACCTGCTCACCGCCTCTCTCCTGAACATGTTCTCCAAGCTTGTCGAGAGATACAACGAAATCCGAGGAAGGATCGAAATATTCCTTGACATCCAGTTTCGCCTCCAGTTCCGTTGCAAGGTATCCCGCACCAACCGAGATAACGAGAATAACCGGAAGCAGAAAAAATCTCGCCTTTGCAACTTTCAGAACACTCGATCCCAGCAGTTCGGATCCTTTTTCATCCTTCGTCCTCCCTCCAATTTTTTTGCCTTTCCTGAATTTTCTCTGATCCCACAACATCTTCACGGCGGGTATGAAGAAACCCATTATCCAGAAAGCAGATACAATGGATATGGAAGCGGACATTCCGAATCCCCTTATCTCATCTATCTCAGAAATCATGTTGGATCCGAATGCCACCACAGTTGTGATCATGGCCAGAAACAGGGCACTCCCTACCCCTGCAATGCTCAGACCCATTGCTTTTTTCGGCTCCTTCTCATTTGTTCTCTCTTCGTCATACCTGTGCATTGCATGTATCAGATAATCGACTCCGAGGACCATCATGGAAACCGGGACAAGGATGTCCACGGTCAGGGAGCTCTTGATTCCAACCAGATTGGATACTGCTTTCCACCACAGAAGCATCAATCCCAATCCAACCGTTGTAAGAAGCGATATTCTGGGGGACCTGAAAAGTATTGTTATCAGTACTATTATCATGATTACAGCGGCAAAGATCAGACCAAAAGACATCATTCCCTCCTCCTCCGCCTCCAGATTCACATCCAGTGCAACCCCCCATAGATTGTATGTTTCCTGATCCCCCCTCAGGATCTTCTGGAGGTCCCGGTCGTAATACTCCTTTACAACAACATCATTCAATCCTTCGTCCAGGTCCTTCGAGTATTCCTCCAGTATCTTGACATTGTCAGAAAAGGTCTCTAGCAGAAGGGCTTCCGATGTCCAGATGTCAATCTCCATTCCCTGATAATCGCCCTTGGTGCTTCTGGCCTTTTCCGAAAGCGTGTTAATGAACTCCTTGCCATCCGGTGAAGAAAGGATAAGGTGAACAGCAAATTTGACCATTTCATCCGTTGCCTGAGCCAGTGAGGTGTTCAAATTCATCATCAGCACTCTGTTGACCTCATCGGCGATTGAGTAGATGCCAGGGATCCATTTTCCGAGCATCACATCATAACGATTGATGAGATATTTGGATCCCAATTCGGAGTTTCTCAATTCCTCTTCGCTCAAGTAAAGCTCATGCAGCTCCTTCTGTGTAAGGATGTCACCATCCTTTGCCTCCACTATGAATCCGGTGTACTTGTAGGCCTCAGGCATCCTGTCCTCGATCTTGTCTGCAAGGTCGAAAACCTCGTCTTCGGGATTTCCCGTCACTCTCTCGTTCGGGGCCATCAAACCAAGGGGAAATAGCAGTATAATGCTCAGGGTCAGTGTTAGGATTACTATGATCATACTCCTCTTCTCGAAGAACTTCCCCGTACCTTTCCAGAATCTGTCGGATCTTCTCTCCTTGATCCCGTCATTGCTCATCGACATACCTCCACAATTCGTTCAATCTCTCTCGATCTTGATTCGGATCACTGAGGATGGACCTTGCCCTGGCCATGAAGATGATGTCACCACCGGCTTCCTTCAGAATTTGCACGATATTTTCTGTTGAATCATCATCCATGGATCCTGAACTGGCCATCACGGCCATTCCGTAGGCGAATATGGACATCTTCCGGTAGATGGATGCCAGGTCATCGTCCGAGAAATCCTTTAACATCTCATCCTGCCTCATTCTGCCCAGTGTTCTGGGATCAAGCCTGTTTGACGATATTTCCGTCGGGCCCCCTTTGCAGCAGATATCGAATAAGGTCGGTTCGTCCCTTGCAAAACATACGAAACCCGCTCCCATGTTGAGGAATGGGATATCGGACCACTTCCTTTTGCTGTAATCTTCCATAAGATCCAGTCCCATTTTCATCACAGCTTCATCCAGTTCCTCGATATTGGAAAATTGTGAATAAATGGGACCTACGGAGGATCCGAGCTTATTCGCGATATTTCTGGCGGTCAAACCATCCTTCCCTTCGGTTCTCAATATCTCGAATGCGGTTTTCAGGATCTTTTCCTTTGTGAATTGCTGTTTCGGAGGCAACATAACACCCGTTAGATAACAATAGTTAGATAACACACGTTATATTTAATATTTAACCCTGTAAAGACCAAGGTATGGAAACGCAAATCAGATAATAAGCCTAGAATCCTCATCTGTTTAAGATCCTTAATTTATTCAAGCCGGAGGCTGTTTCAGTCCATTGGAATATCATTGTTCCATTCCAGCTCAAATTCAGTTCGAGGGCCGTATGGCCTTCTTTACCAACCTCTTCTTTCTGGGTTCCAGGGAGGTTGAAGTACCTTCGGGTCTTCTCTCTTTTATTTTGGCATATTCCTCAACCGATCCGAGTAGGCCCTGCAGGTTTGAGTCGATATCATTGGCTATCTCCTCGATTGAATCAAGATCACCAATGGTTTCCAATACCTCATCCTCTCCTATCAGGGTCTCGAATCTTTCGAGGTCTGTGGCTCTTCGTCTGAACCTCTTTCCCTCGTATATGTCAACCTCTCTTAGGAGAGTATCAATATCCTCTGCCATTTGAAGCACCTTCCAGGATCGGGACCAAATCCCCGGGGGATGGGGATCATATGTTTGTCCTAGCCTTTGTTAGGGTTTCCCTGTAGGAACCTATGGAATCCAGCATTCCCTCAAGGTCCTTGTTGAATTCGTCAAGGATGGTATCGATGTCCTTTTCTACCTTTCCTTCGGGCAGCGATTCCTTGACCTCTTCCACATACGGGCTTTCCGAAGGGACCTTTACCCTCCCCTCCAGATAATCCAATTGTTGCAGGAGTTCATCCATCTCATCAGGCATATTACAATCCCGTTTGGAAAAAAGGTACCCTACTTATTTTAACCTATCCATACAAATTACCGGTCCAAATAAAGGTTATTTAAAATTTTTGTCAGATCCGGGAAATCGATCTCTCCCCATCCGGAAAACTCATTCCTCTTTTTCCCTGACCAGAGACAGCAGTCTTTTGTAGTCTTCGATACAATCTATCATCTGGTCGAGGTCCTCTCCTACCTCTTTGAGGACCGAGGCCATGTAGAGTTCGTCATTGCTTTCCTTTTCAATGGAAAACAGCGATTTTTTCTCTATGGAGAGGTCTTCGGGATCATCCGTCAAGGTCTTTCTGGAAGCCATCGGTGGCGGCCTGGGGGGAAGGCCAATTCCAAGCCTTGACCTGACATAGGTGTTCAAAACAAGATCATCATCTTCATTCATTTACTTCGATACAATATGGGTCAGCTGGTATTTCCATTTTTTTGAAAACATTACTGCTCAAAAACGGAAACATCATCATATATTTGTATGTATACACATAATAATACATGTAAAACTGCCAATAATTACAGTGTCCGGGGAGAACCCCTTAAATAGGTACAGATCAATTCATTGTCGTTGTAAATGTCGCCTTCTACCCCCTCGAGCAATGATGCCGCCATACCCAAGCATGCCAGGAAGGAGCTTCTGAAGTCCAACATAAGGTCGATGATGCAGAAAGCTTCACTGGACAGATTGGAGGAGAGAAGGACCATAGAAGAGGACCTCAAGAGGATCTCTTCACTCGAGGTCTTGGATCCCGAGATGGAAAGAATCGAGAGGGAGAAGAGACAGGAGATGAAAAAAGCGAAGGAAGCTCTCGAGGAGATAGAGGAGGACCTCGACGAGGAGTTCGAAAGGATCCTTTCCAGTATCTGAAAAAATTTCATTTCCCCGCAAAAAAGATAATTATTTCAGATTTTTATTCTTAAGAAAAATATTTACATGGCCCGGGCTGATAAATGGAGTATTCAATCCCAAAAAAGGCTTTCAGAGGTAGTAGATTTCAATATCATCCGCAATCACTTTCCTCTTCTTCCTTCGCTTGGGCCTCTTTCCAACAGGCTTGGTGAAGTAAGTAACAACACCTGTAACCCTGAGGAACTCCTCGTCGATCATTGGGGTGTCTTCCCCGTCCGTGTACCTTAGTATCATGGGCCTTTGCATGATGGACACTTCCAATGGGATCATATCCATTTCCGGGTTATTATATGCTCCATATGCATGTGCATGTTTTATCTGGACCTACATTTTCGGAGAAATCCCGGTAAAAAGTACACTTTTATAGGCCAGACTGACCCGGGTGAAGATGCTGTCACTTATCTGGAAAAAGAATATATGTAACCTGTTTGTCAAGAGGCGGGAGTATAATGGAAACCCGAAACGGCATAGTAATTGAGGTCAAGGACCTCGTTAAGACCTATGACAAGGTCAATGCGGTTGATGGGATAGACCTCGAAATAAGAAAGGGAGAGGTTTTTGCTTTCCTGGGTCCCAACGGCGCAGGTAAGACTACCACGGTGGAAATGATAGAGGGTATCAGGAAACCAACCGGGGGAAAGATTTCGATACTGGGGCTCAATTCCATCAAGGATACCGGCAGGATAAAACCGAGGATAGGCGTGCTGCCACAGGAGTTTTCATCATTTGACAAGGTCACGGTCAAGGAGACCATCACTTTCTATTCTAGGTTGTACAAAGGAGGAAAAAAACCCTCTGATCTGATGAAACTGCTCAACATAGAAGAACACAAGAAGAAGCTCTACCAGAACCTATCTGGGGGATTGAAGCAGAGGGTGGGAATAGCTGTGGCCCTGGTAAATGATCCCGAGATAGTCTTCCTGGATGAGCCAACAACCGGATTGGATCCCAAATCAAGACAGGAGGTATGGGAGGTCATAAAGGGGTTGAAGGCGGAGGGAAAGACGATCTTTCTTACCACCCATTACATGGAAGAAGCACAGGAGCTGGCCGACCACATTGCAGTCATCAACAGGGGAAGAATAATTGCCGAAGGTACCGTGGACGAGCTCATTGACAGGTACGGTGATGGTCTCGTTCTGACCTTTACCGGAGCGGATCAAAGTTTGATGAAATTCTTCAAGGCTTCGGATATGAAATGTCAGGAGACCGGAAACTGCCAGGTATCAACCAAGATAGCAAATAAGGATGAGCTTCTGGGAATCCTGGAGCTTCTAAAGGGAGCGGGTGTCACTTACAGGGGAATCAACGTCAGGAGGTCCAATCTCGAGGAGGTATTTCTGAGATTGACAGGAGAAAGCCTCAAACAGGAGGTGGATAGATGAATCCAAGGAGGATCTGGTCGGTATTCGATGTCAATGTCAAGGGATTCGTAAGGGACAAGGGAGGATTATTCTTCACTTTCCTTTTTCCGATCATGCTGATGCTCCTTTTCGGTTTCATTTTTTCGGATAGTGAGGATACCGAATATCCAATACACATTCAGGATCTGGATCAAAGCCCTCTTTCCGATAACTTAACACTGATGCTGAGAGATGTGGAAAGCTTCGATGTGGACACACTATCATCGGGAAAGGACCCCAAGAGATTCATAGAGGACAACGACGCCAATTTCGTGGTGGTGATACCCGAGGGATACGGAAGGTCCATGGAGGAAAGATTTTCCGGAAACATCAATTCCACAGGGAATATCACCGTATACTATGACGACTCCCAGAGCTCCACGCAGGTAAAGATGTCCATACTGAACGGGATCCTGCAGGAGATCAACAAGGAGATGGGAGGAGTCGAGGATACGCTGGTGATGTCAGCGGAATCCATCTTCTCGGATGATTTCACCTATATCGATTTCTTCATTCCCGGTGTTTTGGGCTTGACGGTGATGACTGGAGCAGTATTCGGCACTATCTTCGGGGATACGGAAAACAGGCAGAAAGGTATTTTCCGGAAATTGTCTACCACTCCCATAACAAGGGGAGAATGGATCTTTGCAACAATGCTTTTCCAGCTTTTTTCAGCGGCCCTTTCTGCCATTGTTATCCTGGTCGTGGGTTTCATTGTATTCAATGCAACATTCTACATGAATCCCCTTGCGGTCCTCATTTTGATACTTGAAGCATTCTTCTTCACCGGACTTGCCATGCTCCTGGTTAGATTCATCAAGGAGGCCCAGTCGGCATCGGCACTTGGAAATGTCATCACATTTCCGATGATGTTCCTATCCGGGTCCTTCTTCAATGTTGAGGGGATGCCACCTTTTCTACAGGTAATAGCCAAGGCCCTTCCACTCTATTATGTGAACGAGGGCCTGAGAGAGGCAATGATCTTCAACAACTACGGCGAGGCCCTGTATCATACGATAATTATAGGAATCCTTGCTGTGATTGTTTTCATCGCCGGCGTCTTCCTCACAACCTGGAGACAGGATTGATGCCCTCAAACAAAGCTCTCTTCAACGTAATTGGCAAGAATCGGAACCCTGTGGTCGCTACCGGTAAGGACGATGATTCCGATAACGAGTGCATATACGCCCAATAGCAGAGCAAATGGTAGAAAACAGAGTCCCACAATGAACATGCTGCCAATGGACACGATAAAATACAGGATCATCAGGATTATATGCAACCCAAGGGCCTGTATGGCATGAAATCTGAGATATGGTGAAAGAGGTTTGATTGCCAACAACACTATGAGCGATACGATCCAGCCGAAAATGTAGGACAATCCGGCCAGGAGCTTATCATTATCCCCCTGAGGATAATCCAGGTAACTTCCGTACTCGCCATCATAAACCTGCTTGTATTCCTCGGTCATCCTTTTCCCCGGAAGGTGAATATTCTATTGGTTTAGATAATTTGCTAAAAATGAGGGTAAAGCCACAGAACCACATGTCCAAGGGACCAGGGATGTCAAATACGGAGGAAAGGAACGGTAAAACCATTCATTTCTGGGGGGGACAGACATCCCCGGTCCTTGTTGTAATGAATAGTCCCGGGAACTCTTATTATAGTTTTTCTCACCATTATCGCCAGGCAATAATATTTAAATGTAATAACAACAGAAAAACAATTAAATACCCCTCTGGACAACCGCGTTACAGGGGGTAATCAATTGAAGCTTGCATCGGCAGTATTGGGACCTGTTTTTGTTGCATTCCTTGTTTTCACACTTCCCTTCTCGAACATCGAGGGATGGGAGGCGGGAGATGAGGAGGATATCTTCGGACACAACTTCGAGGAAGAGTCATGGTACACAACAATTGAAAACAAGACAAAGCAGAACGATACCGCAGAATTTGGTGTCTCTTTCATCAATTTCGGAGATATCGAGGCCTTCCTTATCACCATGAATCAGGTGGAAGATGATGAAGGAAACAGGGGAGTTCTTCCTTACCAGATGTTCGGCATGCACTATTTCACCGAAGCCGGGAAGGAGGTCTTCATAGGAGCTCTGCTGGCTTTCCTCTGCGTGTGGGAAGATTCGGACAATAACACCGTTCCAAGTGCCGGTGAGAAATTTTTCTACGTTGTTCCCTTCGGAGCCGGAAATGTGGTGAACGGTACCTATCCTCCAACCGTGACAAATCATGAGGTGGAGAAGGTATCCGAGGATCATTACAAATTGGGAATAACCTATGAGAACATGTATGCGATCGCCACCGAAAACCCTCTGGCAACCGCTTATCTGAAGACGGGCTGGGTTCTTCAGTTCACGGAATTGACCATAACATATGATATCAGAATTGACAGGGAAACCGGAGAGCTCACTTCCGAGACATACTACACCGTAGGTCAGATTACAACTCTTTATGCGGTGATCCTCGGCATTCCCATACCTGCCGAGGATATCCAGGAGACCATTCCGGATAACTTCGGATTGGGGGCCGTTCACTTTACAACCGTATTCACCTCGAACTACAGGGTCCTCGACAAGAACGGATCCGAATTGAACACAAACAGGGATCAGGTTGTTGATGGCACCATTAACCTTACGCAGGAGGATACAAGGGCCTTTTCAGTCGGATTCCGTGGGGATTACGATCTCAAGGACGAGTTATCGGACACCATGATATCCGAGGACCTTCCCGCCAAGAACATGATAATGAAGGCCAAGTTCAATGATCTATTGCTGGTTGCATGGCAACTGGGGTTCTCGGCCAAGGTTTTTTCGGCAATGGCCTATGGACTATCTTCACAGATAAGGTCCAACTGGGAAACACCAGGTCTTCTGGTCAATGACAGCACCAAAGCGGTTGGAGCGAAGGGATTCGGATCCCAGGCTTTCTGGTACGGTGTGTTCTTCCCCCAATGGGAGGGATACAGGGTAATTCATGACCCGGTCTACACCGCTTATTTCGGTGAGGTCCCTGAAAATATCGAAGATATAATCGAAGAAGATGAGGAGACCCCTGGATTCGTCCTCACATTACTGCTCTCATCTATCCTGATCGCTTCAATTATAATAATCAGGAAGAGAAATTCCAAGAAGTGACCGAGATCTTTATTTCCCCCCTTGGGGGATTTGATTTATTTCCTTTTTCTCATGGAATAGCAGTGTGTATGTTGTAAATCCATGAGTGTACAATGCAATCATTACTATGAGGTTGGGCTTTTTCATTTCTTATCACTGATTCAAGTTATTCATTGGAATTAAATAAAGATTTTAATAATTAGAATAAATTTTAATTCATGAATTCATGTAAATTATGTTGCACAGTTGTACAATAAACTTTTAATCCGACAGGTGGTGTATTCCCTGTACTTGGGAGAGTGTAAGGATGAAAAAGATCCCCCTTGTGGTATTCATTACCCTAATGATTTCAGCCATTCCCCTCACCTCTGGTTCGGAACCTCTGGTATCGGATGAATCACCCGGAACTGAACAACCTGTCTTGAATCCGAACGTGGAGAGGGATCATTTCGTCGAGAACGGGGGCCAGCTCAACAGGGATGACATTCGATTCTATACCTTGGGTCCTTTCAGAGCGGGTTTTACTGAAACCTCGGTTGTTTTCGCAATAAACGATGCTGAAAACGGGACCTATTCCTACGAGATGGTGTTCTCCCATGCAAGGAAAGTCGAACCCGAGGGTATTGACCCCGAAGAAGGCTACTACAATTACATGGTAGGTGAGAAAGAGAGGTGGGCCAGTCGACTTGCCTGTTATAAAAAGGTTGTTTATAAGGACCTCTGGGAAGGCATCGATCTCGTCTATTACATCAAGGGAGGATCCCTGAAATACGATCTGGTTGTACAACCCGGAGCCGATCCCGATTCTATCGGATTCGATCTCATAGGTATAGATTGTGCTTACATCGATGGTAATGGGGACCTGATGATGAGGACCCCTTTGGGAACCGTTTCCGATTATGATCTGGTATCATATCAGGGAGAGGATACCATCAAGGCCGATTTTGAAATGAAAGGCAACCATCTGGGTTTCGATTTGGGTGAGTATGATAACTCGAAAACATTGGTTATAGATCCGCTGATTCAATATTGTACATATCTGGGTGGAAGCAACTACGAGCAACTTCTACTCAAATCCGTCATGAGCAACGGTGATCTGATCATGACAGGTTTCACAAGCTCATCGGATTTCCCGAAAACCCCCGGGGTAATAGACCGCACATATATGGGCGGGGAGGCTTTTATTACCAGAATGAAGGGGAATCTTGGATCCCTTGTATTTTCCACCTACCTCGGAGGACAATATGCGGATTACGCATCAGGGGTGGATCTGGACAGAGATGGCAACATCTATGTTTCAGGCAACACCGAATCCAAGGATTTCCCGACCACGACAGGAGTGTTGAACGAGACCTCGAAAATAGGCAATGTGGAAACCCCATGGGGTCAAACTGTTACCGCTCCCGATATTTTTGTTTCAAAGATCTCCTCCGACGGCACCAATCTCATTTATTCCACCTATATTGCCGGGAATCATACCGATTACAATCAAGACATTGCAGTGGATGATGACGGTTATGCATATGTTATTGCTTCAGTCAGGTCTCCCGACCTTCCAATAAAGAACGCCTACGAATCCGAGATCACAGGCTACTACGACTATTACATTGCGAAACTGAACCAGAATGCTTCCTCACTCGAGTGGTCAACCTACCTTGGAGGGGAGGATGATGAATGGTCAAGTGAAGGTCCTACCAAGGTGGATATTTCACCTTCCGGAGATATTTACGTTGCCGGAAACGCTGAAAGCATGGATTTTCCAACCACTTCAGGGGCCTATAAACAAAGCACCGGTTCCCGATGGCTGACAGGAACACTGACGGCATTCGAGGATGATGGAGACCTGATATTCTCCACATACATCCATGAAGATACTCAGGTGGGATCACTTGAGGTAACTTCGGATTCGGTGTATTTGACCGGGAATACCGATATGAGCAATTTTCCCGTCACGAAGGATACCGCTTATGATACGGCATTGGGAGGATGGAGTGACGCATATCTTCTGGAGATGGATACCCAGGGGTCCATGGTAAAATACGCCACATTTTTGGGGGGAGATGAATATGAATTTGGTTGGGATATCTCTTTCGATAATGAGGATCGGGTAATACTGACCGGTTATACCGGTTCATCGGACTTCCCCCTTTCTGACTATCCCGTTGACGACTCCTTTGACGGATGGTCCGAAACATTCATAACCATTTTCAACAAGGACAAGGACGGACTCCATTTCTCAACTCTATTCGGCGGAAACGACGATGATTACGGACTATGGCTGGGAATTGCGGATGATGGTCTGTATATGGCTGGTTATACAAGTTCTTCGGATTTACCCGTTCATGATGATGCATTTGACAGAACCTATTCCAATGGTGATCTTTTCGTAACCAGAATAAAGATCTACTCCTTCCCTCCCTCAAGGCCGAGAAACCTCACCGCCGACAGGGGTGATGAGAATGTTACACTAACCTGGTCCTCTCCTTTGAAGGACGGCAATGAAACTATCACCGGATACAACATCTACATGTCTCCTTTGAACCGCTCCTTCGAACTTGTGGGGACGGTGGACACCGGGAATTCAACATTTCTTCACGAGGGTCTGGACAACGGTCAGAGATACTATTATTACATCACTGCGAAGAACATCGTTGGGGAATCCCCTCCCTCAAACAGGATCATGGCTATCCCCGCAAAGCCCCCCTCTGTTCCTGAGATCACGGGGTATTCCACGGGAGACGGAAGTGTAATGATCGAATGGGAGGACCCCGAAGACCTGGGCGGGGATGTACTTATTACCTTCAACATTTACTGCGGACCATCTTCGGAGGAACTGGAGCTTCTGGAATCGGGGATCAATGATTTTTCCTACATTCACCAGGGACTGCAAAACGGAAAGATCTACTATTATTCAATATCGGCATCAAACGGAGTGGGGGAAGGGCCTCCTACCTCTCCTATTCCCCTGAGACCTTTGAAGAAGCCTTCCGATCCGCTGAACCTCACTGCCGGGAGAGGATCCAGATATGTACATCTTTACTGGGATCTCCCTGCAGACGATGGCGGCGAGGAGAACCTCAAATACAACCTTTACATGAGCGAGGACGATTCCACTTTTTCTCTTGAAAAAGGGAATCTGGCCGCCACAGAATTCAATGTAACCGATCTCATCAACGGCAGATCATACAAGTTCATGGTCAAGGCCTTCAATGAGAAAGGCGAAGGTCCACCATCCCTCATAATCGGCTCGAGACCTGTTGGTATTCCATCCGAACCGAGAGATCCGGAACTGGAAATATCCAACGGGAAGGTACACCTTACCTGGGAGCCTCCTGTAAACCTCGGAGGAGATGATGCGGTCACCTACAATGTATACATGGCGGAAGAGGGAATGAACGAGGAACTAATTGCAAAAGACATTGCCGATGAGGAATTCAAGATGTCAGGACTTGAGAACGGCAAATCCTACATCTTCCATGTTACCGCATCCAATGCGATATTTGAGGGACCAATCTCCGAAAGCGTTTCGGGTACATCATTCGGACCTCCCTCGGTTCCCGAGGAAATAAATGTATCCTTTGAAGATAGCACCATTGTAGTGGAGTGGTCGCCTCCCACAGACGATGGAGGGGATCCGTTGATATCATACAGGATCTACTTGGGAGCCACCGAGACCGATCTCTCGGAAGTGGCGGAGACCTCCGGATTGAAGCACCGTGAATCGGGTCTGACCAACGGCAGGATATATTATGTCGCCGTGAGGGCCTTCAATTCCCATTCGATGAGTTCCTTCAGCCAGATAAGGACGGTAATTCCATTATCCATGCCCGGACCTCCAGAGATTATCCTTTTAACCCCTTCCGACGAGCAGATAAAGGTTGCATGGAAGCCTCCCGCCGATCTGGGAGGCGCTGAGGAGATAAACTACAATCTTTACCTCGCTGCCGAGGGTGATTCATTGTTATTATACAAGGAGGTAATCAATTCCACCGGTTTCACAATTACCGGACTCGATAACGGAGTGGAATATACCGTAGAAGTATCCGCCGTGAATTCTGTTGGAGAGGGTCCCAGATCCGATCCGGCCAGACAGAAACCCATGACCTCTCCCTCCGAACCCGTTTCCATAGAATTGTCACCGGGTAAAGGCTGGATAAACATATCCTGGACATTACCTGAAGACAGCGGTGGAAGTCCTTTCGTCGATGTGGAGATATACCGATGGGAGGAGGGTGGAATGCCGGAAATGATAAGGACCGTCCCTGCGGAAAGGGGCTACTATATCGACGAGCAGGTTAAAGAGGGAATCGAATACAATTACATGGCTGTTGGCATAACATCAGTTGGAAAGACCCCCGATTCAGCTGTTGTTTCGGCTAAATCGCAGGAATCCGAAGGGGAGATGAATCCGCTGATCCCCGTAACAATTGCAATACTGGTGCTTCTTTTGATTCTGGTTATAATTGTTCTTTTGGCTCTAAGGAAGGATACCAGAGGGATACAACAGGCTCAACCATATCCTCAACAGCTGTACTATCAGCAGGAAGGTCAATTACCTCAACAGGAGCAGGGGCTTCCTGGGGGGTATGATCAGACATCTCTCCAGGGCGGACAGCAGTATCGGGGACTGCCCCCTCCAAACACGGAGGTGCAGACAACCTACGATCAAACACAGCAATGAGTTTTTCAGAACTCTCCCCATTCTTCATCCTCGAAGAGCTCCTCGTCCTCGAACTCGTCATCGTCGAATTCATCATCCTCGAAATCCTCGTCCTCCCACTCCTCCTCGTCGTATTCCTCTTCCTCTGTTTCCTTTCCCTTGGAGATCAGGATGAAGGCAATCACAGCTATCAGAACGAGTACAACCGTTACGATGATCACTATCAGGATCCACCAGCTGGAACCTTCTTCTTTGTCTTCCGGTTCCACATCGATATCGCCCATGGCAACCGTATCTCCGCCGATGACATCCACATCGAAGGTTCCCATCTCGTTGCCGTCTTTATCATAAACGGTGGCGGTTCTGAGACCCGCTTCCACTTCACCAGAGAAGATGCCGTTATCTCCGATCTCTATCTCTTCTCCCGAATCGAAGACAATTTTACCCCCGGACACCGGTCTGCCATCCTGATCCACAATCCTTCCGGAAACGGTTCCCCTGGAGGATGTGGTGAAGGTCAACATAGTATTCAGTGTGTTACCGGCAAGGTCCGCTGCCGAGATCTCGACCTCGTATGCGGTTCCCGAGGATAGATTATCCGTAAGCGTGAGTTCGTTTCCCTCCAGTTGATGATCCACAGATATACCGTTCATTGTTACGTTCACGTTGCCCAGAGTCTCCGAGAACTCTATGATAACGGGACCTTTCGCTATCGCCGAGTTGCCCGTGTGTGACATGGAGCTTATGGATGGCAGGGTTATATCCACAGTGAATTCGGACCTGCTCACAGCAGTGTTGCCCTTTCTGTCGGTGGCCCTCACTTCGAAAGTATAGGTGCTTTCGGAAAGATCTGTGAATGTTGTATTATCCCCGGTGACAAGTGTCCACTCTCCTCCATCAAGTCTGAACTCGACTCTGTCCAGGGGATGTATTAGTCCGTTGACGATCCATCTCGCCTTGACCGATGTTGTGTTGAGGTAGGCTCCGTTCTCCGGAGTGAGTATCTCCACCCCCGGAATCGTGATATCCACGGTGAACAAAACTTCCGTGGTATTGTGGTTGCCTGCCGCATCGTATCCTGTTAGTTTCAATCTATGCTGACCGGGTGTGAGGTCCCTGAATACCCTGGACGTGAGTATTCCGACATCCGTGATATTACCGCCGTCAATCGAGATCCGGTAGGAAGACATCGACGTCAATCCGCCGTTTCCGGTCCAGGTGGCATTCACCCTGTCCCTTGTGATGAGCATGTTCATTTTGGGATGTATGAACCTGATGATGGGTTCGGTAAGATCAATGTAGATTGTGGTGTGGGAGGTTATCCGGTTTCCCGCATTATCAGTGGCTCTGACGTGTATGTGATGCATTCCCTCCGGGAGGTCTGTGAATACCCGGGAATCCGCCATTCCGACATCGGTGAATGTTCCGTTACCCAGAGCCACCGCGTAACCGGCTATGCCGGAAATAAGATCGGATCCCGACCAGGTGACCTCAAGGGTTGTTTCATTGAAAGCCGATCCGGAATCCGGGGAAAGTATCTCAACGAATGGATTCGATATGTCAACGGTGATCTCCACCTCGGTTTCGTTGATGTTTCCTGCCATGTCCGCGGCTCTTATCCTGATCAGATGTGCGCCTTCGGTAAGGTAGGATATGTCATGGGAGAACACCAAGCCCACATCGATCCATGGACCTCCATCCAATCTTATCCATTGGGTGTTGATACCCAGAAGATCATCGATCACTGTCCATGTAAGAGTCAGATTGACATCGTTGAGGATGGAACCGTTTGAAGGATAGGTTATGGTGATCTCCGGCGGTGTGATATCATTCCAGGGCGGGAAATAGTTCCACGTTCCCGATTTCAGCGGTTTATCATCATTTCCGAAACCTGTATTGTATGGGTTGTCTCCGATCCCGTCATCGTCCAGGTCAGGGCCAGCGTAGGTGTCCCAGAAATTTCCCAGCTCTGATGAGTAATTCCTCATTCCGTGCCTGTACCAAATGGGATCGGGTGATATCCAGGAAACGGTAGTGGAATCGAGTTCCAGGTTCTGTGTATTTGATATGAAATTGTTAAGGTATATGCTTGCCTCATCAACGCTTTCAAATTCAATCCCTGTTCCGGAGTCTGTTATATTGTTGGATATTATCATTGTTGGACCTATTATGGTCCTGCCAACACCACCTTCAATGAAATCATGTTGGATATGGATACCGGATATATTGGAAGATATCCTGTCGTTTCCTTCTATAAGTGTTCCTCCGAATCTGGCCGTGGAATTGTCCCTGGTATCGGTTTTCAGCAGGATCATGATCATGTCGCTGTCAGAGATCCTGATAAAATTATTATCCACCAGATTCAGATCCCCTACGGTCAGGTTTGAGAAATCAGTCATGATCGAGGTCTCATAGGTTATGTCTATCCCGGTTCCCGTGTCGATAACGTTCTCCTCGACATTCAGGCCGCCAAGAATGCAATTGCCCGAAACCATCTGATCAGCCATTGATGAATGGTGTATTCTAATTGCTGAATTGGTGGAATATAGGTTGTTTCTCAAAATACTCAGAGGACCTGCGGAAATCAATGTGGAATCTTTCATCATCTTTCCGAATCCGTGATGATCTATGGATTCGATACAGGTCCCGTTGGATCTTACGTCGTTATCGACTATCATAATTCCTTCAAGAATTCCTTTTGCCGTCTTTTCGGAATTCAATCCCATCTCATCGATGTTGTTCACGAAAAGCCCTTCACCATTTGCAATGATTTCATTCTGCTCCAGCAGGATCATCCCAATTTCATTGTTTGAATTATCGGATAAAAAGGAAAATGACCTTAATAGGGAATCAATGCCAGCTCCACGGTCTCCTGCATCGATCATGTTTCGGGAAAGAGAGATGTTTCCGATATTGACAATGGAATTCCCCGAATTCTCTGCCCCGACTGTTTCGATATAGTCAATCATAACCCCTGTATCCAGGGTATCTATTGTGTTATTATCAAGGTTTATTCCATCCATGTAGGCTGTTGATGATTTCTGAATCCTATAACCGATCTGGAAGATATCGATAAAAAGTATTCCGGTTTCATTCGTCTTAATATTGTTATTTGATGAGGTTATCAGTCCCATCTTGAAAAGTGAGTTATCGGTCATATGGCTTCCCATTGTGCCAATAAACTTGGGATTGATCCCGTATCCCACTGAAATTATGTTATTGGAATCGAACTTAATATCTCTCATTATGAATGTTGATCTTCCACTCATATGTAAACCCAGATTGGTTATCTGATCGGTTATTATTCCCCTCATTTCGGAATCAATCTCATTTTCCTTGAAAATTATGGAACCGATCTTCACGCTGCTCCAATCGTTGAGGTCATTTCCGAAGCCGCTCAGTTCTCTTAAATAAATACCATCTCCAACGGATGTGATCGAATTCCCTGCAACCAGGATGTCCTTCATCTCGAAGCTGGAGTTGTCACTCATCCTGTAGCCGAACTCGAGTATCTCATCGATGTATATTCCATTTGATTGGGAATTCACCCGGTTTTCGGCGATTATCAAGGACCCGAACCGTGATGAGGATCCGTGATTGAGATTGTATCCGAATGTCTCCAGGGTCCTCACATAGATACCGTGGGAGTCGGAGAATACGGTGTTTTCGCTAAGATTGATATCCTTCATGACCCAATCGGCGTCATCTTGGATATTGACCCCGTTGTTGTAGGCCCTGTAGATCTCGATCCCGGTGTCGAGAGAATAGATCTCGTTGTCATGAACTTCAATCGAATGGATCCGTACGGTGGAGTTCTTCTTGAGATTGGCTCCCAGGAAGTAGATGTAGTAGAAATATATCCCGATGCCGGAGGACCAGATCGTATTGGAGGAAATATCAACCCCTGCAAATGTGAACGAGGCGTTGTCAGTCAGTGTGTCTCCCAGATTGTTCAGATTGTAGATGAATATCCCCTGAGCTTGAGACCAAATTTCATTATCCCGGATTATTATTGAACCGATATCAACGGATGAATCACCCTGGCAGCTGGTTCCGATATGTTCGATCTCATCGAGGAATATGCCCTGGGTTTCCGCCTCTATCTCATTTCCCGAGATATTCAATCCCCTGAAAAGAAATATCGATTCATCCGAGTTAAATTTTCCAATGTTTGTTATGTAATCGATTTCAACTCCCATGTATGCCCGGACCCGGTTTCCTGTTATGTTGACGGGTCCGAAGTCAACTCCGGATCTGTCTTTGAGATAATTTCCGCAATTCTGGATATTCAAAAATACACCGAAAGCCGAAATGGAGGACATGTTGGTTTGGAGGTAGTTCTCCGAGATCGTCAGCCCTTCCAATTCAAAAGTGGAGTTTCTGGACATATATTCTCCAAGGTTTAACATATTCAGATGGACGGGTACATTGGTGCAATTAATCGTGTTGCCCCAGATCATGATTTCTTCCAGTTTGCAGTGAGCATCATCTCTCATATATCCCGCGGAACCAAGGAAGATCCTGATGCCGTTGCTTGCATTCAGGATGTGGTTGTTGTGGATGAGACTTTTCTGGGTCGTAACCCCGCCGTTTTCAGAAATATCACTGCCAAGCAGGGCATAATTCAGGTTCATGGCCTCTCCGAAGACATCGATTGTATTGTTGGCCAAGGTAAGGTTCCCGGACCTGAATATCGAGTTGTCTGCGATCTGATTCCACAGGGTATAGTCCGATATCACGATTCCGTGGGCATTGTACGGAGAGAACATCCGATTGTCACTCAGATATACATCTCCCATGGTAACCGTTGTTGAACCAGACAATAATACGACATCGTAATAGTCGAAAGAGATACCCGCGTAAGTGAAATCCCTCAATATATTTTTGCTGAATACGAATCTGCCAATATTGGTGGTGGTATTTTCAATGGTCCCTATATAGGAAAATGAACCGAATCCCAAAGCAGCTCCCGTCATGTTGTTCTCATAGATGATTAGATCGCCCACATCCAGCGTTCCTCCGGCTGTTCCACCAATATTTATCGAGGCATCTATGAATGTTCCACTTGTTGAGGTGGAGATGAATTCATTTCCCTTGATGAGAATATCTCCCGTTTTGGAATTGGTCGAGTTCTCCTGATCGAAGGAGAGCCCGAGGTAGATGGAAATGCCTGTTCCTCCGTCAAGTCTCTCGAACCTGTTATTTTCGATAATTATCCCACTTGAGGTCCAGGAGGAGTGAATGTCGTTGTTCTGGGAGGAGATCCTGATATCTTGAAGATTATCATGGAAAACATTGCCCGTTATGTTGTGCCCGTATTTGTTGGAGTTTATTCCCCTGGTGAAAAAGGATATCAGCATATTCGAGATGGTCACGTTGTTGGCATTCAATGTGAAGGCAACGGGATCTATCGAAATGGGCGGGCTGATCCTTGATCCGTTTCCCTGTATCCATATTTCCGATGTAACCGTTACCAGTTCGTTGTATGTTCCTCCGTGAATGTGAACTATGTCGCCGTCGGAACATGCGTCCACTGCAAGCTGTATGGTCGAATAATTCCCGCCTCCCGAACCTCCAACATGATGAACGGTCCCGGTGTATGATGTTACGGGTACATCCTTTATTTCGAATTCAAAATCATCTTTCGTTGATTTCTCTTCCGGGACCTCTTCGGCCTCCGAGATCAGAGGCAGAAAAGCTCCTGAAAGAAGAATCACGGTCAATAAGCATGCAGTGAGAGCTCCCCTTGACTCTTTCATTGTTACCCCTCAGGATCGAAACCTTGAGAACAAATTTACCTTGGGTTTTAAAAGGTTGTTCTTTTAATCTATAAGATACAATAATCAGGAAAAATTTCTTCCATCAACTTATCCAGATATTATCCTTACGGCAATATCAAATATCTTGAGGTGAATATCCGGAGGGAACGATGAGGAGCATTGCGGTGATACTGGCTGTCCTGATACTCGTTGGACCCTTGATTTCCATAATCGATCACAGCGAGGGAGCTCCCTCTGAAATCGTTGAAAAAGAGACCACATTACAACACGATAAAATGGCATCCCCTCCTGCAAGGAAGAGCTCCACCTCGGGAAATCTCACGGACCATGATCCGATAGTAATCAACAATGAAACCGAGCTGGAGGACCTCATGGAAAACGAGAGCTGGCCCGGAAACGGCACGGATGAGGACCCTTACAGAATAGAGGACCTCGACATCGATGCCGAAGGTAAAATGTTCTCCATTTTCATTGGAAATACAAGTTCTAATGTTCAAATAATCAATTGCAACATTCACAATACGTCATCTGCTATTTCATTTGATGTCGGTATTTATCTCTGGAACGTGTCCAATATAAAAGTATTATCATGTAATATTCACAACAGTACTTATGGAGTTGTAATAAGGTTTGGCAGCACTCTATTTTTCAATAATACCGTTATTAGTCATTCGGATTATGGAATAGCTATTTATTATTCCAGACCTGTAGATGATTTATCAATAAATAATTGTACATTTTACCTCATGACTGGAGATGCCATCGATATTGATAACGGATCGAATATCTCCATATCAAATTCAACTTTTTTTTCATTGGGTAGGGCCAATGATTTGAGTTTTTGCAATGATATTTCAATATCAAACAATACATATGATGGATGTTGCGATTCCATAAGGAACAATAATTGCGAAGATATCCAAATAAAAAATTTGAAATTATTCAATGATCTCTCTCATGCCATTTACATTTATCAAAGTAAAATCATCAACATTTCCAATATCTATTTCAAAAACAACCGTGGGGTTGATGTCAATCTTCAAGACATCAGTTATGCAATTATTTTCAACATTACCGACGGACCGAGAAGTAATACCGGGTGTTCCTTTTTTTTCAGCAACATTCAGATTGTGATTTTCGATGGATTGAACGTTATCGGACAGTTTTTATTTCATATTGAAAATTCAAGAAAAGTTATACTAAGGAATTGGGAGATAAAAACCTTATCGGATTATACACCCGGAGATACTATCAAGGTGTCCAATTCATTTGAAATGATCATGAAAAATATAACATTAGATTCCCATAGCGATAGGTCTCTCTATCTTTGGAGATCCTCGAAAATCCTGGTTATGCATTGTATTATTTCAAACAGCCATGGTTCTGTTGTGGAATTAATATTATCAACTGATAACAAGTTTGTTGGCAACTCCTTTTTACAACCTGATTATGATCCTATTTATAATGATTATCATACGGTTTTTATTGGTTATGACTCCCTTTTCAACATATTCCATGACAATTTGCTTTCTGGATCCGGTTTTTCTATCTTCCATGATGAAACCAGGTATCAACCATTGATTGTGAATCAAGAAATTGCAAATAACAACACTCTGAACGGGAAACCTGTCCATTACTTCAGCGGAATGGATTTGAATCATCGACCGGTTCCCGATGGGAACCAATATTTTTTCGTTAATTGCACAAATCTTACAATAAAAAAATGGGAATTCAGAAACAGGAGTGATTTGTTAATTTTTCAAAGTATGAATGTAATGATTGAGGAATGCAGATTCATCAAGTCTGGTTACAATATGCCGTCACTTGATATCTTAAGTTGTATCAATGTTACAATGATGAACTGCGAAGTTGATTTTCTAGTAGTACCTTCATGGATAAGATTTTGTGAAAATGTTCTATTATATGAAAATGTTATAAGAAGATATATTGAAATCGATCATTCAAACAATATTACATTGATGAATAACCAGTATTATACCGATACGAGAATGGATTATGTCAATGATATATCAATAACGGGTAATTATTTCCAATATGGAATCGATCTACATGAATCCGCTAGAATATTTATTAATAGAAACGATTTCAATAATAAATCATCCTATGATGCAATTTCCCTTTCCTTTTCACATGATATAATGCTAAACGAACAGAATCTGACTTCCGAAAAAGATGGATTGGATTCATATCATTGTTCAAACATAACAATCCGGAATTCAAACATCAGTGAATGCTCTCTGGGTCTTGGATTTAGATATTCCGAGAAAATCAGACTTGTGGAAAATTGGATTGTTGATTGTGAAAGAGGTATGTATTTTGATCATAGTTCAGAGGGAACTATATCAAACAATATAATCCTGAGAAGCGAGAGTTATGCAATTGAAAATGAAGCTATGTGTGAGGACCTTCTCTTCCATTCCAATGCATTCCTCAGAAACAACAAGGCATACGGAAACGAATACAATTCCCGAACGATTCAGATTATGGAGCATTCTTGGGACAATATGTACAATCTATCAGGTAGAGGGAATTATTATTCAGAGCATACATCTCCCGATGTAAATTTCGATGGAATAGTGGACAAGGAATACGAGCTAAGAGGTGTTGGAGATTCGGACGAATATCCTCTTGCCAGAACACCTATGCCGACATTTGACGCACCGGATATTCTCCGTATCACACCGGGTTATTCTTCTGCCATTCTTCTCTGGGCCGAACCTGAAAAAAGATATGGAGGTTCCTTGGACGGATACAGAATATACATGAAAGAGGGTTCTGATCCTTATAGGCCGGTTTTCAACACTTCGCTTTCAAGTTTGGAGGTTTCAGGTTCTCTGATAAATGGCCAGTCATATTCATTCATGGTTTCTGCATACAACGAGATGGGAGAGGGCCTCCTCTCCGCTCCTGTATCGACAGTTCCCGACGGGACAGGACCCGAGATCCTCATCCATACTCCGGTGGAGGGGAGCTCCCTCAACCATGAGATCGTGGAGCTCCAGTGGTCCTGCATTGATGTCGAAACTAGTGTGGAGATCATAGAGATATCCATCGACGGAGGGGCTTTCTTCGAGATCGCCGAGGGCATCGGGTCCTATGATATGATGGACCTTCCAGAGGGTGATCATATCGTAAAGATCAGGTCGGGAAATTCCATAGGTTTGATTTCGGAGGCAACCGTGAATTTCACGGTGGACAGGACCTCCCCCTATCTTGTCTTCGATGATCCAGGCCCCCTCTATTCGAACATAGGATCATTTCCAATCCTGTGGACAGCTGGCGACAACATTTCCGGACTGGTAGAAGAATTCACGATACTGATCGAAGGCCAGGACCCCGTGATAACAGAGTATTACGAATACGATGTGGAGATAAGAGAAGAGGGCAGGTTCAATCTAATCATCTCCTTTTCCGATAGAGCGGGAAACATCGGTGATGCCAGTATTACGGTTGTAAGGGATGAGACCCCTCCGGAAATAACAGTAACCCCCGAATCCGGTTCTCTCCTCAATTACGATACCATTCTCCTCAATTGGGTGACCGACGGAACCGGTTCTCCTGTGGTTAAGACGGAGGTTTCCGTAGACAGGGGTAGATCGGAAAATATGATGGAAGGTCCCCTTGAATTGAAGGACCTCCGCGACGGTTCCCACATAATATCATTCTATATCGTTGACAAGGCCAGAAATTTCGCTTCCGTCGATGTAACCTTCACAATTGACACCACTTCCCCCAGGATCGATTATCAGGTACCCTTCGGTGATGAGGTCCCTCTTGACATGGATCTTGAAGTGGTATTTTCAGAAGATGTTGTGAACGTTTCAATAATTATAAACGGAGAAAGTTACGATACGAGAATAAGCGGCAACAAGCTTACCATAACCCCTGTTCCAGATTGGGAGATGGAGGGGACCTATACGGTCGAGATTTTCGCAGAGGACCTGGCCGGGAATGGACTGGAAAATGGAACATATCAGTTCTCAACGGTTGGTCAGGGAACAGCTTCCGGGAAACTGGTTGATCCTGATGGCAGACCCGTAAAAGATGCCATCATCACTTTTCAGGGAACGGAATACAGATCGAATTCCGAGGGACGCTTTTACATTACAGGCCCGACAGGAGAATATGAAATCACGATAAATGCAAAAGGCTACATTGATCAAAACCTCACCATAACCCTCGTTCCGGGGGAAGAGGATGAACTGGGAAACATTGTCATTATTAAGGAGGAAGATGACGGGGGAGGACTGTCAATTATTGCGATAATTTCTATTCTCCTTTCCGTTTCGCTTCTGTCAGTGATCATTGTTCTGGTTGTAGTGATAATAAGAAGAAGCAAGAGAGGGCTCGAATACGAGGATATGGCAATGATGAAGGAGATAATGTCAGGATTCGGTGTGAGGAGGAATCCCAGGGAGATCAACTGCTATCAGATACTAGGTATCAGAAGACGCGCAAGTGATTGGGAGATAAAGAAGGCTTATCGAAACATGGCATCCATATACCATCCCGACAGGAACAACGGAAGGATGGATCCAGATTACGATGAGAAGATAAGGGAGATAAACGCCGCCAAGACGATCCTTCTGGACCGTGAAAAAAGAGAGGTCCATGACAGGATGCTGAACCACTTCGAATGAAATCAGTTCTCTTTGTGATACAATTTCGATATGAGCGCAAGTGCAACAATTATTGCGATCATTCCTCCGGCTACCAGAACGAGCACGATCAGAACAATGGTAGTATTATCGTCCTCCTCTTCATTATCTTCGCCATCATCATCGTCAGCGGTATCATCGTCATCATCGTCAGAAGGTGCTGGGTCCTCTATCTTGTCGGTCTTGAATTTTATCTCCAGATCATCTTTGAGCTCCCTTCCCCAGAGGTCCTCCGCCTGTGTGGAGATCCTGACCTTGTATTCGGTATTCTCTGAGAGATCATCATCGGGAACGAATGAAACCATCCTCTCCGACCACAAGAATGTCCCGTTGATATCCGGTTCGATGGTGAATGCTTCTTGGACCGATCCCCTGTCCATGTCGATGTTGAAGGTTATGTTGACCGCTGTTGAAAGAGGATGCCTGCCGCCGTCGGGTTCGGCTTCCAGAACTTCGGGAGCAGGCAGGGTCCATTCGAGGAGGTCCTCCATATCCTCTTCCTTGAGTATGGTATCGAAGATGAGGATCTCGTCAATTGTCCCGTTGAATGCCTGGTCGGGATCGAATCCGCCACCCACCTCATCCTGATCGTTCCCGAGGACCAGGGTTCCTCCGCTTCTGATGTTGTTTTCTACAGCCAGCAAACCGTTGAAAACGGGTTCCGTATCCATATAAATCCTCAGGTCACCGTCCTGGCCTCTCCATGTTAATACGATATGATGCCATTTGCCGTCGTTGAAAGCCACTCCGGTGTTCCTTGAAAGGCCCCTTATGTGAACCGTGAGATCTCCCGGGTCCTCCAGCATGAACTCGTTGGTCTCGTAAATGTTGGCATAAGAGACCGGCACCCTTCCCTCATCCGTCCATGAGGTATTGATCCAGAATGAGAACGTCAGTTCGGAGGTCGGGAAATCCAATCCCTCGACAATGGCAATGTCGTCGTCTCCGTCGAAATGAAGCGCATTTTCCTCGATTCCGCTCCTCCACTCCGGATCCGTCGCCTCGGCGGAAGGAGAATTCCCGAGAACGAAAACAGGTCCTTCAACCAGGTTTGTTGAGTTACCTCCCTCTCCTTCGTCCAGTGTCCAGTAGCCTGCGATGTCCTCATCATCACCCGGCAGGTCCGAGACATCCTTTCCGAACGCAGAAGCCATCAACAGGACCGTCAGAACCGACATGAGTCGGATACAACCTTTATACATCCTTCTTCCCCGTACCGCTTATGGCGGTAGGTCAATATTGGTGGAGTGGATAATATCCTTTACCTTTAGAGTAATTGAAGATTTGACTAAAAATTCACATAAAATAATAGGGGGCCGGGGTCTGGGGGAAAAGGGTGTGGGGGTAAGAGTCGAACCCGGCCCCCGCGTTGTTTATTTTGATCTCAGGAGATCTTGATCTCGTGCGTCTCCTTCTTCTTGGGGTGGACCTTGGGAAGCGTTACATGAAGGACTCCTTCCTCCATCTTCGCCTCCACTTTGTCTCCCTGGACTTCTGCTGGCAGTCTCACCGATCTCTGACACTGGAAGGAGGACCTCTCCCGGAGGAGGTAGTTCTTCTTTTCCTCCTTCTTGTCCTCACTGGAATCCACGGAGATCGTCAGGATATCCTCGTTGATCGAGAGATTGATGTCCTTCTTTTTCACCCCTGGCATCTCCACTATCAGTTTCAGATTCTCACCATCATCCTCCATGTCCATGGGCATGTAGGTGGGGGCCTGCCTTACCCTGATGGGTCTGACGGTGGTCCTTGCCCAGGGGTCCATGAACATCGTGTCGATGTCCCTTCTGAAAGCATCGAACAGATCATCCACATTGCTCCAGGGGCCGAAGGGAGAAACCTCTCTTCGGTCACTGTCCCTTATGGTCATTCTCTTATCTTCAGCCATCATTCATCACCTCATTTTTCGTGTTGCTTTCTTTAGGTAGGCAACCGCAAGTTGTATAATGAAAATTAACTATAAATAAGTTACGGTTTGATGTTACATAAATAAAATCGTGATCAGAACATGTCGAGATCGTTTCCAAGGAGGACCTCTCCGTCATAATATTCCCTGATCCCGGCAATAAGGCCCGATGGCGATGTCCCCCACAGAAGCTGATAGTACGGGACTGTCAATCGTGGCCTGAACTCATCGGGTATTTCCGCCAGATCCTTCGAGAAGGTATGCGCGCCGGAGTGGTATCTCTTCCAGTTTTCTGACCGGATTTCAAATCTTTTTAAAGAATATACCCCATGGACAAGTACGTCCAGGTCCCGATAGCTCCAACCTCTCAACTCCGGGGTTATATGCCATTCTTGCCATCCTCGCGATTCCGGGTCCCGCATCAAAGAGAAACGGCCTGTCATCAACAATGACCGCAACACAGAACCCGGACCTTCCGGGTTCGGGGTTCGGTGTTCCGGTTCCGAGAAGAACTACCCTTGTCCTGTCGCCCATCGGATCACCTGCTTTTAATAACTCCCGCTCTCTCGCATATTCCGTTCACAACGCATTCGGAACAGAGAGGCGATATCGGCTTGCATATGTTCTGCCCCCACACGACGAGAAGATCGTTGATCTCGATCCAGTGCTTTTCTGGGAGCTTCTCTCTCAATGCCATTTCCGTCTCATCCGGAGATCCGGTCTCGACATAACCGAACCTGTTGCATATTCTGTGAACGTGGGTATCCACGCATATCCCGGGCTTGTCGTAACCCATGGTTACGACCAGGTTCGCCGTTTTCCTGCCCACGCCCTTCATTGACAGAAGCTCATCAAGATCGTCGGGGACCTTACCCTCGAATCTGTCGATAAGGTCCCTGCAGACCGTGTGCAGGGTCCTTGCCTTGTTCCTGTAAAAACCAACGGGATAGATCAGTTTCTCGATCTCATCGGTGGAAAGGGAGAGTATTCTATCGGGAGTGTCGGCAACCCGAAAAAGTCTCTTTGCAGCTTCCGATGTGACCTCGTCCTTGGTCCTGAGAGACAGTATAGTTCCGATGAGGATCCTGAAGGGGTCCTTCCTCTCGATAACCATCTCCGATACCATCGGGAGCCTGTATTTCGGGTATTCCTCTTTGATCGATTCCAGGGCCTTTGAGATACCCTTGTTGTCCATGATTCATCAATGAAGAGCTTCGATATATCGATGACCCTGATAATATTTAAATAATCATTCAGACGATATCTCAAAATCCAGTAATTTATAGTTGGATATTCAAGATTTTGTTGAGGAGGTGACGGGTTTGAAGTATCAAATATCAATTGTACTGATGTCGGCGGCCATTCTGGTCAACATGTCCTTTTTCGTTTCAGGTTCGTTATCCAATGATATTCCCTCCTGGGAAGTGGGCAATCCCGTTTTATCGACCGGATCCATTACATCTTTGTTCATGAAGAACAGAGGCCAGATATCTGATGGATCGGTGGACTTCTACCTCCTTGGTGATCCAATGTCCTTTATTTTCAAGAGGGGTGAATTCCTTCTTGATGCAAGGAATGTCAAGGGAGATGCCGTTGAGGGGGATTTTATAGAGATATCCTTCATAGATTCCAACGAGGCAGATCCTGTTGGATGCTGTAAGACTGAAGGTGATATCAATTTCCTCCTGGGAAGCGATCCTACTGGATGGTTTACCAATATTCCTTCCTATAAAGGATTGAAATTCAATGATATTTGGGACGGTGTGGAACTTGGTTTCGAGGTTATCGGAGGTGAATTGAACTATGAGATTACCGTAGATCCCGGAGGAGATGTAGATGATATCCTTATGGGCCTCGTAGGTATGGGGTCGATCTCCATCGATGAAAAAAGCGGGGACCTTCTGATCTCTTCTTCAAACGGGATGATTATTGATAGGGCCCCGATCTCATACCAATATGCTGGTAATGGAAGAATAAAAGTTGAATCTTCCTACAGGATCATCGAGGACGGGACCTTAGGATTCGATATTGGTGAATATGATACTTCCCTTCCGTTGACAATTGATCTGTCTATTGGTTTCTCCAGTTATCTGGGCGGTACCTCGGTTGATGAGGTGCAGGATGTCTCTGTTGATGAGGATGGATCGATCTATACCACAGGTAAGACATCATCGACAGATTTCCCAACAACACCGGGTGCCTACAGCACTTCACTTACTGGAACCTCAACTGACATATTCGTCACCAAGATGCTCGGGAACAGTTCGTTAGTTTATTCAACATATATCGGTGGTTCGGGAGGGGATTTTCCCGGCGGTATCGAGGTGGATGATAATGGTTCCGTCTACGTGGGTGGGACCTCTACCAGTACGGATTTTCCCACAACTAACGGTGTTATATCCACCACAACGACCACCGGTCAGGATGGGGTTATTTTTAAACTGGAGACCAACGGTTCAGCACTGAACTATTCAACATATCTGGGCGCCTCACACGTAACCCTATATGACCTGGATATCGACGATGACGGGTATGCTTTCATCACCGGGGAGGCAGGCAGCGGACTGCCAACTACGAATGATGCTTTCGATGAAAGCTTCAATTCTGGTACAACGGATGGATTCATATCCCGGATAAACGAGGATGCAACCAAACTGAACTATTCCACTTACCTCGGTGGCTCCTCCACGGAATACCTTTATGATATAGAGGTGGATAATGAGGGATGCGTATATGTGACAGGATGGACCTATAGTACCGACTATCCTGTCACCGATGAAGCCTTCCAGAGATCCCTGAATGGTTCCTCGGATGGGATTCTGACAAAGATGGTTCCCAACGGTTCTAAATTGAATTTCTCCACATACATTGGAGGATTGGGGTTCGACGGTTGCTATGGTATCGATGTTGATGAGGAGGGTATTGCTTTCATTCAGGGTTCGACCAGGAGTTCGGACTTCCCCACCTCTTCATGGGCCTACAAGAAGTCAATCGAGAGTACATCGGTTTACGAGACATTTGTGATGAAGATGAATGCATCAGGGAATGGGACCTCATACAGCACAATCATCGGTAAAATAGGCAATGGCAATCCATGGGGCATTGTGGTGGATGATGATGGATATGCCTGGGTGACAGGGGAGACAAATTTCAACGGTTATCCGATCACTACCGACGCTTACGACAGTACCAGGTCCAACAGGGAGGCATACATTACCCGGATCAATATGAACGGGTCCTCTATAGAATATTCCAGTTTCCTCGGAGGTTCCGGAGATGACTGCGGATACAGGTTGGATCTTCTCAACGATACGGGACTTATTTCAGTTGGTTACACCTCCAGTTCGGATTTCCCGGTAACTACTGGGGCTTTCATGACATCTTACGGGGGAGGTAGGGACGGATTCGTTTTTCTCCTTCCGCTTTCTGAAAATGAACCTCCGGAGTTCGGTCAGGATTTGACTCCGAACAGTGCTACGACCGGTGATCCCCTTGAATTCAATATCACGGTGACGGATGACAGCGGTGTGGAAAAGGTGGAGGTCCTGTATAGTTACGGTCAGGGTGGAGGATCCATGAATCGATCAATGGAACGAACCTCCGGTGATGAGATGAATGGAACCTATTCCCTGGGAATTTTGATACCTTCCGATTTCACGGGAACCATGACATATTCCTTCAGTGCAACTGATAACGGGAATCTCTCTAATTCGACAGACCCCATTGAAGTCTCTGTAACTGACAACGACTCCCCCTATCTCCTCGAGGATCATTCGGACACAAAAGCAACAACGGGTGACAGATTCCACTTCAGAGCAAGGGTGGATGACAACATCGGGATATCCGGAGTATGGGTGGAATACTGGCTTGGGATGGACGGAATGTCCAACGTCTCGATGAACCTATTAATGGGAGCTCCCAACTGGACCTATGCCTTCGATATATCTGGAGATAGGATCACAGAGTTCGGATACATGTTCAGGATGAATGATACATCCGACAACTGGAATGAGACCGATTGGGTCGATGTTACGATCTCAGACAACGATAAACCCTACATCCTTCAGGACCTCAGTCCAGCTTATGGCACAACCGGAGATTTATTCAATCTCTCGGTATCCGCTGATGACAATGTTGACCTCTTTGGCATCTGGGTCGAGTACTGGTTCGGAACCTCATCACATATAAACACATCTCTTATGATGACCTCGGATAGGGATGGTACCTTTGATATCATGGTTCCCATAGACTCGATAGAGAACCTGCATTATATCCTTCATTTCAATGATACATCCGGGAACTGGAACCATACAATGGAACGAACAATTCCGATCTCGGACAATGATCTTCCGATTTTCATATCCGAATCATCCGACCAGCATCCAATAAAAGGTCTCTCTCATGAATTTTCAATCGAGGTAACGGATAACATCAGGATCTCTTCAGTAAATGTGGAATTAAGCTTTGATGGAGGCCAGGTTCAAAACAAGACAATGGTTCTTGAAGGATATTCCCACAGAGTTGGGATATTGGTACCCAGGGAATCCACGATGATGGAATATTCCTTCCATTTCTCAGATTCCTCAGGAAACTGGAACGGGACAAGCAAGAGGATGATACAGACGAGGAATTCCCCTCCCATGGTAGATGATATTATATGGGAGGTCATCGAGGAACAGATCACTACATTGGACCTCTCAGATAATATTACCGATCTGAACGATCCTCTTACCAATCTGGTTCTAACAGGTCAAGGCACTTTTACTATTGACGCTCTGAACATCACCATCTATTTCGAGGACTGGGAGCCGGAGCATATGATCACGTTGAACATATCGGACGGAGAGGAAACGGTCCTGTTCACCATCACAATTCGTATTATCAATGTAAATGACATTCCGATGTTCCTGACCGAACCCATTGAGGTTATCAATGCAGGAGAGACCTACAGTCTGTATGTCCAGGTCTACGACAAGGATCTGGTCTTCGATGATGAACTGGGTGCTGTGGAGACACCCACCGGAATGACATTCAATGAAACTGGCTGGCTTATATGGGAGACAACAACTTCTGATATCGGACAGCATCCGGTAAGCATTTACTATTTCGATGGTTACGTGACCATATATCTGAACTGGACAATAACAGTTATTTATGAAGGTGACAACCGCCCCCCCTTCTTCACGAATGACCCGCCATCATCTGTTACAGCAGGATCCTATTACAATTGGACAGCGGAAGCGGAGGATCCGGATGAGGACCTCCTCACATTTTCACTCGTTGAAGGCCCCATGGGTGCTGAGATGGATCCTTCAGGATCACTCTCCTGGCTTTCTTTAAGGAATAAAAAAGGGACCTTCGAACTCGTGGACTTCAAGGTGAGGGTCTCTGATAACTTATTCTATATTGATCTGGATTTCACTGTGAACGTGACATTTCCTGCTAACTTACCCCCTAAAGTGAAGGATGACGGCCAGCCAATGAAGATCAAATTGGATGAAAACATGGAGGTTGATCTGACACCCTACATGTCGGATCCGGATGATCCATTGACAGATCTTACATGGTCCATTGTGGATGGTGAAGGAGATTCCGTTACAGTAACAGTTTTTGGAAACACTCTCAGGGTAGTCCCGAAAGGCGGTGTTAAGGGCACGATAACTGTTACTCTGAGACTCACGGACCCGTACGGGGCATCTGATGATCTATCCATAGAGATGGAAATGCCGTCTGAGGAGGAAGATGACAAAGACGACGACCCTGTGGAGATGTGCCTCGGTTTATGGTGGCTGGCTCTGATAATACTGATAATTATCGTCCTGATCATTATCTGGCTATCCATATCGAGGAGGAAGAATGAGGAGGAGGAAGAGTAGGTATTCTTTCTATTTCTCTCTCGGATAGGGCCATGCCATTATTCCGCCTTCCATGACCTTCACATTTGTGTATCCCAGGGACTGTATCAACCTGGCACCCTCGTATCCCCTCAATGAGATCTTGCAGTAGGTGATTATCTCCGTATCCTTGTCCTCCGGAAGCTCGTTCAATCGCTTCCTCAATGCTCCCAGTGGGATGAGAACCTCTCCGATCCCCAGTCTCATTGCCTCGAACTCTTCAGGTCCTCTCGTATCCAGGATGAAAGGTTCCTCACATGCATCGAGCTTCTTTTTTACCTCGACAGCTGATATCCCGGTCATGAGGCCCCTTATCTTGTTCTGCAGGACATGGGAAACGGCTATAAGATTGTCAACCGCCAATGTGAACGGAGGTGCATAGGGAAGGTCGGCATTGACCATTTCATCCACCGTCATGTTCCCCTTTATTGCCACCGCAGCCTGGGCCACCTGCTTGGACACGTCTCCCGGGCCAACGCACTGGAATCCGAGGATCCTCCCCGATTTCCTGTCCGCCACCATCTTATTTATGAGCAGAAGACCTCCCATGAATCCGGGTTTGTCGGGGCTTGCCGTGATAACGCTTACGGGATCGAATCCTGCCTCCGTGGCCTCCTTTTCGAATATTCCGGTGGTTCCGGCGTTGTAATTGAAAACCTTGCAAATTCCCGTCTGAATGCATCCCGGGAATCTGGCAACATTTTCGGTTGCCGCATTTTCACCGGCTACCCTTCCCTGAAGGTTTGCCAGATCCCCGTAAGGGGCCAAAACCTTCTTGCCGTTCACAAGATTGGGTATCTCGATGCAGTCCCCGATGGCATATACATCCGGATCGGATGTCTGCATGAACTCATCCACATTGATGCCGCCTGTCTCGCCGATGTCGATACCGGCTTTCAGGGCAAGCTCGACATTGGGTGTGACACCAATGGCCACCACCGCAAGTTCGCAGGGTAATTCGGTTCCGTTTGCAAGTTTGACTCCGGTTAGTTTCCCATCCTCTCCCAGGAACTCCGCCACTGCATTGTCCGTAATCACATTTGCAGCCCAGTTCCTGATGTTGTTTTCAAGTATCTTTGCCAGTTGCCAGTCCATGAACATCATGATCTGGGGCATCATCTCTATTACCGTGATCTCGATCCCGGCAAGTTGCAGGGCCTCGCAGGTCTCGAGACCGATAAGTCCTCCTCCCACAACAACCGCCTTCTTGATCTTGCCCTCGTCACGGACCTTTCTAAGGTAATCGGCATCCCCCAGGGATTGAAGGGTTGTGATACCTTCCAGATCCAAACCTTTCACAGGCGGCATCTTTGGTCTGGCTCCGGTTGCGATGATCAGCTTGTCATATTCAACCGTCCCTTCCTCACCATTCATGAGCCCTCTGTATTTGACTGTTTTATTCTCTGTATCGATCTCTGTAGCCTCGGTATTGTTCATCGCCTTGATGCCCTTGGCGTTCATGAAGAAATTGGGATCCCTGACAACTCCTGTCGGAGTGCAGATCAATTTGTTTCTCTCGTCAAAGACACCTCCAACATAATAGGGATATCCGCAAGATGCCATGGATAGGTCGTTCTCCTTTTGAATTATGGTGATATCCGCATCGGGATCGAGCCTCCTGGCCCTGGATGCTGCCTTGGGGCCGGCCGCCGATCCGCCTATTACCACTATTTTCCTGTTTTGTGTGATTTTACCGCCTCCTCTGGTCGATCCCGAATATTCTCATTGATTATAATTGTATAGCATCTTGTTACCATAACCGCACTTAGGTGATCCTATTGAATTTGTTTGTACCCTTATTTACATATTTAAACCAAATATGTTACAAACCGTTGTCCAGGAAAAAATTGAAAATGTTTGAACCCGATCGGGCTGGGTTCCTATAGAGGTGTTAGCATAGCCAAGGAAAGAATTGGCTATATGGACCTGGAGTTCGGCCAGATCTTCGGATCATATAGACGGGATTTCGTTCCGATTGAAGCCGGCATCCTGGTGGGGGATGCCGACGGAAGTATACTGGACATTGAGTGTTCACAATTCGATTTCGACGGGAACCTGGTGATGAGAAAGAATTCGGTGGATTCCCTTGGCAATCCGATAGGAATCGAGGAGAAGGTCATTAATCCCTCAAGAAATTCAACATCCGCATTCGATCCATGGTATCGCATCTCGAGAAGTGAGAGGAAGGAGATCTCAAAACTGGCAGGAACAACATTCCACTCCTTGCGGGAATTCAGCGAGAATGTCCTGAAGGATCACGATATCAAGAAGCTGGTATTTTTTGGGGCCCAGGAGGATCTGAATCTCCTCAAGAGATCAGGATTGAGTATTTCATCCATCGGGATAAGGGATCTTCAAAGAGAGCTCAGAAACGAGATCGGACATGATCTCTCACTTGATAAAGCATCCCTGATCATCGGGTACGGTTGTGAGGAGACCCTGGTATATTCTAATCATTTCAGCTACGATCTGCCGGACGAATTCGGCAGTCAGTTGATCCCCCACAAAGCCGTAGGGGATATTGCCAGAATCTTTCTACTTCACAGGGAGATGGAGGATCACAAAGAGAGCCTTATCTCATCTGCCAGATCTCTCCTCCAGAGGATTGAGAGCTACAGGGAAAGTGATGAGGAGGTTCCTATCTTTTAAGACTCACTGGGCGTCTGTGGCCCGGGTGAGTTCGGTTACGTTTGATCTGGTGAAGAAACCGTCAAAATCACCGTATCTGTGTATGTATTCGTTCACCAGATAGGTACTCTTGCTACCTTTGGTGAACGTCTGTTTGAGGCCTTCATCCGGGGATCCCACAAGTTCCAGCAGGAATTCCATTCCGTCCTGGACCAGACCCTCGAATGTGTCCTCAATATGTTCAGTATGGAATGCCATGTGATGGACCCTGGGGCCGTAATTATGAACGAACTTCTCGGTCGGTCCCGATTCCTCTACTGTAGTGAACGGAGAAATACCTGTTGTGAAAACCTGTGCATAGTCCCTGTCCGATAGTCTCGCAACGTTGGTTATCGAGTTGAAGCTCTTGACATAGATTGCAAAATCGAACCTGTAGTTTGTTAGCTCCATGTACTCGATTATTGCGGCATCCCTGTTCTGGGATTCCAGTCTGGTTGCGGCATGGTCCAGGTATTTCACGTTTGAAAGATAATCAGAATCTGACTTATTTATGTCGAGATCGAGCAGTTTATCCTCATTAGAGATATATTTACCTCTCTGTCCCTTCCATTCAATGAAACCAATGGAATTGCCGGTAAAGGATGAGGGTAATGTCTGGATGAAGGAATATTCATCTCTGTGTACAATGTTATCGGTAAGGAAATTGACTCCCCTCTCCTTCTGGATGTCAACATATTTCTCCAGGTTCGGAGTCTCGAATACGAAGGTTTCAAGCCTTGTGTTCGGAAATTCCCTTGTTTTCGGTCCCGCGTTGTAGGGTAGAAACGGATTCTCTCCCTTTTTTCTGTTCCTTACGAGGAAATCAGCCGAATTATCAACCTTGAGTACTGCTTCCTTGAAATTGTCATTTTCGTGTGATGAATGGAGCTTCAATCCGGTGAAATCCAGAAGGTCCTTGACTGCTGGAGTGAAATTCGAACTTTCCGTGTTTATTATCACGGCCGCAAGCCCTTTGACCAAACCATCAAGTCCGGATTCCTTTCTGTTTTCCATGGTAATGGGAACGGATTTTTTCAGTACCTCATCGGAATTTTTGAAATTATATTTATCAGAGGATACCGGTCCGCAGCCGTCGCAGCTGAAGTTGTCGATCCTTTTGACATAGTCTCTCAGAACACTTGGACAGATAGAATCAGGCATTGTATCACTCATTTTTCCCTTTAAAAGATGATTTGCCTCCTTAAGTATTTTTTCAGGAAGTCCTTCCAAATCACCCGAAGGCAAATGTAAGCTGAAGGGAGAGGAAAAAGAGTGCCTGAACGAACAGATAGTGAATGGGAAGATTCGACCTGCCCTTGAATCCCAACTTGATGTAGGAAAATGAGATCAGGGTTCCGATAACGAACCATGCCATGTAATTCTGAAGAGGGATATCCCCCCCGGCCCAGGTCCAGTAATCAAGTTCGATGGCCACCGGTTCCAGAAAATAATCAAATAGTGTGGCTATGGCTCCGCCCAGCAGGGATGCCGCGTAAATATTCTTCATGTATCTCTTTGCAAGCATCACGGCGCCAACCACCACCAGAACCCAGTTGAAACCGATAACCACTGGCACATCGAGCAGTTCGGGTCCGAGGGTTGATCCATATGAATATTCGCCGAATACAGCTCCTGTTGCGGTTCCGAGAGCCTCGATCAAAAAGGTAGCGATATAGGTAACAGCGACCCAGCCAAGGAACTTCAAATCTTTCCTCAAAAACCAGGGGTGTATCACAAATATACCCATTCCGAATAGGAATATCGGCGTCAGAAAGATCATCAGATCATGGGTCAGGGGAACCGTATGCCCGACTATACCTACCGAGAACATTATGTAGATTATTGCGGGAGGAATGTGTTTCCTCCATCTCTCCCAAGGGCCTTCTCGGAAATCATTCAGACCGATATCTTCTTTCCGATGAGGTTCCCCACTATCCTCAACTTTGATGGTTTCACCTTCTTTCTGTATACCACCATGGGATCCTGTCTGATCCTCCTGGCGGTCCAATTGTACATATCGGAGGCGTTCATAACAGGTATTCTGTACCTCTTCTCCAGGGCTTTGAAACCCTTTTCAGCCTCCTTCTGCCACACCTCGTAACGATCCAGCTGGGACCTAATGAATTGTCTGAAAGTATCTGTTCGGTCTTTAATATCATTGAATTTAAGACCGGATATTCCTGCTTCTCTCATCTCATCGGAGGGCAGATATCTTCTACCCAGACGGTTGTCCTCTTCGATATCCCTGATGAAATTGATGTACTGCATTGCTTTTCCCAGGTATCTTGCCGAACTGAGGAATTCATTTTTCACATCGAGCACCTTTGCCATCATCAAGCCGACGACCTCCGCCGAGCCGTAGATGTAATCCTCCACTTCCTTGATATTGTCATAAGTTGACTTGGTGAGGTCAAGTTCCATTGAATGAAGGAATGCCTCAACCCAGCTCTTTTGGAAGTTCTTTCTCCTTGCAAGATCGGTGAAGCAATCCAGTACCTCATCCCCGATCTCCTCCCCGTCCCAGGACCTGCAGAAGTCATCCTGGAAATTGCAGAATTCATCCTTTTTCTGGGGAACAGCATCCACGAAATTGTCCGCAACCCTGACAAAACTGTAGAGTATGAAGACATCCTCCCTCACCTCTTTGGGGAAGAAGATGGAATTGTAGAAGTAGGTCTTTGACCCCTTCTTGAAGATCTCATAGAATCTGTTTTTTTTCATCTTTTACGATCTCCTCGGCAAGGATGCGTGACGATATGATTACCATGGGAACACCAATTCCGGGATGAGTATATTGCCCCGTATAATATAGGCCCTTCACTCTTTTGGAGCGGTGGGAAGGCCGGAAAACAGCGGTCTGTGTAAGGGTATGGGCCAATCCCAGAGCGGTTCCTTTGTAGGAGTTGTAGAGTTTCGAGAAATCCCTGTGCGTGACTATTCTTTTGCTTATTACATGATCAATTATTTTTTCCCCCAGAAGATCTTCCAGGTGTTTCAGGGTCTTATTATAGTATTTTTCTCTGATCTCATCTGTATCCTGAAGATCCGCTGCAACGGGAACAAGGAAGAATAGGTTCTCGCAACCTTCCGGTGCAACGGAAGGATCTGTCATTGACGGACAGCAAATATAATAGGAAGGATCTTCCGGCCATCCCGGCTTGTCGAATATCATCCTGAAATGCTCGTCCCAGGATGGTGAAAGGAATAGATTATGGTGGGTAAGTCCTTTCAATTTCTTATCCAAACCCACATAGATGAGCACAGATGATGGGGCGATCTTCTTCCTCTTCCAGTATCTCTCGCTGTAGGATCTGTGTTTCTTATCAAGCAGATCCATTTCGGAATGGGGGTAATCCGCATTGTTTACTATTATGTCCGAATAATGTTCACCTTTTCCTGTCCTGACCCCTGTTGCCCTGCCCTTTTCTATCAATATCCCGGTGACCTCCTCTCCGAAATGAAATTGCACACCCTGCTCCTCACACAATTTCTGGAACGAACTTGAAAGCTTACCCATTCCCTCCATGGGATACCATACGCCCAGGTTGAAATCCACATGGGACATCAGAGCGTAAAGAGCAGGACTCTTGTAGGGGCTCCCTCCGAGAAAAACTATGGTGTATTCGAGTATCTTTCTGAGGTCCTTGTCCTTTATGAACCTCTTGGCATAAGTGTCGAGGCTGTCAAATACGTGTAGCTTGGTTCCCTCTATCATCAGTTTCTTGTTGGCGAAATCGAAAATGGAGTCATATTCCTTGTAGATGAACTCACTCATGGCTATTTCGTATTGATAAGCTGCGGAATCCAGGTATTTCTGCAGCTTCTTTCCGCCATCTTTTTCCAGTTTATCGAACAGTTCCTTGTTCCTTTTGAGGTCCGCTCTGATATCAAGGATCCTGTCCTTGGAATAGAATACCCTGTAATTGGGATCCAACCTCTTGAGGGTGAGATAATCCGAGACCTTCTTCCCGAATAGATTGAACAGGTTTTCAAAGACCTCAGGCATCAGGTACCAGGATGGACCCATGTCAAACACGAATCCTTTGTCCCTGTGAACAATTGCTCTTCCACCGGGTTGATCATTTTTCTCAATGACCTTGACATTATGGCCCTCCCTTGCCAGCAGTGCAGCCGCGGACATTCCGCCGAATCCGGCGCCAACAACGATTACATCCATCCTTGTACCCCCATCATGTGAACATGTTAAAACCTGATAAAATTAATGGACAATTTAGCCTTTATATGGGAATTATTATCTCTCAAATAATTTGGCTCTTTATATAAACATATGTTGAAGAACGCTTCATGTTGCGGGGTGAGGGTCTGTACGTTCGATCGAAGCCTGCTTCGATCGATTTTTAATTATTGTTCCCATATATCTCATTACCTGGTCGGCAGCATGGATGCCCGATAATGTCACCAGAGGCATACCTCCTCCTGGATGAGCAGATCCCCCGGCAAAGAACAGTCCTCTGTAGTCCCTGGACCTGTTCGGTTGTCTGAGGAATGCCGAAGCCCTGTTGTTCGAGGATATGCCGTAGATGGAACCATGGTTTCCTCCGTATCTTCTCTCTATCTCCACAGGCCCCAGAGTATCCTCGGATTCGATATCTTCTCTGAAATCCCCAACGACCCAGCCCAATCTATCCATAATAGACTCCCTGATCTTGCTTTTTTCATCATTCCAGTCCTGCCCGGAATCATAAGGTACATTGACAAGGACGAACCAATTCTCCTTTCCCGGAGGAGAGTCAGCGGGATCGACCTTGCTGGTTATGTTGATGTAAACCGTGGGATCCTTGGGGCAGGACCTCCTTTTCCAGATGTCCTCGAATTCCTTCCTGTAATCTTTGGAAAAGAAGATATTGTTCAATTCAAGCTCTTTGAATTCTTTCCCCACTCCCCATAAGAACACCTGACCCGATGAGGAGGGCTCAAGCCTTCTGTACTTTTTGGCTGCCTGAGTAACGGAATCGTTTAGAAGGTTATCGTAGGTGTAAGTGACATCGCTGTTTGAAACCACCGCATCGTAATTCTCTCTTTTTTCACCGGCAACCACTCCCTTCGCCTTCCCGTCATCTACAATGATCCTATCCACCTCATTTTCGTAAATAAAATTGGTTCCATTCTTCCTGGCAAGTTTTTCCAAGACCTTGGGGATCCTGTAAATACCACCTTTTACGGTGTAACCGCCGATTCCGTATTCAACATGCTGTATCAGGTTGAATGTGGCAGGGGTCATATACGGGGAAGACCCGTTGTATGTGGCATACCTGTCGAAAAGCTGAATGCATCTGGGGTCTTTGAACCATCGGCTGTTTAACTGATGCATCGTTCTGAACGCATCCATTTTCGGAGTCCTGAAAAATGCCTTGATGGTATCAGTTGAGATCAATGTCGAGGTCTCGTGAAGAGGTTTGAACATGAAGATCGGTGTGGAGGCTTCATAGGTCCTCCTGCATCTTTGTAGGTAATTTAAGACATTTTCACTCTTTTCACCCAGCTTCTCCTCGACCTCTTCTGCAAACCTCTCGATTTCGGAATATGCATTCAGAATCGTACCGTCATCGAAGAAATATCTGGTTATAGGGTCGAGCCTCTTGATCTCAAGATGATCCTCCAACCTCTCTCCCACGCTCTCAATCAGATTCCTGAAAACCTCCGGGAGGGTCAGAAGAGAAGGTCCCATGTCAAATCTGTATCCGCCGCCTCTTGTTTCGTTAGCCTTCCCCCCTGGCCCTTTCAATCTCTCGTAAACATCCACATTGAAACCGGCATGAGAAAGTTTAAGAGCCGATGCCAGACCTCCCAACCCCGCCCCTATGACTGCAATCCTCTTCTCATTCTTCATTCGGAGCCTTCCTCCGTTTCAAGATTTTTTTGGCGAATAGATAAAAGACCAGATATGTGGTCAAAAGAGAGAAGTTGTAGAAGAAATCCTCGAGAGGTATGGTGAAGAATCTTCCGTTGAAAAGCCCATCTCCGCCCCAGATATGGTCCGGGGAGTATTCGACTATGGGAATGGCTGTAAGGATCATGTTGAAAACCGTGAACAGACCGATTGTAATCAGCGTATATATCCAGAATTTCCTTGATTTCAGAAGAGGTCCTTCCGCAAATGTTGCAATAACCACCATTCCCGCAGTGTATAAAAGGACAACGAAGGTATACCCCTGATCGATGAACAGAAAGGCGGAAATGACCAAAACAGCGGCTATTGCAAGGTTTACATACATGTTGAAAGGGACCTTCCATTCCTTCAGATAATACACGATTACCTCGTAAGTGAACAGGCATGCGTAGGGAACCGTCACGAAGAAAAGCAGTTCCTCCAGCGGAATCCCGAAAACCCATATTCCCGTGAGGTGTTCCTCGTTGAAAGACCAGTGGCCGATTTCCGTTACCATGGAATCCCATGTTACAAAGATCAGGTCACCCAAGATCATTGATATGAACAGATAAGGCCACTTCCTCCAGAAGGCCACCCTCTTATCGAATGAAAGAAGGAAGGGGAAGATGATCACTAATATATTGAAATAGAGATAGGTGTACATTCAACCTCCGAACTTTTTCAGATAGGGATCCATGTCGAATTTGCGTTCGAGACCACGGTCATTCATGTACCTTACCTTTCCGAATACGGGTCGTTCGGTCCAGGGCCTGTCATGTTTGCCGAAACACCAGGCCACTCCGGTATAGGAATTGGGGTCCCTGCCGTCAAGATTGTATTTGTTGTTCAGGTATATCGTCTTGTCGAAAGCCTCCCTGGGGTCCTCGGTCCATTCGAGTATCTTTTTCCCCCAGTACATCCTCATGTAATTGTGCATCTTTCCGGTTTTTGCCATCTCATTCTGGGCTGCGTTCCAGTACGGATCATGTGTCTCGGCGTTTTCCAGCACCTCCAGGGGATATACCACGTCCCTGGGATCCGAGGTGTGATCCTCCAGTGTGGTAACAGCCCAGTTGGGAAGTCCCTCGAATGATTCGTAGTCGGTATTGTAATATGCATAGTTCATGGAGAGCTCCCTTCTTACGATAAGCTCCTCCAGGAATTCATCCGTTCCGTTTCCTCCCTCGTTGATTACCTTCATTGCAATGAAAAGCGGTGATATCTGACCGAAATGGAGGTAGGGAGACAGATCCGATTGAATACCTCTTGAAGGATCGTTCCTCTCCGAGGAATACTTCTCCAGTTTCCCGTCAATGAACCTCTGGAGTCTGATGTTTGCCTCACCGCCGCCTCCCCTGAATTCCTCAACGGGAGGAACGGAACTGTCCAGGTCCATCTCTTTTAGGATTTTTTCAGGCCTGGTCATGTCCAACGATTCTATGTTGAGGTCCATGGAATCCTTTTCCGGCCATAGTTCTCTGGGGACCACCAGATTGTCCTTCAGGTGTTTTCTGATTTTTGGTCTGAGAACCGCCGCGGAATATGCCTCCTTCGGATAGGCTTCTTCAACCGGGACAACGACATCTGTCTCGACCATTTCCACGGGGCACCTGGATCTTGATGAAAGCTCTTTTCTCCATTTTCTTTGATGCTTGAGGTAACCCATGTCGCAGATTATTATGGAGGCTTCCTTGGAGAGCTCGTCAGCTCCTTGAACCGGGTGGCATCTTTTAACAACAAGCTTTATTCCAAGTTGTTCAAGGTCCTCTGAAACATGGGATAATCCTTCCATCATGAATGAATAGTGTCTGAGATTGGCCTCGGGGTAATCATTCATCAATCCGAAATAAACTATCAAGGGAAGGTCAAGGTTCAACGACCAGTAAGATGCCCTCAGAAGAGCATGGTTGTAGTGCACTCTCTGGGATTGCTGCATCCAGTAGAGGACATATCTGCCATCGCAGATCGAAATGTCATTGAGCCTTCTGATTCTGGGGTCACCGGTCATTTCCAGAGCTCCCTTTCGCGTTTGCCATCAATGGACCGGATCAGTTCCACCGGATAGGGTTCGAAGTAGTACTGATCAAGCAGGTATTTGACCTTGAATCTCAGAATCCACGAGTTGATCATCGATTTCAGGGTTGTCAAGGGGATTCTGTCGTCCCTGTACAAATCAAGTGAATCCATGAAGAAGTCCTTCTCATCCTTTGAAAGTTCAGAGGAGACATAACCGAAGCAGTGCATCATTACATTGATGTGGGAGGTGTAATCCGGTCCCTTTGAAAGTGCCTTTCCCAGCAGTTGTTCGTACTGTTTGATGGCCTCACCAATTCCCGTTTCCTTCTGATTTGATACTATCCTGCCCATTTCCCTCATAGTGCTCTGGGAATATGCCATCAGAAGAAACTTTGACCTTGCATGGAATTCAATGAGGTCCTTCGGCTTTCCCGATCTCTTGACCTCCCTGAACCTGGCGTTTGTGTACAATTTGGTCAGGAAATGATCCCTTATCCTGTCATCCAGAAGCCTTTTTTCCGTCTCCACTGCAAGGTTTTCAAACCTCTTTTGAACCTCCATTCCCAGAAAACCCGATCCCATCCTCTTCTGTTTCCCCTTTTCCTTGGAAGCATATATCTTGACATCATCAAGGCCGCAGGAAGGTGACTTGGCTTTCAGAATGAACCCGTCAATATCATTCAATCCATTCAGGAGATTATCAACGAAGGACACCATTTTATCCGTATGGTCTCGGTCCGTGGAGGTCTGGTACAGATGATAACCGGTATCATCCTCATAGACCTTGACCGGTTTTCTCGGCACTCCCAGGCCTATGCCCATTTCAGGGCATTCATGTAAGATTTCCGCATTATCCCTGAGATTCCTGACGATCTCCGATCCGATTTGGGAACCGTCGTATCTGCAGTGGTCGAACTCGAGGCACCTGCTGCAGAAAATCCTGGGACGAATATTTTCCCCCATTTAATCCCCTTTCTCGAATCGATTACATACATGTTAATCCTATCTATCGATAAATGAGATAAGGTATAACGAATTTGGAGGGTAAGGATCGATATGTCCAACCCCCCCAACAAATGGAGAGCGGCTGTCTGCTTTGATTCTCCCTCCATTACCCGGATCTTGAGACAAACACTTGATGATCTGGGATGGTCCTATGATAGGGACAGGGCACTGCACCATTTCTCCAGACTGATGGTGGTAATTGCCATACCATCCAATTCGTATGTTTTCAGGTTCAACGTAAAGGATCCGGTAAAGCTCAAGATCGATGTATTCGATGAGAGGCCGACACATGCCGGTGACATTCATTTTCTGGAGATCCAGGGCATAACATCAACAAATGCACCCAAAGTGAGAAAGCTTCTGAACACATTTTCGAATAATCTGCCCAGAAAGCCATACGATTTCTTTTTTGTGGAGAGGTTCAAGGCGGGTTTTCTCAACAGGCACCATATGAGCTCGAAAAGGCAATGGTCCAAATGGGGAGTTTAATCCTCCCAGCTGGAAGCCCCCGGTTTGAATCCCAGTTTGGGAAAGGGTCTTGCTCCCGATGTGGCGATATTATCAAGATGGCCTGCAATTCTCCTCATGATTCGAGCGGAAATCAGGGCACATACAACTTCCTCTCTCTTCAGGTTGCTTTCCATCAATTGATCCTTCATGGAGTCATATTCGTCCTTCAATTCCCTCTCCTGGAGCGTAACTTTTGTGGGGTAGGATTGTTCCATTTCGCTCAGGGAATCATGGGCCTCCATGAACATTACCAGGATTCTATCCTTCATTGAATTGAGATGGTCTCCGATCTCATGTGTGAATGGCCCCCTGAAGCCATATTCATCCCTCATAAGAGCCAGATCCTTTGCATAATCTCCAATTCTTTCGTAATCGATTACCAGGGATATCAATATGAGGCCGCCATGAATATTCGGGGATGAAGATAATGAAAAATACTCGAATACCTTCCTTCTTACAGATTGAACATTCCTGTTCACATTCTTGTCCATACGTATGATCTCATCTGGATCCACGTCCTGATCGATCAGGGCTTTCATGGAAAGCATGAACATCTCCTGGGTTTGATGCTGGAGTCGGTCCATGATCTCATAGCTCTCGTCGATCAGCGGGTTCTTTCTCAATGCATCCCAGATGTTCTTGAACATCTACATATCTCCTTGTAATTCTATATAGGCATAATTACCTATAAAATAAATTTGTCCAACAGTATTACCGCTCCGGGAATGACGAAGAATACGACCACAAGGAATACCAGTGCCAATTTTCTATTCATCGATATGTATCTGGCAACCTTTCTAGCAAGGTATATGGGTACCTTTCTGAAGGGAAACAGTAGCACGATTCCAGCAATATTGAAATACAGATGTACGAAAGAAATGGCAAGTGCATATTTGGACCCTTCAGGGTCGGCAAGGTCCTGGCTTGCTATTGCCGCCAGAAGCGCTGTAACTGTGGTTCCCACATTTGCTCCCAAAGTGTAGGGGAAGATCTGCTCTATGGAGAGAATACCGCCCCCTACCAAAGGAACTGCTATCGATGTTGTTACTGATGAACTCTGAACAAATGAAGTAAGCAGGAGTCCGAAAGTGAAAGAGGTGGCGGTATTTCTAAATAGCACCTTATCAACCAATTCCTGTATCTTTCCGTCAATTGCCCTTCTTGCGGCTTTGGTTACAAATGTAAGTGAAACGAAAAGAATGAGAAGTCCCAAAACGACCATCATCAACTCGGGGAACAGGCCGATAGACTCTATGTTCGATTTCAGAGGCTCCAATACAGGATCTAGGATCCTGTCTATCAGGTCCAACTCGAGGCTGTTATTCTCTCCCACTATAGCAGAAGCGGTAGCTTCACCCGCCCTTTCCAGAAATCCCTTCCCCGTCAGGATCCTGACAAGCCATTCCGCCGGAAAGATAAGGGAAGCCGAGGTAACGTTGAAGAAATCGTGTACCAAGGCTCCTCCAAAGGCCCTTCGGAATGAGGGCGGATGTCTGATATGACCAAGGGAAACGGTGATATTTGTCACCGAGGTTCCGATGTTTGCTCCGATGATTATCGGAATGGCGTTGGGAAAGAATGCTGGATTGGCAACAACCATCGCAACTACCGTGGATGTAGTTGCAGAGGATGATTGAACGATGGCAGTGGCGAGGATGCCGATACATAATCCGACCACGGGATTGGAGGTGGTTTCTATGAGGGAGTTGGCGAATTCCTTGCCCATTCCCTTGAAACCGGATCCCATCAGCTTGATCCCGATAATAAAAAAATAGATGGAGATGAAGAAGATTAAAAGATTGAACCATTGATTCTGGGTCAATCGATCAATGGGAATAACCCGACCAGGTTTGCTGTTTATATCTCCCGAGACATCCCCCATCAGGATCGATCTAACATAGCGCTATATTGCTTAAGGATATACGATATAGAGTATATGTTCAAATATATGCTATATAAAATATAGAGTTATTGTTAAAATCCTATCAGAAGTCCATTCCTTCCATCTCGGGCATCTGGAGCTGTTTCATGAGCTTCTTTCTCATCCTTCTGTTCGAGGACAGCCCTTTGACCGCTTTCTGGGACATGTTGTAGTATTTAAGCAAGGACCTGACCTCTTTCTGGTCAACACCGGCTCCTTTGGCGATCCTTCTGATCCTCGATGCCTTGATCTCCTTGGGATTTTCTAGTTCGAACCGGGTCATGGATGACATTATTACCTTGAATTTCTTCAATCTACGCTGGGTTTCCTGGGGGTCCTGCTTTTCCATGCCCATGCCGGGTTTCATCCCTCCGAATCCCTGAGGTAACATGCTCATGATCTTGTCCATCGGTCCCATCTTCGAGAGCATCTCCATTTGCTCTCTCATGTCAAGCAGGGTGAACTTGCCCGACATCATCTTCTTGGCAACCATCTCGGCATCGGAACCTTCCATGGATTCCTGAGCCTTCTCCAGAAGTGTCTGGAGGTCTCCCATCCCGAGTAGCCTGGAGATGAACCTGGGAGGATCAAATTTTTCAAGATCATCTATGTGTTCTCCCACTCCTATGAATGTCACGGGGGCCTTGGTTATCGAAACTGCGGAAAGGGCACCTCCTCCCTTTGCGGTTCCGTCGAGCTTGGTGATTATGACACCGGTAACCTGAACAGCGTCATGGAAAGCCTGGGCCTGGGGTCCTGCCTGCTGTCCCACGGAAGCATCGAGAACCAGGAACTTCTCGTCGGGTTTTGCGACCTTTGAGATCCTCTTCATCTCATTTATGAGGTCATTCTCGAGTGAATGTCTGCCTGCGGTATCGATGATGATTATATCGGAATCCTTCATCTGCTTCATGCCGTTTTTGACAACGGCGACTCCGTTGTTGGCTTTGGGATTGCCGTAAATTGGAACATTGATCTTCTCTGCCAGCTGCTTCAACTGGTCAAAGGCGGCGGGTCTGTGAACATCGGCTGCGACCAGGCCTACCTTTAATCCTCTCTTTTGGAAGTATTTTGCAAGTTTGGCTGTTGTAGTGGTCTTTCCCTGGCCGTAGAGACCGACCATCATTATGACATGTTTTTTCAGGGTTACTTCCCTGCCTTCGCCGAGGATCCTTACAAGTTCCTCGTATATGATCCGTATGACATGTTCCCGGGAAGACATACCCGCAGGAGGCTTCTCCTCCATTGACCTTCGCTCAACTTCCTTGGTAATGGTGAGAACCAGTTTCACATTCACGTCTGCCTGAAGTAGTGCGCGCTGGATATCGCGCACCACATCCTTGATGACGTCCTTGTCGATGTTGGACGCGTTTGCAATTTTTTTGAGGGTCCCGCGCAGGGACTCACCTAGGGAATCCAGGACCGTTGTCCATCACCGACGCGCCATCAGGCTTTTTGCATATATAGATTGTCTCATTTTTTTGCTTCATCTGAGGTTAAATAAGGTTGACAGTCATTATCTTCTCATCTGCAGTGAAAAATGTGATGTGGTGGATAAAAATCGGTATATTTCTGGTAATTTATAAATAAACAGTAAAGTATGGTTTTTATATGAAACGATCTTGGTCAACTCCGTTCGTGGATACCTTCGATGAGGCCTTCCAATCGATGAAGGTGGATTATCAGAAATCTCCTTACATGTTTCTTGATCGGATGGATGTTGTTGCGGATCTATACCATCGGATGAGGTCATTATTCGAACCTGTGAAGGTCGAAACGGGAAGGTATACCATTGGACGAGATGGCAGATGGAGGCAGAAGGGCATCGAGACAGATGATATCCAGACAACCCCGCTTCATGTCTCACTCGGATTCGAGAAGGGTGAAAAACCCAGAGCGGACCTCTGCTTTATCGACCTGGATACCATGCAATTTGCAGTTACCGCGAGGTTCTCTAATAAGAATCCGGGATCAATAAGATCATGGAGATTCTCTTCGGGAGCCGCAGTCAGTGTGGTTAAAAATACCAAAGTCCAGTATGCAAAAAGACGAAACACCCAGACCGGCAGAATGTCAAAGACCGAAGGAATGAAGGAACTTGAAAAGGAGATCTTGAGGGAGCTTTCCAACCTTCAGGAATGGGACAAGTCAATTCTTCTCCTTGTGGATGATCACGGTCTTTTCACAAAAAACGATCTTGAATCAACATTCTCAAGGAAATTGAATCCATATACGATGAAGATGTATTATCTTACGCCGCGATCCGGATTCTTCATCACCGGCAAAAGGAAGGACAATGTCGATAATTAAATTCATCCAGTGAACTTTTGTCCATCTCTGTGTCCCCGGATTAAAAATCAATATATACGTACCTAAACGTTGCAGCCAAACGGGGATATTAAATCTCCAGGGAGCGGTGAGATTGGGATTTCTGAAAGGTAAGTACAAGGATAGTTCCCTTGGAAGGATATACGACACCTCAGTCTGCCAGGTCAAATTCAGGAAACCAAGAATACTCATGTCGAGGAACAGGACCTTCGATGAGGATCGGGAGCTGAACTTCGACCACAAAAGAAGGATCAAGACCAGACTTCAAGGTGTGGTTTTCAGAAAGACCAAGGTAATCGGTTTCCGCAACATCGGGGTATCCAATATTGAAGAGGTCTCGGAAGATTCGGATTGGCCCGAGGTTGAACCGGCAAAGAGCCCCGAATCACTTGTTCAGGAGAGAGATTCTGACTGGGAACAGACCTGGGGGAGAGACCAGGCTTATGAGGATGTATGGGGGACATCGATCGATAAGGATCCCGAGGCTGCTCTCTACACCGATGAAAGGGTCAAACCCCAGCTTACCTATTATGATGAGAAAAAATTGATCAAGGATGTCACGCCCCAGTGGGATTCATCCCTGGCTCCCGTGGAAAAAAGAACAAAGTCAGGACCCAGGAAGAAACGATCCGTCGAAAAACACGGAAAGAAACCTTTCATTGATTACGTGGTCGAATATGACAGGGAGGATAAGTCAAAACAGCCTGTATACGAGGTTTTGGAGCAGGAGAGCGTTCCGATCATAGCTCCTCCCTCAACCCGGGAGGAGACTCCAAAGAGTGTCAGCCCCAAGGACAGAAAGAGAGCCTATGCATTCAATGAATACGGACTTGCCCTGATGGAGAGCGGCCAGTACGAGAGAGCCATGACCTACTTCGTAAAAGCCATGGACCTTGATCCCAACGAAAGCACTTACAATACCAACAAGAAGAGATGCAAGCAATGGATGGATTACAAATCCAGGAAGGGGGGTTGAGTAATATGGACCTGTTGTTGATACTATACCTTGTGATCGGGGTTGCAAGTTTCATCATACTGATCACTATCATGCTCCTGGGAGGTATGGATCTCGATTTTGACGGAGGTCCCGACATTGACCTTGACATGGGAGATATCGATGCTGATGTTGGAGTGGGAGAAGGACCCGGATTGTTCAGTCTTCCTGTAATGCTCTCCTTTACTTCGGCCTTCGGGGGATTGGGGGCCATAATGACCTATTTCGATGTAAATCCCGTTTTTACCCCTTTCATAGCCGCAGGGTCTTCCCTGATATTCGCCGTTTTGCTCTTCCTGGTTGTCAGATACGGATTCAAGGTGTTCTCATCCGACTCCACTGTCAAGTATGATCGACTTAGGGGAAAGAAGGCAACCGTAACCGTGACAATCAATCCGGGTATGGAAGGCCAGGTAACTCTCTTCACGGAACAGAGAGGCAGAACCCTGATCCCTGCGGTAGCCGACAGGAAATTTGGAAATAATGCAGAGGTTATAATCGCACAGAACCTGGGAGATTCGGTAAAGGTGGTTTCAAAATCCGACTGGAAGAGGATAAAATCAAGGTCAAGGAAAAGATCAGCAAAACAAGAGAGGAGAAGGAAATAATAAGAGGTGAGAGAGAATGGATATCATACTGATGTTGATATTGGCGGTCCTGCTCGTTCTGGGAGTGGGGCTGGTAGCTGTGATCATCTATGCATCACGGTACAAGAAGGTGCCGCCCGACAGCGCGATGGTCATATACGGTAGAGGAGCAAAAAAGGGAGCCAGGGGATATACTGTGGTATCGGGTGGAGGCAAGTTCATACTTCCCGTTGTTCAGGGGTTCGACTTCCTTCCGCTGGATGTTAGGACGCTGGAGATCTCGGTTACGGATATCGTTACAGATGTGAAGACATCCGGTGCGCAGATGAACATCAAGGCAGTGACACAGGTCAAGATAGCATCCGATGAAGCCTCGCTGTACACCGCGGCAGAACAGCTCCTTCATAAAACTGACAAGGAGATAAACGAGATAGCGCAGAAGACACTGGAAGGTCATGTCAGGGGAATATGCGCCACAATGACCATCGAGGCCATCAACTCGGACAGGGATGCGGTGGCGTCTCATGTCCAGTCCCAGGCCGCAAAGGACCTCAGGAATATGGGAATCGAGATCAGATCCTTCGTGATAAGGGATATCGAGGATCAATACGGCTACATCAAGGCCCTGGGTAGAAAGAGGACGGCAGAGGTCAAGAGGGATGCCAGGATCGGAGAGGCCATTGCCAACAAGGAAGCGACCATCAAGGAGGCGGAAGCCGCCAGGGAGGCCGAGAGAGCCAACTCCGAGGCCGAGGGTCAGGTGGCCATCTTCCACAAGGAGAGGGACATCACCAAGCAGAATGCCGAGGCCGAGGTCGAGGTCTCAAAGGCCAACAGGTCCATCGCCTTCGAGCTGCAGGACAAGAAGAGGCGACAGGAACTGATCAAGGAACAGGTCCAGATCGAGATCGAGGAGAAGGCGAAAAGGATCGAGCTCCAGGAGAGGGAGATCGACAGGAAAGGCAAGGAGCAGGAAGCCATCCAGGTGGTTCCGGCAAAAGCTTCCGCCAACGCCAAGATCGCCGAGGCCGACGGGGAGAAGGGAAAGATCGAGAGGATCGCCGAGGCCGAGAAGATCAGGACCATAAGACAGGCAGAGGCAACCCAGTCCCAGCTCAAGCTGACAGCAGACGGTGAAAAGGAGAAGCTCGAAAAGCTTGCCGAGGGTCAGGCTGCCAAGATCCGCCAGGAAGGTACCGCAGAGGCCGATGTCATCAAACTTAAAGGACAGGCCGATGCGGAAGCCATAAGGGCAAAGGGACTCGCCGAGGCAGAGGCAATGGAGAAGAAGGCACTTGCCTGGAAGAAGTACGGCGATGCTGCCATAACCCAGCTCATCGTCGATCAGCTGCCCAACATAGTCAGGTCCGCAGCCTCCTCGCTGGAGGGTGTTGACAAGGTCATTGTCATGGGCGATCAGGGACCCAACGGATTCGTTAACAAGACCGTTGACATCGCAGCCCAGATGCCTGCCCTGGTGGAGTCGCTTACCGGTGTGGACGTGACCAAACTGATAAGGAACGTGGTCTCCAACAAGGAGGAGGCCGGAGAGGTCGAAGTGGAAGCAAAGGACTCGGATTGATCCGGTCCTTGAGGGGGGAGGTGAGATCCTCCCCCCCTGCTTTCTTTTTTGAGGCTTCCCCATGACGGATATGGATTTCAATGAACTTGACAAGGCCCTTGCCCAGTTCATGATGACCCCTACCTCCAGGGAAGCTCTGAGGATGTCAAGGGAAGCCAGGAACATACGGATCATGGCGGATTCCTCCGAAAATGAGGTTCTCTCAAAGATAGCGGAAGAACATCACGGAGACTGCCTGAAGCTCCATGATTCCATCCTTACGCTGGAATCTGACCCGGAGATAGTCAACAGAAATCTTGCAGCCAGGGTAATTTCGGGAATATTCCCGGCCCTGAACGCTTTCGAGGAATTCAGGACCTTCGAGGACAGAACGATATGGGACATGGTGATCAACAGCATTGGAGTGATGGCAGAGATAGCCACTGCCACACAGTATCTTGAGGCAACCAAACTTTCCTCAAGCGCACATGCCGAGAGGGCTTTGGTTGAAGTGGAGGAGAGGCTGGTCAAGATGGCTGAAAATACCGGGGAAAACATAGAGGAGAAGATCTCTCTCGTGGAGGATTTCCTGGATGAGGTGAGGTCCCTTAACCTTGCCCCTAGGAATAAACCCTTCGTTCCTTTCATTCTTTGGCTGCTCATTACCGTGCTTTCCTACAAGCAAATGAAAGGAAATGATTAGAAAAATACATACAAAACATAATTAACATAAATGGGGTATCCACTTTACTCCCAAAAATAATTAGCCTTAAAAGACATACTTCATGAACAATGCCAGAATCCGGTGTTGACTATCCTAGAAATTGGAATGAGTTTATGGATTGGTTCTCGGATGAGCAAAAATGTTACCAGTATCTTGAGAAATTGAAATGGAAAAATGGCTTTCTTTGTCCTTCTTGTCAAGCGCAGGCTGAACCTTATAGGACTACAAGAGGAAGACTTACCTGTCGTTCATGTTTTCATCAAACAACAGTGACAGCAGGAACCATTTTTCATAAAACTCGAACACCTTTGAGAACATGGTTTTCAGCGATCTGGTATGTTACTAACCAGAAACACGGTACCAATGCATTGGGACTTCAGAAGGTTTTGGGGTTCGGAAGTTATCAAACTGCTTGGACAATGCTTCATAAGCTCAGGAGGGCTATGATCAGACCAGAAAGAGAGAAACTATCTGGAATTGTCGAAGTGGATGAAATCTACATTGGAGGAAAAGAGCCAGATATGAAGGGAAGATTGGTAGAAAAGAAGTCTATCGTTGCTGTAGCAGTTGAATTGAATGAGAAAGGAGGACTTGGAAGAGTTCGTTTCCGACAGATATTTGATGTGACATCTGATTCCTTAATTCCATTTGTTGAAGAGATGATCAAATCTGGATCTACAGTGAAAACAGATGGATGGGTGGGTTATTCTGGATTAGAAAAACATGGATATGTACATGATGTACATCCAATTTCCAAATCAGGAGATCCAGCTCATGTATCCATGCCAGGAGTTCATATGGTTGCATCATTAGTAAAGAGATGGCTACTTGGAACGCATCATGGATCTTTCAGTCCTCAACAGCTCGATTATTATCTTGATGAATTCACCTTCAGATTCAACCGAAGAACATCGAGATCGAGAGGATTGCTTTTCTATCGGTTGATTAATCAAGCATTATCCCATTCACCAGAACCTTATTCTTCAATTATTGGAGGTTTATAGATATTATATTCAAATAAGGTTCTAAGTGGATACCCCATTTTAACATATTGCTATAGATAAATATATATCTGTAATTATCTCTCCCCCTTTCGGAGGGACTAACATGAGACCTAAATATTTGCTAATGGCCTCTGTTGCTATGATCCTTTTCGCATTGGTGGCCGCAGGCTGCCTCGAAGAGGATGATGATGATGAAGAAGAGGTTGAGACCATTGACTTCCAGGTGGAAGTCAGTTATGACGGTAACTGGACAGGAACAATCGATGCGGATGGTACTATTCAGAACATCGATGGCAATGGTACAAAAACCATCAATGTAACTGCAGAAAAGATCACGGTCAATATCACAAGAGACGATAACGGAACCGGATCACTGCAGGTCAATTTGCTGGAAGATGATCTTCCCCTTGCCGGGAATTCTTCAACCGGAGATTTTGTCGCTATCACCTATCCGGATGAGGAATAGACATTTTCCACGGGCCCGTTTTCTCTATTTTTGTAGAATCGATATGTGAATATTTTTAAAAGGAATATAATTTTCATTTCATCTTGGAAAACAATTATTACGCACATGTAGGTTACCCGCCCACTTGAATTCAGGTGATAAAGATGACAGACGTTCTATCAGGACTTGAACCGGAGCTCTTATGGAAGCACTTTGACAGGCTGAGACAGATCCCCCGCTGTTCCAAGCACGAGGATAAGGCCATCGACTATGTTATCGAGGTTGCTGAGAGAAACGGCCTCGAGTGGAAGAAGGACGATGCGGGAAACTGTGTGGTCAAGGTCCCGGCTTCCCCGGGGAAGGAGGATTCTCCGATCGTGGTAATCCAGGGACACGTTGATATGGTGTGCGAGAAGAACAGGGATACGGATTTCGATTTCTCCAAGGATCCTCTTCAGCTGAGAAAGGAGGAGGACTACCTCTATGCAACCGGTACCACACTGGGAGCCGATAACGGTATCGGTGTATGCGCCGCTCTGGCCTTGATGGATGACAAGGAACTTGTACACGGACCCCTCGAATGCCTGTTTACGGTTGATGAGGAAACCGGGCTTACCGGTGCTTTCGCTCTCGGCGGTGATATGCTGGAGGGTAGGCTCTTCATGAACCTCGACACCGAAGAAGAGAGGGCCCTCTATGTTGGCTGCGCGGGCGGAGGCGAGTCAGATCTGAAGATGGCCGTACTCTGGGAGGATCCCGTTGGAAAGGCACTGAACATAAACTTCTCCGGAATGAAGGGAGGTCACTCGGGAGTCGATATTCATCTGGGAAGGGCCAACGCAATCAAGCTTCTTGGCAGGATCCTCTGGAAGGCCGCCCGGGAGCATGAGTTCGGCCTCGGCCACTTCACCGCCGGAGACAAGCACAATGCAATACCCAGGGAGGCCGAAACCATACTTGTTACCGATGAGGAGCTCGACCCCATCAAAGATGAGATCCGGAAAGCTTTCGAAGAGGTGAAGTTCGAGTACAAGAGCATAGAGCCGGATATGGAGATCAAAATGGAGGAGGTCGATCTTCCCGAAAGGATGATGACCCCCGAAGATTCCAGGAGGACAATCCACCTCATCGTTTCACTTCCCCACGGGGTAATGAGGATGTCACCCGACATACCCGACCTGGTGGAGACATCCACATCAATGGCAAAGATCAGGACCGAGGGAGAGGAGGTCTTCATTCAGCTGGCCTCCAGATCATCTTCCGATACACAGCTCGAGGCATTGAGGGACAGGATCGAGGCGATATCGATCCTCGCAGGTGCGGACGCGGAAAGGGAACAGGCCTATCCCGGCTGGCTTCCCAACCTGGATTCAAAGGTCCTTGCCATCTTGAAGGAAGGAGCAACCGAGCTGTGGAAAAAAGAACCCGAGATCAAGGCCATCCACGCAGGCCTCGAGTGCGGCATCATCGGGGAGAAGTTCGAAGGCATGGACATGGCCTCCTTCGGACCCCAGATAGAGAACCCCCATTCTCCAGACGAGAGGGTGAGGATCCCGTCGGTCAAGGATTTCTGGGATCTGCTCGTTTTGACCCTCGAGAAGCTGTCTTGAAGATGAATTATTTTTCAGGATGCTCCATTTGACGGGGCATCCTTTTATACTATTTCATTTTTAGGAGATACAGATGTCTCCCTTCATCGTCATAGAGGGTATTGACGGCAGCGGAAAAGGGACCCAGGCAAAGGCCCTGAAAGAGAGGCTTAAGGACCTGGGCAAGGATGTTTTGTTAACAAGGGAACCCACCAAGGGACCCACGGGAAGGTTGATCAGAGAGCATCTTTCCAATCCTTTCCTCGATGATGAGGCCCTGGCGCTGCTATTTGCGTCCGACCGGATAGAACACCTTGAAAAGGAGATCAGACCCGCCATGGATTCCGGCAAGTTCGTGATCTCGGACCGGTACGTGTACTCGTCCATCGCCTATCAGGGACAGAAGATAGACATGGAATGGGTGGGCGATATCAACAAGTATGCTGACAAGCCGGACATGGCCATCCTCCTCGATCTCGATCCCAAGATTGCCGAAAGGAGAATGAAGGACAGGGGAGGGGACATGGAGTACTTCGAGGTTGACAGGTACTTCCAGGAAGATGTGAGGAAGGCCTTCCAGAGATTGTCCCGGGGCCAGATGCAACCGGAAAGCCTCAAGACAAAATGGCTGGTTATCGATGCATCCCTCGACATGAGCGAGGTCCAGGACAGGATCTGGGACAACGTGATGGATCTGTTCTGAAAAGGTTAAAACACCAATATCTAAGAATGGAATGGATATCTGGGATTTCAATAGATTAGTTGAGAATATAATCTGGGTATTGGTTTTTGAAAATGATCTATGTGTCTTTCATATAGTTCAATATTGTCTATTCTGAATTCCTTGTCCCGTTGCAAAGATTTAGTCAATCCTTGCAGTGGAACTGCAAAGATCTGAATTAGGTATCTATATCAGAAGGGAAAAAATCCTCACTCGATCCTCACCCTGCAGTCAACCGCGACCGCACCGTCCTCGGAGATGAAAAGAGGATTGATCTCAATATCCGTGATCTCATCAACCTGAAGCATCACATCACCAAGTGCCTTCAAAGCCCTCGCGATCTTGGTCCTGTCCGCCTCGTTCTTTCCTCTGAAGGCCCCCAGGATCGCTTTTCCGCGTATCTCGTCCATCATCTCCCCGGCATCCATCTCCGATATCGGGGCCACCCTGAAAGACACGTCGTTCATGGCCTCCACCATCACCCCTCCAACACCGAACATCACAGCGGGTCCGAAAACCCCGTCTCTTATGGAGGAAGCGATAACTTCCCTGCCGGAAACCTGCTCCATCACTATAACCTTCTCGGACATGGGCTCAAGCTTCTCGTATGCTTCCACCAGGTCCTCGATGTTGTCGATGTCGATTATTACACCGCCCCTGTCGGTTTTGTGTATCAGATCCGGGGAGGATCCTTTCAGAACCACCGGGAATCCTGTCTTTCTGGCTGCCTTGACCGCTCCGTCAATGGAATCTACAACCGAATACTGGCACATCTCAACGGGTCCTGCCTTGAGGAACTCGAGGGAGGTTTCCAGGTCCATGAAGTTGTGGCCTCCCTTCCTGGTTTTATCTATCAGCTTATTAATCTTATTGAGGTCCCATTTTTCCATGGGAGGAAGCTCGAGCTCCCTGGAATTCTTGAACCTCTTGTACCTGTAGAGGACCTCCAGAGATGATACGGCTTCTTCAGGGAAATAGAAAGCGGGAAGTCCGGCTTCATTGAAAGCCCGGATCTGGTCGTCGGCATCCCTTCCTCCTATGTAACATAGGACCAGAGGCTTTTTTGGGTCCTTCATGGAATCGATCAGATCGGTGGTGAACTTCTGAACATCCACTCCTGATACGGCACCGTATATACCGATCACGGATCCTATTGACGGTTCCTTCATGGCCTCTTCGAGGCATTGAATATAGTTTTCGGGCGGAGTTTGTGCTGTGATATCCACGGGATTTGATAATGATGCGAATGGAGGCAGAAGAGGTCCCAATTTCTGGGCTATCCATTCGATATTGTAGAACATCGGAACTCCCGAAAGCCCCATCTCATCTATCGCAAGGATGCCGAATCCGCCGCCGTTGGTGATAACAAGGGCTTCTTCAGATTCTGGAAGAGGAAGATCGTTCAGAGCCCTGGTCCAATCAATGGCTTCCCTCAATGTCGGAGCCCTGATGGCACCTGCCTGTCTGAAGGCCGCATCGAAAAGGGAATCAGCTCCCGCAAGCGAGGCTGTGTGAGATGCCACTGCCTTTGCTCCGGCTTTGGACCTCCCCGATTTCAGTATGATGACAGGTTTTACCTTGGATACTTTTTTGACCTTCTTGATGAACTCCCTGCCGTCCCTGAGGCCCTCGATATACATCAGGATGATCTTGGTATTCTCGTCGCTGCATAGGAAATCCAGTATCTCCTCGTCTGAGAGGTCCGCCTTGTTTCCCACAGATGTCAGAGCGGACACTCCGATCCCCTCCTGGAATACCCTGTCCATCAGGGCTATGCCAAGGGATCCGGATTGGGTGATTATTGCCACGTTACCGGCAAGGACCTTCTCGTTTCCGAACTGGGCATTCAAATTTACGGGAGTGTAAATCATCCCGAAAACATTGGGTCCGAGGATCCTGATATTGTATTTTCTTGCGGTTTCAACGATCTCCTCTTCCAGTTCGTAATTCCCGATCTCCTTGAATCCGGATGATATTATCACAACGAAGGGAACCCCTTTATTTCCGCATTCGATGAGTTCCTGGTTCACGAATTTGGCGGGGATGCAGATGAGGGCTAGATCGATGTCAACAGGGACCTCACCGATGTTCCTGTAGCCTTTCTGTCCGCATACATCCTCGCCCTCGAGGTTTACGGGATACATCCCTCCCTTGAATCCTCCGTTTACAAGATTGTTGAAGGTCTTGAATCCGATCTTTTTCGGATTGGAGGAGGCCCCGATAACAGCAACATTGCGGGGCTTGAAGAACCTCTCGAGTTCGGGAATGGAGCAAGAATCTTCTTCCATGGGACGGTGTATGAAGAGGTGTTTTATAAAGGGATTGTCCAATCATTATGGAAATCCTCCGATTCCCAATAAGTATCGATTTGGAAAATTTAACCCCAAAAATGATTATTTCCGGATTCTTGGTCTTATTCACCACTTTTATCATTTTTGAGGAGTAAACGATATCATTGTGCAAGAAAGGTTTCGTTAATATTTATAAAGTCAAATCATTTTGATTGATATGGGTGCGTTGATAAAAAAAACGCCTTGCCCGGGGGTAGCGATCCTCCTGGCCATCCTGGTCGGGATTGTCTCTGGCGGCATGGCAAACCCGGGAACAGGACCCTGGACAACAGGGGAGGTCCTTGAGGAGGGACTCCCTCAGGGTCCTGTTTCCGAAACAAGGTCGAGGGGAGATCTTCTTCTTGCGGATAACGAGGAACAAACCATCAGCGGGAACCTCACCTATCGAAGAGCCATTCTCGGCACAGGTTCCAGGCTTTTTTTGAAGAACTGCACTCTGAACCTCATAGGTGACGGAAGCCAGATTCCATCGCTTGAGGGAAATCCATCAGTTCTCTCATTGAAAAATTCCACAGTAAAACTCGAGGGTATGAACGGGTCCTCCAAGTTGAGGAGCATGGGAACCAATACCTCGGTCGATATCAACGTCTCGGGCACCCTGGAGATGGTCAATTCATCCTTTTTCTTGGAGGGCGGTTCGGGATGGTCCAAAACAGAACCCGGTGCGCCCTATTCAACACATCTTTCAGGACGAAAATTCTCGGGTGGAAACTGCAGCTTCATAATCGAAGGCGGTAAAAATACAACAATCACACTTGACAGATCCCGGATAGATATATTCGGTGGGGACGGGGGAAAAGCCCCGGACGGAGAGGATCTGGATTCCGATGAATTTCATCATTCCGGGGGTTACACCACCGGTGCCGATGTTTCGGGATGGGTGGGTTCGGGCGGAGGGATAGTGATGAAGATAGATGCTCCCGGGGCCTTGATGTCCCTTTCTGATCTGGACATCTGGATAGAAGGGGGTTTTGGCGGGGATGCCGGAGATGCCGGAGGAGTGGTATGGGACGGTGAAAAGACACACACGCATCCGACCACTTCGGGGGGATATACGTCAGGCGGATGGAGCGGAGGCTCTCCCTTTGATCCGGGAACGGTTTCGGGCGATGTCGGTTCCGGCGGCTTCTGCCTGATGGAGATCGATGTTGAAGATCTGTTCATGACCAGGACCAACATCTCCCTTTCCGGGGGAAGAGGGGGATCATCCGGAGCGGGGGGGTCCTGCATATCGGAGAAGCTGGGGAATCCTCCTACAGCAACCAACACTCTTGGTGGGGGAGGGGGCGGTGGATATGCAGGCGGTTACGGGGGTTACATCTCGCTTCTGGAATATGATGGTGGAAGCGGAGGAGACATTCTGGATCGCGTTGCAAGCGGTGGGGATGCGGATGTGGATATCAACTGCACCGGATCGATCTGGATGGAGAACAACTGCATTGAGATTCTTAGTGGATCGGTGTACAATAATAAGCTTGGGGGTGATGGGGGAGGGGAAGCTTCACTCGGATTTGACGGAGGCGGTGGCGGAGGGGCGGGGTATTCGGCAGGAGGAGGAGCTCCGGCAAGACTTCTTTACAATAACTTGGACGAAGGCTCCAACGGAACAATGGATCCCCAAATTGCAATGGGTGGAGATTACAGTGTTAGGATATGTGCGGAAATGATAATGTCCAGGGGAAAGACCAGAAGGGATCTCAATGGTGGAACCTCGATAACCTTCGGTCCCGTGGATGGGGCGAGCGGGGAGGTCGGCGGGATGCCGGAATATGACGGCGGAGATGGTGGAAAGGGGTCCGAGAAAGGATTGAGAAGGGGAAGTGGAACCTACAGTACCATTCTCCCGGCACCGTTTCCGGTTTATCCCGAGAACCTCGAGATCATAACCGATCTCTCCCTCCCATTCGAATGGAGCCCACTAGATACGGAATTCTATCCGGATCCCGAATACGATTTTACATTCCGGCTCCTGAATTCGGAGAATCTGTCCGACATAAATCAGCAGTTCATTGTGACCGGCCAGTCAACATACCTTCTCGAGGAGATAGAGGATGGAATGTATTTGTGGACGGTGAAACCTTCTAAAGGCAACGCAACCACATCATGGATGGAACCCCAGTGCTTCATACTTGACAGGGAAGCTCCCGTGGTTGTTTCCGGTCCCGAATTTCCCTGGTTGTCATCCGAGAATCCAACAACAATTGTGACCTACCAGGAGAATCTGACAGGCCTGGACCCGGAAACTGTCAAAGCACGTCACTGTCCGGCAGGAGGCTCCTACTGCGACTGGACGATCGCAACAATTTCCGAAGAAGGTGAGGGAAGGTACTCCATCGAGGTGAATCTGCCCTCCGCGGAGGGCAATTACTCATTTCAGGTCAAAGCATCCGACAGGGCCGGAAACGGACCGATACTGGCAGGCCCTTACCAGGTAGGTATAGATGCCTCTCCCCCGATTATCGAAAACGTTGAACCGGAGGGATGGTCGGGGTCCTCCTTCATGCTCCTGTTCGATTCTCACGATATGCTCTCCGGCCCAGGCGAACAATTCGAATGCTCCATCGAAGGTCCGTTGGAAGAGACCTTTGATCTTGAGGTGGAGGAATATGAAAACAACAGATACAGGACCACTTCTCCTTTTAATCTTGAGGAGGGAAATTATACTCTGGAGATCACAACCCGGGACCTTGTCGGAAACGAGGGATCATCAGGCAGTATCGATATTTACATTGACGGGACCTCGCCTCTTCTTGTAGCCTACACCCCTGCAAACGGTTCCGTTATCAACGATCCTGTCCCGGCTCCCTCGATGAAGGTGATGGACACCCTTAGCGGACCGCTCATCATGGATTATCATCTGGAGGGTCCTTCGGGGATTTTCGATCTCAGGTACGGGCAGCTGGAAGAAACGGTGGATGTTACCATAGGGCAGCAGCTTTCCGAAGGCAATTACACCTGGTATGCCAATGTAACGGACCTCGTGGGAAATATATTGAGCGCAGGCCCCTTCCATTTTACCGTGGACCTGACACCTCCCGTTCTTGAGGTTATCAATTTTAACGAATCCTCATTGGAGGTGAAATGCGATGACAGACTTTCCGGTCTGAATGGTATCGAGGTTCTATGCGAGATACCGGACAGCAACGGATGGTCGGAGGTCTGGAAGAGATCGATGGAACTGATCCCCGATCATCCTTCCAACCATTACACGGTGGAAATCGACAAGGAATTTCCAGCCCCGTTGTTCTTTCTCTCGGTAAGGGGAACCGACGAGGCAGGAAATGTTGGCCATTGGTCGGAGAGAAAACGATACGATAGTTCCGACAGTGAGATAGAACCCTTTGTATTGATTCCCGGATTGATCGGAGCGGATTCGGATATCATGGTGGAGGTGGACCTGCCCCTGGGTATCGACATATCCTCTGTCGTGGTGAAGATGAAACCGGAATCGGGTTCGGTTGTGGTCCTGAATCCGAAGGAGATCGAGGTCACGGGGAACTCGATACCTTTCGAGGGATCGGATCTGGTGGTTCCATCCAGGGTCAAAGGAACCTTCAATTCCCCCTTCGACAACGGGACCTTTGAAATGTATGTTGTCTTCAAAGACGCGATTCCGCATCCCAGGGACTGGAAGTCCGGTCCGAGTGCTCTGACCGTTGACGGAGAGGCCCCCGAGATCAATCTGGGATCGAAACCCTATTACACGGAGGTTCCCGCAAGGGTCCTCCTGGATGCAACCGATTCCGTCTCGGGTATCTCGGAGATCCGGGTATCCGTGGGGGGCGGGGAGTACGGTCCCGTCAATGTTCCCGGAGCTCCCTTTGTCACGGTTGATGGAGACGGGATCATGTGGCTGAACATCAATCTCTCGTACGGTCCCGTAACCGAGATCGGTGTCCGGGTGAGAGATGATGCGGGAAATGTGGCAAAGAGATCGATTACAACAAGGGCCACCAGGGCTCCTCTGGCCATGATCGGCAGCAATGCCACTGGATCGTTGAAGGCAGGCAGTCAGTACAGATTCACCGCGGACTGCCAGGATCCTGACGGAGATATCCTGATAATGACCTGGTATGTAGACGGGGTTCCGGCCGGTACGGGAGAGGTCCTCGAGACAACTTTCGAGAACGGAACCCATAGGATCGTAATCAACTGCACAGACGGGGACCTCTACGTCGAGAATGAGATCACGGTAATCGTCGAGGGAGAGGTCGCGGAGAAGGTTCCCGAAGAGAAGGAGGAGGAGTCAGGCTCTTTCCCCTGGATGATCGCTTTTTTGGCCATTATCCCGGTCCTTGTGGTCGTATCCGTTATTATTTTGCTTCTAATGAGAGGATCGAAAGAGGAGGCTGAGGACTGGGATATTGAAGATGATGAAGAGGCAGGATCGGATGAAAATGTTCAAATGAGCAGAGGATCCTCAAGAGAAGGAGCAGGCGGTCTCCAATGCGATATCTGCCTTAAACGGATAAGATCATCCAGGAAGAAGGTGAAATGCAGATGCGGGGCAAGCTTCCACAGGTCCTGCGCTTCAGGGGAAGGCGAATGCCCCGAATGCGGAAGGGAGATAATGCTTGTCAACGATGCATGATCGGATCTCGGGGACCGCCCGGAGGCAACAGGGGGAAATGAAGGATGGAGGCGATAATACTGATGATGACCATGGTGATCATTCTGATATTTTTCATGGTTATAGTGGTCATAATCTATGCAACCGGATACAGGAAGGTCCCTCCCGATCAGGCAATGATCATATTCGGAAGGGGGGCCGGTCCGGGGGAAGGGATGTCAATATTGAAGGGAGGGGGGAAGTTCATAATCCCGATAATCCAGAGCTGTGAATTTATCCCTCTGAAGGTAAGATCAACAGATTACAATTTCGACAACATACCCACCAGGGGAGCTTCCTTCGGGAAAAATCTGGAAGTAAGCGGCACGATCCAATACAGGATCGGGGACGGGGAGAAGATGCTGAAGAAAGCCTCTTCCACCATCCTGCACAAGGATGATGACGAGAGGGACAGGATAGCCTCGGAATCGGTCGAGAGGTCCCTGAGGTCGGAATTCTCCGGACTGGAGAGGAATGCGATCATGAGGCACAAGGAGGGCCTGTCCGAAAAGATCAGGAAGGATGCGAAAAGATTCGCATCGGATTACGGACTGATAATTGAATCCCTGACCATCAAGGAGATAAGAACGAAGGGAGATACCGGAGAGTTGATAGACAGGGACGGATTAAGGATCGTGGTCCAGTGTCCCGCATGCAATTCCATATTCGATGTGGAGGAAGGCTGAAAGCCATGGAAGCTCTAGAGGAAGTCAGAGGTGAGGATTGAGATGAAGAAGATCTGGATTGTTTTAATTGTGATCATACTGTCAGCGAGCTCCCTCACGGGGTCCTCTGCATTGTGTGGTGAGGCGGAGGGAACAACCAGAAGCAGTTCCGCCATCCATGATTCAGGCAATTTCACCATTGAAATTGGGGATGACGGAGGAGCTACCGGATGGGATACTCTGGAGTTCCCGAAGGGAGCTGACAGATTATCTTCGGCATCATTTGGAATTGGTACAAGTTCAAATTCAGTTGATTTCGGAAGCCATTACGAATTCCAGACGAGAGATCCTCTCAACATAACAACTCCGGGAAACTACACCGACGAGGAAGGGTTCTGCTCATTCACGGGGTGGCCCGGGGAGGATTTCGAGGGAGTCAACATAACACAGAGGACCTATGTCAACAGATACAGGGAAAATACCAGAGGTTTCACCGGAAGATGGATGGTCCTCGATTACGAGATAGATACACCTTCTTCCTTCGATTCAGATCTCTTCTTAATCCAGACAATGAACGTTGACCTGGGAACCTCCGCAGGCGACGACAGGTTCACCTTTCTCCCGGACATAAACACCACAGTTATCTCCGAAGCTACAACCTTCGTCGGCATCGGACTCTTCGACCTTTCCGGCTCCTCCCACTTCCACGGCCACAACGCCGGAGTCTACGGTCCCGGGGTCTACTCGGGGGAAACGGAGGTCTGGAACCAGATGTCCTCCCCAAACAATCAGTCATCCTCGGTCACCGAACAGGACTGGTACATGGACCTCACGGCGAGGATCCCCGAAGAAGATACGAATGAGACCTTCCACGTATCCTTCGTGGTAATGGTCGGGAACTCCTTATTCGATATAAGGGCCGCATACAACGATGCCGTCAACGGCCTCAGAGGATTCTGGACAGGACCCTGGCTTCCGAACTGGTCGAGAGGATCCCTTGAGATGGAATTCAGCTATGAAGGTCCTTTCTTCCCTCCGTCCTCGATCGACCTGAACCTCTCCAGGAAGGACGGCAACGGGGACTGGGAGGATATCGGAATCTTCCATCCCGAAATGGTTGAAGGGACCTTCAACGCAACCTATTTTCTAAACACCACTCAGTATATTTCGGACTGGGGATACATTTCATGGGAGATCAGCTCCCCCTCCCGTTTCGGATTCGGGGACCAAAGTGACTACGGTGAGTTCAAGGTCGATAACAAAGGACCCGACACCACCATAATGGCGATAAACGACGATCCTGTGGGAACATTGACCGTAATCACGAATGCAGGGGACAGGGGCGGCTCAGGTGTCTATACGACGTTCATTTCCGTTGACGGTGAGTTCTACCTGCCTGGCGATCAGCTCGAGATCGAAGAAGACGGGGACGATTACGATTTCTACGCCTACACGGCGGACAACGCGGGAAACCTGGGACCAACCGTTTCCGTTCTCGATGTTATAAACGACGGAACTCCTCCCGTTATCAACCAGTTCACGACGGAACCCCTGGATATTGACGAGAACACCGAAGGTCCCGTCAATGTTACACTGAGGGTATCGGATGCCACATCCGGCATCGACCCGGAAGCTGTACGGGTAAAATACGGGGTCAACAACCCCTCAACAGAATGGTTCAATATGGAACAAAACGATGAAAATTACAGCTATCAGATCGATCTGGACTGGGAAGCCGTGCAGGGGAACGAGCTGGCAATTCAGGTGATGGTTTCGGACATGCTGGGAAACTCCAGGGACATGACAATAAAGGAGATGATCGAGTCAAGGAACGATCCTCCGGAATTTTCCATATCCTTGACGGGAGAGCTCTGGTCCCCGAACGATATAGGAATCTCACTGAACGGTTCCGATCCCGACGGGGACGATCTAGCATTCTCCTTCGATTACAAGCTGGGAAACGGCAACTGGAGGGATATACCCGAATCCTCTCTTGAGCAGACCGACCCCCATCATTATCTGTTCGATGTACCGAAAGAAAATTTCGAGGGTGCCCTCTACATCCAATGCACCGTGGATGACGGAACGGATCCCGTCTCCCTCCCTGCAATATCCAGGGATATCGACATGAAACCTCCCTCGCTGGATGTAGACGGACATCCCGGAGCGGGCTGGTCCACCGAAACGGTTGAACTCACACTGAACACAGCGGACGGAGGCTCGGGAGTTTCCGTTCTCGGTTTCATGGTGGAGCATGACGGTGACCTGGAATTCATTCCATCGGGAAACATCGGACTGAATTCCGACGGCTTCTACAATGTCACTGCAATGACGGAAGATTCGGCTGGCAACAGCAGAACAATGGAACTGGACCGGATCAGGATAGACCAAAACTCTCCTGTGATTTCCAACGTCAGCATTCCGGAAATGGAGATCGGAAAGAACCTCGAGATCGGTTTTACCATAAGAGACGATCTGGGATTCGATCCCATCAAGGTCGGACAGGACCCTTCATTGTACATCACCTCTTTCATAATGGCGGGTTCTTCCGTCATATCCACGGCGACGATTCTTCCGGGTCCCGGAGGCGTCTTCAAGGCCAGCTTCCAGGATCCGTTCGACCGGGAATATACCGGTGTAAGGATCAGGATCGTTGCAAATGACGAGGCGGGCAATCAGGCCGAATTCGAATCGGATCCGTTCAATATCACAGAGGAACCGCAAGAGGAAGAGGCCCCATTCGAGATAACATATCCGAAATCCGCTGAAATCGGAAATGGATTCGATATCGACATCACCTGGGAAGGAATATTGATCCTCGAAGCAAGCTATCCCAATACATCCATCTCATGGATCATTACGGCGGAGAGGACCTCCGGCGATCAAAGAACATACGAGCTTCCCGCTCCATATTCAAAGGGAGAGATCCGATTCAGGGTGCTTTACGGACAATCCGATCCGGCAAACATGACCTACCCTGAGGAGGGGTGGCTAAATATCCCTATCCTGGGATGGTCGGACGCTGACGGAGACGGACTTTCCAACGCATTCGAATCCAGGTACGGGATGGATCCCACGGTCATCGACGATACGGAAGATGATTCGGATGGTGACGGATTGAATCTTTTACAGGAGATGTTCAATCTGACAGATCCCGACGAGAAGGATTCCGATGGAGACGGCATGAACGACCGTTGGGAATCGGAGAAGGGAACACTTCCATTCAGGGACGACAGGATCGAGGACCCGGACGGAGACGATTGGTTCAACTTCAAGGAATACAACGCGGACACGGATCCGAGGGACCCCGAGGACCATCCGGAGGAGCCTCCGGTAACACAGTGGTACTGGATAGTTCTCATAGTCGCTGTACTTCTGGCGATAATCGCCTATTTCCTCTGGCAGACCGTCAACAGAAGAAAGCTGGAAGATGACCTTGATGCCATGGACGAGGAGATGAGCTGGGACCCTCCAAAGAAGTGACAGATGATGAAAATATAGGTTGGATTTCGCAGCTTCCGATAATATGCCTGATTTGAAAACGGGGACTGTTATGAAGCAAAATATAATATCTATCACGTAATACCACAGAACGAAAGAGGTCCATTCAAATGCAGCAGGATGACCCGGAATTCATACAGATACTCAATATCATAAGAAGAGGGCAGAGACTGGTCCTTCAGGCCCGCAAGGAAGGGGCCGATACTCAGCTTGCAGAGGAGCTCATAAACGAAGCAAAATACGCTCTGAAAATTGAAAAGAGAGAGGAGGCAGTGGACTTTGCCAAGAAGTGCATAGTCGAGGTTATAAGGGCCAAGAGGGAGATAGATACCGAGAATCTGACTCAGGAGGGTGCTCTGGAAAAGCTCACAAAGGAGGAGCTCAGACAGAAGTGCAAGGAGCTGGGTCTCGACTCCCTTGGACTCAAATCAGAGCTCGTTGAGAGGATAAGGGAACGTCTCAATGAGATGAAGGACAGCGAACCGGAAATCGACGAGGAATCTGTTTTAAAAGAACCCGTTGAAGCTGAACCCAGGAAGGAAGAGGAAGATGAGGAGGATGTGAAGATCCTCAAACTTCCCGATTCCGATACCGAGGTCGATACCGGGGTGCAGGCTCTTACAAAGAATGCATGGAATCCCAAGAAAGCTGCAAAGGACCTCACACCGGGTTTATCCTATCTCATAGAAGAGAAGAGGCCCGAGCGATTCTTCCACATCTACAAGGCATTGAAGGAGCTGGGAATGGACGGCATGGTTATCTCCAGAACCAATCCGAAGCTTTTGGCCAGGACCTTTGGTGTAGACGAGTCAGAATCGGTCTGGCTTACGGGAAAGGAGATCCAGGGAGACATAAAGTCGGTCCTACCCATACTGGAGTTCATCATGTCCTTATACGAGGAGTTCATGGACCAGACACAGAACGGGATCATACTCCTCGACGGCCTGGAATATCTGCTCACCAACAACAAGTTCAATTCCGTTCTGAGGTTCATCAGGCAGCTGGTGGATAACGTTTCCCAGACCGAGTGCATACTCATGGTTGCACTGTCACCGGATGCGCTGGATTCCACGGAAGTTACACTGCTTGAAAAGGATCTTCTGCCCTTGAATTACATAGAATAATATCCGACTCCGTCAAGGAATGCCTTCTCCAGGGTGCCGTGTTCTTCAATGATGTTCTTGGAGCTATCGGTGAACAGAACCCTTCCCTTGTGAATGATGGCCACACGTCCGCAGAGCTCTTCCGCAAGGGATAATATATGTGTTGATAAAAGTACCGTTCCTCCCCCATTCACATATTCCAGCAAATAATCCTTCACCTTTCTCTGATATATCGGATCTAGGTTGATGAAGGGCTCGTCCAGAAGCATCAAGGGAGGCTGATGGATGAAAGCCGAAGAGAGCATCAGTTTCTGCCTTGTTCCCTTGGACATGTCCTTTGCGATGGTCTGTCTGTGACCTTCCAGGTCGAAGAATTCAACCCAGTGCTTTTTACCTTTTTCATCGGCTTTTCTTCCCCTGGTATCCATCACGAAATCCAGGAACTCGTCCAATTTCAGGAAAGAGGGCGGTGTTTCTGATTCGGGTACATAACCGGTGAATGATTTGATTCTGAGGTCTTCCTTGACAGGATCCATTCCCAGGACCTTTACCTTCCCGCACTCGGGTTTGACGGTGCCTATAAGCGATTTCATCAAGGTGGATTTTCCGGCGCCATTGGGTCCTATGAGCCCGAACATCTCTCCCCTTTCAACCCTGAGATCCACTTCTTCAAGTGCCTTGACCTTGCCGTAGGTCTTGCATATTCCGTCAACTGAAACAGCCGGTCCGTCCTTTCGGGGAGGCTCCCACACTCCCCCCAATTACTCATTCCTCCCCCTGAATATTACAACTCCCAGAACCAGTGCTGATGCGATCACGATGATCATAAAAGCACTGGAGACCCAACCAGGGAGCGTAAACGAGTCGGATTCCTCCTGGGAGACATCACTGATCGTGATCTCGGTGGAAACGATGCTTGTTGATTTGCCTACATTTCCTCCTGTATCCGAAACGGGTTTGTCGAATGCCCTCACCTCTACGAGATGGGTTCCGGTTCCCAGTTTGGTGGAATCCATCTGATGAAGGAAAGGTATCCTTCCCTGACCGGTTATGCCGGGCATAACGGACCATTCCTCGCCGTCAATACGGACCTCAACCCGGTCCACCATTTCCCTGTCGTAGGCAACGCCTCTGAGAATTATCATTCCCTCGTCCTCGGGAAATGTGGTGTTGAATTCCGGAGAGGTGATAGTAATTGTCGGATGGGAATCCTCTATCGGGTCAATTCCGTAGTAAGCGTGAAGGAACTCGTCCCAGAGATGTTCCTTTGCGAAGGAGGTTTCTTCATAGGATCGGAGGTAGTCCGTGGGAAACTGGGTGAGGCTCAATGCGTCCTCTTCCTTGTTGGGGAAGTACATGGATAGGCCGTTTGCATCCGGATGCCACTGATCGGCCTCGGAAGCGAACATGAATCCTTCACCCAGTATGGAGTTCCTGACCCTGGCGGTCAGCTCCTGTATCCTGTCGTTTTTGGGAAAAGCGTCGGCTATGTACTGATCCAGTAAAACGGTGAAATCTATCACATCATAGAGTGGGTATCCGGTCAGATCGTAGATGAAGACGTTTGCCATATCGTAGGAATTGGCATTCTTCCTTGCCTGATAGATCTGGAACAGGTATTCCAGGCTTCCGAGAGGACCTCTGGAAGCGAGCTCTTCTGAGAATTCGTCAAGGACCGCAACCACATCGTCCATCTGCTCAAGGTCGAATGCCGCCTGGGTAACCATCGGGTAATCCTGGGGATCTGTCTGCTTGTTGTTGTAGGAAATGATGTACTCCTCGACAATAATTTTCGCCAGGTCCTTCTCGTCCATTTCGGGTTTTTCCGTGAAATGGCTCAGTATCTCATCATAGGGCCAACCGTCTCCGGGTTCGTTGTATCCCGAGCCCACACCCACCTTGACAAAATCCTTCAACTCGTACATAACTGCAACCTGGGCCATGAGGCAGGCATCGAATCCGCAGAGGTTCAGCTTCCTGTTTCCCAGGATCTTGTATGTCTGCTCCATAGCGTAGTTCAATTCGGTCATGTTTATGTGATCGTGTTCGCCCTCGGGAAGGCCGGGAACAGTGTCGTCCCAGCATATTCCCCTGAAGGCTCCCCCGTGGTCCCAGAGTACAAGGGCGTATTTTTCTGCCGGATAATTTTCAACGGACCAGGATACGAAATCGATGAGGGTCTCCGGATCCCCCATGTTGACCTCACCGAGTCTGCCTTGTTCGGGGGAGGTTATCCTGTCATTATCGAGGTCCTTTTCAATGTAGAACCTTCGGCAGTCGTCCCAGTCTCCGTTGGTGGAGTCGTATTCCCTGATCCTGTCCATCTGGACAACAATATTGACCTCGTCGGTGGAGCCGAATTCCTCCATCTCGTTCATGTCGTCTATGCCGGGCCCTTCGAGGTTGTTGTCGGCATCCAGATACACCATGAAGGTCCATTCCGGGAGCTCCTCCTGGCCGCTTCCCATGTCGGCAGCGGGTATGAATGCGATTGTTAGGAATGATAGAACCATAATAAATACGAATGGATTGACCTTCAAATGGTGCATCCTCCTTTGTAAGAATAGAATTCACCTGCCAATATAATCTTTATGGTCATCGGGGTAAATATCGGGATCAAAGGTCAAAATAACAATCCGAATATTACATATATGTGTGTACACTGAGGTTTAACGAGAACAGGAGGGAATCAGCTGGAAGAAGCCATCTGTCACATAGAAATAAGTCAGGACGACGAGGAGATCGTCGCCAAGCTTCAGAGCGATCTCGGAGGCATCAGGGAATTCAGATCCATGACCTTCGAGCAGATACTGAAGCTTGTTGTAAACGAATTACAGGAAGAGCTTGAATTCAACACCGAACAAGATGTGGAATGAGCAATCATAACAGCTCCTTCCCGGCCGAAAAAAACTTTTTATATCAAATCAATATTAGCAGGTTCCCCCCAGTGTGGTCATGGACCTCGTTATGGGGGACAGGGCCCCGTCGATAAGAAGGGTTATATATTCGACCTTGTTTAAGGGGGCCTTACCCGCAGCCATTTGCGTTGTTTCGTGAGACGGCCTGTTGGCCAAGATGATCGAAACCATCCAGGTTTTGCGGACAAATGAAAGGGGTCGGAGAAAACCGGCGAGCGCCGTGATCTCTCCCATCCGACATACGATGAAAGTGATACTTGAGCGAATCGAACGTTGTGTGCAGGAAGATGGAAAGCATTATTCCCATCTGTCAATTCCGGTTGATCCTGCCGGCGGTCACCGCTCTTGGAATCCGATTAAGCCATGTGAGTCGAGAGGGTTCGGCCCTCGGCAGACTGCTCAGTAACACGTGGATAACCTACCCTAAGGTGGGGGATAATCTCGGAAAACTGAGGATAATACCCCATAGATCTTGGTGACTGGAATGTCCCAAGGTTGAAAGTTCCGGCGCCTTAGGATGGGTCTGCGGCCTATCAGGTTGTAGTTAGTGTAAAGAACTAACTAGCCGACGACGGGTACGGGCCATGGGAGTGGTAGCCCGGAGATGGACTCTGAGACACGAGTCCAGGCCCTACGGGGCGCAGCAGGCGCGAAAACTTTGCAATGCGCGAAAGCGCGACAAGGGGATTCCAAGTGCATGCACTCAGTGTATGCTTTTCGTGAGTCTAAAACGCTCACGGAATAAGGGCTGGGTAAGACTGGTGCCAGCCGCCGCGGTAATACCAGCGGCCCTAGTGGTGATCGTTATTATTGGGCCTAAAGCGTCCGTAGCCGGTTCGGTAAATCTCTGGGTAAATCGTTGGGCTTAACTCAACGAATTCTGGGGAGACTGCCGAACTTGGGACCGGGAGAGGTCGGAGGTACTCCAGGGGTAGGGGTGAAATCCTGTAATCCTTGGGGGACCACCGGTGGCGAAAGCGTCCGACCAGAACGGGTCCGACGGTAAGGGACGAAGCCCTGGGGCGCGAACCGGATTAGATACCCGGGTAGTCCAGGGTGTAAACGCTGTGCGCTTGGTGTTGGGGGTCCCACGAGGGCATCCAGTGCCGGAGAGAAGTTGTTAAGCGCACCGCCTGGGGAGTACGGTCGCAAGACTGAAACTTAAAGGAATTGGCGGGGGAGCACAGCAACGGGTGGAGCGTGCGGTTTAATTGGATTCAACGCCGGAAATCTCACCGGAGGCGACGGTTATATGAAGGCCAGGTTGATGACCTTGCCTGATTTTCCGAGAAGTGGTGCATGGCCGTCGTCAGTTCGTACCGTGAGGCGTTCTGTTAAGTCAGACAACGAACGAGACCCTCATCTTTAGTTGCTATTAGTAAGTCCGCTTACTAAGCACACTAGAGAAACCGCTGGCGATAAGTCAGAGGAAGGTGAGGGCAACGGTAGGTCAGTATGCCCCGAATCCTCCGGGCTACACGCGCGCTACAAAGGCTAGGACAATGGGTTTCTACACCGAAAGGTGACGGTAATCCCAAAACCTAGTCGTAGTTCGGATTGAGGGTTGCAACTCACCCTCATGAAGCTGGAATCCGTAGTAATCGCGGATCAACATCTCGCGGTGAATATGCCCCTGCTCCTTGCACACACCGCCCGTCAAACCATGCGAGTTGGGTCTGAGTGAGGATGTGATTCTTGTCATGTTCAAACTTAGGCTTAGTAAGCGGGGTTAAGTCGTAACAAGGTATCCGTAGGGGAACCTGCGGATGGATCACCTCCTAAGAAATTAACCTTAAATGGGTCCCTACGACCCATAGAACGTTTGGTCGCTCAAGCACTTTATTCATCGTATGTCGGCTTCTTTCCGGATTACTTTTTTAGAACTATTTACAGTGTCAAAAATAATTCTATTTTTTTTCAAGCCCCCCAACCCGAACAAGGAAATTATACAAGAATCATATTCATTATGGGCATGAAGATCGGAAAGGCATTGAGCGAGAAGAAAGCCGCTCAAAATTCACTGTCCAGGCTGATGACCCTCCGGGAAAAAACCATGTTTCATGAGGAAGACAAGGAACCCGAACTGGTTTTCACGGAACTCGAGAAGATGATCGAAGAGAAAACAAGATTGATAAAGGACCTGAAATTGAGGATCATCTACACCAACTGCAATCACAGATTGGAAAATGGTATGCTGCTTCATGATGCGATAATAACAATGGGGGATCTGATATCCGAGTTGAAAGCATACAATTCTCTTCTTGAAAACGAACCTGGTGGAAGATCATATTTGCGGTCACCCCGGGATCCAGACAGGGAATACATCTCTCAGATCTCGAAGAGAGAGATCATGGATAGGATCGAATTCCTGGAAGGCAGAAAAAATGAATTGGATTCTTTGATTGCCAGAGCAAACAACACTGTTGAAATCATTGATACTATCCCAGAATGAGACAGGCCAAAGGTGATCCCATTTGGGAGTTGTTTCCGATATGCAAACCATTGAAATGGAAAAACGCTTCAGAGGTCACAGATCCTATGATCAAGGTTCATCCATCAATGATCAAGATTCATCTCTTCGTATCGGTCCTCTCTCGAGTGAGCTCACCGACCTCATGCCTCATTGGGGAAATGCTTCGCACATTAGGGCACTGAAGTCATTACATGCATTACTATTTATAAATATATTGGTTTATTTAATATACTCATACAATAATATCAATTCCATGATGATAGAAGATAAGAGAAGGGACATCAACAAGGTCAAGACATCATTGACAGTAAAATTGGGAACAAGGAATAGGTTGATGGATATTGCCAGAAAAGGTGAATCCTTCGATGATGTGATAAACAGATTGATCAGCACGAATGAGATAAATTACAGAAGAGTGGCAGAGTTTGAATCGATCCTGAAGGAAAATGATCTCATCGCGGATAATCGGATCGAGATTACCGAGATTTCAAGAGGTATTGGTTCAATATCACTTGGACAAAATGAAGCAATCAGGTTCTCTTACAACAAACCTGATGAAATTGTTGACAACAATTATCAAATGGATGTCATCATCGAGGACCTGATCCCCAGGAGAGATATGCTGGATGAATATCTTTCGGATATTCAAAGAAAAAAAGAGGTTTATTTTACCATTCTGGAGAGGATCATCAACCTCCACTTTGACAGGTCCTTCTCCTTGCCCATGAACAAGAACCTCCTTGATCCCTATTTCTGGAAAAAGGTATGGAAGAGGATCGGTCTTTCTGATCATTCTTTGGACCATGATGTTATCAAATTCATCGAAGGGATTATGGAGGAAAGGTAGTGGATAATGAACCTCAACTTTCAATTGGCCTACTGAGACCTGTATTCAAGAACATGGATTACAGCGATAACAGGTACTCTGTTTCAGTCACATTATTCGGCGATGAAAGGCAGATCTCATTTGAAGTAAGTCTCGACTGCAAGGAACCGTCATCAGGTGGTTCATTTCCCCAGCGAAGATATTCTCTGGAAAGGCATTCGGGGCCCGGTCATGAAGGTGTTCATGTTCAGATCAATTATCATTTGATCCAAAATAGGAACAGGATAGGCAAGTTATACATACTTCTTAAGATCGATTCAGATGAACAATTGCTGGATGTTGCTGAAGGGTTCATATTCACAATGAGAGAGATCCTTTTGGAATTCGATGAGGACATGGACAAGGTTGTGGATCATCTATTCAACATGAAATACCTGGACACACTTCGCAATAAGAAGAATATTCTAATTGAAAGGTTATCTGAAAGCCTATCCATGAACAGGATCCAGATATCCAATTCAATGAAGCAAACATCAACCATTATCAACAGTTCGGACCTGATAAAACTGCTGGAGGATCGAAATGAATTGAGGCCCTTGATAGGACCTTTGATGTGAACCCAGTAGGATCAAACCAGGTCAGAGAATTAACTGAACAAATTCCAATCAGGACCTTCCATTCTGCCTGATCAATGCCATCACCATCAAGGACCCTATCAAGATGATCATCAATGCAACGATCACAACTATGATGAGATACAGTCCCTTTCTCTCGAGGAAGGTCCTTTCATATCCGTTCCGGTCAGGGTCTCTCGGATAATGATCTATTTTCAGGCCCTCTGTTGAATCGTCCTCGTCCATACCGAAGTTCCAGTAATCTGGGTAACCGTCATGATCAACATCTGTGCTTGCGGCCGGGTCCATGGGGAAGGCATCATATCCATCGACCGTCCCATCCCCATCCATATCCGGATCAACATGTCCGTTCATGAAGGGATCCTTCGGATAGAGGTCCAATTTTAGACCAGATACGGAATCGTTCTCGGTCATTCCTGTATTCCAGTAATCAGGATAGCCGTCCCTATCAGTATCCTTGTGGGCTGCGGGGTCATAATCGAACATATCGATATCATCAAAATATCCATCATGATCGCTATCCCTCTCCGATGGTCTGGGTGGACCCTCATTCACCATGATCCTCAGATTGATCTTCTCTGTCGAGAAATTACCATCTTCAACCCACAACTGGATCGTTTTGTCTCCCCTTATAGTAAATGTGTGTGTAACATTCATTCCCATTGCAGTGGTTCCATCACCGAAATCCCAGTTGTATATTATCATGTCCCCATCCGGATCGGTAACCTGTTCTGTCCAGAAATTCACAGGTTCATCAACATAGAAGGAATCATACTCGGTCAAAATATATTCTGGTCGTTCGGGTTCCTCGTTTACATCCTGAAGATCCAGGCGTTTTAGGCAGGTATCGGATTCTCCTGCAAGGTCCCAAACCTTGAATTGTATCGTAACCTCAACGATCCTTGTAGAACTTTTCATATCCTTCCAGATAGATTGATCATGCAGTTCCCACCAGAGCCGTGGAATATCATCATCTTCGAGATCGAGATCAAAATCTTTCCCTCTTTCAGGTTCATATCCAAGAAGCTGATTTGTGATCGAAGGAACATCATCTGTCAGGTTGATCAACATGTTACATTTCACATCGAATTCATCTTCAGGGTCCGGATCACTTATTATTGCCACCATACTGAGATTCTGGAATTGCCCCCGTGCATGATACATGCCAGTTGGAAATGATATTGAAGGAGGATCATTGACTGCCTTCACGGGGATTGTAATATCAAATTCAGCCCCTGAGGATGAAGTCTCCACCCTGATGGAGATAGTTGAATTACCATACTGGTCGAGATTGGGTTCGATGTATCCTCTCCATATCCCCGAGACATTTTCAATATCAACTTGCAAAATACTTCCATCAATGAAATCGCTCCAATCCTGAAACCTGTATTCTCTTCCCTTAATACTGATAATCTCCCCAATGGAATCATTGAACATGCCATCGGGTCCAGAAAGAGTCATCATCCTGGAAGAATCATCTTCAACAAGTACTGGAGGACCTTCCCAGTCGGAGCTTATCTCTATCTTCCCGGAAGACACCTGATCCTCTGCTTCCGCATCGTAAACAACGACGGGGAGCAAGGTCCAGGCAATCAATATCAGTATCAAGGTCCTCTTCATGTTCCCACGAGATATCATTGTCCGTGATCGATATATATGGATTATCTGTGAAACGGTCATCTTATAGGTCAGATAGAATACCATGTATGAGGACCATTCAAAGATTTCAAATCAAATCAACTGGGCCTTGCCTTTCCGTTTGCAATCGCCTCGTATTCCCTGACCAGCTCATCTATGAGTTCCTTCACATGAACCAGTTTCTTCACGCGATAGGCATTCTTCCCCGCAAATGCGAATCCCTTGTCGAGGTTCCCCTCCTTCGCATTCCGCAGGGCCTCCGCGATGCAGTAGGGAGCTTCCTTGAAGTCACAGGTCCTCAGGCACTTCCAGGAGCACATGAAGGGTTTCCTGCCACCATTATTTACATCCTCCAAAAATTCGTTTTTTAGAGCCCTCCCCGGCATTCCCACCGGGCTCTGGATGATTATTACGTCCTCTTCACCGCTTCCGATGTAGGCATCCTTGAACTTGACGGAAGCGTCGCATTCATGTGTTGCAACGAATCTTGTTGCCATCTGGACCCCGGAGGCCCCCATCTCCATGAACCTGTAGATGTCCTCTCCGGTGTATATTCCACCCGCCGCAATTACCGGAATATCCTTTCCGTATCTCTCTCTGAAGGGTTGTACTGCCTCGATCACTCCTGGAACTATCTCTTCCAGTCTGTTCTCCTCATCCTCCAGCTTTTCCTTGTGGAATCCCAGATGTCCCCCTGCGAGAGGCCCTTCCACGACAACTCCGTCGGGAATGTGATCGTAGTTCTTGGCCCAGTAATTGAACATGATCTTTGCTCCCTTCCCGTTGGAGATAATGGGGACGATCTTGGTGTTTGATTCCTTGATCTTCTCAATATCGATGGTATCGGGGAGCCTGAGGAGAAGCCCTGCTCCGATGAAGATCACATCCACACCCTCTTCGATCGATGCGTTGATCAGGTCGTCATAGTTGGAAAGGGCCATCATGATATTGACGCCTATGAGACCATTCGACATCCTCCGGGCCTTCCTCACTTCTTTTTTAAGGGCCCTGATATTCGCTTCCTCGTAATTGGTCTGGAGGTCCGGTTCGTCGGCCCCTATCCCTGCAGTTCCGATCACCCCTATGCCGCCGGCGTTGGCCACCGCGGAAGCAAGTCCGGATAGGGATATTCCGACGCTCATCCCACCCTGAATAATCGGGATCCTGGCTTTTATGTCATCCATGACCAGTTCGGGGATCTTCTTCAGATTCATTTGAAAGGACCCCGACATGCTTTTTCAGTTTTCAGAAAAATACGATCACCTACACTTGCAAATCTAATCTCGTGAACCCCCGAGGAGAACAATTTACTTTGTTCACATACATTTGGAACAGATAGATAATCATTTCGGAGGATGCAGTAGTTCCGAATGTATCGCTCTGTTTCACACAGGTTTTATTATGTGAAAAAA